>CAYWRM010000001.1:0-273038 GCA_964460905.1 uncultured Lentimicrobiaceae bacterium
GTCCTTCTTCTTTCTTTTCTTCTTTTTCTTGATGCTTCACATATTTCTTTATCATCTCTTCATCTAATCCAACTGTACTAACAAAATATCTTCGTGCCCAAAAATGATTTCCCCAATAAGGTTTCTTCTTTAAATCTGGGCAGCTTTTAAATATCTTTATTGCTATTTTTCCCTTCAATATCCCCATTAATTTGATATTGAAATCTTCGGTGGTACTGATACAACTAAATGTACATGATCATCTTGGACATTTAATTCCCCAACTTCACACTTCTTCCATTCACACAACTTTATTATATCACCCTCTACCAAATCCTTAATAACATCCTCCCTGTAAGCAAATCTGCTTATTTTAATTTTTTTTATTAGTTAATATCATCACGGGTATTATTTTAATATATTGTTGTGGGCTTTTTATTTTAATCTACAGTGCTGTTTGTATAAATATAATCCCACCAAAACAGACCTGATAATAATCTTGCTTTTCTAATTTTTGAATTCTTAATAATATCAGTTGCTTCTTTTAGTGTATATGCTGTTCTAAACTTTTTTATAAAATATGCTAAAACCCCATGATGTAAGTCTGTTATTAAAATTTTTGCTTCTAGTTTTGCAACTCTATCAATCTCATCTAACATTGAAATTGGATTTTCGACAATATGAAGCAGAAATGTGTTTATTACAACATCAAATGTATCGTTGTCAAATTGCAAATTCTGGGTATCTCCTTTTAAAAAAATAATTTGTTTTTCTAATCCTTCGTTATTAATGAGAGTTCGTCCAATGTCAAGTAAAGGCTCACCTAAGTCAATTCCTGTAATTTTTGCACCAGGGAAAATTTTAGCTATTTCAATAGGAACAGAAGCAAACCCACATCCGACATCCAAAATTGTCCCATGAGTAAAACCGATTGTTTTTAAAAGTTTCGCAAAACGTTTTCCAACCTTTTCAATGCTTCCTTTATTTCGTTTATAATATCCTTCTGCCCATTCTTGGTCATCAAAAATACAAGGGTGAAATAAATCATTTTGTTTTATTGTTGTTCCCCTTAGGTTCAAATTATTATTTCATCAGCACTTTTCTTTTAGCTACATATAACAGCCTGATAAACAGTATTTAATCGTGCTCTGTTTGTTCTTCGTTTCACTTTTAAAATCCCTCCCGGAGTGAAAGAAAAAAGCAGAAACTATAATACGAATCAATAATCCTGCACTATTCCGGTTAACAATCCGAACAAACCATTATAAGCTGTAAATGGAAAGTTATCCGGTTTATCGGCTATTGTGTGATATTCTGTGAGTTCTTTGCCACGTGTATATATGAATATCGACTGAACTCCTTTTTTATAAAACGCACAATGATCACTGTTACAGGATTCACTTCTTGATTTTATTTCCTTTAGATAGTGGTTTTCTGTGTTAATTGACTGCATTTTTTGCATTAAAGTATCATAAAGAGTTCCATTAACAACCGTTATCCCATCGCTTCCGCTACCAACCATGTCAAGGTTTACAACAAGTTTAATATTTTCAAGTGGAAATAACGGGTTTTCAGCATAATAGCTTGATCCATGTAATCCAGCTTCTTCGCCACTAAACAGCATAAAAACAATTGAGTATTCAGGGTTGTTTTCGGGTAATGAGTAATAACGAGCCATATCAAGCACTATAGATGTTCCGCTTGCATTATCGTTGGCACCGGGGTAATAAGTTTGATTTCCCATCATTCCCAAATGATCGTAGTGAGCTGTAAACACAAAATATTTTTCAGGGTATTGGCTTCCCTCAACATATCCAATAACATTTTGTGTTTGATAATTTTTAATGAACTTATTTTTAACCTTTACTCTAATCTTTTTTGCAGAATCAGGCACCTTATCGTTTCTGATTTTTAACCAGGTTGTATTTTCAACAATGCCACCGTTTGACACATGCCAATATGGAGTCTTGTTGGTTAGTATGGCAATGGCTTCTACATTAGGTATTGTTTTTCCATAAATTTTTCTGGTGTTTTTTTCATTAATAAAAAACATTCCTTCGCTATCAATACTATCCATTACCATTAGTAAGGTGTCGGGGTTAGATCCAAAACTACTCAGGTTATATATATCAAACTCTTTATTTACATGTGGGCTAGATAAACTTATAACATAGTCTTCTCCAGGTATAAGTTTTTCGTTGTCGATACTAACTGTTAAATTACCCGGAAAAGTGTTAATCGGGAAAGAATAATTCTGGTAGTAACAACCATTAAAATTATTAAGGTTGTCTTTTTTAAATTGTTTTGCAATAAACCGTGATGCTTTCAAGTCACCTTTTTTCACATAACCCCTACCGTGATAATCAGCTGATGACAACTCATTTAACATTTTTTGTGCATAGTTAATATCCTGGGCGGATACTGAAATTACAATGGTCAGACTTAATAAAATTATACAGTACTTATTCATATTACATCATTAAAAAATTATTATTTGTTTGTGTTAGTTTGTCAATGTGTCAAATTTAATAGAGAAAACTATCTACAGACCAATACTAACTAAATTTCCTATCCAACAGCTCTCTTAACTTAATATAAGCGTCATTTTCATCTGCCCACTGAAACTGTATCTTTAGTTCAAGAAGATAAGTGTCAACTCCCTTTTTAGTCGTTAGCTCATTAATGTCATCCAATATTTTATTATATCTACTTAAGTCACCATTAAATAATTCATTGATAAAAAGAAACTTTTCGTTAATACCAATGGCTTCTCTTATGTTTGTAATGGATGAGTGCAGCATTTTGTCGGCAAGACTTTGCTCTTCAATAGACTGGAATTTTTCTGCAAGAGCATTTTCAGAACTCCCGGAAAACAAATCATATGTTGTTTGAGGGGGTAAAGAGTTTTCCTTAAGCTGTTCTGGAAGATTCTCCTCAATTTCCAGATCAGGTATAGGCTTTTCAATTACCGATGGTTGTTCTTGTTCTATTTGTTCAGATTTATGAGTTGGTTGTGGTACAATATCCGGATCTATAATAAATACATCATCTTCGTTCTCCTTTTTTTCTTTATCTTCAACAAGCTCGTTCTCAGCAAGTTTAATCTCATCTATTAATTCTGGAATGACCTCTTTTTTATCTTCTCCTTTAATTTCTAAAATAGGGGGTTGTTCAACAGAAGGTTTGGCAACTACAATTTTTTCAGGATCTATATTAGCTATATTAATAGTTTTTTCGAGATCAAAAAGATGCCCATAAAATTCAATTGTTTTTTGTTTAAGTAAATCAACATCCAGAGGATTAACATTGTATGTGCTTTTTTTCAGCCTATTAATATGTGTTTTAATCAAATCAATGTTATTGCTTAGCTCAATTATTAATTTTTCTTTTTTCATTGCTAAAAAGTTCCTTATTTTTGTAACCTTCAAAAGTAGATATAATATCAATAATTAACCGATGTTTCTAGAAAAAGACCATAATAATTCTGTTAGATCAGGTTGGATTGAGATAGTTTGCGGCTCAATGTTTTCGGGTAAAACTGAAGAATTGATCAGGCGGCTGAACCGCGCAAGAATAGCAAAACAAAAAGTTGAAATATTCAAACCCGCTGTTGATACCCGCTATGATGAAGAAGATGTTGTTTCGCATGATTCTAATTCTGTTTCATCCACACCTGTTCAAAATGCTACACAAATTTTGTTTTATGCTGAAGACTTTGAAGTGGTTGGCATTGATGAAGCACAATTTTTTGGTGATGAACTTGTTAGTGTTTGTAATGAATTAGCTGCTAGTGGTAAAAGGGTTGTGGTAGCAGGCCTCGATATGGATTATTTGGGAAAACCATTTGGCCCCATACCTCAACTGATGGCAACAGCCGAATATGTTACAAAAGTTCATGCTATTTGTATGCGCTGCGGTAACTTGGCAAATTATTCACACCGAATGGTTAAAAATGATCAGCTTGTACTACTTGGAGAAACAGATGCATATGAGCCCCTTTGTCGTAGTTGTTTTAAGAAGGCTCTTAAGAAATAAATACACAGAGCCCTTTACACCTTAACAGGCTGTGCTAATATACAGTTATAGTCATAATTTTACTTCCAACATATTTTATTAATTTTGCCTCTCATTTTTTAAAAATAAATTTCATGAACAAACTTTTTTTAATACTTGGATTAATTTTAAGCATTCAGTTAGTAGCTCAAACCGAAAAGCCTGAACAGCTAGCCGTTATACACACAACAAAAGGTGATATAACAGTTATGCTTTATAACGATACACCATTACACCGTGATAATTTTATCAAGCTAGTTAATGAAGGATGGTACGAAGGATCTCCTTTTCACCGAGTTATTAAAAATTTTATGATTCAGGGAGGTCATAACAAAGATGGTAAAGTTGACCCCGGTTATACTATTGATGCCGAAATTCTTCCTAACCATACACATAAAAAAGGAGTATTGGCTGCAGCACGTTTGGGTGACCAGGTAAATCCTGAAAAAAAGTCATCAGGATGTCAGTTTTATATTGTACACAATCAAAATGGTACTCCACATCTTGATGGTGGGTATACTATTTTTGGAGAAGTTATAATGGGCTTAGACGTTATTGATAAAATTGCTGCTGTACCAACTGGCAGAGGTGATGTGCCTGTAGAGGCGGTTACTATGACAATAGAATTAGTAGATTAATGAAAGAAAAAATAGAAAAATTACTGGAAGATGTAAAGGCTTTTAATGCCAGCAATCTTGAACAGTTAGAAGCTTTCAGAATAAAGTATTTAAGTAAGAAAGGAATAATTCCGGCTTTATTTGCTGATTTTAGACATGTTCCTCCTGACCAAAGAAAAGAAATGGGTCAGCTGATGAATGGGTTGAAAACCGCCATTCAGGATAAAATCATTTCAATAAAAGAAAGTCTCGAAAGTACTGTTGAGAGTGCCGATAAGCCAGATCTTACCCTTCCTTCATCATCACCCCTCGGATCAAGGCATCCATTGTCTATTGTTCGTAATGATATTATTGATATTTTTTCACGAATTGGTTTTACTGTGAGTGAAGGTCCTGAAATTGAGGATGACTTTCATAACTTTTCTGCATTAAATTTTCCCGCTGACCATCCTGCTCGCGATATGCAGGACACATTCTTTATAGAGAAAAATCCTGATATTGCGTTACGAACACATACATCATCTGTTCAGGTTAGGGTTATGCAAAATACCACGCCACCCATTCGTACAATTTCTCCTGGCCGTGTTTTTCGTAATGAGGCTATTTCGGCACGAGCACATTGTATTTTCCACCAGGTTGAAGGGTTGTATGTTGACACAGATGTTTCATTTGTTGACCTCAAACAAACTCTTTACTATTTTGCAAAAGAATTGTTTGGCGAAAACACTAAAACAAGGTTTCGTCCTTCATATTTCCCATTTACCGAACCTTCAGCTGAGATGGATATTTCATGTAATATTTGTGGTGGTAAAGGTTGCAATATATGTAAATATACAGGCTGGGTTGAAATTTTAGGTTGTGGCATGGTTGATCCAAACGTGCTGGAAGCTTGTAATATTGACAGCAAAAAATATACTGGCTTTGCATTTGGAATGGGGATCGAACGTATAACAATGCTTAAATATCAAATAAATGATCTGCGTTTGTTTTTTGAAAACGATGTAAGGTTTTTGGATCAGTTTAAGTCATCGATGTAATTTACATGTTTAAACTTTAAGGTTTTTACCAACCTGAAAGGTTAGAGCCATTATCCATCAATAGCATCAACATTTTCTGCTTCATTATCAATCCATTGCCCTAATTTTTCTTTGGCTTTACCCTTTACTTCGGGAGTAATGTATTCTCGGGCATTACTTATTGCATAAGATAAAAAGGCAATATCATCTGTAAAACCAATTGCAGGTAATAAATCGGCAATTAAATCGGTGGGAAGTATTAAATATCCAAGGGCAGCCATAAATACCAGACGAACCTTTAACGGAATATTTTTATCACTAATAAGGATTACCATAATAAGTACATAGGAAATAACTTTGGCTCCAACGGTTTTTCCTACAGCCTTTATTTTATCAGCAAGTCGTAACTCATCATAATACTCGATATATTGCCGAAAATTTTTAACCAATTTCATATGTATATTTAACGAGTTTTTAGAAGTTTTGTTTCTTTTAAATTAAAATTCCTTTATCTGGTCGTTTTCTCACAAATTGTAATTCGTGTAACTCAATTGATTCGAGCAATATATCAACATTCTTAGTTTGCTGCATTTTAATATCAAATACTGCGTTAATATTTGGCGTGTTTCGTAAACTTTTAATAGTCTCAATAATTACTTCATCGCTCATTGAATCTTTAATAAGCAAAAAATAGTCAACGGTTTTGTGTGAAGCTATTAAATTTCCTTTTTCATTTTTATTACTCATTAAATAATAAGCTGTTCTGCTAATCTTATCATTAAAATAATACCAGGAAAAGTTATTTTCAACATCTTCGCTTTGAGTAATATTAAAATCCTCATATTTAACTAAATCAAGTCTCAGATTATTATTAATATGGTAACATAGTGTATAATCCTTTACATGACTAACAATAGCCAGCAGCCTATAATCTTCAAAAGAATCAATATTTTTTGAAAGTCTTTTCGACATCATGTACTCATTTGTAAACAAAAGTAATGAATAAATAGTTGTCATTGTTATTAGGTTGTCATTGTTGTCATAAAACCCGTCAACTTGACAACCCTTATCCAAAAAACCTCCATTCACCGAAAATTCTACGCCATTCACCTAATTATTATTTACTAGCACTGTTTCTCACTATATTTTTGCCAATAAATAATTAAGATAAAACACAAAAAAATATAAAAATGAAAACACTAATTAACAACACCGCCCTACTTGTTACACTAACAATCCTCTTTTCTTTAAATATTAACGCATCAGTATTTAATTTATCAGAAGAAACATATATTGATGATATTCCTTTTAATACTACCGAAGTATTTAATAATATTATAGCTGAACAGAATTTGACGGAATTCAATTTTAATGATGAAGCTTACATTGAAGATATTTCTTTTGACACTAAAGGTGTAACCTCTGACTGTCTATACAATAAAGCCATCTCTACTGATTTTCAATTTGATGAAGAACAATATGTTGATGATATCCCATTTGATACTGAATGTATTTCTTCTGAATGTTTATATCGTAAAGCCGTGGTAGTAGAATTTTGTTTTGAAGACGAAGGGTATATTGACGATATTAGTTTATAGGAGCCAAGAGCCAAAAGCTAGAAGCCAAGAGCTAAAAGCCAAAATTAATGATCACAACTAACAAATAACTACTAATATTCAACAACAATTAATTAACCCATACTAACCAACAACAACAATTTTTAACTATCAACAACAAAATACTTAATTAAAAGTTTTAATTTAACCAATTAATAATTACCAGCAAACCAACCGTATGAACATATCTATACAAGAACTAAGCAAAGTATACGATAACGGCAAATGTGCGCTAAGCGATATCAACCTTGAAATAGAAAGTGGTATGTTTGGGTTGCTTGGGCCAAATGGTGCGGGCAAATCAACACTTATACGGATATTGGTAACACTCATGAGCCCTACAGCTGGTAAGGTATTTATTAATCAGCTGGACCTTAGTAAAAACAGAGGTGAAGTAAGGGATATGCTTGGCTATCTACCCCAGGATTTTAGGTTTTTTACAAAGCTAAAGACCTGGGAATTTTTGGATTATGCAGCCAGGCTTTCGGGTATAAAAAACAAAAAACAACGGCTACAAAAAGTTGATATGTGGCTTGAAAAGGTTGGGCTTTTTGATGTTCGTGAACGTAATGCCGACAAGCTTTCCGGAGGAATGAAACGTCGCCTGGGAATTGCTCAGGCATTAATTGGTGAACCAAAATTACTTGTAGTTGACGAACCAACAACTGGTCTCGATCCTGAAGAGCGTATCAGATTTAGAAACATTATGTCGGAAATAAGCAGGTATGATGCTATAATTATACTTTCAACCCATATTGTTGGTGATATATCGAGTATATGTAATAATATGGCGTTATTAGGCAATGGAAAGCTCAGTTTTAACGGTTCGCCGGAAGAACTAATTGAAAAGGCAGTAGGGCATGTTTGGCAAATTAACACATCCGGCACCGACTACGATATTCTTAAAAATAATTATCCGGTAATCTCTACTATACCAACAGATAATGGATGGAACGTTCAGTTTGTTGCAGATACAGTTACAAATTTAAATGTTACACAAATTGAACCTACACTTGAGCATGCTTATGTTTATTTTATGGAATATATAAGCAATAATAACTAAATTTTAAGAAAATTAATGCCCAGATATATATAACAACAAATTACAATATTCAAATAACAAATAATAACCAATGAACCAAAAATCAATATTCAAACAGCAAAATAAAACTTGATTTTATCCTTTCAGATAAGACTATCATCTGGTCTCTAATAGAATAGTTTGTTGAGAATTTGTATTTTGGAATTTATTTGTCATTTGTTTTTTTATAATTGGAATTTTTAGAATATTAGCACGAGTTTAGACAACATAAAATTGTGTAGAAAAATATAGTTTCGGATAAACAAACTAGTTCATTATGATTTCAATTCATAAATTACTAACAATTGCTCTTTACGAGATGCGTACATTGTTGCGTGGTTGGTTTTTTAGAATTTTTGCAGGACTTTCTATACTATTCATTGGGATATTCAATATTGCTGCAAACATGGTGCAAAGCGGAACACCATTTATTTACAGGGCATTACCTGCCTCGTTGCCATATACAAACTTGTTAATACTTAACCTGGGGCAAGCCATTGTAGCCGTTTTTCTTGCATCAGAATTTCTAAAGCAAGACAGAAAAAACGACACTGTTGAAGTGATATATGCCAGATCAATGACAAATGCTGAATATATCCTTGGCAAAGCATTGGGAATATTATCAGTATTTCTAATATTAAATATTATTGTATTACTAGTAGGAATTGGATTTTCATTTCTAAGTGGCGATGCTTCACAAGGAATTTTTGAGTATTTGTATTACCCACTTCTTATCAGTCTTCCAACATTAGTATATATTCTCGGTCTTTCGTTTTTTGTGATGATATTAACTAAAAACCAGGCTATAACTTTTATCCTGTTATTAGGATATATAGCTGTTTCTGTTTTTTATCTTAACACAAAATTTTATCATTTATTCGATTTTATTGCATATCAGGTGCCAATGATGAATTCAACAATTGGTGGGTTTGGCGACTTTAGCGAAGTATTAATACATAGGGGTATATATTTATTTTTCGGTCTCGCACTTATCTTCTTTACTGTAAAAAAGCTTGACAGGCTTCCCCAATCGCCAAGGTTTACATCATTTCCACTTTTTCTTTCAATAATATTTATGTTGGCCGGAGCATATACTACATATAAATATATTGATAATAAAAAAGATGCTATTGATTTCAAAAAGAGTATGATAACTTTAAACAACACATATTTTGATTATCAAAAAATAAATGTTGATTCATGCAAAATAGAACTCTCTCATTTTGGCAAACAAATAGAAGCTGAGGCAAAACTGGTTGTAACAAACAAACATAAGCAAACAATCGACACGATTCTCTTAAGCCTTAATCCTTCTTTAACTATTACTGATTCAAAGATTAATGGAAAACATGTTTCCACTATCAGAGAAATGCAGTTGATAAAAATTGCTGTCCCAAGTGGAATAAAACACAACCAGAAAACACAGGTATCACTAAGTTACCAAGGTACAATTAACGAAAACACTTGTTTTTTAGATCAGGATCTTGATGATTATAACGACAACTTCTCATTTGAGATTTTTAGAATTAAGAAGCGTTATTCGTATCTCAATAACAATTTTGTATTGCTTACACGAGAGGCTCTTTGGTATCCTGTTGCCGGAGTAGGGTTCTCATCAGAAAATCCAACAAGTTATATACCAGGATTTACCAACTACTCGCTAACTGTTACTACCGACACAAATTTATATGCTATTTCGCAGGGTACTATGAGTCAGCCAAAGCCCGGTGTTTTTCAGTTTTCAACTGATGTTCCATTACCACAAATTAGCTTACTTATTGGTGATTATATTAATTACTCTGTTTCTGTTGATTCAATAGATTATACGATTTTTACAATTGATGGAAATGATTATTATAAAGAGTACTTTACAGATATTAACGATAGCCTTCCTGGCATAATACGTGAACTAAAAAACGAGTATGAAACACAATTAGGTTTTGAATATCCGTTTAAACAGTTTTCGCTTGCCGAGGTACCTATTCAATTTGATCTAAGTAAACATATTTGGTCGCTAACCAGCGATGCTGTTCAACCTGAAATAACTTTCTATACTGAAAAAGGTGTGGTATTGGAAGAAACGGATTTTAAGAAAAGAAAGAGAAGAACAGAAAGGAGAATGAATAGAAACAAAGAAGAGGTAAGTCCGGCAGAGTTACAATCCAGAATATTTAAACGGTTTACGCGAGGCAATTTTATGGCACCTCATAGCGAATGGTATCTGTTTAAAGGCATGGATAGAAATACATTGTCGCTATTTCCAAATTACATAACATTTGTTACTTCATTAAATTCCGAAAAATGGCCTGCCCTAAATCTATCGATGCAAGCATATTTAAAAGACAGGTATTCAAATCCAATTTCGTCATATCGTTGGTTTTTTACCGATTTGAGCAAAAGCGAGAGAATAAATCTTGAGCTGAAAGACGAATCTCTTGCTAACTTTTCAAAATCAAATAAACATGAAAATGATGAAGAAAACATTTCTCTTCATGATTTGATAATTGCAAAAGGCGACCAGTTATTTTCAGTATTCAGAGCCAGCTATGGTGATAATGAATTTAATTCAATTCTTGATAAACTTATTCTTTCCAATAAACATAAATCAATAAGTCTTTCCACACTGGACTCAGTCATTCAAACCGAATTTAACGAATCAATTTTAGATAAAGTAAACAGCTGGTATTATGATCATAGCTTGCCAGGATTTCTGGTTAAGGACATGAAAACCTATAAAGTAATGGTTGACGAACATACTAAATATCAAATTAAATTTAAAGTTGCTAATCCTGAAAAAACCGATGGTATAATTACCATAAATATTGATCTTTACGATCCAAACGACCAAAATAACGATGCTGATGAACCCCCTGATTTTTCTAAAAAAATATTCTTAGCAGCAGGTTCAGCCAAGGAAATAGGGTTTGTTTTTGCTACAGAACCCGAAAGGATGAACATATTTACTCACATTTCTCTTAACCTCCCTAATAATTTAGTTTATGATTTTGGTTCATTTAACGAAACAAAGAAAACTGCTATTTTTGATGATATAATTGATTGTGAGCCGTTTGACAACATGCTCGTTGATGGTGAAATAATTGTGGACAATGAAGATAGTTTATTCACATATCATCACGAAAGCAAAAAAAGTTATTTGAAAAACTTAATCGACAGTAAAAAAGATCCGGGCTATGGTTACTCGAAAATAAGATACTGGAATCCGCCAACTGAATGGAAAAATGTATTGAGATCAGGGTTTTATGGTAAGTATGTGCGCTCTGCAGAATATACAAAAAGCGGACATGATGAGCGCACCGCAACATGGACTGGCCCCATTGAACATGATGCTTATTACGATATTTATTGTCATATTGAAAAAATAAATATTAACAGAAGACGTGAAACAAAAAAAGCTGACTACAATTTCAAAGTATTCCACCAAGGTGGCGTTGAAAAAATTCATTTAACCGATGGTGACTTAGAAAATGGATGGAATTATTTGGGAACATATTTTATTACCCCATCAACAGCCAAGGTCGAATTAAGTAACGAATCGGTTGGAACAATGGTTTTTGCCGATGCAATTAAATGGATAGAAAATGATTAAAATAAAGGTGTCAGGATATTGTATGTAAAATAATAATATGGAATATCTATTTATCCTGAACCTTGGCTTTTAACTCTTGGTCTTAGCTTTTGTATATAAAAAATATATCAAATGAAAACAATAAATTTAATAGTGCTTACATGTTTGATGACAAGTCAGGGTTATCTTTTTTCACAAAAACCAGCCTCCGTTAATGCAAGAATTCTAACTCTTGATGAATCGATGGAAATAGCCGGAAATAATAGTCCTGCAATTCAAAAATCCAGGTATAACATGGAAAAAAACAAAGAATACCTGAATGCACAACTTGCATCACTTAAATCACGGTTTTTTCTTGATGTAACTCCGGTAAGCTATTCAAGAGAGCAAAGTTACGATCAGTTATTTTCTGAATGGTATACGTCTGAAAACAAAGGGGCAAATGCAAGCTTTGTTGTATCTCAACCCATTAAATTTTCGGATGGATTATTAACTATAAGAAACGATTTTGCCTATCAGGATAACTATTCTCAAACTAATAGTCAAACCTATAAAGACAAGGGGTTTAACAACTATTTATATGTTCAGTACGATCAGCCGGTTTTTACTTATAACCGAATAAAGCTTAACCTTGACAGAATCAAGCTTAACCTTGAAACAGCCACCATGGCTTATGCCATCGAAATGCTGAATATGGAATATCAGGTTAATCAGGCTTTTTACGTTGTCTATCAAAAACAAACAGCCGTTCAGATAGCTGAAGAAGAATTTGCAAATCAAAAAGTAAGTCTCGAAATAATTCAAAGCAAGGTTGAGGCTGGTTTATCGGCGCAAGAAGAGCTTCTGCAGGCTGAGCTAAATTATGCCACAAGCGAGTCAAATCTTGATAATAGTAGAGTTGATTTGGACAATGCTCGTGATCAATTTAAATTACTTATTGGCATATCGCTTTTTGATAAAGTTAGTGTTGAATCAGATATTGATTTTAAACTCGTCTATGTAAATCCTGAAAAAGCAATTGAAAACGGACTAAGTCAAAGGCTTGAATTAACACAAAGGAACATCGATCTTAAAATGGCCGAATTTAATCTTATCGAAACATCCTCTGAAAATGAGTTTAGAGGTGATGTAAGCCTTTCGCTAGGGGTAATGGGAAACAATGAGTATTTTGGTGACATTTATGATAAACCTACAAATAGCCCTTCAGTGGGTATTACCTTTTCTATTCCACTGTATGATTGGGGACAAAGAAAGGCTAAAATCAAGGCTGCTGAAATTGATATCCTATCAAAGGAAATAGATCTTGAAAATCAAAAAAATGATATTATTATTAATATTCGTAAAACGTATCGTAACTTACAAAATCTTGTTAATCAAATTGATATCGCCAGACAAAACGAAAAAAACGCACAACTTACATACGATATAAACCTGGAGAGATATCAAAATGGAGACCTTACCAGTATTGATCTTCAGCGGTTTCAAAATCAATTATCAGATAAAAAAACCAGCCTTGTAAACGCACTAATAAATTATAAACTCGAAATAATAAACATGAAAGTTCAATCACTTTGGGATTTTGAGAATAACATCTCATTTATTCCAAAGGAGCTTCAGGAAAATTTATCTTCAGAAAATTAAAAACATACTGATATGAAACAGATTACGATAATATTATTATTGATGACCGCTCTACTAGCATCATGCGATGACGAAAGTAAGGATTTGAATAAAGATATTTCTATCCCGGTATCGGTAACCGAAATCGTTCCCGGCCCGCTTGAAGAATACATTTCGACTACTGGAACAGTAAACCCGGTTAGTGAAGTTATTCTGAAATCTGAAATAAGCGGAAAATATATGCTGCTTAAAAACCCATTAACATTAAAGCCCTATGTGTTGGGTGATTATGTAAAAGCTGGCGCCGCAATAATTCAACTTGAAGATGATGAATACGAAAACAATATTAAAATCAATTCACTCAATCTTCATCTCGAAATTTCAAAACAAATATTTGATAAACAAAAATCGCTGTACAAAAAGGGTGGCGTAACTTTAAGTGAGCTCAAAAACTCAGAAATTGATTACATTAACTCAAAGTACTCTTACGAAGATGCATTAATCAAATTACGCAAAATGGAAATTGTGGCTCCTTTTTCGGGAATTATTGTTGAATTGCCATATTTTACATCAGGAACTAAAGCTGATGTAGGATCTACAATGGTAAAACTTATGGATTATAGTAGCTTGTTCATGGAATTAAATCTTGCTGTAAAAAATATTGATCTTGTAGCTGTTGGCCAAAAAGTTAGGATAATGAATTATAGTATTGTTGATGATACACTTACGGGCAAAATCTCTCAGCTATCACCATCTATCGATCCTCAATCAAGATCGTTCAGGGCAATTGTAAGCATAGATAATGACGAACTATTATTACGGCCGGGAATGTTTGCTAAAGGTGAAATTATTGTTGCATCAAAGGATAGTATTATAGTAATTCCTAAAAATATTATTCTTTCAAAACAAAGAGGAAATACCGTATATGTAATTGATAAAGGACTGGCACAAGAACGCATAATTACATTCGGCCTTGAAAATCCTGAATATGTTGAAGTAATTTCAGGCCTTGAACCAAAAGAAAAGTTGGTTACAAAAGGATTTGAAACTTTGAGAAACAGATCTAAAGTAAAGGTATTGAAATAAAAAAGGTTGTCATTTCGACTGTAAGGAGAAATCTCTTGATCATTTGTTTGTTCTTGAGGGGATTTCTCCCTCTGGTCGAAATGACAGACTCTATATAAAGACTAGCTAAATAACCATCAAATAACCAATAATTTGACAATCCGGTAGAAATGAAAAAACTAACTCAATTTTCGGTAAACTATCCTGTAACAGTTTCGATGATGGTGATTGCGATAATCCTGCTGGGATATATCTCATTCAGCAGGCTGGGGGTTGACTTGTTACCTGATTTAAATGCTCCCAGAATATTTATCGAAATAACCGCAGGCGAAAAACCTCCCGAAGAAATTGAAAAACAATATATTGAGAATATTGAAGCACAAAGCATAAGACAAAAGGGAGTTCGGCAGGTAAGTTCAGTATGTATGGTAGGTACTGCACAAGTTACTGTTGAGTATGAGTGGGAACAGGATATGGATGAAGCTTTTCTTGATTTGCAAAAGGCGCTAACTTCATACAGCCAGAACACAGATATTGATGACTTTACCATCAGTCAGCACAACCCCAATGCCACTCCAATTATGATTGTTGGGATGCTTAATTCTGAAATTACCGATATGGATGAACTCCGGCTGGTGGGTGAAAACTATATACGCAATGAACTTATTAGGTTATCCGGTATTGCTGATGTAGTTATAACCGGTGGAGAAGAAAAAGAAGTGCTGATAGAAACAAGCAAATATCAACTTGATGCATATGGACTTACGGCAGGTCAGATAGCACAGCAAATCCAAAATACTAACAGAAATGTATCTGGAGGCACTATTGTTGAAATGGGAAAAAAATATATCATTAAAGGCGTTTCTTTATTAAATAATATTGAAGAGCTAAATAAAATTGTTGTTACTTATCATCAAATAAATTCTAATCAAAATAATGTTGAATCAGGTAACAATGTAAGCGAAAAAATTCCTATATTTTTAGAAGATGTAGCAACCGTAAAACTGGTAAATAAAAAACCGGTAAACATTGTTAGATATAACGGGCAACGCTGCCTTGGTTTGTCGGTGTATAAAGAAACCGGGTACAATACAGTAATGGCCGCTGATGAACTATTGTCATCATTTGAAAGAATTAAAAAAGCACTTCCTGGCTATGAGTTTTACGTAATTCAAAATCAAGGGCAGTTTATAAATGCTGCAATAAATGAAGTTGAAGAAACCGCTTTATTAGGTGCATTAATGGCTGTTTTTATTCTATATATTTTCCTTAGGCGAATCAAAGTTACAGCAATTATCAGTTTCGTTATTCCTATCTCGGTTATAGCAACTTTTAACCTCATGTATTTTAATGGATTAACCCTTAATATTATGACACTTGGCGGACTAGCTCTTGGAGCTGGTATGTTGGTTGATAATGCAATTGTTGTAGTGGAAAATATTTTCAGGAACATGGAGACAGGGATGACAGTTAGAGAAGCTGCGATTAACGGAACAGCCGAAGTTGGTGGAGCAATTGTTGCATCAACATTAACAACTATTGTAGTGTTTTTACCCATTGTATATCTTCATGGAGCTTCCGGTGAATTGTTTAAAGATCAGGCATGGACTGTTGCATTTTCCCTGCTGGCTTCCTTATTTGTTGCCATATTGGTAATCCCAATGCTCTTTAATTTTGCTTACGCGAAAAAGAAAACAAAAAAAACAATCAAGTCTGTAAGGATGGTTTGGTATGGCAAGGTGCTTTCCAAAATATTGAGGTTTAGGTTTATAGTAATAATTATCGCTATATTAATTGTAGTTGTAACAATATTGATATTACCATATGTGGGAAGTGAATATCTGCCAAAAGGAGAAACAAGTGAGTTTAGTATTGACATCAAATTAAAAGAAGGGACAGAGCTTGAAAGAACATCTTTAACAGTTGAAGCAATTGAAATAATGCTAAAAGAGGCCTTCCCTAACAAAATAGAAACAATATATTCTACTATTGGAAAAGCTTCAACAACATCTGATAAATCTGTTTTTAAAAATGAAAATACAGCTGTTCTAAAAGTTAAAATTACAGATAATGCACTTGGTTTGTCCGACGAAATTATATCTGCAATTAACAATATGCTTAGTAATATTCCCGATGCTGAAATTTCTGTTATCCGAGATGAAACGGCTTTGATGGCTACTATGGGGACAGAAAGTGCTCCCCTGGTAGTTGAGGTAGTAGGGAAAGATCTTCAGGAAATTAACAGAATATCTCTTGATATAAAAGATAGTTTAAACAGTTTGCCACTTATCACAAATGCTAAAACAAGTATTGAAGAGGGAGCTCCCGAAATAGATGTTATAATTGACAGGTATAAAGCAGGTATTAACAACCTTAGTGCACAAGATATAAGTTCACAACTATCTGATATGCTTGTCGGTAAATATGTCGGCAGTTATGATAATAGTGGAGAAATGAGCGACATTACAATAAAAATGCCCAATATCAATAAATATGAATTCAACTCGATAATGCTGAGTACCTCTGACGGGGAAATACCATTATATGAAATTGCTGAAATCAGAGAATCAGTATCACCAAAACAACTTATTCGCCGAAATCAAAACAGAATAGGTAAAATAAGTGCAGATATTGATCGATCGATTCCGTTTGATATGATTATAAAAGATGTAGAATCATTAATAGCTAAAGCAGATTATCCCCCTGATTACGAAATAAATATAATTGGTGAAGAAGAAAAACGTAAAGAGGCTATGTCGAATTTAAACTTTGCACTATTGCTCAGCATAATCCTGGTTTATATGGTTATGGCATCACAATTTGAATCATTAATACATCCATTTACAATATTACTTACAATACCATTGGCAGGTGTTGGTGCTGTTTGGGCATTCTATTTGTTAGGAAAGCCACTTAGTATAATGGCTTTTATTGGAATTATTATGTTAGCCGGAATTGCTGTTAACGACTCGATAATTCTTGTGGATGCAATAAACAGGTTCAGGGCGGCTGGCAAATCAATACACGATTCAATTGTAAGTGCCGGAGAAAATCGTATACGACCTATTATTATGACAAGTATTACAACTATACTAGCTTTATTGCCCCTTACAATTGGTATGGGTGAAAGCGCAGCCCTCCGCTCTCCAATGGCAATTGCTGTTATTGCAGGACTAATCAGCTCAACGCTGTTAACTTTAATAGTAATCCCTTGTGTGTATTATGTTTTTGAAACAGGAAAAGAAAAGGTATTTGGAAAGAAAAATCAAGATGCAGGAATCATGATACAGGACAAAAAATGATCATTTTCACAAATGTCAAAATAACAAGACATGAGAGAAACTAATAATAGTTTGATAGTTCCGGAAGAGGTAATAGTTACAAAAATCTATTTTGTTAGAGGTATGAAAGTAATGCTTGACAGAGATTTAGCTGAATTATATCAAGTAGAAACGAAACAACTTAAACGACAAGTAAAAAGGAATTTAGATCGTTTTCCTGAAGACTTTATGTTTGAACTAACCAAAAAAGAATATGATTTTTTAAGGAGCCAAATTGGCACCTTAAAAAGAGGGGCACATCCGAAATATTTACCAATTGTATTTACCGAACAGGGGGTTTCAATGCTATCAAGTGTATTAAACAGCAAACAAGCAATAAATGTTAATATTCAAATTATGCGAATATTTACAAAAGTTCGCCAGATGCTTACTGATAACCTTATTGTAAAATTAGAAATAGAAGAAATAAAAAAGAAGCTTAAAAATCATGATAAGAATATTGAATTAGTATTTAGTTACCTTGATGAACTCATTGAAAAACAAGAACCCCCACAACCAAGAAAAAGAGTGGGATACAAAAGAAAAAATGAATTATAAAATATAAGAACTATGAATCAGGATGCAAGAAGCATGACAAAAGAACCACAAAAAAAGCAACCAAATAAATATCAATAACCATTAACTAATTATCTAATGTCCAATAACTAATTATCTAATGTCCAATTTAAAATGAACTTTTTAATAAAAAGAAAAATATTGATAACAATGCTCTTTATTGCGCTTACCATGCTTGGGTGGTTTTCGTATAAACAGCTTTCTGTTGAGCTTTACCCCAACGCTCAAATTCCCTTTCTTTTTGTAAATGTTGGAAGTGCTCTTGAAGTTGATCCTAATTACATGGAAAAACAGGCAATTATTCCTCTTGAAGGAGCAATTGGAACCCTAAAGGGTGTTGATAAAATAGAATCTACAGCAGGGCAACAGCAAGGCACAATTAGAATTTCGTATGATAAATCAACAAACATAAAATTTGCATATTTAAAGCTAATCGAAAAAGTTGATGAGATAAAAAATAACTTGCCAGAGGAATTCTTCGTGCAGGTATTCAAATTTGATCTCGAGCAGCTAAATAATATGTTTATGACAATACAAGCTCGCGGTGATGGTGGTGTTAATCGCGTGCGGCAAGTTGTTGAAAGAGAAATAATAAAAAAGTTTAAGAATATTAACGGGATTTCAAATGCCGAAATTTTTGGAGGACGAGAAAAATCAGTTGATATTATTTTGAAACAAGATGTTTGCAATAGCTATAATATAACCCCTGCCAATGTCCGAACGGCAATAAACAACAACAGCCTTGCCAGAACATATGTTGGAAAAATCACAGAAAACAATCAATTACATGCTGTAAATGTAGTTTCGGAGTTTGATAACCTTAACGATTTGTATGAAGTTGTTGTAATTGAGTCGGGAAACATCAAACTTAAAGATATTGCCACAATCCGTTTTGGATTAAAAGAACAGGATTCGTATAGTCGTGTAAATGGTAAAGAGTCAGTAACAATTCAATTAACACGCGACTCACAAGTTAACCAAATTGAACTTGCGGAAACAGTTAAAAAACAAATAGCCATTATTAACGAAGAGTTTTTCGGAAAAGACATTGAACTTGTTATTCAAAATAATTCTGCCGAAATAATGGAGAAAAATATTAATCTCATTATTAAGCTGGCTCTTATAGGTGGTTTACTTGCCATTTTTGTCCTTTGGATTTTTCTAAGAAACTTAAAGCTTGTGATTGCCGTTGCCCTGGCAATTCCGATATCAATATTTACTGCGTTTAATTTCTTTTACGCCTACGATGTAACAATAAACAGCTTAACGCTATTGGGTATGGCGCTGGCAATTGGAATGCTGCTCGATAATAGTGTTGTTGTACTTGAAAATATTTATCGGCTTGCCGCGAAAAATGTCGAGGTTGGCACAGCTGTAATTCAGGGCACAAAAGAAGTCGCCCGTTCAATAATTGCTGCAACTTTAACTACTGTTACTGTATTTCTACCTTTTGTATTTTCAACTAATTTTTTCATCGGATTATTGGGGAAACATATTGGAGTTTCCATAATTTCTACATTATTGGTTTCACTTGCCGTTGCACTGCTTTTTATACCAATGATAACATATGTTTTCCTTAGCCTGAAGAAAACATCAAACATAGCAATTTTCCAACGTATATCACATCATAACAGGATGATTCAAATTTATCTTGTTTTTCTAAAATCGAGCATGCGTAATCCGGGAAGAGTAATTCCGGGAGCCTTGGGTGTTTTCTTTATAACTTTATTAATTAGCCTTGGTATAAGCACTTTCTCTACCGAAGAACCGGAAATTAAAGAACTTAAGCTTTATGTTACCATGCCGGGTGGCACTACTCTTGAAAATACAGACTTGTTAATTTCTGATGTTGAGAATAAACTTGACAGTCTTCAGGAGAAAAAGGATATTCTTAGTCAGATTTATGAAGAAGAAGCTGTGATTACTGTTACATTATCAGATGATTACCGGGAGATTAGAAATATGGATGTTCCTGGTATTAAAAATGATATTATTGAAAGTCTTAAAGACTTCAAGCAAGCTGAGTTTAGTTGGAATCCCCCTGCAACAGGAGGAAGATTTGGAAGTGGTGGGTTTGATGATGATGATGGTATGGCAAGGATATTGGGAATAGGAACACAACAAGAAAAAATTATAATCAAAGGTCAGGATTTTAATCAAATGTTAAACAAAGCCCATGATGTTGAGTATTATTTGGGGCAACTTTCGTCTATAAAAAATATTAGTATCAGGCAACCAGATAAACGTCCAGAAGTGCAACTAATTTTTGATAAACAATTAATGTCGTTGTATGATATTCCTGTAGCATCTGTGCTTTCTGAACTTAATTCATTTCAACCCGAATTTTCAAGTGGTGTAATGTTTAAACAAGGAAATCAGGATTATGATATTCAAATAAAAATGCCTGACATTGATGAGGACATTAACGACAGAAATATTCATGATCTTAAAACCCTTAATGTAAAAGGAACAAGTGGTTCGTCGTTTGAATTGCAGAATATTAGCAAGTTTAACTTCACCACAGGACTTTCAACAATAAAACGAACAAACCAGGAAAAGCGAATTGTAATTGCATATGAATTTTTGGATGAAGTTAATGATGAAAATGACATTCTTGATGCTTCGCGAGCTGAAGTAGACGACCTTATTGAAAACATTGGAATGAGTTCGGATTTGATAATAGAAGTTCTTCACGAAGATGATGAACTTGGCGAATTTGGATTTTTACTTTTAATGGCCGTTCTGCTCATTTATATGATACTTGCTTCGGTTTTTGAATCGTTCACCATGCCGGTAGTAATGATGTTTTCAATTCCACTTGCAGCCATCGGATCATTAATATTGTTGATCCTTACCGGAACCTCTATAATGAACGCTAATGTATTTACAGGGTTTTTAATATTACTTGGTATTGTTGTTAATAATGGTATCATTATGATCGATTATACCAGGGTTCTCCAAAAACGTGGTTACCGCGAATCAAGAGCCTTAATGACAGCTGGTTTAGCAAGAGTACGACCGATACTTATTACAGCTATTACAACAATAATAGCCCTGATACCATTGGCTATTGGAAAAGCCGAATATGTGACTCAAATAGGTGTTCCTTTTGCAATTACAGTTATTGGCGGACTTGCTTTAAGTACATTATTAACACTTGTTTTTATACCCACAATGTATTCAGGACTTCAATCGGCTATTAATTGGATGAGGGAACAACCAGTTGTAATAAAAATATTGCAAACAACCATTTGGATCGTTGGTACTTATTTTATTTATGTAGATGTTGATAGCAAAGTTTGGCAGCTAATATATTTTTTAATGTTGGTTATAACCGTTCCTGCTGCTATCTACTTTATAAAAACAAGCCTCCGAAAAGCAAGCGAAAAGCTAATTTCTGATAATCAGCCATTACGAATCGAAATACGAAATATTGTAAAAATATATGATTGGGATAATCGCTTTATGCGCGAATGGAAGTCGGGATTAAATATTAGAAAACGTCTTGGAATACAAGATTCATCATCATCTGCTAATATTTTTGTGCAATTAATTTGGCAAATTCCTGTAATTGCATTCGCCTATTATTTTATCTATTACCACATAGAAAGTGGATTCTGGTATTTCATATTACAGATGATTTTTTATATCCTCACAATTGCTTTTTGGTCACCTTTAGCAGCTCCTTTTTCATCACCTAAAAAAAGCCGTTGGGTTAGAATACCTAATCGACTTGCAATTGCTGCTTTTTATTGGATATATCCTGCCGTTGCATTAATTAGTTTTTGGGATATTTATGAGTTGCCCGGATTGGTTATTCCCACTGGCATTATTTGGTATCTTGCTGTAGCAATAAAAGTTACAGCTACCAATTTACACAAAAACAATATTGATGTCAATCGTGTAACCGGCTGGTTTAAAGGTGTTAGAAAAGCATTTTACAGATTTGTGTTGGTAATCCCGGTTCTTGGAAAACAAAAGAAACCATTTAAAGCAGTAACCGGAGTAAGGTTTGATATTGAAAACGGAATGTTTGGTTTATTAGGTCCAAATGGTGCCGGTAAATCAACGCTTATGCGTATAATTTGTGGAATTTTAGAGCCAAGTTACGGACAAATAACCATTAACGGTATCGACCTAAAAGAAAAACGTGAAGAACTTCAGGGACTTATTGGATACCTGCCTCAGGAATTTGGCATGTACGAAAATATGACAGCATGGGATTTTCTTAGCTACATTGGAATCCTTAAAAAAATATATGATAAAAATAAAAGAAACAACAGAGTTGAATATGTTCTTAAGGCAGTTCATATGTACGATAACCGCAATGAAAAAATAGGTTCTTTTTCGGGAGGTATGAAACAGCGTATCGGAATCGCACAAATATTACTGCATCTGCCACGTATATTAGTTGTTGATGAACCTACTGCCGGATTAGACCCCAGAGAACGAATACGGTTCCGAAATTTATTAGTTGAATTAAGTAAAGATCGAATTGTTATTTTCTCAACCCATATTATAGAAGATGTTGCAAGTTCATGTAACAGAGTTGCTGTAATGAAAACAGGAGGCGTTGTTTACCTCGGTAGACCTATTGATATGGCAGAAATTGCTAAGGGTAAAATTTGGACATTGAATTTGGCAGTAAGTGAGTTTGAAAAAATTGAAGAGAAGTTGACTATTATCTACCACATCCGTGAAAACGATATGATAAGAGTTAGATGCTTGTCGGATGAGCCACCTGTTGAAGGTGCTCAATCAGTAAAGGCTAATTTAGAAGACGCATATTTGTATTTGTTGAAGAAGAATGGGGCTAGAAGTTATAAGGTATAGTGGAAATGAGGTCTTTAAACAATTAAGAGAAGGTTGTTATTCTAAGCGCAGCGAAGAATCTCTATAATGAATAATTATAAATAGAGATCCTTCGCCGCCTCAGGCAGATCAGGATAACAAAAAATAGGATAACAAAAAGATTGAAATTAAAAAAGAAATATAATAGACTAAGATGAAGAATAAAATACATCTCATAACTAGCATGATAAGGTATAACCTGAAAATAATATTTGCTAATAAGTTTATTTATTTCATGATTGCTGCAGTTGCATTTTATTTACTTGTAACCACAATTATGCTTTTTTCAGATGGTATTCCGGGAGAAGATGATATTTACAGCACGCTTATTTTCCCTGGAATATTAATACTTTTTTATCCGGTAATATTCAACATTCAAAACGATAAGGATTCGCGAATGCTGGAGATTATTTTCAGCATACCAAATTATAGGTATAAGATTTATTTATTGCGTTTTATTATAAGCCTGTTGTTATTGGCTGTTATTCTTCTTTTTATGACTCTTGTTTCAGTTATTACTGTTGTTCAGGTCCCAATATTTTATATGGTTTATCAATTAATGTATCCACTTTTGTTTATAGCTTGTTTGTCGTTTTTGTTTACTACACTTGTAAAAAATGCAAGTGGAGCGGCTGTAATAATGGTTATTATAGGCCTGTTTTTTTGGATTATGGCAGAACCTTTGGAATACAGCAAGTGGAATATTTTTTTAAATCCTTTTAATATCCCATCAGATATTAGTTATAGCATCTGGACAAATATCGTTTTTCAAAATCGACTAATGCTTGTTACGGGTTCAGTGATTTCAATATTATGGGCATTAATAAACTTACAAAAGAGGGAAAGGTTTGTTTGACCAAAAATATTCTTTGACCAATTATGTTAATAAATGCCATAATTCTCTTAAAAAATACTTAATTTTGCATTCCATTTTTCAACAATGGTACCGTGGCCGAGTGGCTAGGCAGTGGTCTGCAAAACCTCCTACGGCGGTTCGAATCCGTTCGGTACCTCAAATAAAATTCTAAACCCGGTGTATATCAAGTAAATATGGATCGGGTTTTTTGATGGGGGACGGTTTAGGGGACGGTTTTAATAAAATATTTTCTTTTATTCTAGATATTACTTTTACAGAAAATTTTATGATTTATGGAAGCAAATCAAAATACTACTATTCAAAAGAAAAGGATTGAGAGTTCATTTAAGGTCGAAAAACTCCAGAAATCATTAAATGGAATAAAAGACACCTCAAATTTAAGTTATTTTTCTACTTTTATTCGGAGCTGTTTTTGGGGAAGCTTTCAATTCCATGCGATTCTATATAGGAATACAATTAGAATGGTTTCAAAAATAAATTATTACTGATAATGATAATCCAATAAAATTCTTAAATTTGGGTCGCAGTTATTTTAGTCTAATCTATTCACAAAATGATTTAGGAGTATTTTATTAGACCTTGCTAATTATACCAACATTGGTTAACTGACAAAACTTTACGGCTGGTATAAAATTTATGCCTAACAGTAATATTGTTTAAACATGCAATCTTTAATAATGACTAATTTGTTTGAATGTTGTTGTAAGTCAAAGGTCATTATTTATAGATGCTTAATAATAGTTATTCTTAACATTACTTTTTCTCATAACACGTTAGGTGAAAAGATGCCTTCTTTAACCACAAATGATCAAAATGAGAAAGGCTACCAAATTCAGTTTCAGCCAGTAGTATCTTTAGCATTTAAAGCATTTCCTTATAAACTATCAAATCTAAATGTTAAGACATATATTACAACCCCTTTTTACGTTGGTATAAATTTCAGGATGATGATGTCTGAAAGAAAATGGCTTAATGTGGGGCTGAATTATAATCCCTACTATTTTAAACTCAAATCCTGGGAGCCTATTCGGGATTTGGAAGATCGACTTGAGTTAGATATTTTAGAGTTTCCAGTTTACATTAGTCTTTTGAGCAGAAGTTCTGGGTATAATTTTATAGTTGGCTTTACAACCTCTCTTAATCTATCAACCAAATATTATTCTATTACAGGCCATAAAAGTAATGGTGAAGCATTGATAGATTTACCATACAATACCAATATTGATATGGCAATAAATAAAGTTGTGTTTGGATTATTAATTGGTGTAACTAAATCATTTGCGATAAGGGATACAATTTTTCCATTCTCAGTATATATGAGACATGATTTAACGAATAATTTTAATAGAGAATTTAGAATGTATATTGATGGTGAACCTGTGCAGCCTTTGTCAGAGATTACAACAAGGTTTTTTTCTATTGGAATTGAAATAGGAATTGTTTTAGATTAGATAATTAATTTTGAGAAGAACATGGTGTTAAAAAGAAGTATACTTATTTGCACATTGGGTTTTGTAATCATGCAGACTTGCATAGCTCAAATGGAATATACTAGATACTCAGATAATCTTGATAAATATGAATCCTATGCAGTTGAATCAATGAATAGAAAGATTTTAGATCATTACTTGATTGCTAAATATGGAATGACTCCAATGCAAATTGGTTTGGAATATGGAGTTAGATTGAAATCTACACAAAGATGGATAGCTTCTATGGGGTTATATTATTCTGGAAGTAGTATCCCTGGCGTAGTGAAGAATAAAGATGGATATTATACTTCTTACCACTATGACTTTAACCTGGCTACGCCAGAGATATGTTCTTTTGATAATACTATAATGCTAAATTATACATTAAAAATTGGATATTCAATATATAAACCAATACCTTTTTTATTAAACGTAGGATTTGGATTTTACTTTGACAGCAGTTACAAGGTATATAAAGCAGATAGAGATTATGACACTGACAGTGGTTGGGGGGACGATATAGCAAAGGGTGAGTATTTTTATTTTTGGGATGAAGGAGGATTTAGTAAGATTAAAACATATTATCCTTTTAATATTGGAATAGGGGTTCCATTGGCAGATATATTGTATATAAATATAGACTATACCTACATTAATAAGAGAGTTAATGGTATAGTCTTTGGTCTTGGTGTATTATGGAAATGATGTGATTGGTTGTTTTTATATGAATCTTTAATGAAATGAAAATGAAGACTATTCAACGTTTAATTACTATTTTAAGTATATTAAGTCTCGCTCTGTTAATTCTTTTTATATATAATAGGACATTCAAAGATATAATAGCAGATCTTTTTTTTTATTTTGTAACTTCAATTATTGGAATCATCTTGATTTTTAGCCTTTTATTAGATTCTGGGCAAGCCCCTGAAAGTGATTCACCTTGGTATGTAAAATCGATTTACAATAAGTTTTGGTCTAAAAGGCGCCGATTAGTTATCACGATGTATGTACTGATAATCGCAATCCTATTTCTATCTGGAGAGCTTATAATGTATCGTAATATTAGTATTAGTTTAGGAGATAACTCAAAAATTAGAAGTGTAAATATTCGCCTTGATGATGGGATGTCTATTGAAAGTTCATTACTTAAAGAACCCGTAAAAGTAGGAGAACGACTAAGACTTAGGCTAAGAACCGGGACTTATTTATACTATTTTGAGAATGAAAATGACATTGTGCCATTAGAGCCTATTATTATTAGGCCAATTTGGTATGATATTATAGATGATTATGAAATAAAAATTAAATAACATGTATACCAATGTAATTATTGCCACCTTCCTATTACTATCATTTGGAATCAAAGACATTAAGCTAAGTTCAAATGATAATTTTTCCATTAATGAATACTACAAAGAACAATACACGAGTAAAAAGAGTTTAGAAATTTATTTGTCTGCAAATGATTACTCCCGATTACCAGACTCGTTACTCTTATTATCTTTTAACTATACTAAATTTTCGGAAAATAAGCTCAATGATTGTATTAAATCCTTATTATCGGCTAAAAAAATATTCTATGAAACTCATGATGAAAATGAATCTGATAGTATCCAGGAATTTATAAAATATTGGAAGGTTACCCAGCCATGGTGTTATGGAAAGTTTCTTCAAATAATGCCTATGTTACATTATTCCTTTGATGTCCCAAATAAGGAATTAGCCTATCGGTTAACGAAAGTCAACTGTAACATTCTTTATAAAAATATCACACTTGGAAAAAACAACGGAATTACAACCTACATTGACCCAAAAAATCTTCCCGCAATAAGTTTTTTTCTAAATGGCAAAGGTAAAATAACAAAATCGTTTAAATCTTCTTTGGAACTAGATACAAATAAAAATAGTTTTAATTTACTAATCAATCTGCTATTGGATGATTTTTGGCCTTCTTTGGAACCTAGTTTATTTTATTTGATCGAAATCGAGTTTTTTTTCACTTATGATGGAGAAATAAAAGAAATACACACCCTGCCCTTTTTAATTTCTTATTAATAACTACCAAACAACAAAGTCATTATAATTGTTAAAATGTTTTGTCTGAAGAACAAGTATGTTTTTGTCTATCAAAGTAATTTGCCGTCGCAACAAGTGTTCTTGATTTATCATTTCAATCAATTGACTGACTTTATAGTTTTTCCTGTCTATTATACTTTTAAGAAAGATTAAGTTAAAGTAGCTTATGTTGCCATGGACTACATTTGTTTTACTTCTAGAACTTGTCGGAGTAATAACCGTTGTTCCATTACCTAAGTTGTGGTTATTGAAAATAGGAGTGTAATAACTTTCACCAACTTGACATGAATTAATTACCATGAATCTTTTTCTTGCATCAGCACTACTTAGAAGGTCTTCGACTTGCTGCTGCTCAAAAAATTGAATGCTGCCGTTTCTAAACCTTCTAAATGCAATTTTGTTATCATATCCCTCTGGAGTCTCACCCGATAAATACAAAACCAGCACATCATTGATACTTGTTTTATTAATTATCATTTTTAATTCATTTAGTAACGAAATGATACTTATAGTATCATTCGAATTATCAATTTTAAAAGTATATACATGGTCGTATAGTTTTCTTATTTTTTTTGACTTATTAATGGAATAAATGATAGTATCCACATCATGTATCGGTGAAGTTCTATCTTCATAATTTAAACCTACACCAACAAAATATAGGTTAGGTTTTATATGTTTCTGATTATTTTTAACTATTATTTGCTTTCTATAAGAGGTAAATCCCTTGCTATTCCTTGCAGAACAACGTATTATATTTCTTCCATTTGAAAGATTTACCTTGATATTCTCTTTAATGACTTTATTATTAAAAACCTTATTTGAGTCAGAACTTGAGTATATCAATGTGCCATTTATTCTTGCTTCAATAGATTCTATATTATAAAGACTATCAATTGCATTAATCAATATGTTCGTTTTACCTGTGTTACTTTCATACATATTATCTTGAGTGCGAATATCAATAATAGGGATGCTAATCTGATAACTGCTGATTCTATCGTTTATATTGTTTCTAAGGAGCCATTGTTTTCTGTCTAATGCAACTTCTTGGATTTTGGCTTTAGGTAGCATATTAAAACAAGAAAATATACTATCAGGCTTATAGAACAAGAAATCAAACTGCTCTGGGTTATAAACTTCATGATTTTGAATAAAACCAATACCGGAAATTGCAGAGAAAGTAGTGTATGAGTAAAAGTTTTCATTAGTTAAAAAGATTGCATCCTCATTGTCAACTGGTACTATAGTTATAATCAGACTACCTTCATTAACATCCCAAATTTTGAGTGATGCATCATCGCTCGAACTTAATAACCAATTATTGTTTGGGTTAAAGCATAATGAATTTACCATTCCGTTGTGACTAACCAACTTTTTTATTGAGCTTCCCTGAACTTTTTTCAAGTAGATTGTATCTGCCTCACAATAAGCGATATATTCATTGTTATTCGATAAGGTAAAGTTCTTTTTAAAATTTCCATTGAAACCATTGTGTGAAATTCTTTGCTCTATTGGATGATGAGACCATACCTTGTGATCGTTGGTAAACAAAATATTGCCATTAGCGAATCTGAAGTTGTTTATTGATACATTATTACGCAAAGTAAGTGTTTTATTATTACCGTTTATATACTTGTATGAAATCTGCAAATTATCTACTAATTCTAATACATCGTAGGCATTCTCAGAGGATAAGTTTCTTTCGGAAAACCTTCGTCTTTTTTTAAATTTTGGTAATTTGTAGATTGTTATTATATCCTTGCGAAATACTTCTTCACCAGTAAAATAATCTAAAGATGATCGTGGAATCTGTTTTTTTCCTCTAACAACAAGGTAGTTACTAGGGCAATCTATATCAAGGGTAGTGAAAACACATCTTGGATCAGGAACAACAGCAAAACTATTAAGCAAATTATTTATCAACTGACCAACCTGGAAAGGGTTTGAC
Organism: uncultured Lentimicrobiaceae bacterium; assembly: GCA_964460905.1. Lineage (GTDB taxonomy): Bacteria > Bacteroidota > Bacteroidia > Bacteroidales > F082. Next base: position 29,757 of record CAYWRM010000001.1, read on the forward strand.
TTGACGGTAATTGATTCAGTTTTCTTATTTAAATCTTTGAGATTAAAAACTTTTAATTTGTTTGTATTGTCAACACTATAAACATTCTGATCACAGGAATTAATAGCAATGTCATTTATCTGATAATTGCCGAGTTGCCATCTATTAACTGTAAAATATGTAGAATCTAGTTTAATAGACTTCACCTCCCCAATTGAGTTGCCGAAAACAATTGAATTACCATCAGGACTAAACAAAGCGCAGGTGATAGGAGAGGATCTTGATCTTAGCTTTTTAATTACTTGCAATGTATCAATGTCCCAAATTAATATGGTCTTGTCATCTCCAGCAGATGCAAGGAGTCTGCCGTCTTTGCTTACAGCTAGTGCGTTAACACTTGATTTATGATTGTTAAGTCTTTGTGTAATCGGTTTAATTCTCTTATGAATACCCTTTTTTACATATATCTTTGAATCAGAACATGCTGCAAAAATCGAATTTCCTACTGATGAATATTCAATGTCGATGAACTTATCTTCAGGGTAATCATGTAAAAGAGAAGTAGAAATGTTTCCATCTTCCTTTTTGGTGATATTAATTCTACCCTTTGAGCCAATCCCTATTATAGTACTATCAATTGCGGAATATAAAATATCATTCCGGTTAATTCTAATATCAATAGGTTCTTTTATATTCCCATCTAAATAATAGTCCCAAACATCTAAATTCCTATCTACCAACATAAATTTTTGTTCAGAGTCATTATATGCGGAAAAACTGACAATTTCTTCATTTAGGAGAATAGTTTTATTTAGGCTGTCTAGATCAATTCTATATAATAAATCTGAGTGCACAATAATAACATGATCAGGTAACATGGAATGTATCCCATTTATACTTGATTCGAACTTATAGACTTCGCTGATATTAAAATTGGATAAGTCTAGTTTATATAATATCCCATTTGTTGTTCCAAAAAGTAATAAGTCTGATTTTTTGGAAAACTCTATGCATGAAATAGTTTCAGGGATTTTCTTTTTTAGTATCTGAAGTTCTGAATAAATATTCCACAGTATTAGATTATTCTTGCTATCATAAGATGCTATCATATTACCTTCATAGCTAAAGCAAATATCCATAATTGAATGTAAATGACCAGTTTGAATTGATGGTTTAATATCTTCAGTGGCCCGAATTAAGTTGATGGTAAGAAATAATAAAGTAATAGATAGATGCCAGTTCTTATTCATAGTATTGATTGGTATAAATATGAGCGTTGATATTGTCTTTAAAGTCATAATTGTAACTATCTCTATCAATAGAGATTATTTCCATTTCCCCATTTTTGTATCTGTTTAAAAGTCCGCTACTAATTTGATTTACACTAATTCTGAAATAATTATAGTTTCCTTTTAAAACTTTACTAAGTGAAAGGAAGGCGACGTTTCTCTTCCTGCTATCTTGACAATATAGATAGAATCCATCTGTTTTATTTGATAACTCTGAATATAAATTGTATTTGAGCATATTTTTATCTATATCATAGACAATGAAGTTAAGTTTTACATTTTTTTCATTCGCATAGTTTATAATTTCTTCTGCAGTGTATGAGCTTTTATTATCATCAGCATCCATTGTATAAACAACGATATTCTTATTTTCACTAGGTCCATTAGTGTCGATGTGTTCAATTAGAGGGTAAAGAGCATCAAGTAAGCACGATGACCCGCCAGACTTCCCCGATAAACTGAATAGTTCTTCAGCTATTTCTTCAGACCAAATATTAGTGAAGTTATTGTAAATGGTCAATGTATCTGATTCTAATTTACCATTCCTAGAGTATGCCCCAATCTGAGCATAGCTTTTGTTGTCAAGTGAATGAATGTAGCTATTTGCAGAAATTAAACTATGAGAGAGAGATCTTGTAACATCAAAAAGTAAAAAGGAACAATATGTTTGATTTAGATTTAGATTTTCTTTTGATACTTCATAAGTATATGTGCAATAGGCACAGTGCCCTGATGTTCGTAGTTCAGAGTCATTAATTGAATCTAATTCAATAATTCTTCCAAGTTGGTAAGCCTCGTCCTGTGGAATCCCCTTGATAGATTTTTCATCATTTGCTTGTAGAGTAAGAAGGTCAATATTGTAAGCTATAACTGTATCCGAAAAAGAAGTTATCTTATGAGATAACAGTATACCCGTATTGTATATTTCTGGTATATTAAACTCAAATTTTTTCTTCTTGCAGCCAAACAGCAAACTTAAAAGCAATACAAAAAATAATATATACTCAATTCTTTTCTTAAAGATAACATGCATAAGTTACATCCTCCAAACAATAGAGTTAAAATATTTAACGATATGTAAACTAACTAAAGACATTTCAGTCCTACCTTGGTTGAGTTCGTTTATTCTGTGTTGGTATCTAATAGAGAACTTAAAGTTATCCATCCTTATACCAAGGCCAACACAAAAATTTTGATAGGGCATATTGTCATATAATATATTGATATAATTATTGTAAATATCATGTTTGTTTCTATCCCCATCCCAGTAATTTGGGTATACAAGTACAAGACCTGTTTCGATAAAATAATACGGTATAAATGAAGAGGAGAGTTTATCTATCTCTGCAGGAAACCTGAAATTGTATGATAGCAAAATAGGCAACTCAAAATTATTTCCTGTGATCTCTGTTTCTTGTATATCGTATCCAGAATACGTTGGTTGTATTTTCCTTATTAAATGTTTATATACATGATTAAAGTACCTAGGTTCTATGGAGACTCTTGCACGCCTATATGCAAAGCTTACTGTAACTCCTGCTCCCCAGCTTCTGGCCGCATATCGGACCTGAACTTTTTGATTGTTGTAATAAACATTATATGAGTTTTTTGCGAAAATGAAATCTTGATTAACCTTGGACATTTGAAATACAGAAAAGACTGGGGTTAAATTAAATCCGAAATATAATCTTTGAGACAAAGCATATTCATTGACTACAAAAAATAGTTGAAAAAAAAGGAAACCAGTTAAAACGTGCTTTTTCTTCATCTTTTAAGTTTGAACTTTGATGATTTATTTGAGTTACTGGAATTGAATGCATATCCTAAACCAAATACAAAATCTATGGAATGGAACCATACAGATGTAATCCCGCCGCGGAATGTTATCCTACCTAACCTTGCAATTGCTCCTGCTTCAAGAGCTAAACCATCTACTACTCCTTCGGATGTATTAAGTACCCATACCGTTTCAAGGTAGTTTCCATATTTATATTGATCATATTGGTAGTAATACCTTTTATACCCATAACCCAGGCCAACATAGGCAAGTAAACGATTAGCGAAAAAGGGGTAGCTTATATTAAGCATTATATCTAGACGTTTAATTTTCGATTTTTTGGTTGATATAAATAATGTATCATGAATAGTGAAATCTTTGCTTGTAGCCTCGTCCGATGAGCCAAGATCCCTTTTTCTATCCTTCTCATTAAAAACACTTGGAGCAAGTCTAATAGTGAAACCTCCAACAAATGTTTGATCATCTGGGAAGTAAATATACCCAAATCCTATTTCAGCATATTTAGAGTATTGATACTCAAGAGCAATATCATAATATATTGGAGATAGTGTTTTGGACCTATATTTTACTTGTTTGGAACATGTTTGATTTATATCGTTAACATTTTCTTGACTAAAAGAATCAAAATATATTACTGAGATTAAAACTAAGAGTAAGAATCTAACTCGTGTTGGGTTCATATTACAAAAGTAAAATCCCCTATTATTTATTAACTTACTCACCTGTTCCATTAAGAAAATTTAAGATCAGACATACTCTACTAGTTTTTCACCCCACCGCCCCATAACTTAACCTCAAATAATCAAATATCAAAAACGATTTACTTTCAATATCCTTTTCTTCGTATGTTGGGTATGGTAATTCTTTAAAAAGATAATTATTAATGGCAGTTTTAACAGCTGATGAGGTCTGTGGTTTATCCATCCAGTGATTAACCTTTAGCTCATTACTATCAAGGGTTTCAAGTAAATCAGAAGCAATATTTTTTATCTTGTTTTTCTCTTTTTCAGAGAGTTTCTTACCCTGGCGTAATAGATCAAATATTGCAAGCTGTGGTTCGCTTAAATCCTCTTTACTTGCTCTGGCATCTTCCTCAGATAGCTTTCTCACGAAGTTAAGTAGTCGCTCAAAGGTTTCTTCAATTGTTACAGCTTCTTTACCCTTGTTATACTCATCAATGATCTCCTTGTATTTCTCATAGAAATCAATCCTAAGAGGGTTATTGATGAGCATCTGGTTAAGCTTATTCTCAATCTTTTGCTTGAGAGACTGAACCATCGTATTCTTATTCTCAAACTTGAGGAACTCTTTTTCAATTAGCTCAAAGTCAAGCGAACTTATATCGACCTTCTTACCATAATCCTCAGTTGGTTCAAGGAGTATATTTAAGCTTTCTATTGATTCATCAACAACATCCTGAACTTGCTTCATCACATATGATATATCTGCCTCTTCTGTATTTTGCTGTATACGGCTATATATGGCATCAATGGCATCTCTACGATCTTTGAACAGGTATATTGCCTTGTCCGGCATCAGGGCTTTATACTTCTTAAAAACATCTCTAGACATAACACCAAACTTGTTCTTGGTCTCATCTGTTGTATATACAGTATTTACTCCCTTTTGTATAGCTGCCAGCTTATCAAATCCTTCGGTATTTATTATTGATTCAAGTTTAAAATTAACCTCCCCATATAGAAACTTAATAGTAGTATCAATTGATTGTTTCAGGTCTTCTACTAACTCCTCTAGAGGCCTAACGGGCACATCAACTCCAGTACCTTCACCTTTTTCTCCTCCGACGGCATATATGGCAAGTGCCTCCAATAAGTTTTTATAAGTCTCTATGTAATCAACAATCAACCCGTTGTTTTTTCCTTCGTTCACTCTATTTGCCCTGGCAATAGTTTGCATGAGTGTGTGTGACTTTAAAGGTTTGTCAAGATATAGAGTAGATAAACTTTTTACATCAAAACCGGTTATCCACATGGCACAAACTATTACAAACCGGAATGGATGATCTTCTTTTTTAAATTCAGTTTCCAAATCCCGTGTTGGATCATTCATCTTTGCTCTGTGAGGTTCAATGTCCAGACCCCAAGCCCTAAATTTCTTTATCTCATTTTGCTCAGAGCTTACTACTACCGCTATTTCAGTTTCTTTTGTCCATTTTAATTCTCTGGTACTTATTAGTTGTTCCTGTTCGTTGGACATCAACTTAATTTCATTTTCCCGGTTTTTAATAAAATCTTCCCACGCTTCCTTTACATAATTATACATCTTAACAGCTGTTAGCTTGTCAAGTGTAACCATCATCCCTTTGCCTTTATAACCTCGGTTATTGAAATGATAGACAACGTCTTTTGCTATAGACTTTAACCGTTTTTTTGATGTTAGTATTGGGTAATCTCTTGAGAATAGATTTTTAAGTTTGTCTTCTTGGTTGCTATCCAGCTCGGCTTCTTCAATTGCATTTCGTATATCCTCATTAATTTTAGGATTATCAAGCTTTAGCTTTTCGCCTCTGTTTTCATAGTAAAGAGGTACAGTTGCTCCATCTTCAACAGATCGCTTAAAGTCATATATTGAAACATAATCACCAAATATTCTTCTGGTTATCTCATCATCCTTAAAGAGCGGAGTACCCGTAAAACCAACATATGAAGCTTTTGGCATAGCTTTCCTCATATTCATTGCCAGAGTTCCCCCTTGAGTTCTATGAGCCTCATCTGAGATTACGATAATATCATCTCTTTCAGTTATGACTTCATCAAAGTTGAACTTATGAATTATTGAAAATATATATCTACTATCTGACTTCAACTTATCCTTTAGGTCTTCACCGCTTTTAGCCTTAGCCTCCTTGCTTGTTACAGCCCTAACCCCAGCGAAGGTTCCGTAAATCTGACTATCAAGTTCTAACCTATCTGTAACTAGTAAAAAGGTATAGGACCCTTCTACTTTACGATGTATCTTTTGACAGAAGAATACCATTGAGTATGACTTGCCACTTCCTTGTGTATGCCAGAATATTCCCAGTTTCTGTTTAGTCTCTATATCGATCTCACCATGACTATATTGACCTTTTAAGTTTATGAAATGGTCTATAGCCTTATTAACTCCAAGGAACTGATGATTTAGGGCTACTAACTTTATTATCTTACCTAGTGATGTGTCATACAATACGAAGTTTTCAAACATGTCCATAAACATATTCTTTGAACATACCCCTCTTAATATTGTCTCCATGCTTACAACACCTTCTTCATCCTCTCGAATACGTTTCCAGTCATGGAAATGATCGTAGCCAGAGATTAATGACCCTATTTTGCTATCCAAGCCATTACTAAGGATAATAAATGCGTTGTAATGAAATAGCTTTGGAATCACATCCTTATAATCGCTAAGGTTATGATCATAAGCTGTTTTGAGTTTTCTATGATGAGCTTTAAGTTCAACAAATAATAAGGGTAAACCATTCACAAAACCTATAACATCCGGCCTTCGCTTTCTTCTGGATTTACCCTCCACCCATAATTGCTGCACTGCAATGAAATTATTGTTCTCGTAATTATCGAAGTCAAAAACCTTTAGCTTTTTATTCCGGACTATCTTGCCTTTTTCATTTTTAAAGGTTACCGGAATACCATCTCTAAGGAGATTATACTTTTCATAATTAATCTCAGCCAATAACTTTGTCGATGTTTCTGAACTAATAAATTCAAAGGCGTTAATATAAGCTTGTTCAGGCAAACCGGGATTATACTTTCGTATAGCATCAAAGAAATGACCTGCCAGTATTACATCTGCTTCCGAGTTACGACCAATTGTTCCATCTTTTCCAAATGTTTCATCATGGTAAACATTGGCAGTTTCCCATTTTAATTCTTTAAACAATTTTATGGCAGTTTGTTCAATAAGCTTGTCTTCTGAGTATTCGTAGGTCATATGGTTAGCAGATTATGAAGTAAAAATAATCATTTAATCAATTCATGAGCTGATTTTAAGTAATATAAGGTTCCATTGGGGAATTTAGCAAACCTATTTAAATAGTTTAATTCGGGTTCCTTAAAATAATATTTAATTAATTTTTTTATATCTCCATCAAATTTACTGAAGTTGCTTATACTATCAGTTGCAATTAGTGCTATTAGGTACGATGCGACCGAAGCATCGTGAAGTAAATCGTCGATGGTATAAACTCTTCGAGAAGTAGTAAATGGCCTAAATGCCATTAACGCACCCCTTACTTCATTAACAATATAAATTTCAGAGTCGATTTTAATATTGCGTTGGATTCTCCCAAACAAAAAGCATGTATTAAGAACATCCCTAGCAATTTCTGTGACCCCAATATTCAATGCCCTATATTTAATTTCCTTTTCAGAAATATTTATGAAAGTATCTTTAACAAGTTCAATATCCTCAAGTCGGTCGAAAAGCCTACCTATATCAAAAACTTGTTTTATAATATCCCTACCCTTTTTATTATTGAACTTTATCCCGGTAGTGCCAGGTGCAAACGCAGTAAGCTTATCACCTAATAGTGCATCTGCTGGAGGAACATCTATTTTGACTATTTCATCATTGTGAATCAAGAATTTCAGGTCGTTTTGCAAAGAATCAGTTTTTGGATATAGATTCTCCTCAAAAAGGATGTCTAACAATATCTCTCTCTTCAGCTCCTGAAGACTTGAATTGAAGTATAAGCTGTAATGAGCCTTTGGTATACCCAGTTGGTAACTTCTTTTCTCTTGCAATTCCCATCCAAGAAATACATCCTGTTTACATATTTCGTTTAAAATATTTTCAATTTTGTCTCTAGTCTCAAGTGTAATAATATCTATATCTGTTGAGAATCTTGTCGGAGGATCAAAATACAACATCAGTGCTGTACCCCCTTTAAAAACAAAGTCAAGCTTGTTTACAGATAATTGTTCCAACAAATAAAATGCATGAACAACTAACTCAACTATTGAGGGGTCCCCCTTTTCAAAACTCCTTGTGGACTTTAGAATTTCATCTTTCTTGAAGGTATCTAATAATATCATTGGGTAGGTTGTTTACATTTTTTAGGATAAAGTCAATAATTTTAACTGAACTATCACGTCTTTTTGCATAATTGTATATAGAACTAATGTTTATGTTGTACTTTTTGAAAGCAGTTTGCCAAATATTAACTTCTTCATATTTCCATGGTAATAATAGGGTCTTATCATAATATAAATCTGTCAATAATTTTTCCAACCTTGAAATAGGAGGGCTTTCTGCACGATGTCTTATTGAACGTTGAATTGCAGAGGGTGTGCTCTTTTTTATTACAGGAGCTCGAGTAATTATTGGCCTGACTATATATGAAAGTTCCTTTGTCGAAATATAATAATCCACCTCCTTTTCACTGGGCTGATAATAAACATTGTCAAATTTGTCCGATAAGTTATGATATACCGAGTCAGAAACTATTTCATCAACTTCAATAACAATTACTTCATTAAAGGCTTGAAGGTTGGCAAACTCATTGTACCATTTTGTTGTCCAAAAACAAAACTCACTTTGCACATACTCTATTGATATATATTCCCAAATAGATACCATATTATTATTGGGTACCGGATCCCATTTTTGTTTAATACTAAATGTGTAAAGGTTGTTAGTAATAGCATATAGAATACCATACCTAACTAGATGATATATCCTATTTCTTATAGCTTCAGGAGTTATATTTGGGTTTTTAGTTCTAAAATACTCATTAAGTTCATCACGTGATACAACCTCTCTTCCTTTAAAAGTTTCTTCAAGTTTTATTGCTATTTCTCCTTCTTTATTCATAGAATATCTAATAGAGGCACAAATATATCTAACATCTTCCAATAAACCTAATTTATTGGCACTTGTTAGATTACTTGTTATATACTCAATAACTCTATTTTAAGTTACATATACAGTAGTATTTCTTGTATCATTTTAAGTATATGGTGTTGTATGACTTTAAGTATATGATGCTATGCTACTACAAGCTAATATCTCAACCCTACCTATAAACCATATAACAGTATCTTAGGATAGTCATTGAAGAGATGGTTCAATCTCAATCTCCACAGTCCTTTTAATATCTAAAGGAGATACTAATACAACCTTATCAAATATTGTATTAAGATTTGGAAGACTATTAAGTTGTTTTACATCTATTTCATCTAAACCATACCCAATATAATCTACTAGTACTAGCCACCATTCCTTATAATTATCATAATATTTATTGATTTTCTCTTCTTTCTCCACTACTATAAGCTTGAGGTTTTTGTATATCTCAGAAACCACAAAACCTCCAGAATCATAATCTAAAGCTGTTCCAAGGATGATTGACTTGTTTAGTTTTAATTCTGATTTCCATAACCTTATTTCAAGGTTATCATGAACCTGAATGGATAGCTCTTTCTTGAGTAAAGGAATATGTGTTTGAATTTCTTCTTTAATTTGTTTGAAAAGTCTTGAATCTAACTTTAGTGGTCGGCCATATGATAGAGAAACTATTATAGTATGATCATATTCATCTGTTTCATACTCTTTGAGAATTTTTGTAAACTTTTGAACAAGTTTGAAATGCATGTCTTCAAGACCATGATATTTACCATTGACTAATTTTTGTTGATTAAGCCTTCTAACTTCAACGGCAATTTTATTATCAATTAAAAAGTCTGGGGGAACATTCACATGAGGTTCGTAATCAATACTAGAATAACCCAAAGATGAAATGTAATCGAACGCTATTTTTTCATCGTTGTTCATATTGGTGAATTGAGAAGAATCAAACAGTTTTATGAATAACATTTATCCCATCTGTCCATAATGCTCGAACAATGTAATTGTTATTACTACAGTATTTAATAGCTGTTTCATCATTAAAACCACCTGCCCTAAAACGAACATTATATCTGTTAAAATCCTTTGGATCTTTAGGGGTTACTAACAGTCTCATTTTTATCTCACCTTCTACAATGAACTCACGTTTAACAGACTTTTTGTATTCAAGGGCATCATTATAATTCATTATTTTCTATGATATGGTTAGCCACATCAAGGTCATTGTGGATATCGATACTCATAATTAACTTAGTTTAGATGTGTTCTGCCTTTTTTGGTAAATGTGCTTATATCCAGCTAGTGTGAATTGCAACAAGTCCTTAAGTGGAACGGGATAGCAAAACCTACCACAGAACATGTTGCTTAAAGTATTTTTTTTGAAACTGTTGTGCTGATATTTTTTTATTACTTTTGTCATGTATAAAATATTTATTTAAAAATAGAAGACCTTGGTTCCAGCAAGGTCTTCTGGGTTTAATATCCACCATTATTTTTGGCAAATTTCATTATCCATTTAGGTATTTATTTATTGCATCTTCAGTTATTAAGCCGGACTTGGTAGATTTTATAGCACCATTGAGAACCAGCTTCTTTACTGTTGCGTGCGCCATCCCCAATTTTTTTGCTATATGGTTAATAGAGTAGACTTTTCCAGGCTCTTTTGCTTTTAGTTCGTTTTCACGTTCTATAATAACAGAGCGCATTATCCCACGTAATTCTGTCTTTGTTGTTAAAATAATTTCTCCCATAGTTGTAAATTTATGTACTTTTGTTGATATTTTTGCAAATTCATTCTTTTAAATATAAATGCAAATATAAATATTATAATTTATCTATAAGGTTTAGTTTATATTTATTTGCATAAAAGTTTTCAACACTTTAATTTTTTAGCACATGATACATCTATCTGTTATCAAGAAATATTGTAAGATGAGTGGGATTACATTGCTTGAGCTTTCTGAGAGATCTGGAATTTCATATCAAGGTATCCACAGAATAATGAGAACAAATTCAGCAAAAATGGAATCTCTTGAAAGAATTGCTGATTCTTTAGGGATAGGAATTGTTGAATTTATTTATGAAGCTAATGATCAATATGAAAAGTATTTAATACCAAACAATTATTTTAATGGCACTTTTTCTGAGATATCATGCAATAGATATGAAAGATTTGCGGATAAGATGAGCATAATATTTGATTTGTACATTGGTGAATTAAACCGTATGCAAGGTTTATTAGATAAAGTAAGATATCCTTTAAAGCACTCTGATCGACCAGTATTTATGTTTGAAAATTATCCTGAAATTAATAGAACATTTAGTGATATTTATCTTCATACTGATCTTCCTTTTAGCATGTATAGTGATGAATCAAAAAGAAAAATTACAAGTATTACTACTTTAATGGAAGGTTTCTATTTCCCTCTGTTTAAAACTAATTATTTGTTAATTAACGATAATATGAGGGTTGGTTTAATAAATGATAAATTAATACAAAAAAACTGGAAAACATGGAATATATTAACAAATAATGGTAAAAATATTGACCTATCTCCATTTATGGAATGTATAGGAAAATTGCATTATTGAAATGCTAATGTTTACTAATTGTTTACCAATACTAAGCGCCAAAAACATATAAACACATGATATTAAACACATTATAGGGTTTTGGTTTCAGTCCGTTCGGTACCTCATATTAAAACCTCAATGTACTGTAAATCAATACATTGGGGTTTTTCTTTTACAAAAAGTTCCAACTAAAGTTCCAAGTATCAAGAGTTTTGTACCTTTGTAGTATGAGTATTTACTTATCACTTAACTATAAAAAACCAAAATCACGGTATCGTGATTATGAAGAGGTTCCTGTTGTTTTGTTCTATTATTTCAAAGGTAGAAAGTTGAAATTATCAACAGGTGTATCTATACAACTAAAAGATTGGAATGGAAATGGAGACAATCCAGTAAGACGGTCTGATTCAGATTACAAGGTAAAAAACCTGATACTCAAACAACTTATTGTGAATGTTGAAAAGAATATTCAACGAATTGTGTTGAATGAACAGATACCTGATGTAAGGTTATTGAGTATCTATTTGAAAGATCTTCAAACGGATAAAGAAATATCAACTAAAAAAGATTTTGATTATTTTCTTTTAAGGATAGAATATGACAAGGTTGTTCTGTCTGATGTCAGAAATACATTGAACTACCGTAAGAGTGTTATCGTTAGTTTAAACCAGATATCTGAATTTATTAAAAACCACAAAAAAGTAACATTCTTCAGGGTTGATGATTTCAATAAGGATGTTCAAACAGAATACCTTAATTATTCAGTTAAAGAAAAGAAAAGAAGTAATACAACTATTCAAAAACATCTGAAACAGTTAAGAAGTTTTATTAAATGGTGTTATGAGAATGGTTTTATTGAAAAACCCCTATCCCCAATACAGATACAAACCAACTTTGACAGGGATGTTATTTATTTGAAAAGAGATGAGTTATTAAAATTATACCATTGTGATAAATTCAATTATATCAATTCAGAACATGAGAAATACACTAATGAGTACTTTACAAATTATCTGAATAATAATAAAACGGTTACTTACACCAACTTAGAAGTCTATAAAGACATGTTGATATTTGGTTGTGGTTTAGGATGTCGATTTTCTGATTTGGTTGAACTCAAGGTTGATAATTATGAGTTTGATAAAGAAGATAGATCAAAAGGGTATTTTGTTTTTAGAATGAAAAAATCAAGGATTGGTAAAAAGGTTAGGATTCCCATCAACCAACTTACATTTAATATTTGGAAAAAATATTCTAAGAATAAAACCCGATATGATTATATATTTCCACGAACACCCAGGGGAAATTCTATCTCAAACCAAAAAATGAATAAACACCTTAAGATTATTGGTGATAAGGTTGAACTGAATCGATGGGTAAATTATCCTACTTATACATCTGATGGTAAAGTTAAAGACGGAACGGATATAAGACAACCATTACATAAGTTTCTTACAACTCATATAATCAGAAGAACATTCATAAGAGAAGGTATCAACAATAATATACCTTACCATGTGATAATGTCACAGACCGGTCACTCTGACCCAAAGATTTTTCAGGGTTATTTTTCCACTACTGATGATGAACTGGATAGTTCGGGTAAAAAGATGTTTTCATTTAGTTTGGAAGAACACAAACCATCAACTAAAAAACAATCCAAATCAGAATCTATTAAAACTGATAATGATAGTTTGAAAAACAAATTATCAGAACTCAAATCATTGTATGAAGAACGGTTAATACCAAAGGAAGTGTATTTTAAAAAAATAAATGAACTGATATAAAAAACATCGAGAGGTTTTCTTTAACAAATGATAAACCTATTTTAGATTAAAAATACGACACCTCCAAAAGTGTATTATTTTGGTTTGGTAACTATTAATCATAATTCTCCAACAGTAAAAAAGTCACCATCCATATAAAAACCGACTATTTACCAAAAAAGTGTTTTTCCCTTTTCCACAGTTACAAGAAACCCTTTAAGACTACATGTACATTATCGTACTATTACAATCTTTCTTTGGATAACTCCTTGATTTGTGTATAGGTTTAGATTGTACAATCCTGTGTTATAATTAAGAGTTGGGATTTCTATTATTTGTGATTTTAATTCCGTTCCTTCTGATGAAAATACCAACTTTCCATTTGAGTTGAAAAGGAGTATTTTATTAATATTAGATTGTACATTTTCTAAATTCACATATAACTTATCCTTTACAGGATTTGGATATATTTTTATATTTTCATTAGAGAGTTCATTTACATCTACAGTTCCACCTATTTTAACTACCCAAAAATCATCATTACCATGATTCCCCGATTGAATATCTCCATCGTTTGAACCAGTATACCCACCAAGAAGGTAACCCCCATCAGAGGTGGAGATAAGGGAGTGTAACTCATCATAATTAGAACCTCCGTATGTTTGTTCCCACTCAATAGTTCCAGTACTATTTATTTTCACTACCCAGTAATCCCCAAAACCATGATTCCCAGATTGAATATCTCCATCGTTTGAAAAAGTATACCCACCAAGAAAGTAACCTCCATCAGAAGTGGGGATAGTGGAGGATAACCAATCATCACTTGACCCACCGTAGGTTTGTTCCCATTCAATAGTTCCAATACTATTTATTTTCACTACCCAATAATCACTTCCACCATGATTACCAGATTGAATATCTCCATCGTTTGAACCAGTCCAACCACCAAGAAGGTAACCACCATCGGAGGTAAGGATAGTGGAGTATATATTATCATCAGAAGAACCCCCATAGGTTTGTTCCCACTCAATAGTTCCAGTACTATTTATTTTCACTACCCAATAATCAGAAGAACCATGATTTCCTGATTGAATATCTCCATCGTTTGAACCAGTCCAACCACCAAGAAGGTAACCACCATCAGAGGTGGGGGTAGTATTGTTTAACCAATCATTATTGGATCCCCCATAGGTTTGTTCCCACTCAATAGTTCCAGTACTATTTATTTTTACTACCCAAAAATCAATTCCACCATGATTCCCCGACTGAACATCTCCATCGTTTGAAAAAGTATACCCACCAAGAAGGTAACCACCATCAGAGGTGGGGGTAGTATTGTTTAACCAATCATTATTGGATCCCCCATAGGTTTGTTCCCACTCAATAGTTCCAGTACTATTTATTTTTACTACCCAAAAATCAATTCCACCATGATTCCCCGACTGAACATCTCCATCGTTTGAAAAAGTATACCCACCAAGAAGGTAACCACCATTAGAGGTGGGGATAGTGGAGTTTATCAATTCAGTACTAGATCCCCCATAGGTTTGTTCCCACTCTAAATTTGGATTCTGGGTTTGTGAAAAAACAGTTAGTGAAACGAGAATGAAAATAAGGTTGAGTAATTTTTTCATAGTAGTAGGTTTTATCAATAAACAGTTAGTTTAGTTAGGTTTATTCTAATAATGAATAGAATCTAGTAAAAGTACAATTAATTTAAGATAAAGAGGTTATAAGTATCATGTATATCCAATGAGTTATGTTTTACTAAAAATTGAGGTTTAATTATCATTTTAATTCATAAATTTTAACAACACAAGAACGCTAAAATTTATTAAGGATAGAGTTTCTTCTTTATAAATTATGAAAATAACAAAACTGGCATATTATATTGTAAGCAATATTAATTTATCTTTACAATTCACTAACATATATAAAAATGGAATCAAAATCTTACTCTATTAATTGGTGGGTATTAGCCTTTAACGGAATAATTGCCTTACTATTTGGTTTAATGGCCATTTTTGCGCCATTGGATACGCTTAATGTTATAATTATGTATTTCGGCATCATTATGCTGATTGTGGGAGTTGCAATGCTCTTTGGGGTGTATTCAAGTATGAAAAACAAATTAAATTATGGAACGGATCTCGTAAGTGCAATAATTACAATTGGGCTTGGTGCTGTATTAGCTTTTTTTACCGGAAAAGCACTTGAAATTTTTGTAATTATTATAGGTATTTGGGCCATTATGTTAGGTATTGGACAATTAATAATTATGTCTAATTTAGAAAGCAAGGGTGATAAAAAGTTTTTACTTTTTAGTAGTTTGTTTACTTTAGTATTTGGTGCCCTACTTTTCTTTAACCCTTTTGCAATGGCTTCTGTTTTCTTGATAATTATTGGGGTTATGGCAGTAATAATAGGGCTTGTATTAATTTCTTTTGCTTTTAAGCTTAAAAACCTGTAAGCATTGATTAGTGAGTGGTGAGTAGATTATCAATTCACAGTTCACTATTCTCAAAACTTAATATCTAATACTCTAAGCTGAAGAGTTGTATTCCCTAACCATGTATTTTCATCTATATGGTAACATATTTTAAAAGGATTTCCTTTCTGCATTTCCTCAAGATGGTGACCTTGGTTAAAGGCAATGGCAGGAACTGGGTTTCCTGTCATATCAGGGTGTACAACTGAAAACTTTAAATGCTTATTTTCCTTTTTGCCAACGTGTTTTGCATAACCTGTGTCGATGACATTTTCTGTTTGAAAAATTGGTGACATATTTCCAGGACCAAAGGGAGCAAATTGTTTTAGAATTTTATAGAAATTAAAATTAATATCACTTATGTACAGGTTGGCATCTATTTCTATTTCAGGGACAAGCATATCATCAGAAATGTTGTCATTAACATATTTTTGAAATTCTATTACAAATTCATCAAAATTTTCTGGTTTAATTGCAAGTCCTGCAGCATATTTATGTCCGCCAAAGTTTTCCAGCAAATGACTGGTTGAGTCAATTGCATCATAAATATCAAAATTCTTAACCGACCTTGCTGATCCGGTTATTAACCCATCAGCTTTTGTAAGTACAATTGTGGGTCGGTAATAGTTGTCAATAAGTCGCGAAGCAACAATGCCAACAACACCTTTATGCCAGGTTTCCCTATAAACAATTGTTGCTTTTTTACTATCTATATTCTTGTCATCTGATAGAATTTGTAATGCTTCTTTAGTAATATTACTATCCAATTCACGACGAGTGGTATTTAAGTCGTTGATTTGCTTTCCTAGTTTGGAAGCATATTCATGGTTATTACTTATAAGTAACCGTACCGAATCAATAGCACTATCAATTCTTCCGGCAGCATTAATTCGGGGTCCCAGAAGAAAAACAAGATCGCTAACTGTGATTTTTTTTCTAAAATACTGCTCTCCACCAAGACTTGCTTTTTTATCAACACCCGCCGACTTAAACAATGACTTTACTCCAACACGAGGTGTTTTATTTATATGTTTTAGTCCATAAAAAGAAAGAATTCTGTTTTCGCCTGTTATAGGAACAACATCAGCAGCAATACTGATTGCTACAAGATCGAGGCAAGAATAAATTTTTTCAAGAGGCAAATTATCTCGAATAGAAATTGCCTGAATTAATTTGAACCCAACACCTGCTCCTGATAATTCTTTGAATGGATAATTACAGTCGTCCTGTTTAGAATCCAGAACCGCAGCTGCATTAGGCACAATATCTCCGGGTCTGTGATGATCTCCAATTATAATATCAAGACCTTTTTCTTTAGCATAATCAACTTTTTCAATAGCTTTTATACCGCAGTCAAGAGCTATAAGTAGTTTATGTTCATTTTCAACAGCAAAATCAATTCCTTTATACGATATACCATATCCTTCTGCATATCGATCTGGTATATAAAAGTCAACCTTCTTATAAATATTTTTCAAAAAAGAATATACAATGCTTACTGCTGTTGTTCCATCAACATCATAATCACCGTAAATCATAATTTTTTCACCATTTTTTCTGGCACGATTTATCCTGTCAACAGCTTTATCCATATCCTTCATAAGGAACGGATCTAATAAACCGGATAGTTGTGGGCGAAAAAAGGATTTAGCTTCATCGTAAGTTGTAACACCCCGATGAACTAATAACTCTGTAAGTTTATTATTGATGTTAAGCTTTCTTGATAGCTGCTCAACAACCTCTTTATCAGGTTTATTTTTAAGCATCCATCGCTTTTCCATCTTTTCGTAATTTTGCTTGTAAAGATAACCAAATATCTGCTGTAATTACTATATGGTATTTTCAATTTTTGTGTTCACTTGCTTTTGGGAACTAACTAAAACACAATCAAGAAGTTTATATTGCTACTTTTTTTGAATGGTGATTTGAAAAGGGCTATTTGCTTAATAAACAAAAACTTGAAAACTGTATCGCGAATTAAAAATTAGCTCGCATAGCTTCAACAGGATTTAGTCTGGATGCTGACCAAGATGGTAAAAATCCCGAAATAAGTCCTATTATGGCAGAAACAAAAATTCCCAGGGCAATATTACCAATGGTAAGTATTAGCTCAAAGTTAAACAACGAGCTAATTACAAAAGTTAGAATGTAGACGATTATTAAACCCACAATTCCTCCGATAATTGACAAAAATACTGCTTCAAATAAAAATTGTAACAGTATAAAAAAGTTTTTAGCTCCCAGTGATTTTTGTATTCCTATTTGGTTTGTTCTTTCTTTAACAGAAACAAACATAATGTTGGCAACACCAAACCCTCCCACAAGTAACGAGAATCCCCCAATAATCCACCCAACCAATGCAATTACAGCAAACAGCTGATCGAAGCCTTTATTAATAATGTCTGTTTCGTTAAGGGCAAAACTATCATCAGCTGATGGGGGAAGTTTTCTTATTGAGCGCATTATCCCAGTTAATTCATCAATCATTTGAGGATTTGTAACGTGTGGTTTAGCCATTACTATTATAGTGGATCCTAGACGTCTAAAATCCAACACTTTTTGTGCATATTTAGCCGGAATAATAATCCAGTTATCTTTTGAATTTCCGAAAACATCTTCACCTTGCTTTTTTGTTACTCCAATAATATCAAGTTTTCTCCCAAAAACTTTAATTTTTTCGCCAACAACATCTTCCTTCTCAAATAAATTTTCAGCTATATCTGCCCCAATTATTGCAATATTTCTTCCTCTATGCGACTCGTTAGGAGTAAAATACCTGCCCTCTTGTAAATCAAAAGGCATAACTTTAGTATAATCTTGAGAAACGGCAACTACAGGAATATCTGATACGGAATTATTTCCATTATAAACTGTTCGGGAAACACTGACCATAAATGCTGATGCCTCAACAGTATTACTACGTTTCATCAACTCATCCATTTCCTTTAGTTTTGGCTCCGGACGTTGATAATATTTCCACCAGGGATATTCACCACCCATAGACCATGGCCATTTCTGAATAAAAATAACATTACTGCCAAGTGAATTAATTTCACTTTTTATGGCATTCTCCAAACTATCAAAAACTGTAAATACTGAAATAATTGAAAAGATACCAATTGTAATCCCAAGTAATGACAAGAAGGTTCGTACTTTATTAACTGTTAAAGCAACTATGGCAAACAGTAAACTTTCGTATATGAGCTTTAATATTTTCATCTAAAAAATGATGATATTAACTAACGTTAAAATTAAACATCCTAATTTCCCAAAATTCGTAAAAATTTGTATGTAAAAGTATAATAAGTTTTAATTAAATCTTGTTATTTTGCAAGACAGTAATTATTTTAACAAAATTTAGTAAAATCAGCAGCCGTTATGAAAAGAATTAAAACCGCTTTAATTTCCGTTTTTAATAAAGACGGCCTAGATGTTCTACTTGAAAAGCTTAACAATCTTGATGTTAAATTTATTTCAACCGGGGGTACTTATGATTATATTGTAAGTCTTGATTACGAAGCAACCACTGTAGAGTCACTCACATCATATCCATCAATATTAGGTGGGCGAATTAAAACCCTTCATCCAAAAGTTTTTGGCGGAATACTTGCTCGTATGGACAATAATATTGACAAACAACAGCTCGATGAATATGGTATTATCCCAATAGATTTGGTAATTGTTGACTTATATCCTTTTGAAGATACATTAAGAATTTCTGATAAGGAAGAAGAAATAATTGAAAAAATTGATATTGGTGGAATATCATTAATCAGAGCTGCAGCCAAAAACTTTAAGGATGTTCTTGTTGTCTCTTCCTCGGAGTTATACAACAACTTTGTTGAATTGCTTGATAACAAAAATGGTAACACAAACATTGACGATAGAAAATATTTTGCAGCACAAGCCTTTAATGTGAGCTCGCATTATGATACTGCTATTTTCAATTGGATGAATCCTGGTAATATTGATGCGTTTAAATTAAGTGTTGTTAATAGCACAAGCTTACGCTATGGTGAAAATCCTCATCAGAAGGGTAATTTTTATGGCAAATTGGATGAGGTTTTTGAACAAATTCATGGTAAAGCCATTTCATACAACAATCTACTGGATTTAGATGCTGCCATAAATCTGATAGGTGATTTTGATGACACAACCTTTGCTGTAATAAAACATAATAATGCATGCGGACTAGCCTCTCGTAATAATTTAACTGATGCTTGGCGTGATGCGTTGTCAGGAGACCCAATATCAGCATTTGGAGGCGTGCTGGTTACAAATAGAAACATCGATGTAGCCACAGCAGAAGAAATAAACAAAATATTTTTCGAAATTATTATTGCACCTTCATATGATAATGATTCCCTTGCAATATTAAAAACAAAAAAGAACAGAGTAATTTTGATTTATAAACAAGCAGAATTTCCACCTAAGCAATTCAGATCCTTGTTAAACGGTGTTTTAGTACAAGAAAGAGATCTTGTAACTGAGGAGACTTCCAGTTTAAAAACTGTAACAAATCAAAGCCCAACACCAACTGAAATAGAAGATTTGATTTTTGCTAATAAGATAGTAAAACATACTAAATCGAATACTATTGTGCTTGCAAAAAACAAACAGCTTGTAGGTTCAGGTACGGGTCAAACATCAAGAGTAGATGCATTAAAGCAGGCTATTGAAAAAACACGTAACTTTGGGCTTCCCATTGATGGTGCTGTAATGGCTTCAGATGCTTTCTTCCCTTTTGCTGATTCAGTTGAAATAGCTGGCAAAGCAGGAGTTAAAGCTGTTATTCAGCCCGGTGGCTCAATCAGGGATCAGGAATCAATTGATTATTGTGATGAACATGGAATGTCGATGGTTATGACAGGCGTTCGACATTTTAAACATTAAATGGAGTGGGGGATGTAAGAATCAGGATGCAGGAGGTTTAAATCTATTGATTTTGGATATTGACTAATTGCCCTTAACTCTATAAAACAAATTTTAACATAAATAGAAAATAAAAATTAGCATATGGGACTGTTTTCATTTCTCACTAAAGAAATAGCAATTGACCTTGGCACTGCCAACACAATCATAATTTATAACGACAAGGTAATAGTTGATGAACCATCAATTGTAGCACTTGAGCGAAACACTGGAAAAATTATTGCCGTTGGAAAGAAGGCTATGATGATGCATGGTAAAACTCATGAAAACATAAAAACAATAAGGCCATTACGTGATGGAGTGATTGCTGACTTTCAGAGTGCAGAATTTATGATACGAGAGATGATAAAAATGATAGGGATTAAAGGAACTCTTTTCCCTCCAGCCCTTCGTATGGTAATTTGTATTCCTTCGGGTATAACTGAAGTAGAAGAACGTGCTGTTAAAGATTCGGCGGAGCAGGCTGGCGCCAAAGAAATTAAATTGATTCACGAACCAATGGCGGCAGCAATTGGTATTGGTATTGACGTACTTGAACCTACAGGAAATATGATAATTGATATTGGAGGTGGTACAAGTGAAATAGCAGTTATCGCCCTGGGCGGAATAGTTAATAATAAATCAATAAGAATAGCCGGGGATGATTTTAATGCCGATATTGAAGAATATATGCGTAAGCAACACAATATTATTATTGGTGAAAGAACAGCTGAACGTATTAAAATTGAAGTGGGCGCGGCAATAACCGAATTAGAAAATCCCCCAGATGATTATGCTGTTCACGGACGTGATATGCTTACCGGTATACCAAAAGAGATAACTGTAAATTATAAAGAAATTGCCAGCTGCCTCGATAAATCAATTTCAAAAATTGAAGCTGCTGTTTTAAATGCTCTAGAAAAAACCCCCCCTGAACTTTCAGCAGATATATATCGCACAGGCATTTATGTTGCCGGAGGAGGATCTATGCTAAGAGGGCTTGATGAAAGGTTACATCACAAAACAAAATTACCAGTTCATGTTGCCGAAGATCCATTAAGAGCTGTTGCTCGCGGAACCGGTATAGCTCTTAAGAATTTTGATAAATTTACTTTTCTTATTAAATAAAAGATCAGTAATTAAAGTGCCTAGAATTTGCAGTGCCTAAAGTAAATAAAAAAGGTGTTTAATACAAAAATCTAATCACAGGAGAATGCGCAATCTTTTTGCTTTATTATGGAAAAATCAGTTTTTTGTGCTGTTTATTCTCCTTGAAATCGTTTCATTAGTATTACTTAGCAGAAGTTATTCCTATCATAGTGCTATTGCTCACAC
This sequence comes from uncultured Lentimicrobiaceae bacterium, assembly GCA_964460905.1. Lineage (GTDB taxonomy): Bacteria > Bacteroidota > Bacteroidia > Bacteroidales > F082. Next base: position 51,762 of record CAYWRM010000001.1, read on the forward strand.
TACTACAAGCGACATTAGTGGGAACTTGTTTTCAACCTATAGTGGCATAACAGATTATCTTTACTTAAAAAAAGAGAATGACCTGCTATCAGAAGAAAATGCTATCCTAAAAAATAGTCTGACTTCTTCATTTTTACTTACTGACACAAACTATATTTATAGTGATAGCTTATTTAGGTTTATTCCTGTTAAGATTGTTAGTAATAGCGTTTCCAAAAGAAACAATTTCATGATGGTTAACAAGGGCAGAAAACACGGTATTGAAAAAGAAATGGGGGTCGTCTCTCCAAAGGGCATTGCTGGTATTGTGATAGGTGTATCTGAAAATTATTCAACCATTATGTCGATGTTACATCAGAATATGCGCATAAGTGCTCGTATTAAAAATAATGGACAGCTTGTTAATGTTATTTGGGATAATGATAATTATTTATTTGGGTCAGTAATAGATATCCCATCACATATAAAACTATTTCCTGGTGATACAATTATTACAAGTGGTAATTCATTAATATTTCCCGAAGGCATTATTATTGGAACTATTGAATCGCATAATCAAAATAATAATAAAAGCTTAAGCAGAGCTGTATTAAGGTATATTACTGATTTTAATAGTGTTAAGCATGTTTATATAATTGATAATTTAATAAAGATTGAGCAGGACTCACTTCTAAAACAGATAGTAAACGAAAATGAATAGCCCATTAGGTAGAAATATAATCAGATTTATAATCCTAATACTTGTTCAGGTGTTGGTTCTTAACAACATGAATCTGGGAGGATATATGAATCCATATATTTATATCCTTTTCATATTGTTATTGCCAGCAAATACTAATCGTAGCCTACTATTAATTATAGCTTTCTTTACAGGACTTACCGTTGATTTTTTTGCGCACACGCTGGGGCTTCATGCTGCAGCAAGTGTTTTTATAGCTTATTTGCGTCCGGGTACAATACGATTATTTTTTAGGAATTATGAGTTCGCCTCAGGAGAAGAGCCTGGTCCGGCATCAATTGGAATTGGCGGATTTTTCAGATACACAATAGTGCTGGTTTTTATGCATCAGTTATTGTTATTTTATTTGGAAGGATTAAGTTTCAACCACTTTTTTGTCACACTATACAGGGTTATTTTGAGTACTATACTTAGCACTTTTATTATACTTGTTGCAATGCTTTTGTTTGGAAAACGCAAGAAGAAATAGTTTTCCTATGCATAGATTATATTTGAAGATTCCTGTTATATTTATTTAGTATTACATATTACAAGTTAAACAAAAAAAATGAAATCATTAAAACAAATAGCTATTCTATTTGTGTTTTATTTCTCACTGATTAGTTGTTTCGGTCAGGATAAAGCAACAAAACAAATAGACCAGCAAGTTGAGGGAAGTAATAATGGTCATCTGGTAATTGTAGGGGGTAATCTTAGCGACAGTTCAATTTATGCACGTTTTATTGAGTTGGCAGGAGGGTCTGATGCTCCAATCGTGATTATTGTAACTGCCGGAAGTGATGAGAACCTATTTGATTATGGCGGTTTGGAAAACATTAAAAAACGCTTCAGCAAGAATGGGTTTAACAATTATGTAATTCTTCATACTCGCGACAGAGATGAGGCAAACAGCACAACTTTTGTAAAGTCTATTACAAATGCATCAGGTCTATGGTTTACCGGAGGACGACAATGGCGGTTAGCTGATTCATATTTAAACACGCGTACACACGAAGAAATTAATAAACTTCTTGACAGGGGTGGTGTGGTTGGAGGTAGTTCTGCCGGAGCTTCTATTATGGGCTCCTATCTTGTAAGAGGTGATACAAAAACAAATACCGTTATGATGGGAGACCATGAAACGGGACTTGGTTTAATGAAAAATTGTGCCATCGACCAACACCTATTGGCATTAAACAGACAATTTGATATCCTTGAAATATTGAATGTGCACCCCGAATTATTAGGAATAGGATTGGATGAAAATACAGCTATTGTTGTTCATGGTAATGATTTTGAGGTAATTGGAGAAAGTTTTGTTGCTGTTTATGATGGAACTTTTTGCCAGTTTGTAAGAGATAAGTCCGATTGGTCAATAGAAAGACCCGAAATTACAAGATTACCCAAAGGAAGTGAACGGTTCTATTTATTAGGTGCCGGAAGAAAATATTCATTATCAGATAGAAGGGTTATTGAATAATATGCAAGCATTGAAATATTCATTGGAAGTCCCAGAAAAAACGGAAACACTCATTCGCTGGCTGAAATATTTGTAAATGGCCTGTATAAAAATAAGTCAACTTCCAAAATTTCTTTTCTTTATAATTATAATATAAAGCCTTGTAATGATTGCAGAGCATGCAAAAGAGGAAATTTAGTATGTGTTCTCACAAATGATATACAAGTGTCGATTTATATCTTATTAAGTGTTCGTCAACGGACAAAGATGTTCATTAGTCGGCAAAAACATCCACAAAAATTTAACATGTTTATCCAATCAACATACACATAATAAGCACATTACAATTTTTGGCATAATTATCGAACAAGTCTATAGCAGAACACTAATAATGTCAGAAATCATGAAAACTCGCATATCAAAAATTACCTTAACACTAACAATTTCAATAATATTATCATCATACATTTTTGCATCAGCTACAATTTTTTCATATTCAGAAAAACCAACTGTTAAAAACATGCCAAGTATTTCTAGTAACATAAATGTAAGCTATGAAAAAGCAGTAGCTGTAGACTATTACATTGAAGAAGAAAATTATATAAATGATATTCCATTTAATACGTTTAGTGTGTCTGCTGAATATAACTATTTGGAATCTATGGAAGAAGATTTTGAGATAGAAGAAGAGTCATATATTGATGATATCCCTTTCAATACTAAAAGAATAATTAGATTAAATAATAGTTTTTAGATGTTCAATTAACTTCTTCTCTTTTTGATAGCCATAGTTTTTAATGATTAATTATACAATAAGCCACAGATTCACAGATTATTATTAATGTTTTTTTTGATTTGTCTTTTAAAAATTACCACAGACAATATCTGTCTTTGACAGATATAATTAATCTGAGCAATTCTTAGTAAATAGATTATAATAATAATTTTACAAGAATTAATCTGTGAATCTGTGGCAAAAAATCTATCCTAAGTTATCTTTCCATATGATTCATCATAAACTAACTATTTATTGGTAATTTAACTAAGTAATTAATTGTACACCTCAGTAATAGTTAATAAGTTTTCTCATCAAATATTACAATTAGTTATTTTAATGGAAGTAAATAATTGAAGTTATTTTGAAGCGTTAAAAGCCCGATTATGTCGGGATTTTTTTATTAAGTATATTTGTGAAATATCTGGTAGGTGTAAATAAATAATTCTAATGGATGATTTAGGTTTAAACAGATGTGCATGGACTGGTAACAGGCAACATGATATTCAGTATCATGATCAGGAATGGGGTGTGCCTGTTCATTACGACCAAAAGCTATTTGAGTTTTTAGTGCTGGATGCTTTTCAGGCAGGGCTTAGTTGGACAACAATACTTAAAAAGCGCGAAAATTTCAGGGCTGCATTTGATGGCTTTGATGCCAAAAAAATTACAGAATATGGAGAAGAAAAGGTAGCTGAACTTATGCAAAATAAAGGAATAATTAGAAATCAGCTTAAGATTAGATCTACAATTAGTAACGCGGCACTTTTCCTCAGTATTCAACAGGAGTTTGGCAGTTTTGATAATTACATATGGCAATTCACAGGTGGCACTACAATAGTTAACAGGTGGAAAACAATGGATGAAATTCCTGTTAGTACAAACGAATCGGATACCATGAGTAAAGACTTGAAAAAAAGAGGGTTTAAATTTGTGGGTACCACAATTTGCTATGCGTTTATGCAAGCCGCCGGGATGGTAAATGATCACCTTATTGATTGTTTTAGGTACAATGAAGTTGTTAGTGGTGAATAGTCTATATATATTTGTCAAAATAAAAATTCAAATAAATAACATTGTTTCACATGAAGCAAAATAATGAAATAATGGATTATAACAGTCTATTGAAAATATTTGTTATTTCGGTTGTTTCTGCCATATTTGCTTTTCTTGTTATTTTCTTCTTCTCAAATTATGCATCATTGTTTTTTGCATACGATTTTGACATACCTGCCTCGTTTAATTTTACAGGAATAAGTTTTCCCACAATCAATGATAGCACACACTGGTCACGTGATGCTTTAGTAACAATACTTCTTTCAAAGCCTATTTCGGCTGTAATTGGAGGAATTGTTTTTCTATTTGTTTTTATGTTGGCAACAAAAAAGCCGGTGTCAGTTATTATGCTTCTGTTTTGGTTGAATGTGTTTGCATTTAATTCTGCTTTTGGTGTATTAATTGATGATGCTGTTGCCAGTACAGGTACTTATGAGGTTGCTGTTGCTATGAATATAGATATTGTTTATTTGATAGTAACAGGAATTGTTTTTGTTTTTATATTTTTAAAAATTGGGATGATGAACGGACATCTTATATTACTTTCTTTCCCAAATCAAAAGCTATATTCAGTTAAACCACGAATAATGTTTTTTTGCACAATCTTTTTAATTCCCTGGTTACTTGTTGTTGCATTTATGTGTTTTTCAGGGTGTACAATGTTTTCGATTTCTGGAGCTCTGAAAAATTTACCGGCAATAGTTTTGTTAATTCCATTCCTAACCGCCAAAAAACCTGAAAATTTAAAATTTGAATATTTACCAACTGAACGTTTTTTAAAAACAGATTTAATATTAACTATTCTATTTATTTTAATATCAATAATATTAATAGTTGTAATTAATAATGGGATTGCTATTTCTGGTTAAATTTTGAGTGTCTGAAATAGATTCATTTTTTATACTTTTAACAACTATTTATAAAAACTTAATTTATTATGAGAAATTTACTTATTGCAATTTTAATTTTGATGGTTGGGGTTACAACCACAGAGGCGAAAAAGAAAAAAGGAGAAATAAAGAAAGACAGTTTATCGTCGTCAACATTTAATGGGCTTAAGTGGAGAAGTATAGGTCCCGCTTTTGTGTCGGGACGAATAGCTGATTTTGCAGTTAACCCTGATGATTTTAGCACATATTATGTTGCAGTTGCTTCCGGGCATATCTGGAAAACAATTAATAACGGCATTACTTTTAAACCTGTTTTTGATAATTATGGCGTGTATTCTATGGGGTCGCTGGCTATGGATCCTAATAACAATAATATTGTTTGGGCGGGAACAGGTGAAAATAACCACCAACGTGCTTTGGGTTATGGAAATGGTGTTTATAAAACAATTGATGGTGGTAGCTCCTGGAAAAATATGGGCTTAAAAGAATCACGTCAAATAGGTGAGATATTGATCGACCCAAGAAACTCAAATGTGGTTTATGTTGCAGCCGAAGGTTCTGCCTGGGGACCGGGTGAAGAAAGGGGTGTTTATAAAACCATTGATGGTGGTGAAACCTGGGAAAAAGTCCTATTTATAAGTGAAAATACTGGTGTAGCAAATTTGAGTTTTGAACCAGGTAATCCTGATGTTATTTATGCCGGAGCTGAACAACGAAGAAGACGTCAGTTTGGAAAAATTGGTGGTGGACCAGAATCAGCATTTTACAAGTCTACAGACGCAGGACTTACATGGAAAAAACTTGAAAAAGGTATTCCCGGTGTAGATAAAGGAGGAATGGAGATTGTTGTTTCAAATACTGACCCGAATATTGTTTATGCTATGTTCGAAGCTTCAAATGGCAAAGGTGGGGTTTATCGTTCAACTAACAGGGGAGCATCATTTAGCAAGCAGAATGATTATAACAGTAGTGGACAGTATTACAGCGAACTTGTTTGTGATCCTGTTGATGCCAATAAGCTTTATTCACTAGACACCCGAACAAAGGTGAGTAACGATGGTGGAAAAACCTGGAATGGCGTAGGACTTAGCAAACGCCATGTTGATGATCATGCTATGTGGATTGATCCTAATAATACAAATCATTTTATGATTGGTGGTGATGGTGGAATATATGAAAGTTGGGATGCAGGTAGTACATATAGTCATAAAACAACATTGCCTGTTACACAGTTTTATAGGGTTAATGTTGATAATACCGAGCCTTTTTATTGGGTTTATGGTGGCACACAGGATAACGCAAGTATGGGTGGCCCATCACAAAATATTAAGTCAGGTGGAGTTGCAAGCGATGAATGGATTGTAACCCTTGGCGGAGATGGATTTTGGCAGGCTATTGAACCTGATAATCCTGATATTGTATATTCAGCATATCAATATGGTAATATTTACAGATACGATAAAAAATCAGGCGAGAAAATTAATGTTAAGCCTGTTCCAAGAAAAGGAGAATTAACATATAGGTGGAATTGGGATACTCCATTTATACTAAGCCCTCATTCCGGAACACGATTATATATGGCAGCAAATAAGGTGTTTAAAAGTGATGATAGGGGTAATACCTGGGAAGTTATTAGTGATGACATTACTCGTGATGAAGACAGAAACCAATTTAAGGTAATGGGAAAATACTGGCCTGCTGATGCAGTTGCTAAGGATGTGTCAACTTCACAATGGGGTACTGCTGTTTCTATTGCTGAATCATCTGTAAAAGAGGGCTTGATATATGTTGGAACGGATGATGGCGTAATTCAGGTTAGTGATGATGGTGGTAGTAGTTGGTCGAAGATTTCATCTTTTCCGGGTGTTCCTGAATACACTTATGTAAGTGATATTTTTCCATCAAAGTTTGATGAGAATGTAGTTTTTGCTTCATTTAATAATATAAAAAGTGATGATTTTAAACCATATCTTTTAAAAAGTAATGACAAAGGAAAAACTTGGTCATCAATTGCATCTAATCTTCCAAAAGATCAATCGATTCATACTATTTACCAGGATCACATTAATGATAGTTTATTGTTTACCGGAACTGAGTTTGGAATTTATTTTTCAATTGATGCCGGAAATAATTGGGTAAAACTTGGAGCAGGGTTGCCTGATATTGCTGTTCGCGATATTGTTGTACAGGAAAGAGAGAATGATCTTGTTATAGCCACTTTTGGTCGTGGTTTTTATATTATTGATAATTATTCACCTCTGCGTTATGTAACTGAAGAGTCATTAAAAAATGAAGAAGCCATTCTCTTCCCTGTTAAAGATGCTCTAATGTATATTAAATCAGGAAGTGGACGATATGGAACAGGTGCAGGATATTATCAGGCAAAGAACCCTGATTTTGGTGCTGTTTTTACTTATTATTTAAAAGAGGTTCCAAAATCACTTAAATCAAAAAGGCTTAAAAAGGAAAAAGCTTTATTTAAAGAAGGAAGTCCAATTCCTCAACCCGATAAAGCAACTCTAAACGCCGAAAAAAATGAAACAAAACCTTATTTAATTTTTTCCATTAAAGATGAAGAAGGAAATCTTGTTAGAAATATTTATAAGAAACCATCTACTGGAATTAACCGGGTAAATTGGGATATGAGGTATAAGAGTTCAAATCCTGTAAGGCTTAGTAATGATAAATTCGATCCGCTTAAGAGTGGGAGAACCAGCCTTCGTGCTTTACCTGGTAAATATACTGTTACAATGTCGATGTACAATAATGGTGAACAAACTGAACTTGCAGGACCTGTTGATTTTAATACTATAGTGTTAAACAACACTACTCTTCCTGCCCCCTCTAACAAAGATGCTCTTGAATTCTACAAAAAAGTTACTGAGTTGTGGCGAGTTATGGCAGGTGCAATGAATTATCGTGAAGAACTTGCGGAAAAAACAGCTTATATCCAACAGGCATTACAATCGGTTGATAATGCTCCTGTCGACATGAAAAATAAGATGCAACAGATTAAGCAGGAACTGGAAAATATAGAGTTTATGTTTGATGGAACTCCCGCAAAGGCAAGTTCAGAAGAGGTCCCTCCTGAAAATGTACCAATGAGCGATAGACTAGGTGCAATAGCATGGGCAGCTTGGGGATCAACATCGGCACCAACAAGTACACAAAAATCGAATTATGATATTGTGATGGACGAGTTTCCACCTGTATTGGAAGAGCTAATAGGCATCAATCTTAAGCTCGTTGAAATGGAGAAAGAACTTGATAAAATGAAAGCTCCTCATACACCGGGTAGAGTGCCGGGGTTTTAAGTGACTAGAATGACTAGAGTGCCTAGAGTTTGGAGTGTCTGAAGTACATAGTACTATAAATACTCTCAGCTCTAGGTATTCAAGGCACTTCAGTCTACCGTTTTAGGTTTTTTCCGATTGATGTAAAAATGGCGAGTATTTCATTGGCTTCGGTAAGAATTTTTTTTACCTTTTCATCATTAGACCATTTTAATATTTCAATTATCTCAATCCAAAAAACAGTTTCACTAGCTTCGCTTTCACAGATCTTAATTTTATTTGCAAAATCTGCTTTACTTCTAGCTCTGTTTGCTTCCCTGTAGTTAGCACCTACACTCGTTCCCGATTTAGTAATCTGATTTCTTATTACCTTGCCTTCAGGCGTATTTGATAATGATGATGATAAATTGATAATACTAATCGCGAATAGCTTTGTTTTGCCTTCTAATTGCTTTCCAAATTCTTTGTTGTCCATCGTGATTAATTTTTTGAGGTTAATTTATATTTAGGTAAGATACTCCAAACTCTAGGCGCTCCAAACTCTAGGCACTCCAAACTCTAGGCACTCAAAACTCCCCCATCATATACCAGTAGCCAATAACCAACAAAGCGCCTTCTACAATTATTGAAACCAGCATTAGAGGCACTGCCTCACGCCTATCACCATAATATTTACGCAGCAGAAAAGCACCTAATATCAATGAAATAAGAATAGGAGTGAAAATAATAATAGTGTACATTCCATAAGTTCTGCCAACTTTTACGAGTAGTCGGTTTTTACGTGTAAATATTTTTTTGTTTTTACGCCGTAATTTTTGTCTGTGTTTGTAATTATTATAATGGTTTTGTAAATGAAAAGGCAGCACTATTTTTGCAAAAGGTTTCAAATGCCTGGTAGAAATTATAATAATCCTGCTAATGTGGTAATAAATTAAAAAACCAACTATACCCCCACTTATCATTACAATAGCTGTTCCCCAAATATCCAAACCTATCATGTATGCATAAATAGGTGTATAAAAGTATTTTACCGTTGAAAGAAGAAAAACATTTATTATCTTTAAATAATAGGCCATGCAAAATTATTTGATTACAAAAATAGCACATTATTTTTCCATTGGAGGTAAAACCCCGGTAGGAAACATTTAATTAAATTTTTTTATTAATTCTCTTTTTTAATGTCGGAATATACTTTTGCAAGCCCGCCTAAAGCAGTTTCCTTGTATAGGCTTGGCATGTCTTTTCCGGTTTGTTTCATTGCCTCAACTACTTGATCGAACATAATAAAATGTCTTCCATCAGAGTTTATGGCATAAAGTGCCGAGTCGATGGCTCGTTGAGCACCAAATGCATTTCTTTCTATGCATGGTATCTGGACAAGCCCTGCTACTGGGTCACATGTTAATCCAAGATGGTGCTCCAATGCTGAAGATGCTGCATATTCTATTTGGTAAACAGTTCCTCCAGCTATTTGAGTTGCTGCCGCTGCTGCCATTGCACTAGCAACCCCAACTTCACCCTGGCAACCAACCTCTGCTCCTGAAATAGAGGCATTTTTCTTAACAATATTACCTATTAATCCGGCTGTTGCCAATGCTCGTATAATAAAATCCTCTTTTATTTCCTTCTCTTTATATAACAAATAAAGCACAGCGGGTAATATTCCTGATGATCCACATGTTGGAGCCGTTACAACAACATTCCCTGCAGCATTTTCTTCACTTACAGCTAGAGCATATGCAAACAAATAACTATCATCATGTATAAACTGGTTTTGCATTCGGGCTTTAAAGTGGTATGATGCAGCTTTACGAAGAAGTTTTAATCCACCAGGCAAAGTACCTTCGGTGCTCAATCCTCTTTCGATGGCTTCTTTCATGACTGTCCATACTTCCCACAGGTAATCTGTTAGGTCATCCTTTTCTATTCTATGTACATATTCCCATAATGTTCCACCCTCATTTTCAAGGTGTTTTAAAATAGAAGCCATATTTGCATGGGTATAAAAAACCTGTGGATCAACTTTATTGTCTTTATCCATTAGTTCTTCACCACCAACACTATATACTTCCCACGAATCAATCAAATTAGAATTTTTATCAAAGGCTTCAAAAAGAAGACCATTTGAGTGAAGAGGCAACAGCTCAGTTTGATGCCAAATAATTTCTGTATTTTCACCTAAGGTATCTAATATTGCAATATCGGTCATATGACCTCGACCTGTAAGCGCAAGACTTCCATATATATGTGCTTTAAAAGAGAAAGCTTGAGGATTGTTAGCCAGAAACTTCGCTGCAGCAAATTTTGGCCCCATGGTATGACTGCTAGAAGGGCCATTGCCTATTTTGTAAATTTTTTTAATCGAATCCATATCGTAAAAATACAATAATTTGATATGGCCTCTTTTTTTATTATAGGATTAATAAAAATGTGTTAACCAACCTTTATTGAGTGTTTTACAGACCCAACCCATATATCAGATGCCCGCATTTAACGCCATTAAAATTGATAATATCTGGTAAATACCCCCATTCTTTAAAATTAAATTTCTTGAGCAGTTTAATACTTTTAGTATTTATATCGAGTAAAATTGCAAGGAGGGTGGTTTTGCTAATTCTATTGCAATCAGAAATTGCATAATTTATTAATGCAGTTCCAATTCCTTTACCATGATGTGAATAGTCAACAAAAAAGCTTATTTCAGCAACTTGTTTCATTGCTTCCCTACCCGGCCTGTATGGCGAAATTGTTGCATACCCAACAACTTTTTCGTTTAACTCTACAACATACAATGGATAGTTATCAGAATCAAAAAATTTAAACCAATCAATTCTTTCCTCAATCATAAACTCTGTCATATCTCCGGTAGCTGACCCCGATTTAATGGCTTGATTATAAATGTCAACAATGGCAGGTAAATCTTCTATGGTAGCTAACCGTGGTTTCATTAATACTAAATAATTGGTGATGGGTACTAGTTTGTATGATTATATTTTAATTTCAGTTAAGCCCTTATTTTTTTCAATTATTTGCGGATAATTTTCTTTAAAATTTGAATAAATAAATTCTGTAGGAACATCTTCAAAATGTCCGTAATCTTCTAAATAATCCATGAACTTATTACCGATATTATCGAACTCGTGAAATATGGAGTCATTTTCTCCATCAAACTCCAATGTTGCCACATTGCATTTTTGGCATAACTCTTTATTAAAAGCAGGTGATACTTTTAGCCATTTTCCTTCCAGAAAAAGATTTACCATTCCATGAGGAGTTATTTCATCTGTACCAAATTTTTCCATGAACCTTTCAACTCCAATGTGATTTTTAACTTTCGCCAGGTGGATCCTTGCCGGTATTTCCAATCCGCGCAAGCAGGCAATTAACAAAATCGACTTCTCAATACAGTGTCCGTCAGGTTTTTGAGCAATAACACTTGCTTTGTAATTTTCTTCAGCAAAACTTAAGTGATAAGGATTATATCTCCATGTATCTCTAATTTTAACGTATAATTTTATTGCTTTTTCTTTTGGTGTAAGAGCATCAGTTTTGAATTCTTTAATAAGATTTTGTATTTCCTTTGTATTGTAGTCAAAATAATAAGTGGAGTTTAAATAATTCATGGTTTTAGAAAAGGTTGTTGGTTGAATGGCAAAAATAAGAATAAGATGGTTTTATATTATAACTAATTATTATATGTTGTGAGGTTGCTCTACAGATGAAATTACAATTGAATTTTTATGATTTCATTGTCAGCAATTTCTTTAGTTAGAAATATTTCATTCTCATTAAAAACTACTATAAAGAGCTTGCTATTTTCTCGTTTTACTTCAATATCAAAACTTTGATTAAAAGCTTTTATGTTTCTTAATGCCATTGAATCCCAGTTATGGGGTAGTTTTGGTGAAAACGAAAATGTGTTAAACCCTTCAGGTCTAATTCCAAAAATTCCTTCAGTTATTATTCTGCAATATAAAGCACTTTCTGCCGACAAATGCCGTTGGTTTCCTTCGGGATATGCTTCAACCGCATAAGGTACATGTTCTCCTAATAATCGTCTTTTTGAATAATAAAGAAGATAATCCATGGCTCGTTTTGTTTCACTGGCTGCAAATACACCCCGTAAAGCATAAAGCGTTGCTCTATCCCAGAATGTTGTGCTTCCATCCTCCGAAGCTAAACCATCTATTGTCCAGAGTTTCTCTGAAAACAAAGCATCAACAGTTCCTGTGCTTCTATTAAAAATACCTACGGTTAACGGAGTACAAATCCATGCTCTTAACAGTTTGTTGCCCTTAAAATATCTGTAAGTTTCAAAGCCATCCATGGTTGCACCAAAATAAGTCTCAATGGATTTTTCAAGAGTCTTGGATTGTTCGAGATATGTATCAAGTTGTGCCTTTTTAATTCCCAACTCTTCCCCCAAATTTGTGGCAGAAATTAATGCATCGTAATAAAGAGATGACGTATTTAAATTAGCCTCTCCGGCAGGAAAACGACCTTCTAACTCGTCACTATCTGAAGTTACAACGCCTTCGCTATTAATACTTCTTCTATTGTATTCGAGGCACCAGCTAATTAATGGCCACAGTTCTTGCGCTGTTTCTTTATCACCATAAGCTAATGCAAACCGCGAAGCCCCATACGCAATCATTGCCATATCACCACGATCACCAGCACCATTCCAAGAATCAACACCTTCAGCGATAATTGAGCTGGGGATGGGTTTGTAGTCATCGTTGATAAACCTTGCAAAATGACGAAATGAGTTTATTGCAGATTCATTTCCTGCAAGGTTTCCCAAAAATGGAAAAAACGGATTAGCATATTCTGCTTGATCGTTGGCCCAAATTGCTGCATAATATCTACCTCCGCCAGGGCCATGCATTAGTCCTCCTTTTGTTTCATAAATGCTTTCAACAGCTCTTAATTTTGCAAAAGCAAAGGTTCTGTTTAGTATTTCATCAGGTGATTCAAAGACTAAATCAGAAAAAGTATTATTTACAAAAGCCTCACGTTTTTTAAGTTCATAATCAGGTGAAACATAATTTTCTTCTGTAGTAATTTTACGTGCTGTGGTGATTATAGCATATTCCAACGATTCATGAACATCTAAACTATAGTTGCCATTTTTATTAGATGCTATTTGAATAATATACGATCCATATACACCTTTTTTAGCATCTGTTGTATCACTGATGTCAATTTTTGGGATTTCAATTATAACTGCTTGATGCGTGTTATTTGTTATCTCAAACTTTTCTATAAATACAGCTTTATCTGTTGAAGGAAATAGTTGACGTTTAATTTCAACACCTTCACTAGTTTTTGATATGCATGTTAACTTGCCTTTAATGCAGAAAGTGGATGGATATTCATTAACAGCATTACCATTTATTTTTATCGAGGAAATATTTTCATTGTCAATATCATATGATAAACTAGCGTGGGTATCATTGGGGATTGTTCGTAACATTGGGAAAACGAGATGTATGCTTTGTTTCAGTTTGCCATTTATTACCCCGTAATGAACAATTGACGAAATATAGAAACCACTCATTTCAATATGATCCACATGCGAATCATTTTCTTCAACTTCCCATACTATACTTTCTCCTTCAGCTAATGACCACCGTAAAGAATCCTGACTCATTGAATGGTTTATTATTCCTGTTGAAAATATAATAATAAGGATTCCTTTATATAATGTTGTCATCTTATTTGTTTTTCTCTCGGTTTTCTAAACGGTATTTATCCTGTTCTTTACTTTCACGAAACATATCCTCAACATTATCTATTTGTGGAGAATCTTTTAATGCTTTCCAGTTGAATTTTTCATCAAGAGGATCTAAGGCTTTCTGAGGATTAAAGATATTGCTGTCAACGCTTATGGCATTATATGAACTAAAATCCGGTGTGTTTGTAAAGAAATCTGCCAAATCATTTGCACCTGCATCATATTGATTTAAGTAAGGGAGGCCTAATATATTCCAGAATGATTTAAAAAGACTGCCAAAACTGTAATGTACATGACTAACATAATCTTTTTTTACCCATGGAGATATAATCATAAGGACACTTCGATGGGCATCAATATGATCAACGCCGTTTTGAGCATCATCTTCTGTAATTACTATTAACATATTTTTCCAATATGGTGTTTGTGAAAGATATTCAATAATACGACCCACAGCTAAATCATTATCAGCCATATAACTTTCGCGGAATGGGTATCCAGCATCCGGGCGGTCACTTGCACCGTGGTCATTTGGAATTATTATTGTAATTAGTTCGGGCATAGTATCCTTCCCATTTATCCAACTATCATCAAATTCTTTAATAAACTGATCTATTCTGAATTGATCAGGAATTGCCATGTTATAGGTTGGATATGTTCGTGAAGTACGATCGTAAAGGGGCTGTGGCATTGGGTAATTAATATACTGGTGAACGCCCGTGTATTTATATTCAGGTTTATAAAGAGCTGGCTCGAACATAATACCAAAGCCAAAATTATAGTAACTCACATTATTGCGTACCAGATGATCCCACATCGATCCGGCTTCATTATAATCTTCCGGGTAAATAGCTCCAGCATATTCATTCATTGCAAAAACACCCGGGGCGTTAGAATTTTCGCGGTAGTTTCTGTTACCTCCATATGTGGCTGCTGTACATGTTTCGCACCATTCGTTTGGGTAGGTGTTTACTAACCAGCGATGGCCATCAGCTGAAACATCTGAATCAACATAAAAATTATCTGAAATGGCAAACTGATGAGCTAAAGCCAAATGATTTGGCATCACCGTTGTGTTAGAAATAGAATCAGTTTTCCCCCAATTTGAAAATGAAGCATCCTTCCCGTATCGTGCAAGAGCAGAGTCGCCTTCTCCCTTTTTGATTTGCCCGAAAATTTCATCATATGTTCTGTTTTCTTTGGATATAAATACAATGTGCTTTATTGGACTTTCGTTATATCCGGGAAATAACGGAATAGGATTATTAGCTCTGTTATTAAAAACCGTATCACTTGCTTTTGTGAATTTAAAATTGTTTGCGATTACTTGTTCTGTCATTTTTACAAGACTTGTATCATCTGGAATATCAACTATCTGAACAGTTCCTTTCATTAGTGAACCTATGTAACTTCCTTCTGATCCCCGGTTAAAGGTAGCTCCTCCATTGGGGCCGCTTCCATAACCTTTGGCATTAGCGATAATTAATTTTTTCCCGTCATTACTTACCTCAACTTTTGAAGGAAACCATCCTGTTGGAATATGTCCCAAGACTTTTAAAGTCACGGCATCAATAACTGCTACGGCATTAATTCCTGATTCAGCAACGTACAATCGTTTTTGATTGGGACTTAAGGCTAAACCAAAGGGGATAACTCCCCGAAGGTGTTTTATTCTGGCATCAGGCTTGAGATATATAGTATTGACTACAGTATCCTTTTCTATCGAAATGACCGATATATTATCATTGTTTCCGTTGCTAACGAATACAAATTTGTTGGTTGCAACAATGGAGTTAGGACTTGAGCCACCAACTGCCGGAATACCTTCTATTATTGCGCCAACCAAATGACCGGTTTTAATTTTAGCAATAACACCAGGATTTGTAGTATCTTTCAAGTCAATTGCAAATACTGAAAAAGCTTCAATAGCATTTAGGTCACCTAAGCCGGGAATTGATATTGTGTCATTTTCTATTCCCTCTACCATCTCTTTTGAACCATAAGCAAAAGCAGGATAATCAATGGGTTTAACCTGTGAACTATCTTCAGACCCATCTTTTATGAGACCATATTCAAACATTCCCACATTAGCCACATAAGCCTTTTTTTCATCAGGAGAAAGACAAATCCCAAATGGATATCTTCCTACAGGAATAGAACTTTTTAGAGTTCGGGTCTCGGTGTCAATAATGACTATTCTGAATCCAATCTGATCTACAGCATATAGCGTTTTTCCATCGTTAGATAATTTCAGATCTCCAATATATCCATGTGAGTAATTTGTATTTTCACTTACATAAGAACAATCAATAGAGTCTGTTTTTTCTCCTGAGTTAATATTGAACATATATATCTTATTCTCTTGGCCTCCGGCAACATATACTGTTTGATTGTTAGGAGATATTGCCAATCCCATAAACACTGATGCCAATACCCCTTTGTCAGTAGATGGACCGGGGGGTATTTGTTGTATTTCAGGATTCTTAGTAAGAATATTACGAACAATTGTAATTGATAACGGATTGGTTCCGGAGTTGGCTGTAATTGCAATATTGCCATCAGGACTTAAGGTTAGCCCATATGGATGCGGTGCAGTTACAATACTTTTCCCGGCAGGTGTAATATACCTTCCATTAGGAATTACTGTTTTTTCTAATTTGTCGATCTTAGTAAATTCGCTTCCGGCAGGTGCTGAGATTATCCATCTAGTTTTATCATTTGATTTTTTTTGATAGTTGCAGGAAGCAAGAAGATATATTATTAAAAACAGGGTGATTACCTTTATGTTTTTTGTCATCTTAGCAGTAGTTATTTTTTAGAAATGATAGCTGCCCATCCACCACCCGAAGCCAGTTTTATTTTTAGCAGGGAAGTATCGTTAATTTCAATAGTCTCGTAAATGTAATCTTGTGCATAACGATCTGTGTTTTCCCCGTCACGTATTATTTCCATATTGTACGAACCCTCATCAAGGAAAGAAAAATCAATTTCCAATTCTCTGGGAGTCCAGTCAGTCATAGCACCAATGTACCAGATATTATCTTTCTTACGAGCAATCAAAACATAATCAGCCACTTTTGCTTCTAGCACTATTGTTTCATCCCACACAGTAGGGATTTTCGAAATGAATTTTATAGTTTCTTCTTCTTTATAATAAGTGCTTGGTGATTCACAAAGCATCTGCAAAGGACTTTCATAAACTACATACATTGCAACCTGATGACATCTTGTTCCCAGGCTCATGGGTCTATTAAATGAGATTTTGTGGTTGTTAGCGGAGGCATTTACCATTGCTCCCGGAGTATAATCCATGGGTCCTGCAACCATTCTGGTAAACGGCAAAGTAACGTTGTGCTCAGGGGTAATAATATGGCTCCACTTATTATTTTCATTTCCCTTTACACCCTCATAAGTAATAACATTAGGGTAAGCTCTTCTTAATCCTGAGGGCTTAAATGAACCATGAAAATCAACTATTAATTTATTTTCAGCAGCTTTCTTAGCTATGCGCTCATAGTAGTTAACCATATACTGATCAGCGCGTTGCATAAAATCAACCTTAACGCCTTTGACTCCCCAACTGCTGTATAATTCCAGTATATTTATGTCATTATCCAGAGGCTCCCACAATACCCAAAATATAATCCCAACATTTTTTTCTTTGCCATACTCAATAAGTTCTTTAACATTAATATCCGGATTACATTCTTTAATATTGATTGTGCTCTTGCTCCATCCTTCATCAAGAATAACATATTCAATACCATATTTTGATGCAAAATCGATATAATATTTATATGTATCAGTATTTATACCAGCCGTAAAATTCACTCCGTATATGTTGTTTGCATTATACCAGTCCCATGCTACTTTGCCCGGTATTATCCAGTCGACATTTTTAATTTTTGATGGACGTGATAGTTGATACACAAGGTTACTTTCAATAAGTTTTTCATCCTGGTTAGTTATTATCATTACTCTCCAAGGATAGTTTCTTGTGCCCGAAGTGCTTGCAATATAGTTTTCAGAAGTAAGCACTTGATTTCTATCAGACCCTGACTTGGGATTTGCTTCGGATACAAATTTTGGAAACCCTGCTGCCAGAGCATCTCTTTTTGTTCCATACATAAACATACCCGGATAATCAAACACATCTGCTTCTGTAAAAAGGATGTTAATATTTTTTACTTCAGTTAAAACTGGTAATGAGCAAAAACTTGATTCTTTAAGGGTATCCAACATAGTTGATATATAAAGCCTTTCATAATGTGAAACAAGTGATTGTTCTTCAGGAAATAAACAGAATGTCTCATCAGAAAAATTGAGGTTAAATGATTCATTAACTACTATAACATCATTCTTGAGTGAGGTACTAAATCGATATGCCACTCCGTCATTATATGCCCTAAATGTTAATTGATAGTTTCCATGGAAGAAAATGGAAAGCTGTTTGTATTCATCTTTAATATAAGATGATTTTTGGGCAACAGCTGGCGTTAATACATGGCTAATTTGTGATTCTGTTTTCTTTTTAATTTTTGGTGATATTCCGAATGAGGGTAAGCCATCCAATTTTAGTTCAACAGTACTATTTTCAATAACGGGAATGTTTTTGTAATCAACACTAAATGAGATATTATCAACTATATTAACTTTTAAAATTATGTTATTATCAGGGCTTGTTAATTCATAAGTTTGTGCATTTAAAAAGCAAAAACTGAAAATAAGAATTAAAAGAGAAAGTATAGTTTTCACAGCCGTTTTTGTTAAAGTGAGGATTTGTTTATGTTAAATCAACATTGGTAAAATTATTATCCAGTTACTTATTAATTTATTTTTAGTTGGTTATTTTTTTAATAGCCAATTCAAAAGCTTCAGCACCACCCACAATTGGTAATGTTAAAGAGGTTCCGTCAAGATCAATAGTTAGTTCTGTTCCTGGTTCTGGCCAAAGCGTAAACTCTCTATCACTTGAAAATATCAATAACCCAATTTGCTGTCTTGCTGGAATAATTTGGTCATCCGGCATTAGATCGAAAGTAACTTCATAGAATTTGCCAGGTTTCAGGGGCTTGCTTTTATTTAATGACTTATAATTTTGTGGATCAGCCCAACCACGAGTAATAATATTATCTGTAATCTTGGCTCTCCTGCTTTCATTCCATGGCAATGATACTAACCATACTGAAAGATTCACTGCAGGTTTGCTGCTTGCCAGCCTTACTGTAACTGTTGAAATTCCTGAAATATGGATGTCTTCAGTAAGCTTTGGTGTAACATAAATCAGGCGATGTTCAGTAATTTCAGCTTTTGCCAATGCTGAACCATCAAACGAATAATTATCAATCAACGTTTCTGACCCCTGATTTGTTGGAGCCATGGTGCTCAAACTACCTCTTTCAGGAGCTCCTGAACCAAGATATAATGTTACAGATGATGCGTCAGAGTTTGGATATGCGTCATAGGAAGTAGGTTCATCCATTTTGTCATTTTCACGAACTATCCATACGGGAGGATCGTTTTCTACACCATTTTCTACACCATGTAAATAACGGGTAAACCAACGATTCATCATAGTCATAGGAGGTGGCCCTCCATGTCCGTATTGATGATAATATAGTTGAACAGGAACACCTTTGTCTTTTGCATACTTCCATATTCTGTAACTGTGCTCAGGCATCACATTCCAATCGTTAAAACCATGCGACATAAGAAGAGCAGCCTTAAAGGGTTCCATATCATTTAGATAATCACGACCTGCCCAAAAATTATTGTAGTCTCCGGTTATTCTATCCATTCCATTTTTCATTTCGGTGTCGCGTACAGTAGCATTATTATATGCTCTTTTTGATTCATCTCCACTATGGATGAAATCGTAAAGCACATCCACATCTTCACCCAGATAACCACCGGGAGATCTTACCAACCCATTCGATCTGTAATAGTGATAGTATGAAGTATTGGGTGCAATTGGAATAATTGCCTCAAGACCTTCAACACCGGTTGTTGCTGCTGCTACCGGGATTGTTCCATTATAGGAAGTTCCTGTCATGCCAACTTTACCTGTCGACCAGAAAGCCTCAACCGTTTCATCACCATCAGGTGTTGTGTAGCCCGGTATTCTTCCACATAACCAATCAATAACAGCCTTTGGAGCAAGACTTTCATTGTCTCCGCCTACTGTTGGTGACCCCTGAGAAAGTCCTGTACCAGGTGAGGATGAATGAACAACAATATATCCTCTTGGAACCCATGTTTTAATATGTGAATTTGAGATTATGGGTCTTTCTCCGGTGCGGGTAACATCTGCATGTACCCTTTCATGAGGAGCAGGTTCTCCAAGCTCATGTTTAACATCCCAAAATCCACCATCTACATCGGGAGCAACTCCTGCGAAATATGGGCTTGAAATATAAACAATTGGGAGTTTAAGACTGTCTGTGTCAGTTTGGTATGGTCTGGTAACATCCACATGCATTCTGTCGAGTTTACCATCACCATCGGTATCAAAATCTGTTTCAACCCATAAGTCATGTCTTATCCATTTTTCACTATCACTGAAAGCTTCAACAATTTGAGCTTCTCCATTTTCAAAAATGGGGATGGCTTTTTCTGTTATTGTGTCTGTTTGCTGCTGTGCAAAAGTGGAAGATATTAAAGCAGCAAATGCTAATAAATAAATGGGGGATTTGAATAATTTTTTCATGACAAGAAGTGTTATTATTTATAACGTCTAAATTAGTTATTCTGTATGAATGGGGATAAAGGATAAAAATATTTGGTGTAGCATAACTAACTTAGGATTCCAAAAAAGTTGTTGTCAACTAATTTTGAATATATTTGATCTTTTTATAAAACACCATCTATGGTAAGTATTAGGGTAGTTACAGGCCGTCGTTTAACAAATAAATTCATAGGATTTCCATACAATCTTTATAGAAAAGATAGTAACTATGTACCTGAGCTACGAATTGCTCAACGTGATATATTAAACAGAAAGAAGAATCCGTTTTTTCAACATTCAGAAGCTGAGTATTTTATAGCTATTGATGAAAAAGGAGAGGTTGTTGGACGCATTGCTGCGATTATTAATGCTAAATATGTTGAGCATTGGAATGAAAATTACGGGTTCTTTGGATTTTTCGAGTGCATTGATGACCAAAAAGTAGCAGACGCTCTATTTAATAGTGCATTGAATTGGCTTAAGAATAAAGGCGTTGATGGAGTTTACGGACCAATGAACCCTTCAACTAACGACCAATGCGGAACTTTAATTGATGGATTTGACACTCCACCATACATAATGATGATTCATAATAAAGATTACTACCAAACTTTGACTGATAATTATGGGTTTACAAAAAAGATAGACTTGCTATCCTACCATTTAATTAGAGATGAAGTTCCTAAGAAAATGCTTGATTTGGCAAAAAATATTGAGGCTAGACTTGCAAAAAAATATATTCTCATACGTAAAGTCAACTTTAATGATATCAAAACTGAAGCTCAAAAACTCAGGTATATTTATAATAAGGCATGGGAGAAAAACTGGGGTTTTATACCAATGACAGAAGACGAATTTGAAAAGATGGTGAAGGAACTTAAAATGGTAACTACTCCTGATTTGGTTTATATTGTTGAGGAAAAAGGAGAACCAATCGCTTTTGTTGCATGCTTACCAAATATTAATGAGATTACAATTAAGATAAGGAATGGGAGACTGCTCCCGTTTAACATCTTCAGATTGATAGGCTTTAAAAAAAGAGTAAAAAGTGTTAGGGTACTTACTCTTGGATTGATAGAAAAGTATCGTAAAACGGGAATAGATGCATGTCTATATGCAAAATGTTTTGAAGGAGCCAAAAAAATGGGTTACGAAGAAGCTGAAGGGAGTTGGATTTTGGAAAACAACCTGATGATGAATCGCGCATTAAAAAATGTTGGAGCAAAAGTTTATAAAAAATATCGTATTTATCAGCATAATTTTAATAATGGATAGGTGAAAACAATATTTATTACCGGAGCAACAGGATTTTTAGGGCGCCACTTTGTTGAACAAGCTGTGGAGAATGGTTTAAAGGTTATTGCTTCAGCACGAAGAAGTAGTAATATTAGCTGGTTAAAAAAACTAAATATTCCAATTGTATTTCTTAGTTTATCAAAGCCTGAGAAGCTTGTAATAGAGCTTT
This sequence comes from uncultured Lentimicrobiaceae bacterium, assembly GCA_964460905.1. Lineage (GTDB taxonomy): Bacteria > Bacteroidota > Bacteroidia > Bacteroidales > F082. Next base: position 73,879 of record CAYWRM010000001.1, read on the forward strand.
TTAGTGTTGTTGAGGAATATGGTGCTATTGATGTTGTTATACATAATGCAGGGATAACCCAAAGTTTAAAGGCTTCCGATTATTATGAAGTAAACTATGAGCTAACTAAAAATTTAATAGTTGCTTTGACCGGCATGTCAGGACCACTTCCTAAATTTATTTTTACAAGCAGTATAGCGGCATTGGGACCTGGTAATCCTTTTACTTTCAGCCCAATTTGTGAGGATGACAATCCACTACCGGTAACTCATTATGGTAAAAGTAAACTGAAGGCAGAACAATTTATAATGTCTCAGCAAAAATTACCGTGGATTATTATAAGACCAACTATAATATATGGCCCGCGCGAAAAGAATTTTTTTAATATGATAAAAACAGTAAATAATGGGTTTGAGTTATATGTTGGTTCCCGAAAACAAATGTTAAGTTTTATTTATGTTAAGGATTTAGCAAAGGTTTTGCTTAAGTTGAGTGATAGTATTATTTCCCAAGAGTCGTATAATATTTCTGATGGAAATACTTATTCAGCCAAAAATGTTAATCAAATCATAAGTTTAGTATTAAATAAGAAAACGAAATCTATTGTGTTTCCCTCCTGGGGTGTTTGTATAATTGCTTTTTTTAATGAAATAATTGGATGGTTTACGGGCACTGCACCAATACTGAATTGCGATAAAGTAAATGAAATGAAACAACTGAACTGGTTGTGTGATAATTCTAAAATTAAAAATGAGTTGGGATTTTCTGCAAAGTATAATTTGAATAATGGAATTATAGAAACTATTAATTGGTACAAGAAAAATGGCTGGCTCTAGTTTTACAAATAGTATCAAAACTACTGATGTAATTACTGTTTTGTACATGGTAATAACTGCTATGTACATGTTAGTTTTTGGTGGATTATCTGAATTATTTGTTATTCCTATGCTAATTCGATTATTAGTTGTTTTGTTTGTATGGGCAGTGATTTATTTACAAAGAACCTGGAATAATAATTGGATTAATTTTATTCATTTATTTTACCCTATTTTAATGCTATCTTATTTTTATGGAGAAACGGCGTTAATAAATCACATTATATTTTCTAATAACCTGGATCCCATAATATATAACTGGGAAGAGGCATTATTTGGGTTTCAGCCAAGCCTGGAATTTTCTATTAAGTTTCCTCAATATTGGTTTAGTGAAATATTGCATTTTGGATATTTCTCCTATTATTTATTAACCTTTGGTATAAGCCTTATTTTTTTTATTTATAAACCTGACATGGTTGAGAAAGTTATTTTTCTGGTTATAACTTTTCTCTTTATAAATTATCTTGTTTTTATTGTTTTTCCTGTGGTTGGTCCTCAATACTATTTTAGTCCACCATTTTCAGAGGTTGCTGATTCAGGAGTTTTTAGTCGTGCAGTTAAGTTAGTTCAATTTTATGGCGAACATCCAACCGGAGCTTTTCCCAGCTCACATGTAGGGTTAGTAGTTATATTTCTTTATATTAGTTACTGTAATATTAGGTGGCTTTTTTGGGTAATTATTCCATTATTCATACTCATACTTTTTGCTACCGTTTATATTAAAGCCCATTATGTTGTTGATGTATTTGCAGGGATAATATCAGCACCAATAGTTTATTATTTTAGCCTGATTTTATTCAAACAGATAAATTTTAAATTATCCAATTTTTCAAATATAGTTTAGCTAATAATAATTTTAAAAAACTTAATTATTTAACGAGAGATCGTATTTTTATCGATATATAAATTCAATATGGAACAAGTAAGAAAAGCTTTAAATGAATATGCAATTGCACGCTGGGGTATATTATTATTAGTTGGGTTTATACTTTCGGTAAACTATTATTTTTATGATGCTTTCTCGACACTTAAAGACCTAATGTCCAGAGAATTTGGTTTCACAAACACACAATATGGATTATTTGTTGCATTCTATTCTATACCCAATACTTTTTTGTTGATGGCCGTAATTGGTGGGGTAATTCTTGATAAGATTGGTATCCGCCGAACAGGCTTTATCTTTGTGTTTTTTATGACTATTGGTGCTTTTATTACAGCTTATGGCGGGTCAGAAATATTTAGAGAGGGTGGTTTTGGCTATGGTTTTATGCAGTCTTTTTTACCAGATTACTCACCCGAACTTAAAACGATGCTTATTGGGAGGTTTTTTTACGGGCTTGGTGCCGAAACCAGTATAGTTGTTGTTAGCAAGATTCTTGTAAAATGGTTTCGAGGAAAAGACCTTGCCTTGGCATTTGGGCTGAAGGTAGGCTTTGGCCGCCTTGGAACATTTGCTGCATTACAATTGTCCCCGGTAATTGCCGACGGAGGAGAGCATCTTAGTACGGCAATATGGTTGGCAGCTGTACTAGTAGGAATGGGTTTGCTTGCAATGATAATTTATATATTGTTCGACGCAAAATTAAATTCACAAACAGAAATAATAAAAGAAGACTCCGAAAAGGATAAATTTGCACTATCTGATATTTATAGAATACTGAATAACAGAACGTTTATTTATATTGCTCTATTATGTGTTACATTTTATTCTGCGGTATTTCCATTTATGGCTTTTGCCCCCGATTTTTTCTTTCACAAATTTGGTATGAGTTATGAGCAAAGTGGTCAAATTGCCTCATTACTTCCTTTGGGCACATTGATATTTACTCCGTTTTTTGGATTTATAATTGATAAATATGGGAGAGCTGCTACCGCAATGATTTTTGGATCACTGGTGTTGGTTGTTGTATATGCTACATTTGCTTTTACAGGAATTTACCCATATTTACCCATGATATTACTGGGTATTGCATTTTCACTCATACCGGCAGCTATGTGGCCATCATTGGTTAAACTTGTTGATTATAAACAGATGGGAACCGCATATGGATTAATGTATTCAATACAAAATTTGGGGCTTTTTGCAATACCTATTGCGGCAGGAGCTTTGTTAGATTACACTAATCCGGGAGATCCGCTAACGTTAGATTATTTTCCAACAATTTTAATGTTTGGAACTTTAGGTTTATTGGGACTAGCATTTGCGATTCTGCTAAAAAGGGAGGATAGTAAACGTGGAATGGGTATTGACTTGCCAATGAATAAGGAATGATATTAGTGTTTAAAAATTGGATGATTCATTTTTGTCTTGTAATATCATCCATGCTTTTTCAGCAGCAAGATTTTCAGCCCCTTTGATTGAATAGTCTTGTGACTTCGAAATTATTTTATTGTCGATTTCAACAGCTACAAGATATTGCTTTTTGTGTTTTTCACCAATTTCTTCTACAACTTTAAAAAGAATGCTTCTTTTTTCTTTTTGTGCCCATTCATTTAATTTGCTTTTATAGCTTATTTCTGAAACTATAAGTTGTTCAATATCGAAATGAACATTTACGATTCTGTTAATAATAATTTTTCGGGTGAAGTTGTAATTTTTATCAATATATAATGCTCCGATAAGGGCTTCAAAAGCGTCACCTCCTGCCGATTTAGCTTTTGCTGATGGCTCGGTTCCTGATCTAATCAATTGATTTAAACCTAGTTTTAAGGAAAGCTTGTTAAGTGATACCCTGCTCACTATTTTCGATCGCATTTCAGTTAAAAAACCCTCATTTTCATATGGGAATGTTTTAAATAAATAATCAGCTATAACAGCACTTAGTATTGCATCACCAAGATATTCAAGCCTTTCGTTATTTAATCGTATGCCATTAACTTTTTTTGTGGTGGCTGATTTATGACGAAGAGCAAGTTTGTATAAATGTATATTTGTGGGATAATAACCAAAAAGATTCTTTATTGACTGATGAAGTTTTTTATCAGAAGAAAAATAGAATCGTAGTTTATTACAGATAAGCAAATCGGGAAGTTTTATTTTATAAACTTCTTAAAAATAAGCGAAGCATTATGTCCTCCAAATCCGAAAGTATTTGTTAAGCCATAGTTAACAACATGTTTTTGAGCTTTATGAAATGTGAAATTGAGGTTATTGTCAATTTCAGGATCATCGGTAAAATGATTTATTGTAGGTGGAATTATATCATTCTTAACCGATAACATAGTTGATATCGCTTCCACAGCACCGGCGCCACCAAGTAAATGGCCCGTCATCGATTTAGTAGAATTAATATTTATCTTATATGCATGATCGCCAAAAAGGTTGATGATCGCTTTAGGTTCTACAATATCGCCCGCAGGTGTTGATGTTCCATGAGTATTAATATGATCAATATCTTCAAGCTGAAGTCCTGCATCATCAATTGCTGCTTTCATACATATTTGAGCTCCCAATCCTTCAGGGTGTGGAGTTGTCATATGATATGCATCACCTGATAAACCAGCCCCTGCTACTTCGCCGTAAATTTTTGCACCTCTGGCTAAAGCATGTTCTAGTTCTTCGAAAACAAGACCACCTCCACCTTCACCAATTACAAAACCATCACGATCTTTATCAAATGGACGAGATCCTGTTTTGGGGTCGTCGTTACGCGTTGATATGGCATGCATAGCATTAAAGCCCCCAATACCACTTTCGGTGATGGCCGCTTCCGAACCTCCGGTTACAAAGGCTACAGCTTTATCTAAACGAATGTAGTTATATGCATCCGAAAGAGCATTGGCCGATGATGCGCATGCACTAACAGTTGCAAAATTTGGCCCTCTGAAACCATATTTAATTGAAATATGACCTGCGGCAATATCCGCTATCATTTTAGGAATAAAAAACGGGTTAAATCTAGGAGTACCGTCACCCAATGTATGTTCTTTAACCGACTGATGAAATGTGCTCAATCCGCCAATACCAGAAGCCCATATAACGCCTATACGATTGCGGTCAACTCCCGCATCGTCTAATAACCCAGAGTCGGTAATTGCTTCATTTGCTGCAATAATACCAAACTGAGCATAACGATCGTATTTGCGTGCTTCTTTTCGGTCAAAATACTCCTTGACATCAAAGTCTTTAACATTGCAGGCAAATTTAGATTTAAATTTGGTCGTGTCAAAGCTTGTTATTGGTGCGGCTCCACTCACTCCTGTAAGCAAAGCAGCCCAATAATCAGTTACATTTTTGCCAATGGGAGTTATTGCTCCAAGTCCTGTTATTACAACTCGCTTTAACTCCATAAAATTGTTTTCTATTGGTGTTTTTCTATGTAAGAAACAGCATTACCTACTGTTTCGATTTTCTCAGCTTCTTCATCAGGAATTGATAAATTGAATTCTTTTTCAAATTCCATAATTAATTCAACAGTATCAAGAGAATCTGCACCAAGATCATTGGTGAAGCTTGCCTCGTTAGTTACTTCGCTTTCTTCTACTCCAAGCTTATCAACAATAATGCTTACTACTTTTGAACGTACATCTGACATTTGTATATTTTTTGGTTAAACTAGATGCAAAGAACGGTATTAATGCAATAAAAAGCAAAAAAATATTTTTTTTTTAGTATAAAGCTGAAAATTATGAAATTGTAGTAAAAAACTTAGTTAAAAAACTTAGAAGATAAACCCATCTATTTATAGTAAAAAGATACAGTATCTAGCTGTAAGAATACATTGTAATTTACACTAATTTAGTGGCGTATAAAATGATAGTTAATACCGCGAGATTTTTCTATATCGCAAAACACACATGTAGTCAGCGTTCTTATAATACGGGTATAGAATAATAATTTTTCAAGGTATTGTTTAATGATTTACAATATGAAGAATATTGCAATTTTGGCTTCAGGTAATGGCACAAATGCTAAGCGTATTATTAAATATTTTGAGGATAGTGAAATAGCTCAGGTTAATATTGTTCTCACCAATAATAGTGATGCAGGGGTTATTAGTAGAGCTAATTCACTGTTTGTTGATGTTTATGTTTTTAATCGAGATGATTTTTATAATTCAAATAAAGTTCTGGATATTCTTACCCAATATAATACCGACCTAATTGTACTTGCCGGTTTTTTATGGTTGGTACCAGAAGATATACTTATTACTTATGAAAATAGAATAGTTAACATTCATCCGGCATTATTACCTGCATATGGAGGTAAAGGGATGTATGGTGCAAGAGTCCATGATGCTGTTATAAAGGCAGGGGACTCCACATCCGGTATAACAATACATAAAGTAAACAAATACTACGATAAAGGACAAATAATCTTTCAGGCAGAGGTTAAAATTGATAATAACGAAACTCCCGATAGTCTTGCTACAAAAATTCATTTGTTAGAACATGAACATTTCCCTAAAGTGATTGCTGAACTATTGACTTAAAACAATTACAAACAATTGTTAATAATAGGTGTTAGTATAATGTTGGTTAATAATTGTTTATTTTACTTGACAAAATATTGCAGATTGCTTATATTTGTGCCTGCAACTGAAAATAAAGGGTGGGCTCAAGTCAGGTAAGGAAATGTGGTGCGTAAGCAACACTGACCTTTAGCCGAGGGGAAGCCAGAGCAGAGATCGGGCAACCGAAGGAAGCAAAGGACAAACCTAGGACTTATAAGTCGAAAGACTTATACTATGACTACTGGGAGAAGCGCAAGCGGAAACCCGTAAGCCCCGAAAAGAAAAGACGCCGCAAGGCAGAGGTTCATAACGGGAGCAGAGCCCGGCAAAGCTGCCAAACCGAAAGGAATAGCAGTAAAGCCTGAAGAAAAGCGGAGAGCCTATGGGCACGAAACAGAGTAAACATCCGTAATAAAATAAGTTGCTGCCAAAACAGAGGCTACGGCCAAAGATGCGGTAAACCGGGGATTGATGTCAAAATCGATTTCCGGTTTTTTAAAAGATATAAACTATTCAATTCACGAGAAAACGGGTTAATTCAAAAATATGGGGGCTTGTTGTATTCTTAAATTCCAATAATCAATTTTAAAATTTCTAATATCCCAGACAAATTCCAAGGCCTTTGGCAGTACTAACTAATGCATTATCTTTTGTAATAAGATTTGCTTTTGCAACAGCCTCTTTTAAGGTTACCGCAACAAATTCAGGATGTTTATATGAAACCATTTTCCCATAATCACCAGCAATTGCCATTTCCATTGCTTTAACGCCCATTTGTGCCGAAAGAACCCTGTCGTAAGCAATGGGAATACCACCTCGTTGTAAATGTCCTAGTATTGTTTCACGCATATCATGCTTAAAACCAGCTTCTTTAAGTTGACTAATAAATTGCCGTGAAACTCCCCCAAGCTTAATATTTTCGTAACCTATTTCGTAATTTTCTTTAAATACAATTTCACCATCTTCAGGATATGCTCCTTCTGAAATTACCACCACAGCAAACCCTCTGTCTTTGTGGAATCTTTTTTCAAGAGCGTTCTTAACAAGTTTTATATCATATGGAATTTCCGGAACAAGGCATACCTCAGCACCACCTGCTACGGCAGCATTTAGGGCAATCCAGCCCGCATTTCGTCCCATTACTTCTAATACAAATACACGGTTATGGCTAGCTGCTGTTGTAACAAGTTTATCAACGGCTTCAGTTGCAATTTGTACGGCGGTTTGAAATCCAAAGGTTGTATCCGTGCTACTTAAATCGTTATCAATGGTTTTTGGAACACCAATTATATTTAGCCCTTTTTCAAACAGTCGTTGTGAAATGGACTGGGAGCCGTCGCCACCAATATTTATAACGGCATCGATATTCATGTGTCTTAGTCGACGAATCATTTCATCTGATCTGTCTACAGTTGACCAAATTCCCTCATTGTTTTTAACAGGCCAGGCAAAAGGACCGCCTTTGTTAGTGGTTTCTAGTATTGTTCCCCCCTGAAAATGAATTCCTGCAACTTTTTTATTGTCCAGTTCAATAATTTCCTGTGGCTCCCTAAGTACCCCATTAAATGCCTGAATACTTCCTAATACCTCCCAATCGGGTTCTTGAGAAGCACGATGAACAATTGCTCTGATAACTGCGTTTAACCCGGGGCAGTCGCCACCTCCTGTTGCAATAAGGACTCGTTTCATAGTTTATATAAGTTTTATCAACCCCAAACACATAGTGGTTCTTGGCTGCAAATATACAAGAGAGTTTTAAATACGAAATTTAATATTGACGTTTAGGAAATAATAACGAAATAACTATGCTTATTACCAGTATCCCCAGTACAATTACTAACGAATGCATTGTAGCTATCTGATAATAATCATGGATCAGCATTTTAACACCAATAAATACTAACAAAACCGATAATCCTATTTTCAAATAACTAAATTTTTCTACCAAATTCTCCACCAAAAAGAATAAAGATCGTAAACCGATAATCGCAAAAATATTTGAGAAATAAACAATATACGGATCCTGTGTTATTGAAAAAATTGCCGGAACAGAATCTACAGCAAATATGACATCGGTGAACTCAATTACAAGTAATACAATAAACAATGTTGTTATATATGTACGACCATCTTTTTTTATGAAGAATGAAGATCCATTGTATTTTTTGTCAACTTTAAAAAGTTTGGATGCAAACACTACAATTTTATGATTACCAGTATCAATAGTTTCTTTTTTATTTCGATCGATGAACATTTTTGTTCCGGTAAAAACCAGTAATCCACCAAATAAATATAATACCCATGCAAACTGTTGAATTAATGCAGCACTAACGAAAATAAATAAGAACCGCATGATTATTGCACCCAATATCCCCCAAAATAATACCTTGTGATAATATTTTTTTTCGATTCCAAAAGAATAAAAGATCATTAATATAACAAAAATGTTATCCACCGAAAGTGCATATTCAATTAAGTAACCAGTAATATATTCAAGGGCAAGATTATGCTTGTATATTACAATGAGTTCATCAAAATTATCAGTGATTATAATTGAATGCTTGTATTTTTCAATTAGAGCGATTAACTCACCCAGGTTTTGTGGGTCATGAATTTTATTACCAAACAAGTAAATTATTCCCCAAAAAATCAGCGAAAGCGACACCCATCCAATTGTCCAGTAAAGAGCACTTTTAAAACTCACTTCCTTAGCTTCTTTGTTAAAGATACCAATGTCGATAAATAGCATGAATATAATAAAGAGCAAAAATCCCCCAAAGATTAGTATTTCGTGTAAGTGCATTTCTTTTAAATTGGATGTCAAAAATAGTTAAAGATTGACATCCAAACAGGAATTTATTGTAATAGTTCTTATATCTTTGGCTACTCGTATGGAAAAAATATCGGTTGTAATTATTACTTATAATGAGGAACGCAATATTCGCAGATGCCTGGAATCGGTTATGCCAATTGCAGATGAAATCATTGTAGTTGATTCATTATCAACTGATCGCACAGAGCAGATTTGTGCTGAACTGGGAGTGCAATTTGTTAAACAAAAATTTCTGGGATATATTGAGCAGAAGAATTATGCTTTGAAATTTGCTGAAAATGAACATGTACTATCACTGGATGCCGATGAAGCACTTTCTGATGAGTTAAAAAATAGTTTGTTAGAAGTAAAAAATAATTTTTCTACACAAGGATATACGATGAATCGCCTAACAAATTATTGTGGCAAGTGGGTTAGGCATTGTGGGTGGTACCCTGATAGAAAACTTAGGCTTTTTAATCATAAACTTGGTAAGTGGGGAGGAATAAATCCACATGATGAATTTAAATTTGCGCAAAAAGAAAATGTTAAGCACCTTCAGGGCGATTTATTACATTTCTCCTACTATACCATTGACGATCATTATAAACAAGTTGAAAAGTTCACCGATATAGCCGCAAAAGCGTATTTTGACAATGGAAAAAAAGCTTATTTATTGAAACTATGGATTAGCCCTGTTGTGAAATTTATAAGGGATTATGTTTTCTTGTTAGGATTTATGGATGGGGTAACAGGATTGAGAATTTGCTATATATCAGCAATGGCAACTTATATGAAGTATTATAAACTCAGGAAAATGATTAAAGGAAAGCAAGTTTAATATATACAGTTAATAAAATTATGCAATAATAATTTAATCATTCATATTTGAAAATAACATCTAACATAAGGTCTGCTAAAAGAGAAAAATTCTCCATTATTATTCCAACATGGAATAATCTTGAATATTTAATACTTTGTATTTATAGCCTAAGGAAAAATTCAATATACAATAATCAAATTATTATTGCGGTAAACGAAGGTGCAGATGGGACACTTGCATGGCTTGAGAAACACGACGATATTGACTATATTCATTCAGAAGTAAATCTGGGTGTTTGTTATGCAGTAAATGCATGCCGACCCTATGTAAGCACTAATTATATTGTTTACATGAACGATGATATGTATGCCTGTCCGAATTGGGACAAGGAACTTTATAATGAGATTCAAAAAATTGGGACTGACAACTTTTTTCTTTCATCAACATTGATAGAACCTCGTAGCAATACAAATCCAAACTATGTAGCTTTAATTAAAGATTTTGGTGATTCTGTAGAAACCTTTAATGAAAAAGAACTATTGCAAGAGCATGTTAATTTGATTAAAAAGAACTGGCGTGGAGCATCATGGCCACCAAATGTTGTTCATAAAAACATGTGGGATTTAGTAGGAGGTTTTAGTATCGAGTTTTCTCCCGGAATGTATTCCGACCCTGATTTTTCAATGAAGCTTTGGCAAGCTGGGATTAGGATAATGTATGGTGTAGGAAAAAGCATGGTTTATCATTTTGGTGAAAAATCAACAGGCAGAGTTAAGAAAAATAAAGGAAGTAATACTTTTTTGCTAAAATGGGGATTAACTGCCCGGACTTATTATTCTGAATATTTACAACTGGGAAAAGAATATAATAATGTATATCCTAAAAATGTTAAAATAAATTTGTTTTCACGAATTAGAAATAAATTAAAAATAATTTTTAGTTCTTTTAAAGATTATGGTTAGTGCTGTAAAAAGTTGCAAAATAAAACACAGAATCAGTTTTAATTCTAATTACTATTATTATTTCTCAAACTTTTTCTTATTTTTATCGTTTTTAATAATCAAATTTCATATTTGAAGAAAGATGTAAACAAAAGCTGGTATGTAGTGGTAAACCCACATGCCGGAGGAAAGAAGGCTCAATCTGATTGGCCTGAGATAAGAAAATTACTAAAGGCCGAAAACATTAATATAGAGAGTGTTTTCACCGAATATCAATATCATGCAACTGAGTTGGTTAAAAAGGCTATTCAGGATGTGGGTTACTTAAATATTCTTGTTGTGGGTGGTGATGGAACACTTAATGAAGTATTAAACGGGATTTTCCAGCAAGACAGATTTAAGACAACTGATATAACCATGGGAGTTATTACAGTTGGACTCGGTAACGACTGGGGCAGAATGTACGGTATGCCAAGTGAATATGCTGATCAGATAAAAATTATAAAAAGTAATAACACTTTCATACAGGATGTTGGAAAGGTTTCATACTTTCATAAGAATACTGAGAAAACGCATTATTTTATGAATATTGCAGGAATGGGTTTTGATGCATTGGTTGCAAAAAAAACTAACATTGCTAAACAAAAAGGCGCTACAGGGACATTTACCTATTTGTTCAACCTTATTTCCGGATTGTTTCAGTTTACTTACAATAATATTAAAGTTGAAAATAACGGAGAACAAATATTATCAGGTAAGGTATTCAGTATGAGTGTTGGACTTTGTAGTTACAATGGTGGTGGTATGATGCAGTTGCCGTTTGCTAAATCCGACGATGGTCTTTTTGATGTTACAATAATTAGAAAAGTGTCTCGGATAAAAGTACTTAGAAATATTAAAAACCTATATGATGGTTCGTTTGTAAAAATTAAAGAAGTTGAAACGTTTACGGGTAAGCAATTTACAATAACAGCTATGCCACCCAGGTCAGTATTTCTGGAAACGGATGGTGAATCACTAGGTCATTCTCCTTTGAACTTTACTTTATTACCACTTGCTGTAAAGGTCATTATAAAATAGTTTTTGATAGGCGGACTATGGTAATCAAAAAATCTAACAGAAAAAAAATAAAAGCCATAAGACATTGAAGACAATTTAATACCCCAGGCCTTATGGCTTATTACTTTAAAGTGTAATACCCGCAATTATTTATTTAATAACTCCCAATTCTTTACCTACCTTAGTAAATGCAGCAACAGCTTTGTCAAGGTGAGCTTTTTCATGTCCCGCTGATAATTGAACTCTTATACGTGCTTCTCCTTTAGGAACTACAGGATAGTAGAATCCAATTACATAAATACCTTCTTCCAATAAACGAGCAGCCATATCCTGCGATAGTTTTGCATCATATAGCATTACAGCACAAATAGCTGATTTTGATGGTTTGATATCAAATCCGGCATCTTTCATTTTATTGATGAAATAATCAGAATTCCAGTGCAATTTGTCTTGTAGCTCGTTAGTCTCGCTCATCATATTATACATTTCAATACTTGCTCCAACTGCTGCCGGAATCAATGAGTTTGAAAATAAATATGGACGCGATTTCTGGCGTAATATCTCGATGATCTCCTTTTTACCGGTTGTAAAACCACCAATACCCCCACCAAAAGCTTTTCCTAAAGTACCTGTTATGATATCAATCTCACCACGGACATCAAATAACTCAGTAACTCCACGACCTGTTTTTCCAACTACGCCGGCAGAGTGGCATTCGTCTATCATAATCATTGCATCATATTTCTTTGCCAGCACGTTAATTTTGTCCATAGGGGCAACATTACCATCCATCGAAAACACACCGTCAGTAACGATAATTTTAAAACGGGCAGTTTCTGAAGCCTTTTTCAGCTGTACCTCCAGGTCTTCCATATCAGCATTTTTATAGCGGAAACGTTGAGCTTTGGATAATCTTACACCATCAATAATTGAAGCATGATTCAGCGAGTCAGAGATAATAGCATCTTCTGCTGTTAAAATTGGTTCAAATAAACCACCATTTGCATCAAAAGCAGCAGCGTACAATATTGTGTCTTCTGTGCCAAAAAATTCGGCGATTTTGGCTTCAAGGGTTTTGTGTATATCTTGTGTGCCACAAATAAAGCGTACCGATGACATTCCAAATCCATGAGAATCAAGGGTTTTTTTTGCTGCCTCAACCAAGCGTGGGTTATTTGATAAACCCAGGTAGTTATTGGCACAAAAGTTTAATACTTCCTGACCGGTAGTAAGTCCGATTTCTGCTCCCTGTGGAGTAGTAATAATCCTTTCACTTTTGAATAAGCCGGCTTCTTCAATGTTTTTAAGCTCAGCTGCAAGATGTTCTTTAATTTTTCCGTACATTTTGTTTATGTATTTAGATGTTATATTACTTATTTATAGTTGTATATCTGTATTCTTCAAGATAAACTTGTAAAAAACAATTTCAATGATAAAAATTAACTTTTAATGTACAAAAATAATTATTTTTGTCACAAATTGTTAAATAAATAATACCATAAAATATAAAAATGAAAAATATACTTATTATTGGCTCTGTCGGTCAAATTGGATCGGAGCTTACAATGGAATTAAGAAAACGTTACGGAAATAATCATGTAGTTGCCGGATTTCGCAGCACCCAACCATCTGAAGAATTAGCAAACTCAGGCCCCCTTGAAAGAGTAGATGCTACCAACCTAGAAAGGTTAAATGAGGTTGTTAAAAAATACAAAATAGATACCATTTATAATCTCGCTGCTTTGCTGTCGGCAGTAGCTGAAGAAAAGCCTCAATCTGCGTGGGATGTCGGAGTTAACGGTGTGTTTAATGTGTTGGAAATTGCTCGTGAACATGGTTGTGCTGTATTTTTCCCAAGTTCAATCGGGGCGTTTGGCCCATCTACTCCAATGGATAACACCCCACAGGATACTATACAACGCCCGACAACAATGTACGGTGTTACTAAAGTAGCCGGTGAATTACTGAGCGATTATTATTTTAAACGTTTTGGTGTTGATACACGTGGTTTACGATATCCCGGAATCATTTCATCCGTCACATTGCCGGGTGGTGGAACAACAGATTATGCAGTGGAGATTTACTATGAAGCAATCAAAAACAAGAAATTTACATGCCCGTTACCAAAAGGCGCATTTTTGGATATGATGTATATGCCTGATGCTTTGGATTCTGCTATAGATTTAATGGAGGCCGACCCCTCGAAATTAATTCACAGGAATGCATTTAATGTAACAGCTATGAGTTACGATCCGGAAATACTTGCCGCTGAAATAAAGAAACATATTCCTGATTTTGAGATGACATACGATGTTGACCCAATGAAAGAAGCTATTGCTGCCTCATGGCCTAATAGTATGGATGATTCTGCCGCACGAGAAGAATGGGGATGGAATCCAAAATTCAAACTGGAAGAAATGGCTGCAGATATGTTAGAAAAAATCAGCGAAAAACTTGGGATAGCTTATCGTTAGTTTACTATTTCGTTTATTTATAGCTAATTAATATTAAACCCCTGAAGCCTGGCTTTGGGGGTTTAATATTGCCCTTAATATCAAACAGTTTAATCCTTAGCAGATTTTCAAATGCATAATACGGGTTTAATTTAGTTGATTTGATACAGGCATTCTTTCTTGCGATATAGTATATTTGCATATAAATGGAAAACTAATATTTAAATGGTTGAAATAAAAGAAGTTGTAACAAAAAAGGATCGAAAAGAATTTGTTGATTTTCAATTTGATTTGTATAAAGGGAATAATATGTGGATTCCTCCCATGAAAAAGGATGAAATTAAAGCTTTAACACCTGATACAAATCCTGCGTTTGATTTTTGTGACGCAAAATTTTGGACAGCATGGAAAAATAGTAATTGTGTTGGTAGAATAGGTGCCATTATTAATAAAGACTATAACAAGAAGACAGGTATTAAAATGGGTCGTTTTACACGTTTTGAAGTTATTGAGGATAAAGATGTATGTCGAAAGTTATTTGAAACTGCTGAAAACTGGATCAAGGAGCAAGGGATGGCAGGTGTTCATGGCCCACTTGGATTTACTAACTTGGATAATCAAGGTTTACTCATCGAAGGATTTAATTATTTGCCATCAATAGCGTCAGTATTTCACTATCCATATATGCAAAAACTAATTGAGGATCGTGGCTATATTAAGGAAAATGATTGGGTTGAGTACAGGCTTAAAGTTGATGAAATTCCTGATAAAGCACTAAGGTTAGTGGATATAATAAAGAAAAGAAATAAACTGGAAGTAATTCACTTTAAAGAAAAAAGTGAAATGAAGCTCTATCTCAATGATGTTTTTCATCTACTTAACCGAGCCTTTGATGAGCTTCCCTATGTAGCTCCTTTTTCTGACAAGCTTATTGAAAGTGCAACTAAAAAATATGTAGATGTACTTCAACCAGAATATATTACTGTTATTAAGAAAGATGGTACAATGGTTGCATTTATTGTTGGAATGCCCAGCTTATCAAAAGCTATGCAGAAAGCAAAAGGTAAACTATTTCCATTTGGATTTATACATATTATGAAAGCCCTGAAAAACCCGGAAGTTATGGATTTACTGCTTACCGGTGTTGATCCACACTACCAAAAATTAGGCTTGCCGGCAATTTTAATAAGTGAATTACAAGGTTCGATGATTGAAAACGGAGTAAAATATGTTGAAACTACCGGCATGTTCGAAACCAACCTTAAAGGTGCCACAACCTGGAAAAATTACGACCATATTCAACATAAGCGTAGACGATGTTTTGTAAAGAAACTTTAGAAAGACTGTGAGCAAAAATCTATCATTTAATTATTTTGATTTTATGTTGTCATTCTGAGCATGGCGAAGAATCTCTAATTTTAATCGATTTCAACCAGGTTACACGTTTTTCCCTAATTTTGCATCTTTAAATTTATTATAATGAATAACAATCTTCAAATATACAATACGCTAACTCGTAAAAAAGAAAAATTTGAGCCAATAATACCACCACATGTGGGCATGTATGTTTGTGGACCAACTGTTTATGGAGATGCTCATCTGGGTCATGCTCGTCCTGCAATAACATTTGATGTTGTTTTCAGGTATTTGATGCACCTTGATTATAAAGTACGTTATGTTCGTAATATTACAGATGTCGGACATCTTGAAAATGATGCCGATGAAGGTGAAGATAAAATTGGCAAAAAAGCAAGGCTTGAAAAGCTTGAGCCTATGGAAATTGTAAAACATTTTACCGATCGCTATCATAAAAATATGGATCAGCTAAATGTATTACATCCAAGTATTGAACCAACAGCTTCAGGACATATTATTGAACAAATTGAACTTGTTAAAACTATATTGGAAAATGGTTACGGATATGAATCTGAAGGTTCGGTTTATTTTGATGTAGAAAAGTATAACAAAGATTATAAATACGGGAAATTATCAGGACGTAAAACTGAAGACATGCTTGAAAATACACGAGCATTGTCGGGGCAAGATGAAAAAAAGAACAGCTTTGATTTCGCCTTGTGGAAAAAAACCGATACTAAACATTTAATGCACTGGCCCTCTCCATGGAGCGAAGGATACCCCGGATGGCATCTTGAATGTTCGGCAATGGGTGCTAAATATCTTGGTGAAACTTTTGATATACATGGTGGCGGTATGGACTTGCTGTTTCCGCATCACGAATCAGAAATTGCACAATCGAATGCTGCGCGTGGCCACGATCCGGTAAAATATTGGATGCACAATAATATGATTACTATCGCAGGGCAGAAAATGGGTAAGTCATTAAATAATTTTATAACACTTGATGAATTTTTCAGTGGTAATAATGAACTTATTGATAAGGCTTATAGCCCTATGACTATTCGTTTTTTTATACTTCAGGCGCATTACCGTAGTACTCTCGATTTTTCAAATGAGGCACTAAAGGCAGCTGAAAAGGGAATGCAAAAACTATTTAATACTATTGAGTTATTAGAAAAACTTATACCAAGTGAACAATCTTCAATTGAGGTAAGCCAATTTGAATTAAAGTTATACAATGCTATAAATGATGACTTTAACACACCAATTGCAATTGCACATTTATTCGAATTATCAAAATTGGTTAATCAGGTAAATGATGGAAAAGAAACTCTCTCAGATATTGATTTAGAATTTGTAAAGAACCTGTACTTTGTTTTTGTGTATGAAATTTTAGGCTTAAGAAATGAGGCTGATAATAGTGGAGATGATGAACTTATTGATCAGTTAATGGGTACAATTCTCTCACTTCGACAGGATGCCAAACACAATAAAGATTGGACTACCGCTGATAAAATACGAGATGAGCTTGGGAAAATCAATATAAAGATTAAAGACACCAAAGATGGTGCTGAGTGGAGTATTGATTAATATAAAAAAGCAGGACTAAAATATAGCGAATTTAATTAAATCATTTTTAAATAGTTCGTAATTAATACTTGTTTATACACTTTTGAGGTATTAATTTCTTCAATTTTAACCGAAGCTATATTTCTTCCAACCCCATTATACAAAAGCCTTTCTTCAACCCAAGTGCTTCCACCTCTGCCCCTTGCAGGACACAAATGATTCTGCGGTGAAGTTCTCGGCCAGTATATAATTTCTTGTTTTTATCATACTCTCTTAACAAGAGTTTATGTCCTACTAAAAACTTCCTGTCATTTTTTCTAAGCTCAAAAGGTTTTTTCCCATTCGCAATTAATGTGAAATAATCTGTCCATGTTTTAAGTTCGTGAATCATATCTAAAAAATTAATTGTTTAGGGATGTCTAATTATACAAAGCCATTGTTTTATCTTTCAATATTATATGGTTATAATGTTTCAGTTTTTTTATGATTACCGAATATTTTCATCGGTATTTTTATGGTAAATCAACCCCTGTTGAAGCAATATAAATTCTGTACCATTGTTCATCTGTTAACTGGATATTTAATGCATCTACTGCATTTTTTATTCGGCTAATTTTCCCGCTTCCTACAATTGGAAGTATGCCAACAGGATGTTTTAGCAGCCAGCTATAAATTATAGTGTCGATGTTTTTAATGTTTAGTTCGTTTGCAATCTCTTTTAATGTTGCATGTATTCTATCGCTTTTTTTATCTATAGGGTTCATTATTTTTCCTCCTGCGATTGGCGACCATGCCATGGGTCTGATTTGTTCCTTTAGTAAAAAATCTATGTTATGATTTTCAAAGTGCTCAAGGCAGTATGGTGATAGTTCTATTTGATTTGTAACCAACTTATGGTCAGTAGATTTCTGCAACACACTAAATTCATAAGGTGTGAAATTAGAGACTCCAAAACTTAATACTTTACCAGTATTTATTAGTTGGTTAAATGCTTTTGCTACTTCGTTAGGGTTTAATAATGGTGCCGGACGATGCAGTAAAAGTAAGTCGATATAATCTGTATTAAAATTTCTGAGTGAGTTTTCAACTGAAGAAATTATGTGATCGTAGCTATAATCGTATGTGTTAATTTTTCTATCAGGAAATTTGTGCATTGCTAATTTAACACCACATTTTGTTATAATTTGAATATTATTTCTAATATTTTTATTTGTTTTTAATGCCTCACCAAAAATATTTTCACATGTGTAATTTCCGTAAATATCAGCATGGTCAAATGTTGTAATACCAATTTCTATACACTGATTAATTAGGTTAGCTAATTGGTGTTTAGATAAATCCCATTTGTCCAATCTCCAATGCCCATGTATTATTTGTGAAATGGTAACATTGTTATTTAATTTTATTTTTTGCATCAGTATACTTTTTTGTCTTTACGTTGTTTTTAGAAGATAGCAATGATAACTAAATTACAATAATCACCATCAACCCTCGGCTCTTAAGGCATCAACAGGTTTAATACTTATAGCTCTGTTAGCTGGTATTATTCCTGCCAGGGCACCTGCAACTATCAGTATAACTAAAGCAATAATAGCTGTATTAAAGTCCACCTCAGGATTCTTAAACATTTCATTTTCTATTTGAAATTTGATTAAAGCCATATTTATGACTTCTATTATAGCTACCCCTGCAACAAGCCCAATATAACCTGACAAGGTTGTTAAAAATACTGATTCGGTTATAATTTGCAACATTATTTGTACGGGTGTTGCACCTAGAGCTCGTTTGATTCCTATTTCTCTGGTTCGTTCTTTTACAATTACCAGCATTATATTGCTAATGCCGATAACACCAGCCAGCAATGTTCCTATGCCAACAATCCATATCAAACTTTCAATACCATTAAATAACCCGTTCATTTGTTCAAATTCTTCAGACAGGTTAAAATGACCAAAAGCTTCATTATCATCAGGATGAACCCCATGACGTGATGCAAGAAATTTCATTGTTTTTTCTTCAGTAAGAACAGCCGATTCACCCTCATTTACAGTAATTGAGAACCACCCTACAATATCACCATAATTGTATGTTTTCTGAAGTGTGGATAAGGGAATATATATAGTTTGTTCTTTTTCACCGCCAAAATTTATTTGTGTATTAAGTGGTTTAAAAACACCAACAACAGTAAAGTAAACTCCCTGAATTTGAATTGATTGGCCTATTGCGTCTTCTTCTGGTTCAAATAATACTTCTTTTACTCGGGATCCAATTATTGCTATTTTTCGTTGCTCATCAAGGTCGATTTGATTTATAAATCTGCCATGGATTTCCATTGGGTCAACTTTTCCCCAAGCTGGATATTCTCCTTTAATCGAAAACGCACCTGTTTTATTTTTCCTAACGGTGTTATTAGTACCATCGCCAGATGACCATCCTGAAATTTTGGGGGCAATATATTTTATTTCAGGGATATTTGATTTTAAGGCTTCAATATCATTGTTTTTGAAATTGAAAAATCGTCCACGCGGAAATCCCTTGTATGGAATTGTGGTACGTTGTGCCCAAATAAAAAAACTATTAGTAGCAAAATTGCCCATTCCTGAAGACACACCATTTTCAAGACCTGCTCCGGAACCCAGCATGATAATTAGCATAAAAATTCCCCAAAATACTCCAAATGCTGTTAGCAAAGTTCTGATTTTGTTTTTTTTCAATGTTTGAAAAATTTCCTGCCAGTTATCGCGATTAAACATGTTTATATTTCGTTAAATAGTTTATTCCTCTTTTAATGCTTCAACAGGTTTGATAGCTGAAGCTTTTCTGGCAGGAACATATCCTGCTAAAGTACCGGCTATAATCAAAACAATCACAGCGCTTATAGCTACACCCAAATTTGCTTCAGGATTGCGAAAAAATTCTGATTGTATATAGGGACTAACCAATTCGAGAAGCCCAATACCAAGTATAAGTCCGATGTAACCTGAAACACCTGTAATTAATATTGCTTCCTGCATAACCATATTAATAATTGACCATGGTGTTGCACCCAGTGATTTTCTTATTCCTATTTCGCGAGTCCGTTCCTTAACCGATATCATCATTATATTGCTAACACCTACTATACCGGCAACAATTGTTCCTATTCCAATTACCCAAATAAACATTCTTATTGCTGCAAACAGATCCTGAAACTGCTTAAACTCTTCAACACCATTCCATATAAACAATGCATTTTTGTCCTCAATATCAAAAACATGACGTTCTGAAAAATTGCTTCGAATTTCTTCTTCCATTCGTTTACTGTCATCAAGCTCTTTACTGTCAACAGTTACTGCAAGAGTATGAATTCTATCCTGCCCAATTAAAGCTTTTTGTGCAGTGGTAACAGGTAAATATACAGCTCTTTGATTATCTTGTCTGCCGTCATCATCAACATATACTCCAACCACTTTAAAAGGAATACCCTTAATGTTAATATATTTACCTACAGCTTCTTCCTGTTTGAAAAGAGCTTCTTTTACAGCTACACCAATTGTTGCTACTTTTCTGTTTTTTTGTATATCAATATTATTTATAAATCGGCCTTGAACCAGTTTTACTCTTTCAATAATTCCATAATCTGGGTGCACACTTCGCAAATCAAAATCACCATATTCTCCTTTATACGATATTGTATTGTTTCCCCAAACATGAAGTCTACCCGATAGATACTCTATACCATCAATATGATTTGCTATGTCATCATAATCTTCATTTTTAAAGCTAATTTCTCTACCTGGTTTATAACCTTTATATGCTTTGCTGGTTTCTCCGCCCCATACCCATAGGGTGTTAACGGCTGAACTTTTAAATTGATCATGCACACCATTTTCCAGCCCGTGGCCTGAGCCAAGGAGAATTATAAGCATAAAAATACCCCAAGTAACACTAAAACCAGTAAGAAAGGTACGCAGTTTATTTCTACGGATAACACTTATTATTTCAATCCATCTGTCGAGCAGGAACATTAGGCTTATTCTAATTTATGTCAAAGTTATAAGAATATTATTTTGAATAGTTGATAAAATTATTAAATATTCTTAATAATGGAACTTCTATTAACTGTTACAAATTGTTTGAAAGGTTGATTCAAACTATTTTTACGCGTTGAAATTGTAATGAAACAACTTCAAAAGGAAATTAATGAAGCTCAGAAACAAATCAATGATTTTTATAGAAATCTCTGTTTACATCTTCAAAGTAAAGTTTAAAAACATCTCAGTCCTTTTGCGACCTGAGGCGTTGATTTATTGGTCTCAAGTTTAGCATAACTTACCCATCAGAAATTTTATTCTCAATTAATGTTACTATCTTCATCGTAATATTTTTTGGATGAGAAGGATACTAAAATAAAATCAATTACCAAGAATTATAATAGCAATTCAGTTTGCTAATTAACTTTTAACCATTTTTGCAAAAACATTTTGTTATGTCATTATTAAAATTGATAGAAAACGATCCTTGGCTTGAGCCTTATAAATCCACAATTATAAATCGCTTTGAGAAAACAAAATTAAAGCTTGATGACATAAGAAAAAACAAGTCAACCCTTACAAAGTCAGTCAATGCTCATCTTTACTATGGACTGCATCGTCAAGAAAAATCATGGATAATACGTGAATGGGCTCCCAATGCTACTTCAATTTATTTAATTGGCGAATTTTCTGACTGGAAACCGCTGGAAAAGTATAAATTCAATAAAGGTGAACATGGTAATTGGGAATGTACTATCGACTTAAATGATCTTAAACACGGCATGCTCTACAAATTGCTTATTAACTGGGGAACAGGAAGTCATGAACGTATTCCGGCTTATTGCCGTCGAGTTGTACAAGATGAAAAAACAAAAATTTTCTCAGCTCAGGTGTGGAATCCATCATCAGCCTATAAATGGAAAAACCCATCGCCATCAAAAGTCAATAACCCTTTAATTTATGAGGCACATATTGGTATGGCAACCAATGAGTATAAGGTGGGGTCGTATTCTGAATTCCGAAGAAATGTGTTACCACGAATTGCATCGTTAGGATATAATACTATTCAGCTAATGGCAATTCAGGAGCACCCGTACTATGGGTCGTTTGGATATCAGGTATCCAACTTTTTTGCACCATCATCGCGTTTTGGAACCCCCGAAGAACTAAAACAACTTATTGATGAAGCCCACAAACTTGGGTTATCAGTAATATTGGATATAGTACATTCACATGCTGTGAAAAATGAACTTGAAGGGTTGTCCAAGTTTGATGGTACCGACTATCAGTATTTTCATGAAGGCACAATAGGTGATCATCCAGTATGGGATTCTCGTTGCTTTAATTATGGTAAAGATGAAGTAATTAATTTTCTGTTATCAAATTTAAAATACTGGTTAGAAGAGTTTCATTTTGACGGATTTAGGTTCGATGGCGTTACAAGTATGATATACTGGCATCACGGACTCGGTATTGACTTTGTAAGTTATAATATGTATTTCAATGCGGATCAGGATGAAGATGCTTTGACATACCTTACTCTGGCAAATATATTAACACATGAAGTTAACCCAAATGCCATAACAATTGCCGAAGATGTAAGCGGTTTACCCGGAATTGCTTCTCCGGTTGAAGATGGTGGTGTTGGTTTTGATTTTCGTATGTCGATGGGTGTGGCCGACTACTGGATTAAGACCATCAAAGAAAAGAAGGATGAAGATTGGGATATGGGTGATCTGTATCACCAGCTTACTAACAAACGTGATGATGAGCATACTATCAGTTATGCCGAAAGCCATGATCAGGCAATGGTTGGTGATAAAACAATAATTTTCCGGTTAATCGACAGCCATATGTATACATCAATGCAAATTACTGATAATAATATTGTTGTAGAAAGAGGCATCGCTTTACATAAAATGATACGCCTTGTTTCAATTGCCACTGCTGGTGATGGATACTTAAATTTCATGGGTAACGAATTTGGCCATCCTGAATGGATTGATTTCCCGCGTGAAGGAAATAATTGGAGTTTTAAGTATGCTCGCAGGCAATGGGAATTATCTGATAATAAGAAGTTAAAGTATTACTATTTGGTTGAGTTCGACAAAGCAATGGTTAATTTAATTAAGAGTGAAAATACGTTGGCATATAAACCTTATGGTATCAGGCAGAACACTTCGGATGGTGTGTTAATTTTTAAGCGTGGCACATTAGTATTTGTCTTTAACTTTAGTCCTGCAACGTCATTTACTGATTATGGTTTTGAGATTGATCTGGGTAAGTATAAAGTTGTGTTAAATTCTGACAATAGCCTATTTGGCGGCACCAACCGAAATGATGACAGAATAATGCATTATACCCAATTTGAAAATGATGTTGACAGGCTAAAACTATATCTACCTAGCAGATCAGCAATGGTTCTTAGAATGGCTGATTGATAAAGAGTTGTGTTTTTTATTTATTTCACCTTCTTCGGCCAGGCTCCAAAAATAAAACCATTAATTGTGAATCCAACCATGCTAAATCCACCAGTTATCCACGATAAACCATAAGGTGCGTGAGCAAACATGTTATTAATCATAATAGTAAGAAAGATAAAAACAAATGCTATTTTCAGTCCCATAAATGCACCTTTAATACCGGTATTAACTCTAAGCTTAGCAATCAGCCATGCCAGCAAATACATTGAAAGGACACTTGATACCACGTTGCTGATCCAAACTCCTGTCATTACCTCAGTGCTGGAGGCATCCTCTAGTGTAAAACCAATATAATTCATCCATTGTTCTCCAAACAACGGTCCATACCAAACAAATCCCAATGCGAACATTACAACTACACCTACCCATACAGCAGCGTGATTAATCTTTAAATTTTCCATTTCCTGATTATTTTAATTGTTAATGTGTTTAAAAATAACTGAAATGGATCTAATGACCAAATTATTTAGAAAGTTTCTAAATAAAACAAGATAACAACCAAGCTTACAAAAGCGGATATTTAAGCTAATTAGTTATTCTAAATTATATTCAATTATTTATCTAATTTTGTTTATTAATGGCAAAAGCAAAAACAATATACTTCTGCAATAATTGCGGTCACCAATCGGGTAGTTGGATTGGAAAATGTCCTTCGTGCGGCGAATGGAACTCTTTTGAAGAGGAGGTGATATCTAAACCATCAGCTAAGGATGCCGGGAATATTAATAAAATTAAATCGATTCCCACAGCTGTTCAAGATATTGCTTCGGGTACAGAAAAGAGAATTGACACAAAAAGTGTTGAGTTAAACAGAGTACTTGGTGGAGGACTTGTTGCTGGTTCAATTGTACTGTTTGGAGGTGAGCCGGGCATTGGTAAATCTACACTGTTGTTACAAGTAGCACTTAATATGGAGGGCAAAAAAATTCTGTATATCTCAGGTGAAGAAAGTCAGCAACAAATAAAAATGCGTGCTGATAGGATTGGTATTAACAACCCCCATTGCTATTTGTTAAACGAAACTTTTACCGATAATATCTTTATTAATTGTAAAGAGGTAAAGCCCGATCTTATTGTTATCGATTCAATTCAAACACTTTATAGTGATGTGATAGATTCATCACCGGGCAGTATTTCGCAAATACGTGAGACAGCAGCACAATTACAACGATACGCCAAATCAACAAATATTCCTGTATTGCTAATAGGTCATATTACTAAAGATGGTCAGCTGGCCGGCCCAAAAGTACTTGAGCATATGGTTGATACCGTACTTCAATTTGAAGGCGACAGACACTATGGTTTTCGGATATTGAGATCAATAAAAAACAGATTTGGCTCTACTTCAGAATTAGGCATTTATGAAATGCAATCAAGTGGGTTACGAGAAGTAACTAACCCCAGCGAAATACTTCTTTCGCAACGTGACGAAATTACAAGCGGTGTTGCTATTGCAGCTATGGTCGAAGGGCAGCGTCCATTGCTCATCGAAACACAGGCATTAATAGGAACTGCAGCCTATGGCACACCCCAGCGATCTTCAACAGGGTTCGACCTGCGAAGATTAAACATGTTGCTTGCAGTACTTGAAAAACGAAGTGGCTTTAAACTAAGTACAAAGGATGTCTTCTTAAATATCGCAGGCGGACTTAAAGTTGACGATCCTGCCATTGATATTGCCGTTGTGGCAGCCATTATTTCTTCTTTGGAAGATGTATCGATTCCACCGAATATTTGTTTTGCAGGAGAGATTGGCCTTTCGGGAGAAATTCGTGCTGTATCACATGTAGAAAACAGGATTAGCGAGGCTGCAAAACTTGGTTTTGAAAAAATTGTTCTTTCAAAATACAGCTTGAAAAATATAGATTTTAAGCGCTATAAAATTGAAGTTATTCCGGTTAGTAAGATTATGGATATTGTGGAGATATTGATGTGAAATTATTACAATATATATCAATAATATTACATTTGCTATATAAATTCACTAAGCTTTATGAATAAGTCGGAAGTAAAGGAAAAAGTATCTCTCATTATTAACGATCTGATTTCAATCAGAAGGCATCTACATTCAACTCCTGAATTAAGCTTTTTAGAAGAAAAGACTTCCAAATATATTTCCAGGTTGTTGACCGAAT
Source organism: uncultured Lentimicrobiaceae bacterium (assembly GCA_964460905.1). GTDB lineage: Bacteria > Bacteroidota > Bacteroidia > Bacteroidales > F082. The sequence goes on from CAYWRM010000001.1 coordinate 99,833, forward strand.
GGAAAATTCCACATGATATTAACGTTGGAGGTTATGGGATTGTTGGTTTGATTAAGGGAAAGAACCCTGACTCAGAAGTAATTGCATTACGAGCTGACATGGATGCACTTGCAATAACTGAGCAAAACAAAATTGACTATAAATCGTTGAATAGTGGTGTTATGCATGCTTGTGGTCATGATGTTCACATGACTTGTTTATTAGGTGCTGTAAAAATATTGAATGAAAACAGGAATTCTTTTAACGGCACTGTTAAATTCATTTTTCAACCGGCAGAAGAAAACTTACCGGGTGGTGCCATTAAAATGATCGAAGAAGGGGTATTGGAAAATCCTAAACCTGAAATGATATTTGCACAACATGTTTTTCCGGATCTGGAAGTTGGCAAGGTTGGCGTAAAAGCCGGAGTTTACATGGCTTCTTCAGATGAAATAAATCTTTACATAAGTGGAAAAGGCGGACATGCAGCCATGCCCGATAGTTTTGATAATACAGTTTTAGCTGCTGCTAAAATTATTGTCGACTTACAACCAATTAACTCAAATTTAGCGCCTGCTGGTGTTCCCAGTGTATTATCTTTTGGGAAAATTGTAGCGGATGGAGCTCATAATGTAATTCCCTCAGAAGTAATAATACGGGGAACTTTTAGAACCTTTGATGAAAAATGGAGGAACAATGCTCATGAGCTAATCAGAAAAATAGCAACCCAAAACGCATCACAGTATAACACTCATTGCGAAGTGGTTATTGACAAAGGTTATCCCGTTCTTAAGAATGATGATAAGGCAACAAAGTTATTCAGGGAGTCGGCAATTGATTATGTAGGAAAAGAAAATTTAGAAGAGCTTAAAATAAGAACTACAGTTGAAGATTTTGCTCGTTATACTCAACTCATACCCGGATGTTTTTACAGGCTTGGTATTGCAAATAAAGAAGAAGGAATTACGTCAAATTTACACACACCTAATTTCAATGTTGATGAAAGAAGCATTGAAATAGGAACAGGATTAATGATCTGGAATACTATAAAAGTTCTGAATACAAATACTGAATAATTACAAACTATCCAATAACTACAACTGAAGACTATTGACTATAAATGACAACCTAATGACTTATATCAAATTACTTCTAGATCATGATAGTAAATAACAAACTATATCAAACAGTATGGATTGAAGGCGTTTCCGTTTTCATGATACAACAAAATCTACTGCCTTTTAAGTTTGAAATTCATGAGTGCAAAACCTACTGGGATACTTGCATGGCAATAACTAATATGACTATCAGAGGGGCAGGGGCAATTGGTGCAGCAGCAGGCTATGCAATGGCGCAGGCATTTTTGCAGTTTCGTGATGATAATGATAAAGCAATCAGCATAAGAGAAGCCCGACAGGACATTGAAAATACACGTCCAACTGCAAGAAATCTTTTTTATGCCGTAGAAAGGGTATATCATGCCGGGTTGATTTCAGCCGAAAACGCCATGGTTGAAGCTCAAAAAGTTGCCCAACAGGATGCTGCTGATTCAAAAAAAATAGGTGAATATGGTAGTGAGCTTATCAAGAAAAAGGCCAATATATTAACTCATTGCAATGCAGGATGGCTTGCATTTGTAGATTATGGAACAGCTTTAGCACCAATTTATCTTGCAAAAAAAGAAGGAAAAGAAGTGTTTGTTTATGTTGATGAAACCAGGCCACGAAATCAAGGAGCAAAGCTAACTGCATGGGAATTATTCAATAATGGAATCCCTCATGTTATTATTCCTGATAATGCTGCTGCTTCACTGATGGCTCAAGGCAAAATAGACATGGTTATTGTAGGTGCCGACAGGATTGCAGCCAATGGTGATGTTGCCAATAAAATTGGTACTTTAGACAGGGCAATTATTGCCAAAGAATATAATATCCCTTTTTATGTTGCAGCTCCAACATCTACAATTGATATTGTTTGTACTACCGGAAAAGAAATTCCAATTGAAGAACGAAAACCGGAAGAAGTACTATTTCAAACAGGTATAGACTCAAATAATAATTACGTTCAGATTAGGGTTAGTTCGCCTGGTTCGCAGGCATTAAACCTTGCTTTTGATATTACACCTTCAAAATACATTACCGGTATTATTACCGAAAAAGGAATTATAAAAGCACACCACCAGTCCATTAAAAAACTAATGGAAGAATTATCAAATTTATAACAATGTATTCTTATAAATATCCAAGACCAGCATTAACTGTTGATATTCTAATTACCAGAAAGACAAACACCGGATTGAAAATATTATTAATCCAAAGGCTCAATGCTCCATTTAAAGATAATTGGGCATTACCCGGAGGTTTTGTTGATATGGGAGAGTCTTTGGAACAGGCAGCAGGTCGTGAATTAGCTGAGGAAACAGGTCTTACGAATATAAAACTGGAACAATTCAAAGCATTTAGCACACCAGATCGTGATCCCAGAGGACATACTATTTCGGTAGTTTTTACAGGCTTACTTACTAGTGATTTAAAGGTTACAGCCGGTGATGATGCTAAAAATGTCAACTGGTTTAATGTTAATAACCTTCCTGTTCTTGCATTTGATCATAAAGAGATAATTAGTGAGGCATTGAAAAATCATTTGGGGTAAAATTATGATTTGTAATATTGACTTTTACAGGTATACCAGACTCTGGAAGGTCAATAATAATTTTGTATTTTTATTGTCTAATTACAATAGTAATGGATTATAAAGATTATTATAATATTTTGGGAGTTACTAAGTCAGCAACAAAAGCTGAAATAAAAAAGGCTTATCGTAATCTTGCTAAAAAATACCACCCCGATAAAACAAATGGCAACAGTGAGTTAGAAGAAAAATTTAAAGAAGTTTCTGAAGCTTATGAGGTGTTGAGTAATGATGAAAACCGTAAGAAATATGATGAGCTAGGGGCAAACTGGAAAAACCAACAACAAGGTGGCACGGGAGGCTTTGATTACTCGCAATATTATACAAACACAGGCGGGCAAGGAGGCCATCAATCTTTTGAGGGTGATCCTGAAATGTTTTCTGAATTTTTTAATAATATTTTTGGTGGTGGTTACTCTAGTTCAGGAGAAAGAAGGCAAACCGCCAGAAAAGGTCAAAATTATATGGCTGAAATGGATATGACTCTAACGGAAGCATATCATGGAGGAACGCGAATAATTAATGTAAATGGCAAAAAACTCCGGATTAAAACAAAACCTGGTACCCGGGATAAACAAAAAATTAAGCTTACGGGTAAAGGCAGCCCCGGAATCAACGGTGGTCTATCAGGTGATCTGTTTATTACCATAAATATTCCGCCAGACTCTAAATTTAAACGAAAAGGTAACAACCTCTATATTAATCTTCCCCTTGATATTTACACAGCTATATTAGGTGGCAAAGTAGAAATACCTACTCTTAACGGAAATGTTCATATGACAATACCAAAAGGTACACAAGGAGGGAAAACGCTAAGGTTAAAGAATAAGGGGATGCCAATTTATGGTAGTTCTACACAAAACGGCGATTTATATGTAAAAACTAACATTATAATTCCAATAAATTTATCTAGCGAAGAGAAACAACTATTTGCCAAACTTAAAGACTTAAACAATGAGCACGCTAATTAAATCAGACTATACGTATTATGATCAATCTTTTGCTGAATTTGTAAAAGCATTGATCAACACTCAGTTAAAACATTATGCTTCCGACTTATTTCCCGAACTGGAAACAGTAGACGAAATTACTTTTAATAGAGGACTCATTAGAGCACAAAAAGTATGTACAACTTTAAATTTGCCAATACACGAACATTTTAAAAAAGTATATCGTACTTCCGGCAATAATATTTATTGCGATTACCGACTTTCGCATACAGCCTATTTACTTGTAGGATTAAATGGTGATGTTGAAAGTAAAAAGGTTGCTCAAATTCAAATAGAACTGGTTAAAAATCTGCTGGAGGATGCTTGATACTAACTTGAAGAATTACTTTTATAAAAATAAGCACAAACAAAACTTTACTTTTTATCGATATTTATAACCTAAAGCTATTTTATTATGATAAAAAAAATTATACTATTATCGTTTTTAATATTATTAACAGGAATACAGTTCCTTAGCGCACAAGCTTATACAGCAAATGTAGATTTTGGACAAGAGAAACTAGCAATCAGAGAAGTCCGCAGAAATGCTATAACTGCTAATATAGGTTGGAATGGTCTTACCGGCATTGGGGTTACTTACCATAACTATGTAGCTAAACAAATGAGTGCTGAATTTGGAGTTGGTCTTTCAACAACCGGGATTAAGTTTGGAGGCAGGTTTAGTTATCTTTTTTCTGATAAAAATTTTTCTCCATTTATATCAGGTGGATTTATGTATGGTATGGGTTCTGGCGATTATGAATATGATTACGAATATGATGGATCATATAAATTTTCGTATTCAATTGGTGCATCACCATTTGCTCAAATTGCAGGAGGAATTGAATATATGAAAAACAATGGCTTTATGTTTAGTGCCAATTTAGGTTGGGCAATACTATTAACCGATAGCAATTACGAAATAACCAAGGGAAACCCAACTAGTGATGAGCTCAGAGCAATGGATATTGCAATTAGTAGTGGTTTTGTTCTTGAGTTTTCTATTGGATATGCAATTGGCAACAAAAAATAAACCAGAGGAATGTGTTGCCAGATTGTTAACCTTAAAACTACTAGCAAACTAACTATCCCTTTATTCGTTGTTCAATTGAAGTAGTTGAATAACCTGGCAAAAATTCAATAGTTTTTATCACACCCCCTTTAGCCATAACAACATCATATCCAACAATATCTTCAGCTTTATAGTCAGCCCCTTTTACAAGAACATCGGGTTGAATAATTCTAATAAGTTCCAAGGGAGTATCCTCATCAAATAATACCACTGCATCAACAAATCCCAATGCAGCAATAATCATTGATCGTGATTTTTCATCAGTAATTGGCCTGTTTGTCCCTTTCCCTAGTCGTTTTGCAGATTTGTCAGAGTTAACGCCAATTATAATAATATCACCATTATCTTTAGCCTTACACAGGTAATCAATGTGCCCCAGGTGAAGCAAATCAAAAACCCCATTAGTAAACACAATCTTATTGTTAGCAGATTTCCACTCGTTAAGTTTTAAGTTTAACATCTGTTTGTCAAGTACCTTTTTAGATATGGCTGTTAAATTATTCATTTAATGGTTTTTCGTTTTTTGCTAATATTACTATGTAAAAATACGATAAACTTCCTATAACAACATTTAGTATGGTTTGTCCGGCATGTGTGATGGCTGCAAAAGATCCGGCAGTATTTCCACCAATATTATATATTTCCACTAAAATAGCTTTTATGATGAAGTGGTACGCACCAATTCCACCAGGTACCGGTGCAACAATACCAAGGCTGCCAATTGCAAGCACAGTTAAGGCATTTACAAAAGTTAGATCGCTGGTTTCCTTGAGCATGAAAAAGGGTAAATAAACCATTATTGCATAAAAAAACCATATTAAAAAAGTGTACAACAAAAACAGCCATTTTTGTCGCAACTTCATTATTGTTTTAATGCCATCAAGAAAACCATCTAAAAACTCATGTAATTTCTTAAAAAAAGGTTGCTTCTTAATTTTTTCTTTAAATATCTTAACAATAAAAACTACTAAAACAATTGTCAATAATGTTAGTCCAACAAAAAATAATAAACTAGTTAAATTTGAAGATAAATTATTAATTGTGGGTCCAAATACTTCATTCATAAAATCACTTAGCGAGTTTATTTGAAATATTATAACCAAAAATATTATAAAAAAAAGTACTATTAGATCGAAAATTCTTTCTGAAATAACGGTACCAAACAAAGCGTTAAAAGGTATTTTCTCTTTTTTCGATAATACTCCGCATCGCATAAATTCTCCCATTCTTGGAACTGCAGTATTTGCCATATACCCGATCATGACAGCAAAAAAGGTAGTAGATAGCTTAGTTTTATAATTTAATGAATTAATAAGAAGGTTCCATCTTAAAGCTCTAAAGATATGAGATACAATTGCAAATACAAGGGAAATTAAAAGCCATGAATAATTTGCTTCCCTAATATCTGACCATACCTCATCCATGTCGAGTTTTCTAAAACTCAACCAAAGCAGCAAAATACCTATACCCAGAAAAAACAGGTATTGGATTATAGTAATAATTCTCCGTTTTTGAGTTGGTGCCAAATTATTATTTTATCCGGTTATTTTCGTCGGGAAATACAATGGAAGGTTTAAATGTTTTAGCCGTTTCAAAGTCCATGCTGGCATATGAAACAATAATAACAAGGTCGTTAATTTCAACTTTTCGGGCAGCCGCACCATTTAATGAAATAATGCCTGATCCACGCTCTCCTTTAATCACATAAGTTGCAAACCTTTCTCCATTTGTTATATTATAAATGCTGACCTTTTCGTTTTCAATTAAATTAGCAGCATCCATTACATCCTCATCTATAGCAATGCTTCCAATGTAGTTTAAGTCGGCCATAGTAACTGTGGCTCTGTGAATTTTAGATTTTAGTACCTCTATATTCATTATTTTAGTAGTAGAGTTGGTAAATGAATCGGTAAAATTATTAAATAATTCTGATATTATCTATTAATCTTACGTTTCCAAGCTTAACAACAACAAATGCAATAATTCCTGTTGCTGCTCCCCATGCATTAATTGACTGAAGTGTTTTGTCATCTGCAAGCTCAAAGTATTCTAACTCAAATTCTTCTCGCGAATTAAACATATTAACAACCAACTGTCTTAGAGGCCCGGGACATATAGTTTCACTGCTTTTTTTAACAAATTTTAATGTTTGATAAATAAAAGATGCTGCATTCCTTTCTTCTTTTGTAAGAAGTTTATTTCTGGAGCTCATAGCAAGTCCGTCTTTTTCTCTTACTGTTGAGCATGGGATAATTTGAACAGGTATTTTTTCAATATCAATAAGATTTTTAATAATTGCAAGTTGCTGATAATCTTTCTCTCCAAAATATGCTTTATGAGGGATTGTAATATTAAATAAACTGCTAACAACAACTGCTACACCATTAAAGTGTCCCGGTCGAGAAGCCCCTTCCATAACAGTTTCAAGCAACCCAAAATCATATTTTTTTGTTACTTTTTCAGGATACATTTCTTTGGCAGAAGGTGCAAATAATACATCACAACCAATATCTTCCAGTAATTTTGCATCAGCATCTATATCTCTTGGATACTTTTTAAGATCCTCCGGGTTATTAAACTGAATTGGATTTACGAAAACACTAACAAGCAATAAGTCATTTTCCTGTTTAGCCCGTTTCATTAACTCCAGGTGACCCTTGTGTAAAGTACCCATAGTTGGAACAAAACCGATTATCTTTCCATTTTTCCTTTGTTCCTTAACAAAGTTATGGGTATCTGAAATTTTTGAAAATGTAATCATCTTGTCTATTTTACTATTTTCTCTAGGTCTTTTTCAAGTGATTTTTTTGGTGTTTCAATGATACGACCAATTTCTTCACCATTCTCATAAATAATAAATGTTGGAACCCGTTTAATATCCAGGTTATCTATATCAAAAAAAACAGCTTTTTTGTCTCTAGTAACTGCAATTACTTTAACCAGGCTGTCATTATATCCCGCATCATCCAACACTTTATAAAAACGAGGAACTTCTCTTTTACTATCCGAACACCATGTTCCAAGCACAATTGTAATTTCCACATTATCAAGTTTTCTTTCAAGTTTTTTTATAGATGCTTTTGAAGGTTCGTATACATTATAATGGTTATTAAAGTGAGTGCCGTAGTCACCTTTTTGGAGGCCTTCTATATTACAATATCCTATAAGGATTTCGTTTTTTGATTTTGGATCATCTACTGTGCTGTTAATTTGTGCAATACCATGTAGGCTAACAATAACAATTAATGAAATTAAGAATATTCTAATCTTCATCAGTTTAATTTTTTGACAAAATTAGGTCAAATCTTAATATAAAGTTCAATTGGTTATAACAAAGAAAACTTAATGGGAAGAGTTAATTTTACTCTTACAGGAAACCCATTTTGCTTTCCAGGGTTCCACTTGGGCATCATACGCACAACCCTAACAGCTTCTTCATCACATCCTCCACCAATTTCCTTTATAACCTGAATATTTGAAATGGATCCATCTTTTTCAGTAATAAATGTAACATAAACAATACCTGTAATACCTACTTCTATTGCTAATTTGGGATATTTAATATTATTTGCCAGGAAATTCATCATAGCAACAATACCCCCCGGAAAAGAGGGCTGTTCTTCTGCTATATATACAAATTCAGGCTCAATTATTGTCGGTTCAGGTTCGATGGCAGGCTCCCAGTCAACAGGTGTATCTTCATCTGCGCCGGCATCAACAAAAAAATCATTATCAATTGGTTCATTAGTTAAATCTGGCTTAAATACAATGTTTACTTTTGGGGGAGGTGGTAATGGCTTTTTATGTATGGTTGGTGGAATAAGATCCGTTGGAATTTCAACACCTCCAATATTAAGCTCGGGTAATTCATATGCTTCATATGATTTGTATTCAAATGCATAGAGCACAGAAAGTAATGCAACTATTAACCCCAGCTGAAAGAATATCAGTTTGTTACTTTCCAGTTTCGATTTTTTGGTTTCTATTTTTCTCATGTTAATATGTGTTGGTTTATCCATAAAAAACCAACAACTATGCCACGAATATTATACACATGCATTAATTTCTGTATTTTTGAATTATAAAAAAAACAACTTGAACGAAGAAATTTATAGATATAACGAGCCTTTAAAAAGTGATTACGAATCGTTAAGCAGAAATGAATTGGAAATTAGAATGCATGTTTTCATTTCAAATTTGCTTGAAAATGATTTTGAAAAGCTCTGCAACCTAATTTATCGGCATGATGTAGAAGAAACGAAATTCAACACTGCTTTGCGGTTACCCAATATTGATGATCAGGCATGGAAGATTACTCATTTGGTAATCGAGAGGGAGATGGAAAAAGTAAAAATGCGAAAAGCCTACAAAGAGTTTAAAGATGAACAAAATCGTAATTCGATTGAATAGTTAGACCATATAGGGTTGAATCAAACAATAGAACAGTAGAACAATGGATTGGAATACAATAGCTTTTGCCTTTGGGTTAACACTTTTTGCGGGTCTATCAACCGGAGTTGGAAGTGCCATTGCGTTTTTTGCAAAGAAAACTAACACAGGTTTTCTATCACTGGCATTAGGGTTTTCGGCCGGGGTAATGATATATGTGTCTTTTGTTGAGATATTTGTAAAAGCCCGAGCAGAACTTACTTCAGAATTAGGTAGTACACAAGGATACTGGGTAACAACTGCTGCATTTTTTGGAGGTATATTATTTATTGCAATAATCGATAAGCTGATTCCTTCTGTTGAAAACCCTCATGAAATGCATAAAGTTGAGGAAATGTCAGGCGAAAAACCAGAAAACTCTGATAAGCTTATGCGAATGGGGCTTTTTACAGCTTTAGCAATTGCAATTCATAATTTTCCTGAAGGGCTGGCAACATTTACTGCTGCATTAACCGATCCTCATCTCGGTATTGCCATTGCCGTTGCAATTGCAATTCATAATATACCTGAGGGTATTGCTGTTTCAATCCCTATTTTTTATGCTACAGGTAGTCGTAAAAAAGCATTTTGGCTTTCGTTAAGCTCCGGGCTGGCTGAACCCGTTGGTGCCGCAATAGGTTTTTTGGTGCTTATGCCATTTCTATCACCAGTTATTTTTGGAGTGTTATTTGCCGGTGTTGCAGGAATAATGGTGTTTATTTCGTTGGATGAATTATTACCTGCAGCAGAAGAATATGGCGAACATCACCTTTCAATTTATGGGTTAATTGCAGGGATGGGAGTTATGGCTATTAGTTTGCTAATGTTTGCTTAGACCCAAAAAGGAAAATATTATAACGTCTAAAAGGAGAAATCCTCAAAACAAAATTCTATTACCTACGAATAACTTAAATCCGCTGAAAGATTTTATCTCATTGTAATAGATAAAATTCCATTCAGCGGATTTCAAATATTTGGGACAAATTATTTATCCATAGGCAACATTACAACCTCAATATTCTTGCTACTCTTAAATATCTTCTTACAAAATTTTTGAATTTTTGCAGATGTCATTCCCTTAACAATCTTCTCGTAGTTAGCCGATGAAATTGTATTCAATCCATTTTTATCAATGGAAACCAATGAGCTTAACCAAAAGCTATTTTCCTTTAGTTTTTCTTCGCGAGTTTTTAAGAAATACTCGATGGTTTTATGAACATCAACTTCTGAAGGTCCTGTTTTCTGAAGTTTTTCCACCTCTTGATAAACAATTGACATCAAGTATTCTGCCCTTTCCGGATCACAATCAAACTTCATATTTAGCTTAAAGCCTTCATAAGGAAATTTACTTGCTGATGTCCAAACACCAACACCATAAGATCCTCCTTCTTCTTCTCTAATTGTTTCGGTATATCTTAAGCTTAATATGTATTTTATTGCTTGTAGATAAACCAAATTATCGGCAGTATAATCAAAGTTATCATTGTAGTTAACAAATACCGTAGCTTTTGGTATTTCCATGGAAACCTTAAATTCATTTTCAGCATTTGCTGCAGGTGGACGTACATTATTATCCTTCCACATTTCATTTTTTGAGCTAGTAGTAAGTCCTCCAATGTAGGTCTCTACCAGTGGCTTTAATTTAGCCTCATCAATATTACCAACAAAATAGAATCTAAAATCTGCCCCATCGCTAAACCTATCATTATATATTTCAACAATCTTCTCAAAATCAACCTTGTTCAATTTATCAACGTTCATTGGAGTTCGCCTAGGATTTCTATCAGCCATTAAAAACTGTATTGAATCGTTTGCTATCGTTTGCGGATCGCTACTTGTATTTTGTAACCAGGCAATAATACGGCTCATATAAGCCCCACCAGCTTCTTTATCAAAACGTGGTTGCTCAATATACAAATACAATAACTGCATAAATGTCTCCAAATCTTGAGGCGAGGTTGAGCCACGAAGACCTTGTGTAGTATTATTGATATACGGGCTTAGTCTCAACATCTTACCTGCCATCATTTTTTGCAATGTAATATTATCAAACTCAGCAATTCCTCCTTGTGAAACAATTGTTGTCGTCATATCTGCCGAAGGAAGACTTTCCAAATCTACCAATGAGCTACCACCAAAACCAAAGGCTTCGAATAATATTTCATCTTCTTTAAAATCTGTTTTCTTTAAAACTACTTTGGCACCATTTGACAAAGTCCAAACTACTATACCAAGATCGCTATCAGTTTCTGTACTAACAATTTTTGACCCTGTTGGTACTTTTGCCACAAGTGGTTCATCTGTTACAGCATCTACATATGCTTCTAGTTCAATATTTTTTGTGTCACTAATTATGGAAAGAATTTCTTCTTCTGTAGGTAGAGATACTCCCTCTTTTTCAACACCACTTATCGAAACAACAATGTTCTCAACAGTAATCCATTTTGCAGGTAGGCTATTTATCTCAACCAACGAAATTTGTGGTAGAGTTGCTTTTGCAAAATCATACTCAAACTCAATACCCGGACTAGGTTCGTTTGTTAAGAAATTAGAAAAATACTCCCAAACATATTTATTATTCTTTTGTTTGTCTTTTTCTTTATAAGCTTTTTCATATCCACGAAGTAACTCTTTTTTTGTTCTTTCAAATTCGCTTTGTGTAAATCCATGCTGACGAACCCTCTCGTTTTCACGAAGAACATTTGTTAGAGCCAATGCAATTTCATTATCCTTTGCCAAAGCAATTAGCATAAAAGCATCTTTCGAACGTTCCATACCACCATACATAGAATATCCCATTATAAATGGAGGGTTCTCCTTTTGCACCAATTCGTTAATTCGATTATTAATCATGGTGCCATATAAATCTCTTACAAGGAGTTTGCGCATATAATCAACATTTTTATCAGTAGGTTCTGTAATATCGTGTTTGTAATAAACTCTTATCATATTACGCTGAGCTTCGGGGTCGGTAACAATACCAATCAATGGCTCTTTATTATTTGGAATTTCAAAAACTGGTCTTTCAGCCGGATTCACCGCTTTTGGTACTGATGAAAACATAGCAATAACTTTTTCTTCCATCATCTTGGCATCAAAATCTCCAACAATAATTAGTGCTTCTAACTCCGGACGATACCACTCTTTATAAAATGAACGCAAAGTTTCGTAATCGCAATTATCAATTACATCTAAGCTACCTATAACATCACGTTCAGCATATTTTGAGCCTTTGTAAATAATTGGCATCAGAGCCTTCCTCATCCTAAAATCAGCACTACGACGTGTGCGCCATTCCTCATGAACCACCTTACGCTCGGCATCAATTTCTTCGGCTTCAAAAGCCACATAATTCGACCAATCATGTAAAATTAATAATGCGGTATCAATTACCGTAGGGTCGTCCAATGGAACATCATTTAGATTATAGGCAGTAACATCGGTACCGGTAAAAGCATTTACATTATGCCCAAACGCAACTCCGTTACGCTCAAGAAAATCGAGTACTCCCTTTTTCGGGAAATTCTCAGTTCCGTTAAATGCCATGTGCTCCGTTAGGTGAGCAAGCCCATCCTGATTGTCATTTTCAAGTATTGCACCAACATTAAACACAATGTAAAAATCAGCACGCTCTTTAGGCAAAGTATTTGCCCTAATATAATAGGTCATACCATTATCCAGATGACCATAAATAACTTTCGAGTCCAAGGCCACATTATCAGATGTTTGCGCCCACAAAGCAATACTACTCAGCACTAAAATTGTACTAAGAGCGAGTATAAATTTTTTCATAATAATTAGGTTAAGTTTAAATTAATCAGTCTTCAAATGTACTTTAAAAAATCAACGCCTATATCAAGTGCTTATTATAGAATATTGAATGTTTATTGGGGTGTTATACAGGCTTTTCGTTTGTAGTTGTTTTATCATCATAGTGATTTTAAAAGTTGTGCAGGTGCTTCCTCTTTCAACAACCGCTGACTAACAAAAAACATCATCATAATTTCAACAAGGTACTGCTGCAATCCTACATGCAAGGATCTGATAATATTAAAAAAACCCCACATGTTTACATGCAGGGTTCAAAATTAGTGTTGGTAGTTATTAGAGTAATTAAGAGATCTTTATTTCACGGCTCAATTTAGCTTTTTCTTTAATTTTAGGAATGCAAATTTTAAGTATACCTGCATCATAATCAGCAGCAATACTATCGAACTTTACACTTTTTGGTAATGTGAATGAGCGACTAAAATTTCTGTAAACAAACTCTCTACGAGTATAGTTTTCTTTTTTGCTTTCCTGTTCGGCAGGCAGGTCTTCATTCTCATCTTCAATTTCTCTCGACACTGTTAGTATTTGATTGTCGAGATTAATATTAAAATCTTCTTTCTTTACTCCCGGTGCTGCAAATTCAATAATGAAATCTTTTTCGTTTTCAATAATATTTACTGATGGCACATCACCTTTTGAGTTGTTAGTTAACTCTTCATAATTTTTTTCGAAATTATCAAAAAAGTTTGTGAATCCTGGGTGCCATATCTGCCTGTTGGGATGATTAAATTTTACTAAATTCATTTTTTTGTTCTCCTATTTTTTAGTTAGTTATTTTAGAATTTGAACTCTATTGTTAATTGTCAACTATTGTTCCATTGTATTTTGTGATATTAAAATACGCCAATATGGCATGTTAAAATTGGTTGACCTGACAAGGTGTCATCAGTAGCGCTTCGGGTTAATTCCATTTATAATGTTGAAAAATCAATTGAACAATCAAACAATCGAGCAATTGAACTTATTACTTATAGAATAGACTTATCTTTGCAATACAAGTTATTAGTTTTGGATAAAATAATTAACAGCCTTAAACCAACTCGTATCATTTGGCCTATTTTAATCGGGTTAGGTGTTAGTGCATTTTTGATGTACAGAAGCTTTAATGCTGATACATTTTCTTTCCTTACTTTCACATGGCACACGGTTTTTTATATAGTGATTGCAATGTTAATGATGGCTGTTCGTGATTTTGCGTATATATATCGTTTGCTAATATTAACTGATCATGAGATAAGCTGGGGGCAGGCATTTAATGTAATAATGTTATGGGAATTTAGTTCTGCAATTTCTCCATCAGTAGTTGGCGGTACAGGCCCTGCAATATTTTTTCTTTATAAAGAGGGGCTAAGTGCCGGAAAAAGTACTGCAGTTGTTCTTACTGCAATTTTTCTGGATGAAGTATTTTTCATTGTATCAGTACCTCTTGTTTACATGGTTTTTGGTAGTGATATATTTCCTCCCGAATCTGTTACTATTGATAAAATTATTTATGCTTTTTACGGAGGATATGTTGCTATTTTTGTTTACACACTATTCTTAACATACGCTTTGTTTGTTAATCCTCATATGTTTAAGTCTTTTATCTCATGGGTATTTCTGTTTCCCATATTAGTTAGGTGGCGATTACGGGCTAGAAAATCAGCAAACCAATTAATTCAAACATCAAGAGAAATTAAAACTAAACATGCGTCATATTGGTTTAAAAGTTTCATGGCTACTATATTAGCCTGGATAGGCAGATATTGGGTTGTTAATTTTATGCTGATGGCATTTTTTGTTGATCGATATAATATTGCTGATCATTTTTTAATTCTGGGAAGACAATTAAGCATGTGGATAATATTATTGGTAAGCCCTACTCCGGGAGGCAGTGGTATTGCGGAGTTTGTGTTTTCCGACTTTTTAGGTGATTTTATTCCAAACGAATCATGGTATGCACCACTTGCTGTTTTTTGGAGATTAATTTCATACTATCCGTATCTTATAATTGGAGTAATAATATTACCTATTTGGTTGAGAAAAGTTTTTAGTAAGAATAAGAAAAGTTGATAAACCTATATTAATAAGAAATTCCTGCAAATAAATAGAGAAAAAGAATTCGTTTTATTTACTCGTTGTAAACCACATTCATCATCACATCACCCACAATTTGTAAACTTTGTTTATCAATATATTCAACTTTATCATTAATAGTATGCCAGTGCTCGAAAAAACTTCTGTTTTTGCTACTAGGGTCTAGGTGAATAATATCAATGGAAGGAATTTTAGCATATTTGTTTACAAAATAATGATCATCAGTTATCTGGCCTCCCGGTTCATCAATAAATACACTACCATATCCCATATCGGAAGCTGTATTCCAAACAAGATCAACTACAAATCGCGCTTCGCGATCAGAATGATATTCTCTACTGAACTCAGCATTTTTAGCGCCAACCATATCCAGCAGTATGCCAAATGATGCTGAGTAACCATATTCATGAGGATTTTTCGACCAATACTGTGACCCAAGTCCCCAGTATTCTTCGTCATAAGTAATTTGCATTTCGTGAGGTGGTCCCCAGTCCTCAATGTCAAATAATATTATATCAACACCGGTCTCAGGATTTTTTATTTGAAATTGTCGTGCCATTTCAAGAAGTACACCAACACCGCTGGCACCATCATTAGCACCATCAATGGGAGTATTGTGCAGTTCTGCATTATCATCATGGTCGGCAAATGGCCGCGAATCCCAATGTGCCATTAGTAATATTCGTTTTCCAGCTTCAGGATTATATGAGCCAATTATATTTTTTCCACTCCTGGTTACATTATCATAGGTTCGGGTTTTAAAATTTTGAATAGTAACTTTGGCACCAAAATTAAGTAGTATATTTTCAAGCCATGTTGCACATTTACTATGAGCTTTACTTCCGGGTACACGAGGGCCAAAGTTTACCTGGTCGGCAATAAATTTATATGCAGAGTCAGCATCAAATGTTGGTGGCACGATTCTCTCTTTTACAGGCTGTTTGTTCTTTGATGGCCTGTTTTGACCCATCTGACATGATGAGGTTAAGAAAAGGGAAATTGATATAAGTATTGTAAGTAATTTATTCATTATTTTATTTTATGATCGAATTTAAGTTATTGAAACGGCGAAAAACTTTAATAACCTATAATTCATAGCTTTCTCCAAATTTATTATTAAATATTATATCCTTAAGTTCTTTCCTCTCTCTGGGTCTTGTTTCAACTTCAGCAATATCCTTTGGTAGTTCATTAATGTTGCCATAATATCCTATTGCTGTAACAGATACTGCTTGAAAATCATCAGGTATATTTAATAATTCTGCAGCTTTATTAGCATCGAAACCACTCATTTGATGTGAATATAATCCTTGATTTACTACTTCAAGAATCATTGAGCTAACAGCTTGCCCTAAATCATACTTGAAAGTTACATTTTGTTTGCCATTATGTGAAAAGGTTTTTTTGGCTATATTTACAATAAGAACATTTGCCTTATCGGCCCAAAGTATATTCCAGTCTATTAAAGTGTTTAGTATACTATCATAAGTATCATCACCCTTTTGACCTACAATGAAGCGCCAGGGTTGTTCATTAAATGCTGACGGAGCCCAACGCGCAGCTTCAAGTATGCTTTGAATTTTCTCTATTTCAACGGGCTTGACGCTAAAAGCTCTGGGGCTCCAGCGTTGTTCAATAAGATTGTTAACGGCGTATTTGTTGTTAGTAGGATTTTGCATATTTTCAATATAGATTTTTAGGTTCAAAATTACTTAAAAAACCATCGTAAAAATAGCACCTTCATCCTGCTTTGATCTAACACTAATACTACCCTTATGCATTTGCATAATCTGCCTCGAAAGACTCAACCCAATTCCTGAGCCTAACGATTTTGAAGTAAAAAAAGGCATAAATATTTTATCTAACAAATCGGGTTTTATTCCTTTACCGTTATCAGCAACTTCTATAGTAGTGCGATTATTTAAATTAACAGATGCCACAATTGTGATTTTGGGCTTGGTATTATCCGTTCTTTTTCCTGAAACAGCATCGATTGCATTAAGTAATAAATTTATTAATACCTGATCAATTAAATCGGGATCCGCTAAAATTTTTAAATCCTTTGGAAATATTTTTATTGTAGTTTCAATATTTATTTTTTCAATTTTTGGGCCCAATAACTCTATTGCTCTGTCGAATAAACTTTGAACATAAAAATGGCGAAAATTGGGTTTTGGAATTCTTGTAAGGTTGCGATAAAGTTCAACAAAATTCAGCAGTCCTTTACTACGGTTTCCAATTGTGGTAATTGCTTGCCGGATATTCTCCATATCTTCTTTGTAATCTTCGGCAGAAGGAGGATCCTTTTCATGATTTTTAAGAATATCGTCAACTGTTTCGGTAAGCGATGAAATAGGGGTTATGGAATTCATTATTTCATGAGTAAGCACCCGTATTAGTTTTTGCCATGATTCTATTTCCTTTTGCTCAAGTTCCGGGTGAATATCCTGAAAAGAAACAAGGATATATTCTTCACCGCGCATCCTAAATTGTGTTGCATGCATTGAAAGTTGTAGAAGCTCATCAGCTACAAAAACCTTAACCAACGACTTATCTCCTGCTTTCATGCTTAGTAGTTTGTCAGGGAGGTCGTCCTCAATAACACTTAATTTTTTAATGTTTCGTAAACGGGGTAATTGTAGCAAACGTTTTACGGCATTATTAAAAACGTCAACAGTACCATCCCTTTTAAAAACAATTATACCAATGCTTACATGCTGAATTACAGTAAGTAGATAATTAAAGTGTTCCTCTTTTTCTGTTTTATTTTTATTAAATGCTTCAATTACTTCATTAAATTCTTTATTAAGGCCTTCAAAGCTTCTACCTAACTCATTATCAGTAAAAGTGCTTGTAAAATCGGCATGTCGTATTGATTCAAAAAATCGGGTTAATTTAATATTTGTTTGTTCGGTATATCTAATTAATGTAATTATTTGTGCAAAGAATAATAGTGAAAGTATAATTGTGCTTATTGCGTACGCACTATCTGTGTGAATTACAAATATCATCACAAAAGTGACCATTATCAGGATAATTCTGATAATAACCTGTATTCGAAATTTTTTATAGACCATATTTTTCAATTCTACGATACAGAGAGGCTCTGGTTAACCCTAATTCTTTAGCAGCCCGACTTATATTTCCACCATGTTTATCAATAACTTTTCTAACAAGCACCTTTTCAACTTCTTCAAGGTTAAGGTTGTCTGGAGAAAAATCATCGATATTTTTTTCTTCCAGATCTGTAATAAAGAAATCATGAGGTTCAAGAATGTTTGATTCGCTTAGGATAACAGCACGCTCAACAGCATGTTGAAGTTCTCGAATGTTTCCGGGCCAATCGTGCTTTTGTAAACGTTTTAGAGTGCCAGCACTAATTCGCTTTTTTGAAACCTTATATTTGTTACAATATGTTTCAATAAAGTTCTCGATTAGAGGCTCAAAATCTTCAAGTCGTTCTTTGAGTAATGGGAGCCTAATTTCAACAGTATTTATTCTGTAAAGGAGATCCTGGCGAAATTTATTCTCAGTAACCATTTGATATAATGGCATATTTGTAGCACAAATCAATCTTATATCAATGGGTATTTCCTTGTTTGAGCCAAGGCGAATTACTTTTCGACTTTGCAGAACACTTAATAATTTAGATTGTAATCCATGGCTTAGATTTCCTATTTCATCTAAAAATATTGTTCCACCATTTGCTGCTTCAAATCTACCACCTCTATCTTCTTTAGCATCTGTAAAAGCACCCTTTTTATAACCAAATAACTCACTTTCGAACAGGCTTTCGGTAATTGCACCTAAATCAACACTTATAAATACTTTATTGTGCCTTTTTGAAGCTCTGTGAATAGCTCTTGCTACAACCTCTTTACCGGTACCGTTTTCACCTAATATTAACACATTAGCATCAGTAGCTGCAACTTTATAAGCAATTTTCATTACTTTTTGCATTGATTGTGAAGAGCCAATAAGATTAGGGAGGTTTTGATTTTGGTCGGCGATAAGAATTTTTTGAGTTGACTTAAGGTTTTCGAGCTCTACTTTTGATTCGCGAATTCGTAATGATGCATGAATTGTAGCCAATAGTTTTTTGTTATCCCACGGTTTTAATACGAAGTTAGTAGCCCCCTCTTTAATCCCTTGTACTGCAAGTTCAATATCACCGTACCCTGTAATAAATATTACTGTAGCAGCGGGATCATATTCCAAAATTACATTTAGCCAGTGAAACCCCTCCTGACCACTTGTTGCATCACGCGAAAAATTCATGTCGAGTAATATCACATCATAATTTTCATTGTTAATGATGTCGGGAATGTTTTGAGGATTTTTTTCGATATGTACTATGCTAATGTGCTGCCTAAGAAACATTTTAGCTGCTAATAATATATCAGTATCATCGTCAACTATTAATAATCTGGCATTTATCTTGTCCATCTTTAGTGTAGTTTATTAGGTGAATATAATTTGTTAAAGTGGATGTTATTGTAATATTCAAAAGAACATACTATTTAAGAATTTGTTATGTTTGGATAAAATTACATATAATTGTTCACCTTTATACAAATATATGGACGATTTCGAACAAAATATGTTACACTTTAACTGTTTATATTTTTCAATTTGTTGATTAAGTGTGCTCTATAAGCATTGGCACAGAATTAGTTAAAGTTTGTTAATTAAGTGTTAATGTTAATTGGGATATGGATAATAGGATAATTGATACATATTACTAAATATAAGTATTGATTATTTATATGTTCATCAAATTCATTCGATCATTAGCACTGAGTAAAAGGATATTATAATACTATGATAGAGACTAATAATCTTACAAAAACATTTAAAGCTGAGGATGTTGAAACTATTGCTTTACGCAGTGTAAACCTAAAAATTGAAAAAGGTGATTTTATTGCTGTTATGGGTCCTTCTGGTTGCGGTAAAACAACTTTATTGAATGTATTTGGAATGATTGAAAATATTACATCAGGTAGTTATTTGTTTTTTGGTCAGGATGTTACAAAATTATCAGAAAAACAAAAAACTGGTCTCAGAAAAAGAAATATTGGGTTTGTATTTCAAAATTTTAACCTTATTGAGGAGTTAACTGTATATGAAAATATTGAACTTCCTCTTCTTTATTTAGGATGGAAACGAAAAGAACGGAAAAAACGTGTTGATGAAGTTATAGATCAATTAAATATAAATCATAGAAGAAACCTTTTCCCAGCTCAGCTTTCCGGGGGACAGCAGCAGCGTGTTGCAGTTGCCAGGGCAATAATCTCAAATCCTCCATTATTATTAGCTGACGAACCTACCGGAAATCTTGATTCAATGCATGGTGAGGAAGTAATGTTGATGTTAAATGAACTAAACAAAGCGGGAACAACAATTGTAATGGTTACTCACTCTCAGCGTGATGCTTCATACAGTAGGCGTATTGTGCATTTATTTGACGGTCAGGTTATTAATGAAAATTTAAATAAGATGGTATAGAATGCTGAATGTGGAGTGATGAAAATAATGATATCGGGGGTTCAATAAACATATCATTCAATATTCATAATTCTAAAATTAGAAGATGATAGGTAATTATTTTAAAATAGGGTTTCGGGTGCTCTTACGTCATAAGAGTTATACTTTGTTAAACATTATTGGTTTGGCAATTGGAATAGCTGTTTTTACCTTTATTTTCCTATATATTCAAAGTGAGATACGCTATGATAGGCAATGGAATGAATATGAAAAGATATATCGTGTTACAAGCGAATATAATGTTGATGGTAAAATTGAAAATATAGCATTAACACCTTTCCGACTAGTTGAAGATTTTAGAAACGAATTTCCTGAAGTTGAGTATTCAACTAACATGTTTTTTACTGATCCTTCAGATATTAATGATATATCATCGGTTACTTATAATGGTGAAGTGTTTGAAATCCCTGATATTACACTTAGCGGAGAAAGTTTTTTTAAAATTTTTGATTACAGTTTTTTGGAAGGAAACCCTGATACGGCATTAAAGAATCCTAATTCAATGGTTATATCTTCTGATATTGCAAAAGAGATTTTCGGAAGTGAAAAGGCTGTTGGTAAAAAATTGAGCACTGTAGTTCGTGAATATACCGTTGTTGGAGTTTTTGAAAAAAAATGTATGCCAACACATCATAATTTTGATGCCATAGTTTCGGTATCTTCACTTGATAAAAGAGGATTTGATCGCTTAAAAAAAGATTGGTATTGGCTTACCTGTTATACCTATATAAAGGTTCAAGATACAGTAGATATTGTGGATTTTGAATATCGATTTAATGTTTATGCCGAAAATGAACGTTCTAAATCTCCAAATGAAGAAGAGCTTAATATTGAAGGCTATTTCAACAATAAAATTGAACCAGTTTCAAAAGTACATTTTAACACAAATTTGCAATACGATTCGCCATCAAATGTTGATATAATATATTTATATATTTTTGGAATTATTGCAGGATTCATATTACTAACAGCATCAATAAATTATATAAATCTGGCAACGGCACGTTCATTAAAAAGAGCCAAAGAAATTGGTGTACGCAAGGTTATGGGAGCCTTTAAAAAGCAATTGGTTTTTCAATATATAAGTGAATCTTTGATACTAACATTTATTTCATTTATTCTTGCTATGTCGTTGGTTGAATTTCTTATGCCACAGTTTAATGCGCTTGTTGGAAAAAATTTAACTCTTGTTGGCAGTATATTTTCGGGTGAAGGAATAATATTTGGAGTTATTCTTTTATTCCTGATTTTTATTCTATCTATTGTGGGGGGAAGCTTTCCTGCTTTTGTGCTTACATCTTTTAATCCGGCATCTGTTCTTAAAGGCAACTATTTTATTTCAAGTAGGTTTGGCAAACAGCAATTTTCTGCCGGAATAATGCGACGTTTTTTAGTTACTATACAATATGTAGTTTCCATAGGGATGATAATTTCTACATTTATAATATATGCTCAAATGGATTTTTTAAAATCTCATGATCTTGGATTTGAGGAAGAGAATATTATTGTTATCAATACTCCACACGATACTACTTTTAATAATCGCTTTAAGAAGTTCATGAAGGCTATGGATAACGACAGTTCAATAATTGAGGTGTCATCAGCTCAAAATGTTCCGGGTTATACAGCGGGTAAAATGCTATTTTATATTGGTGATACTGCAGAACAAAATATCCAAACTTTAAATTATTACGGTATCGGATACAACTATTTTGAGTTGTTAAAAGCTTCTTTAGTAAAAGGAAGTTATTTTTCTAGTTCTCCTACAGATGATACTACTATTAGTTACATTATTAATGAGGCAGCTGTTGAATTTTTAAACCTTGACACAGTTATTGGTACTCAAATAAATATTGCATACGAGGATAAGTTGAAAGGTGGTAGTATAGTAGGTATTGTAAAGAATTTCAATTTTTCATCTTTACATAAGGATGTTGAACCACTGGTGTTTTTGTTAAATTCACAAAATGCAAGATATGTTCTTGTTAAATTTAAAAACGAAAACGAGATTGCTGCGATGGACCATATTAAAAAAGTGTGGGGGAATTTTAATGAGAGCAGTTTCTTACATTATACTCTGCTGGAAACAAAGCTAGAAGGGTTATATTATGGAGATAAAAAAATGTTGTCTCTTTTTATTTATTTTTCAACTTTCGTAATTTTTATTTCAAGCCTGGGCTTATATGGATTGTCTTCATTCCTTATTCAGCAACGAACGAAGGAGATTGGGATACGACGAATATTGGGTGGATCGGAAAAACAAATAATAGTAATGTTGGCAATGGTATATATGCGTTTAGTGATAATTGCAGGAATAATTGCATCAGGAATTGTTTATTTCTTAATGTCGAAATGGCTTGACTCATTTGCTTATCATATAACTATAAACGGATGGTATTTTGTAGCGGGAATTTTAATTACTTTGATAATATCAACTATAACTGTGCTTATCCGATCTTTCAAAGTTGTTAAAGTAAGTCCTTCAGTTTCATTGAATTATGCTGGTTAAATCCCCAATTGAGTTTTTAATTCTTTAATTCTCGATTTGCTAACATTTACACTGCTACCATCTTTTAATATTACAACATAGCTTTCTTTGCCATATTTCTCAATTTTATTTATATGATTGAGATTAATAATATGCGAACGGTGAACTCTTGTAAAAGTTTTTGAAGGGAGGACTTTTTCAAGATAATTCATAGTGTCATTTTTCAAATATTTTCTTTCAGATGTATAAATTTCTACGTAATCATCCTGAGCTTCAATTTTAATAACAGTTTCTACTGGTACAACATCAATCTTGGTGCCGGTTTTTATAAATAATCGTTCAATTTGTTCAGTCGATTCTTTGTTTAATTTAGTAAACGATTCAATATTTGTTTTCTCTATACTTGTTTTATCATCTAATTCAGCTCGATTTTTTAACCGGACAAGGACCTTCTCAACAGCTTCATTAAACCTTTCTCGTGAAAAAGGCTTCATTAAATAGTCAACGGCACTTAGCTCGAAAGCTTTAATTGCAAACTGGTCGTAAGCTGTAGTAAATATTATTTCAGGAACTTCATCCAATAGTTCAATCATTTCAAAACCTGTTAGCTTTGGCATTTGAATATCAAGAAAAATTAAATCAGGTTTAGTTTCATTTATGGTTTTAACACCACTAAATCCATCCTGGCATTCGCCAATTAGATCAATATTAGGATTAGTCTTTATATAGGCTTTTACAAGTTCGCGCGCAGGTGCTTCATCTTCAATAATTACTGTACGTAGTTTGTTCATTGTTATGCTTTTATAGGTAGTTTTAAGGTTGCTCTAAAAATTAGTTTGTCGGCAGAAATTTCCAGCAGATCTTGTCGCTTATATATTATTTGCAACCTTTTTCTAATATTTTTTAATCCAATTCCTTCTCCTTTTTTCTTAACTGAATCAGGGTCATATTCATTGCTAATCTCAATTATTGCATTTTCATTATTATGTTTACATTTTAATTCAATCAGAACTTCTTCGGTACTATTATAAACACCATGTTTTATAGCATTTTCGAGCAACGGTTGAAGAATCATGTTTGGAATAAGAAATTTATTACATTCTTCGGGTATATCTGTTGAAAAATTTAATCGGTGACCGAACCTTATTTTTTCAATGTCAAGGTAACGATTTAAATTTTTGAATTCTTCTTTCAAACTTGCTTTTTCATCTTTATCATGACTTAAGGTATATCTTAAAAAGTCAGACAGTTTAATTACCATATCCTGTGCTTTATCAGGGTTAGTAATAGTTAGTGAACTTATTGAATTGAGGCTGTTAAAAAGGAAATGAGGGTTTATTTGAGATTTTAATGCCGAAAGTTCAGCTTCATTTACCAAAGTTTGCAATTCTGCCTCCACTTTTAGTTTTTCTTGCAAATCTTCGTAATAAAGCATTACATAATAGAACATTATAAAAAGTAAGTAATAAAAAATTCCTGTAATTACGCGCCAAGGCAGGCTTTCATTCAGGAACTCTCTGTATGAAGTAGCATCAGGAAAAATATATATTAAGATAAAATAAGAAACTGTAATCCAAACGGCAATTGCAATTACTGCAACTAATAAATGGTTGAATAATAGATCGAATAGCTTTGGAGTTTCCTTTAAATTAAACCTTATAACATACCAAAGATTAAGACCAAGAAGTGCAAAAAGAGTATTAAATATTGCTGAATCGCCGATGCTTATTAAACTGTCTACTCCGTAAAAAAAGTTTATTATAAATGTTTGGATTAAAAAGATTGTAATCCAAATTACAATATACGCAAGAATGTAATTTCTGTTTTTGGAAATAGGGTTAAGCATATTTGTTAATTACAATATTGTTTATTTATGCTAATTTGTCTTAAGTAAATAACTCAATTAATAGCTTTTTATTTCCATCCCACCAAATATTACGGCTCCCTTTAGATATAGTACTACACCTGGTTCGTTTTCATCGGGCTTGATTATTCTTTTATCGTTAAATCCTCCAAATATTGAGAACATGTCTGATTTAACAACCCAATTATCTGGTATTATTAGTTTTGATCCACCAAACATTGTAAACACATCTATGGTACAACCATCAGGCGAAATTTTTGCATCTCTAAAGATAAACTCAGAGCCGCCAAAAATTGCTGTAATATCTCCGCCTTTAAAATTTTTAGATTGGATAAGTTTTGTTCCCCCTCCTAATATTGATAAATCTTCAATATAATCGCTAGAGTTTTCAGATTTATTATTTGACTTTCTGTAACGTTTTGCATGACTGCCTCTTCTGGTAATAATTAGTATCCCTATGCCAATCAATACCACAGGCCAAAAAATCTGATGTAGATTAATGCTGTAATTTAGCAAACTTGGTAACCAAAATACAACACCAAGCCCAATCAGCACAAAACCGGCAGTTGCACGTTCTTTGGTTGCAAGGATAACCACCCCTATTCCAATTAGTAAGGTTTTCCATGAAAATATATATTGCCGGATAGGTAATTGAGTAATATTAAATGTATCTAATAGTAGCAATCCGCCTGCTAGCATAAGTATTATCCCGATAATTAGTTTTCTGTCAGTTGATTTATTTTCCATTGTAGTATATTTTTAGATTTACAAGGCAAAACTATGTTCTTTGGGCACTAATGTAAATAAAAAATCGGTAATTGGACTATTTTTATCGGTGAATGGTGACATGTTTTGAAATCTTCATGTATTTGTTTGCAAATATGGTATTGTTCTTCCAATTATTAATATTATAAATCATGTTTTATTATGTTATTACAGTTTATTTTTGGTAAAAATTAATTTCATCTTTTTTTAAAGAGTTTTGAATTAACACAAAATAATGGTCTTAATCTTGCCAAAACCCGCAACATTTTCAACTAATATACAACTATTCATCTGATATTAAACTTTTTACACTAGGTATACTTGACAAAGAGTGTTAAAATGCGTATCTTTGCAAACTTTTTATAAAAAGGATATTTAAGTATAAATTTCAATAATTGATTTCAAGAAACAATCATAGCAAGATATAATCGATAAAGCCAATAATGTCGATTAAAATTTGAGGTGTAAGTTCCAAATGACAAACAAAAAATAAATTATAAATATAAATACATGAAATTATCACAATTTAAGTTTGATTTACCTAGAGAATTAATTGCTGATCACCCGCAAAAAGACAGAGATGAAGCTAAATTAATGGTCATAAATCGAAAAAAGAAAACCATTGAGCATAAACGCTTTAAAGATGTGCTAAATTATTTCAATGAAGGCGACGTGTTTGTAATAAATAACACAAGGGTATTTCCGGCCAGATTGTATGGTGAAAAAGAAAAAACAGGAGCTAAAATTGAAGTATTTTTATTACGTGAATTAAATCAGGAAAGTCGTTTATGGGATGTACTGGTTGACCCTGCGCGCAAAATTCGCATCGGCAATAAATTGTACTTTGGAGAAGATGAATCATTAGTAGCTGAAGTAATTGATAATACAACTTCACGTGGTAGAACTTTAAGATTTCTTTTTGATGGTTCATATGATGAATTCAAAGAAACATTGCAGGCTCTTGGAGAAACTCCTTTGCCAAAAATTCATCAGAGACCTGTTGAAGATATTGATGATGAGCGTTATCAGACAATTTATGCTAAACACGAAGGCGCAATTGCTGCCCCTACTGCAGGCTTGCACCTTTCCAGGGAACTGATGAAACGTTTAGAAATATTAGGTATTAAATTTGCTGAAATTACTCTTCATACAGGACTTGGAAATTTTAGAGCAATAGAGGTTGAAGATCTCACAAAACACAAAGTTGATTCTGAAGAAATGTTTATTGATCAGGAAAATGCTGATATAATAAATATGGCAAAGAAGAAAAAGAAAAGATTATGTGCAATTGGAACTACAAGCATGAAAGCTCTTGAATCTGGGGTTTCAATTACTGGTCAGATTAAGCCATATACAGGCTGGACAAATAAGTTTATCCATCCACCATATACATTTAAAACTGCTGATGCAATGATTACTAACTTTCATCTTCCCATGTCGCCCATGATGATGATGGTTAGCGCATATATTGGTCATGATTTTTTAAAGGAGATTTACAAAACAGCTATTAAAAAGAAATATAAGTTTTTTACATATGGTGATGCAATGCTAATTATTTAGTGGCTATATGAAAATGTTAACCTCATTGTTGTGCTCAGTTTAACACTCAGTTATCTGCTTGAGGCAGACCCCTGAATTATATGATTTTTTGCACTTCAATTGTGGCACTTTCTTATTAGCCATAATTCATTACACCCGGATTATGCATTGGAACTTCGTTATGAGAACTTTAAGTATAATAAAATATACAGTTTTGAAATGAAAGCATAGCACCGCTATGGTGAGGCTTCAAAACTCAGCAAAGTGGTATGTTTTGCAGTAATTGTAATTCGGAATAGATTTTCTAATGCATATTCCGGGTTAGAATAGTTTTCGCGTAATTTTATGGAATTAGAAAAACATGTATTAATAGTTGCCGGTGGTGATGGAAAGCGAATGGGTAGTAATTTGCCCAAGCAATTTTTATTACTTGATGATAAACCCATACTGTTTCATACATTTAATTTATTCTTATTTATAAAGGATATAAAAATTACACTTGTATTAAATTCAAACCAAATAGATTATTGGAAAAAACTTTGCACTTCACACATATTTAATATTCCACATAATATTATTGAAGGTGGGCCAACGCGTTTCCATTCGGTTAAAAGTGGGTTGAAAAACATTTCTGCTGATTCGTTAGTGCTAATTCATGATGCTGTACGTCCTTTTGTTTCACAAGAAACAATTAAACGAGTAATTGATATGGCAATACGAAAAGGAAATGCAGCCCCGGCAATAGAAGTAACCGAATCTATACGTGAGGTCTCGGGATCTAATAGTAAAATAATTGATCGCCATAAATTTAGAATCATTCAAACACCACAAGCTTTTCATGCATCATTAATTAAAGAGGCTTATAACAAAGCTTATAACCCAGCCTTTACTGATGATGTGTCAGTTTTAGAATCAAAAGGAGAAAAAATTAATCTTATTAAAGGAAATGTTGAAAACATAAAAATTTCTAAACCTGTAGATTTGGTTATAGGAAAAGGTATTCTTAATTCTAAATATTAGAACAACAATAGTTCAACCATTATCTTAGTTGCCCTCTCCCTTTCCAGTTAAATCTAAAAACAAGTGAAGCCACTGCTACAAATACAATATAAACAGGGTAAATAAATTCCATAAAAAATAATAATGTTTTAAGTTTTGATTTTTCTGCAAAAGATAAAAAACTAAAAACAAGGGGCATGTCAATAATAAATTTAGTAAGAATTATTAGTAAATAAACAGGCAGTAACCATGAAAAAAATATACTGCCAGTCAACATCAGAAAAAGCAGGATGTTGAATAAAAAAACTGTTAACGAAACAATAACGGGCCATAATAATCGATAACCTGTTGCCTTTGATGCCCACCTGCTACGCTGATTAAAAAACTCACCTATATTTTTTGGAGATAAAGTTGAGACAATCGCGTTTCTACTTCTTAAAAACCCAATTGCTTTAGCTCCATATTTTTTTGTTATTTCATGTATTAAAAACACATCGTCACCAGAAACAAACTTCCGGGAATTATCATTTGCTTTATTATCAGTATAAATATCCCTTTCAAAAGCAAGGTTTGCTCCATTTCCCATTAAGGGTAATCCGGCACCTGCTGACCCTGCTCCGGAGGCAACAAGGCTGGTAAAGTCTAAAGAAAAGAATTTCTGCAACAGAGTTTTCTCATTTTCATAAATAACAGGACCAATAATTAAACGGCTACCTGAATAATTATAGTAGGTTACAATACTTTTTAACCAACCGGGTTTTACATCACAATCACCATCAGTTGTTACTATTAACTTTGCCGATGATGTTGCCACACCTTCTTTAAGTGCGCTTTTCTTTCCTTCACCAGTGGCATGCAGAATATTAATTTTTACACCCGTATTCTTATTTAAAAAATGGTTAACTAGGTGGTATGTATTATCTGTTGAATGATCGTCAACAATAATAACTTCATAAAATTTGCTATTATAATCTTGGTTAACAAGTTGCTTCAGAAGATGTTCGATGTTGCCGGCCTCATTCCTTACGGCAATTACAACACTTAACCTAACTTCTAACGTATTATCATTTTCTATTACTAATGCTGATAATTTAAACCAACCATACGTAATTATTCCTATTACAATTAAATATGAAATTGTAACACTAGTAACAATCCACATTAGCAAACTAACTACCATTACTTTTTCTAAAAAATTTTAAGCTAAACACAAATACTATTCCTAAAATAGCAGGAAAAATTATATTAAAAAGCCATAACATTGAGGAAGCACTTACAACGCCAATTGCAATTTCAGGGCTCCAAAAACCAAGGGCTTCAAAATGATGTTGAAAAACATATAGACTAACGGATCCCCTAACGCCTATTTCTGTTAGAGCAATTGTAGGGATTATTGTCATAAAGAAATATATAGCTGCTATAAGCATCATAGCCACAAAATAATTGATATCAATACCAAAAAACCATAGTAGCAGGAAAAACTGAAACGAGAAAACGCCATATCTAAGAATACTTAAAAAAAGTACATAAAGCAACTCTCGCTGGTTATACCAAGAAAAAACCTGAGCATATTTCTCAATTTTTGAATAATACCTGCCACTTACTTTTTTTATAATAATTGAAAACACAGAAAAATTGAGATAAGCAAATACCATTATTGTTACAGCACTCATAATCAATAGTATAAACCCAATATAAAGCCAATAATTTAACCCATCTGAAATATTTAAATACTCAGGATAATAAAAAATAAGTGCAATCATTCCAAACAAAAATGTTGTAAGAAGCTGTGCCAGGCTACCCAGTATAGTTGAAAGAACAGCCTGTAATCTGTCGGCTTTTTTAAGTATAAAAACACGGCCGAGATAATCACCAACTCTATTTGGCATTATCATGCTTACTGATATTCCTGCAAGAACTCCTTTTATTGAATTTAATAAAGATATTTTCTCAAGTTTATCTATCAAATATTTCCACTTTAAACTTTCCAGAAATATATTTACAGGAATTAATAGTACCGCGACTAATAAAAAGATGCTCGTTAAGAAGCCTGTTGATATTTCCAAAAAAACATCAAAACCCGAACTGATATCTTTTTCATAGAAAAGCTGATCGTACAGAAACACGATTGAAAAAACAATTACAATCAGCCGTATAATGATATTGTATGTTTTGCGTAATTTTGTCTTCATTAATTATTATTAACTGGTTTTAATTTGGAACGTATAATTTTAGGCATTGACCCCGGAACAAACATTATGGGCTACGGATTAATCCACCAAAGTGGAAATAAAATTCGTTTAATCACAATGGGCATTCTCAAATTAAGCGGCTATGATAACCATGCGTTAAAGTTAAAAAAGATTTTTGAACGTACACTAGGAATTATTGAAGAATATAATCCTGATGAAATGGCTCTTGAAGCACCCTTCTTTGGGAAGAATGTACAATCAATGTTGAAATTAGGAAGAGCACAGGGGGTAGCTATGGCTGCCGGATTATATAAAGACGTGCCTATTTTTGAATATTCTCCTAAAAAAATTAAACAATCAATTACAGGAAATGGGAATGCATCAAAAGAACAGGTTGCTGCCATGTTAAGAAATATTGTTGAGTTTGTTGAACCTCCAGAGTCTCTTGATGCAACAGATGGTCTTGCAGCTGCTGTTTGTCATTATTTTCAAGGAGATGGAATTAAAACAAGCACAAGTTACTCAGGCTGGAAAAGTTTTTTGCAGAACAACCCACACAGACTTAAAAAATAGATGACAAACATTGAAGATAACCCATACAATTACTTTGAAAAGCAACGAGTTAAGTTCACAGTATCATTGGGTGAGATAAAACATAGGATCAGGTTAATTTCGTTATTACGTATTATAGTTTTTTTGATAACTCTAATTGGTATTTATCTTGCCGTAGCTTATGAACAAAAGGTAATTGCGATTATTTTTAGTTTAGGATTTGTTCTTTTTATTTACCTGGTAAGGGTTCATGCTGGTTTAGAAAACAAGAAAGAATGGAATCAAACCCTTGTAAACATAAATTTAAAAGAGCTAAAGCTTCTTGATGGTTGTACTGAAGGTATGGATGCAGGGACAGAGTTTTTACATTCATCACATAACTATAATGAAGATCTTGATATATTTGGTAACAGATCGTTATTTCAACTAATTAACCGGACAGCAACAGCCTACGGAAGAATTGCCCTGGCTAAAAGGCTTAGCAACCCTATTACTGACATTGATATATTAAAGGCTCGTCAAAATGCTATTTACGAACTACGTGATAAACCTGATTGGAGGCAAAATTTTCAAGCAATTGGTAATATTTTTAATGAAAAAAAAGAAGATCTGAAAGGATTATTAGCGTGGTCAAAAGTTTCTGATGTTAGATTCAACACATTGTTTTACAGAATAATGCTTGTGATAAATCCGTTACTTGGATTTGGTATATTGGCATTTATTGAATTTGATATTCTAACGATAAGTGCATTTTTATTGTTTTTGTTATTACCCTTCGTGCTTGTTGGAACGAAGTTGGCTACTTTGAATAAAATTCATTCTCAGGTCAGTAAAAAATCAGGATTACTACTTAAATATGCCAAACTGTTTACATTAGTTACTAATGAAGAATATAATTCTGATTTACTTAACAGAATTAAAGGAAATATAGTTGGTGATATTTCGGCTTATAGGGCAGTATCAAGTCTTGCAAAAATTACAAAATCAATGGATTACAGGTTAAATATGCTTGTCGGAATATTTTTAAATGTTTTCTTTTTGTGGGATATACGACAGGCAATTAAGGTTGAAAATTGGAAACATCGTTATGCTGGTTACATGGAAGAATGGTTTAAGGAGCTTTATGCGATGGATGAATTACAATCTTTTGCCGGATTTGCATTTAATTTTCCATACTCAACATTCCCTGAATTTAGTACTGGTTCTTTTGAAATTACAGCATCAAATGTTACTCACCCATTTATAGCAAATAATAAATGTGTTGGTAATGATATTATTATTGATGGATGGAAGCAATTTCAAATAATTACAGGTGCAAACATGGCCGGGAAAAGCACATACCTTAGAACTGTAGGAATAAATATGGTATTGTCGATGACAGGATCTCCGGTACTTGCTGATAGTTTTGTTTTTAAACCGGTTAATATATTTACAGGAATTAAAACCTCTGATTCACTGCAAGATGGTGAATCATATTTTTTTGCGGAGCTGAAAAGGCTAAAGGAGTTGATAGACAAACTCGAAAGCGGTCAAAAACTATTTGTAATTTTAGATGAAGTGTTGCGAGGGACCAACTCAGCAGATAAGCAAAAGGGATCAATGGCATTAATAGCACAATTGATAAATCTAAGCTCCTCAGGCATGATTGCTACTCATGATCTTGCTCTTGGAAATTTGGCAGATGAGTTTCCAAAAAAAATAGTAAACAAAAGGTTTGAAGTTGAAATTGCTAATAACGAACTTGTTTTTGATTATAAGCTTAAAGAGGGTATTTCACAAAATTTGAATGCAACATTTTTAATGAAGAAAATGGGAATTACAGTATAATTATTTGTTAATACTAAATCAAATTCCATTTTCGTTTGTAATTAGAAGAGATTGTCTGTAAATTTGCAAAAAAACACAGTAGCTATGGAACAGGAAAAAAATGTTAATACACAACCCAGCAAAGGCGGCTCCAATTTATGGATGTATATTGTGATTGTTATAATGGCTCTGGGTATTGTTGGTGTTTCTTTATGGTTATTATCTGTAAAAAGTACAATGAATGAACTACTTGCAGAAAAGGAAGCACAAAAAGTTGAGCTTCAGCAGGAGCTTCAAACACTATTAATTGCACACGAAGAAATTAAAGCTTCTTATGGAGAGGCAACTGATTCATTGCAGGTTATGGATAGTGTAATTCAGGCAAACGCTGTTGAGATAAAGAAAATGCTCAATTATAAATGGGAATACTATAAGATCAAGAAAAAAATGTCGAGGCTACAGGTAATTGCACAAGGATATGTTAGGCAAATGGATTCGATAGTAACTATTAATAAAGATCTTACGGAGGAAAACTTACAAATTAAAGAAGAGATAAAAATAGAAAAACGTAAGTATCGTAAACTGGAAGAACAGGCTGTAGCTCTTACTGGCAAAGTTGATGAAGCTTCAGTATTAGGTGTTTATAATTTAACTGGGAATGCTTTTCATAAAAAAGGTGGTGGAAAAGAAATAGAAACTGATAAAATAAGAAGAGTAGATCTGATTAAAGTTTGTTTTACATTAGGTGAAAACTCGATTATTGAACCAGGAAATAAAACTATTTATGTGAGAATTGCAGAGCCTAATAAAGAAATTCTTGTTAAAAGTAGAGGTGAGGAATATTCATTTAACCTTAACGGCGAAATTCTCCAATATTCTATAAAAGAAGATGTTACCTATGAAGGTAATTCCATAGATATGTGCATTAGATGGCATAAGCGCAGTTCGCTTGAGCTTAGCCCCGGTCTTTACCATGTGGATGTTTTTGAGGGAAACAATACAATTGGCCATACTACTTTTACGTTAAGGTAGAATAGCAATTGTTGTTACGATTAAGTAGAGGTTAATCCAAACTATTATTTTGCGTTTTTCACAATTAGCCCCACTTCGATAATTCCCGGAGTTTCTGCTTTATTCATTTTGTTCTCAACACGCACTCTACATATTCCACTTTTATTAAAAATCATGTCCTTTCTAATAGGAAGTTCAATATCACATAATTCGCCCATACACTCTCCCTTCCATTTGGAGATTATATTTTTTAGCCTGAAATAATAATCAAGTGATCGCATTTCTCCATCGGGAGTATAAAAAGTAACATTGACATTAATATAATTATAAGGAAAATTTGTATGATGTCGTAATGCTAAATAGAAATCCAATCCTTCATTTTTCTGAACAGGAACCTCAAAATTCAGATAATTGAGCCTGTTCCAACTCGGGTTATCAAATTTATTATATTCTTTAAAAACAGTATTATTACAACCTGTAAATACTATGATCGTTATAATTGGAATAATTAGCTTTTTCATGTGTTTAAAATTTTATTACAAATATAAAGAGTTTACTTTTGCATTATGAGTAGTAAGGCAAAGAAGAAATATTATGTAGTTTGGAGAGGGATTAAACCCGGCATTTATGATAGCTGGGATGATTGTAAAAAACAAGTTCAGGGATTTGAAGGAACTCAATATAAATCATTTACTGATAAGGATGAAGCTCATCGAGCCCTTTCAAAATCGTATTGGGAAATTACCCAGTTAAAGGGCAAAAAAAATCTTCAGGAACTTACAACGGCAGATAAGCCAATTTTAAAC
Source organism: uncultured Lentimicrobiaceae bacterium (assembly GCA_964460905.1). Taxonomy (GTDB): domain Bacteria; phylum Bacteroidota; class Bacteroidia; order Bacteroidales; family F082. The sequence continues at coordinate 134,465 of CAYWRM010000001.1, forward strand.
AGTATTTCAGTAGATGCTGCATGCTCAGGGAATCCTGGCACATTAGAATTTAGAGGAGTATTTACTGATACTGAAACAGAATTATTCAGGCGTGGACCATATGAGATGGGAACAGTAAATATAGGTGAATTTTTAGCAATTATACTAGCCCTGGCATGGCTCAAGAAACACAAACTAAAATATCCCATATATTCTGACTCAAAAACAGCAATGGTATGGGTTAGAAACAAACATGTTAAAACAAAACTTGAGAGAACATCAAAAAACACAGAAATATTTCAAGCTCTCGATAACGGTGTTGTCTGGTTAAAAGCTAATTCCGTAGATGTTGAAATCTTAAAATGGCAAACAAAAATCTGGGGAGAAATTCCTGCTGATTATGGAAGAAAGTAGATAAAGTGTAACTTATTAACTTCTAAAAAAACTCATTAATTATGGACAAGGTCCATTTTCACAACACGGTCCAATATGACATTCAAAAAAGGTTGCTATAATATTTACAAAAACAAGCATCATCATAAAATAAAAAGTTATTTTTTCAAAAGTAGTTGGTATGCGCTTTGTTTTAGGTTTTTCTTCTTTAAATAAAAAAAGAAAAACTACAGACCCAATAATACTTAACGCAAATATTACTACTCCCCAAGTATAAAGATGCATCCCCAAAACAGGGTCGCCATATCCGGTTGTCTCACCAGCAACTGGGCAAATATGAAGTAATACTTGTCGAATTGAAAAACTTGAGCCAACTAGTGCTGCTATAATTACCAATCCAAAATGTTCTTTTTTAAATCCAAAGAAGATGTTAAAAGCTAATCCCAATATTACTCCAAACATTCCCATTCGTTGCAATAAACACAAAGGGCAAGGATTTTCGAGTAAATCAAACTGAAAGAAAAGGGCTCCTACTAATGCAGTTGAAACCATAAGCATAGCACCGCTATTTGCAAAATATAATCCCTTTGAGTTCATATTAAAAATTTAGGGTTAATGATGATGTTGTATGATAAAAGAACATCGCGATGCTTAATAAAATACTTATTGTAAAAAATGAATATGCCATTTTTTTGTTACCTCTCATCACAAAGAAAAAAGCCACAAAATAAAATATGAAGATAAAAGCCATGGTTATATTTTTAATAAAAATAGTAAAAATTAATAATAGAGGTTAGTATATAAAGATCCTTTTAACTTTTATAGATTAAAGAGCTTAAATGGTTAAATAACTATACCGGATAAATCTTTTTCTCAGCTAAATAAATAAGCATCTTCTCAAGGTTATTATCCTTGTCAATAGCATCAAGCTTAAGCGATGATGATGAAGGTGATTGATACTCCATATCAACTCCAGGAAGGTATTTTAACTTTCCTTCGTCAGCCTTACTATAAATATTATATTGGTCATTCTTACGACAAAATTCTATATCTGCATCAATATATATCAGGTTAAAATTATCTTCGCCCACAATCTCTTTAACTTGTTCTCGTATTGATTCATTGGGAGATACAAATGAGCAGATAACTAAAACACCCTGGTCATTCATTAATTTTGCCAGATGACCAACACGTCGTAAATGTTCAGCTCTATCGGCAGGTGAATAGTCTAACTCGCGAGATAATCCTGATCTAACAGATTTACCATCCAGTAGAACTACCTTAGCGCCCATGCTGAATAAACTTCTCTGTAAAGTATATGCTAGTTCATTTTTTCCTGAACCATGTAATCCTGTTATCCAAATTGTTGATCCTTTTTGTTGATACATTTTTTCGTATTCAGGTTTAGGAATAAGCCCTATACCTGTTGCAATTTTCTCACGATCTATATCAACTATTTTACTTGGCAGATGATCACTACTCATTTTGTCCATTATCATTCCAACGGCACAGGTATTATGAGTTACAGGGTCTATAAAAATAAATGATCCTGTTTGACGATTTTTTGTGTAGGCATCGAAAAACAAAGGTTTTGCAGTTGTTATTACTACCCTGCCAATTTCATTTAACTCAAATGTTGAAGTTTCCTTTTTTTCAAGAGTATTAACATCAACTAAATAACGGATTTGGTCAACTCTGGCTTTTGTTATCTGTGAAGTTTGTTTAATAATAAATTGTGTTCCACTCTTCATATGCTCTTCATCCATCCAAACCAGCATGGCTTCAAAGTGTCGCTCAACTTTTGGCAGATTATTAGGGTGAACAATCATATCCCCTCTTGAAATATCAATTTCATCGTTTAAAGTAATGGTTACCGATTGAGGTGGAAAAGCATAATCTAGGTTGCCATCATATGTAACAATTTCATTTACTGTAGAGCGTTTCCTGGAAGGTAACACCATTATCTCGTCACCTTTTTTGATAATTCCGGAAGCAATTCGCGCAGCAAAACCACGATAATCAAGACTTGGTCTTACCACATATTGAACAGGATATCGTAAATCAGAGAAATTTCTATCACTTGTAATATGTATAGTTTCCAGATGCTCAAGAATACTTTTACCATGATACCATGGCATTTTATCTGATGGTTCTACAATATTTTCACCTTTTAAAGCTGATAATGGAAAAAAGCGAACATCGGGAATAGCAAGAGGGGTTATAAAGTTTGTGTAGTCTTTACAGATTTTATCATACACTTCCTGACTATAGTCTACCAAATCCATTTTATTTACAGCCAACACAACATGCTTTATACCCAATAGTGAAATTAAATATGAATGGCGGCGAGTTTGAGTAATTACCCCTTTTCTTGCATCAATTAATATAATAGCAAGATTAGCGGTTGAAGCACCAGTAACCATATTTCGGGTGTATTGCTCATGACCTGGTGTGTCGGCAATAATAAATTTACGCTTTGCCGTTGAGAAATATCTATATGCAACATCAATAGTAATCCCCTGCTCACGCTCAGCTTTTAAACCATCTAATAACAAAGCATAATCAATTTCTTCACCCGCATGTCCTTCACGTTTACTGTCGCGTTTTAAAGCATCTAATTGATCTTCATATAATTTTTTACTATCAAACAGCAGCCTTCCGATAAGTGTAGATTTGCCATCATCAACTGATCCAGCTGTAAGCAAGCGTAGCAAGTCTTTTTTTTGATCCTGATCTAGAAATTCTTGTATTTTCATCTTTCTTAAATTCCAATATTTATTTCTAAAAATATCCTTCTCTTTTCTTTTGTTCCATACTTGATTCCTGGTCAAAGTCAATAACCCGGGTAGTGCGTTCGCTTTTTGTAATTGTCATCATTTCTTCAACAATTTTCTCAATAGTATCAGCCTCTGACTCAATAGCCCCGGTTAGAGGATAACACCCCAAAGTTCTGAACCTTACCATCCTCATTTCAGCTTTATCGCGTAATTCTTTGGGCATCCTGTCGTCATCAACAAGAATCAGACTTCCGTCAACCTCGACTATGGGTCTTTTTTTAGCAAAATATAGAGGAACAATAGGAATCTTTTCCAGTCTGATATATTGCCAAATGTCAAGCTCAGTCCAGTTTGAAATTGGAAATACTCTTATTGATTCACCCTTTTGTACTTTTGCGTTATAAATATTCCAAAGTTCCGGTCGTTGATTTTTTGGATCCCATTGATGAAATTTATCTCTAAATGAATAAATACGCTCTTTAGCTCTTGATTTTTCTTCATCTCTTCGGGCTCCGCCAAAAGCAGCATCAAATTTGTATTTTTCAATACCTGCTAACAATGCTTTCGTTTTCATTACATCAGTATGTACTTTGCTCCCATGTGTGTATGGTCCAATACCCGATTCAAAACCTTCCTTATTATAGTGGACAAGTAAGTTCCATCCTTTTTCTTTTGTGTAACTTTCACGAAAATCAATCATTTCCCCAAACTTCCATTTAGAATCAATGTGCATTAATGGGAAAGGAACCTTGCCTGGATAAAAAGCTTTTTCTGCAAGGCGTGCCATAACAGAGGAATCTTTACCAATGGAGTAAAGCATCACCGGGTTTTCAAATTCAGCTGCTACTTCTCGAATAATATGAATAGATTCAGCCTCAAGCTCACGTAAATTATTAATGGAATAAGAAGGGGTATTCATTATAAATAAATTTAGTCGGCAAAAATACTATATTGCAACCAAACTAACTAAACTATACCAGTAGTTTGGTTTTGAATTGTTAAAAACCACAAGGGGAATAATAACACTTAGCCATTATTCCCCTTGTTAATCCATTATTGTTTAAAGAAAACAAATTTCTTTATTTTCTTAACACAATTTTTCTTGTTGTTGAGATTGCATTGTTATAAATAACAACTGTATAAATACCAGATGCAAATTTTCTGATATCAATATTATGAGTATAATTTTCTGATATATTAATATTTTCAATACTATAAACAGCAACTCCGCTGGCATTTAATATACTGATATCAACAGGATTGTTAACATCGCCTTTAAGGTCAATTTTAAATATTCCGCTAGTGGGGTTTGGATAGCTCTTTATAGTTATTGAAGAATTCTCATCAATGCCAGTACAATTAATAAATTCAATTGAAATGCCACAACTATTTGTACATCCTACTTCAGTTGTTACTTCAACAGAAAAATCTTGTATTCCATATCCAAATCCACTTGTGTCGGTTACAATTGTTTGAGAAGTTTCACCGTTCGACCAAGAATATATTGAACCTGTGTTACCTGCATTGAGTGTGATGTTTGTAGTACCACAAACAGCGGTGTCGGCACCAAGGTCAATTTCTGGAATTGAAGCAAAATTTAGATAAACGGTATCAATAGTTGAGCATCCATTAGTATTTGTTACTTCTGCCCAGTACATTGTTTCATCAGTACCCATTGCTACAATTGTTTGTGTGGTTTCATCTGTTGACCAAAGATATGTATCTCCTGGATTACCTGCATCAAGATCAAATTGTGATTCACCACATAGCACCTGATTTTCGCCAAGATCAACAGTTGGTAATGAAAATACTGTAACCATAACCGATGCATCCATAGTTATAAGACTATCAGATACCGAAACAACATACTCAGTATCTTCCATAGGTTTAATATAAGGATTTGGCTCTGTTGATGTATACCCTTCCGGTATAGATGACCAGGAATAAGCTAAACTTCCTAATCCCCCAGATGTGTTAGCACTTAGTTGGGTTGAATCGCCAAAACATACTTCTGCAGGAACTACATTTGCGACTAATTCTAAATCATCAACAATCATATTTATAGACACAGAATAATTTGGCATTTCAATGTCGTTATTAATAAATATAAATGAACCAGAATATAATCCCAGATCATATCCTTCAGAATTAAAAGTTAAAGTAACAATCATAGAATCACCTACTGCTACCGTGCCATAATCTGGTTCAATTGTAATCCAGTCTACAAGCGTTTCATTGCGCAAGAAGGGTGAGAGTGAAAAAGTAAGGTCAAGGAGGCCTGTATTTTTAATAATCATTGTTTGTTGTGCGGAACTATTTGGATTTACAATTGCAGTAAAGTCATCAGGCGTTATTTCAATGCTTGAAGAGCCCCATTGTGTTTGTCTCATGGCAGCACCTGATTCATTATTACCATCATAGAAGGCAGTTATTTCATATGTATAATACCCATAATCTGACAATTGATCTTCATATGTCGTATTTAAGGTTGTATCGATTTCTACACCGTTTTTGTATATTTTAAAGTATTGAAATCCAATTCCAGAATTATGATACCATGTAAGAGTTGACAAACCGGTTTCTTGGTCTGTATTAGCTTGCAAACTAGTTGGAGCATACATTTCAATTAAGTTATTAATGGCTTCAAGAGCATCAACCCTGCCTGCGCCAAAAATATTATCTTTTCCTGGTGTTCCTAAATCCACTGCTGTAGTTTCAAGAGCGATATCAATAGCTTGTGGTGATAAATTAGGTGCTTTTGATAGTAACAAAGCCATAACACCAGCAACTCCAGGTGTTGCCATCGAAGTTCCACTCATGGTTGTATAACCGGTAATATTAAAGGTGTTACACGATTTAATATTCACTCCCGGAGCACTTACATCAGGTCTTATTAAGCCTGTCTCGGGGTTGAATGGATAATCGTTATATGGATTAATAGTTTCCCATGTGGAAGGTCCTTGACTTGAAAAGGAAGCAATGTTATCGTTAGCATCGGTAGCACCAATACAAACAACCGATGATATACCACCTTGTAGTATTTGATCAGGGTTGAGCCATGGTGGAGGACAATCTCCTGGTGTTCGTACATCATCAGGGTTATATATAGAACCGTATTCACCTTCATTGCCTGCTGCTATTGAAGCAATAACACCAGCAGCCAAGGCATTATCAAGTGCATTACGCCATGTTGCTCGTTGTGGGTTCCATGAATGTTGCCAACCAATAGACATGCTCATAATATCGCCACCATTATCTACTGTAAATTGAATGGCTTCCCATGAATCAGACTCAGATCCACCACCATTATCATCAAGAATTTTAAGAGCCATTATTTTTGCATCGGGAGCCATTCCTGTTTGTGAGCCAGCTGTTCCGTCACCAGCAACAGTTCCTGCACAATGTGTGCCATGGCCGTGATTGTCCATTGGGTCGTCATCATTATAAGCAAAATCATATCCATGATTAGGATAGTCAGGATGCTCCCACATATTATCAGCCAGATCAACATGATTATAATTTACTCCAACATCGAGCACAGCAACTACAACTCCTTGGCCAGTATAGCCAAGAGCCCAAACAGCAGGGGCGTTTACTTTGCTTACATTGTTTGTTATTTCTCTTGTGCCACGTGTTGAGTTTGCTTCAACCGGTATACCTGTCTCTTCACCAATAAGCATATTTCTTATTTCATCATAGTCAATTCTGCTAATATCATCTTTTTGTGAAAGATCGTTAATTACTGCTTCGGTAGCTTTGCAGCTAATTACATTTGTTATCCATAAGCCCTTCACAATATCTACTTCACTTTTTGAAGCTTTTACAGAAAGATAGCTTAGTAAATCAAACTGAGATTGTTTGCTAAATGATTTCAACTCATTTACTACAAGTGCTCTTTGGTCGGCACGGTTTAGTTGTTTAATTTGACTATATAGCTGAGATGTTGGATATTTATCAGTAAGGATGATATTAATTGGTATTAACTCATCATCTGAATTTATAGCCATAAACTCAGTTAAATCATTAGTAATGATATTTTGATTTGATTTATTTTGTGCTATCAGTGAAAATGATAAAAACAAAAATAAATAAAGAGTAATTTTTTTCATAAGTATAAATTTTGAATTTCTATTTGTCTATAAGACAACTATTTTGATTTATGGTTGCGCAAAAATAACAAATTGAATGAACTACGATAAATATTAATTTTTGGATAATATGAGGTAGATTATATTATTCCAGAGCTGGTTGGAGCAACGAGTTAAATATAAATACTGGTTTTTGCCTCTCCTTTAATAATAAGAAGCCCATTCATTGCTAAAGCTTTCATTTCATCTTCGCCAGGATATACATGAACAGGGGCCATCCGATGAACGTATGAAATTACCTGATTTACAAAATACTTATCATGAGCAATTCCTCCGGTAATTAGTATTCCATCAACTACAGAATGGAGTATTGCTACCATTGATCCGATTTCTTTCGCAACTTGATAAGCCATTCCATCATAAATATACTTTGCCTTTTCATCTCCTTTTTCAGCACGTTGTTCAACTTCGTAAGCACTGTTTGTACCAAGATAGGCTACTAATCCTCCCTTACCTTTAATCATTTTAAGAATTTGATTTTGAGAATAATCTCCTTTAAAACAGAGTCTTACCAGGTCTCCAACAGGAAGAGTGCCAGTTCTTTCAGGTGAATAGGGGCCATCTCCGTCAAGACCCTGATTTACATCCACAACACGACCTTTTTTATGGGCACCAACAGTTATTCCACCACCCAAGTGTACTACAATTAGGTTAAGGTCTTCATATTTCCTCATTATGGATTTTGCATGTTCTTGGGCAACAGCTTTTTGATTTAAGGCATGAAAAATTGATCTTCGTGGTAACAATGGATGTCCGGATAATCTTGCAAGATCATCCAGCTCATCAACAACAACTGGATTTGATATGTATGCTTTTGCATCGGGCAACGACTTTGCTAAATCATATGCAATAAGGCCACCAAGATTACTAGCGTGTTCTCCATAATCGCAGCTCTCAAGATCAGCTATCATTTTTTCATTTACGGCAATAATTCCCGATTCAACAGGCTTTAATAATCCACCTCGTCCCATTATAACCTTAATTTGCTTTAATGGAATTTCAGCATTCTTAACTTCGTTTAAAATTAGATCTTTACGAAAGTTAAACTGGTCAGTAACAAATTCAAAAGGAGCAAGCTCTTCGGATGAGTGTCGTATTGTTTGAATAAAAACAGGGGTAGTATCGGCATATACAGCAATTTTTGTTGATGTTGAACCTGGATTTATTGCTAATATGTACACTGCATCCATTTATTAAATACTTAGAGCGGATATTATTTTTGTGATCTGAAATTTGTTATTTCCAACTTTGATGGTTTAGGTTATTGCAGCAGCAAGAGCAATTGATAAAAACTTACTCTTTTCAGTATCTCCTCTTGATGTAAGTACGATTGGAACTCTTGCTCCCATAATAACTGCAGCAGAACTTGCACCACCAAGAAAATTAAGTGATTTATAAAGAATGTTTGCTCCATTAATATCTGGGGCAAGAATAAGGTCAGCATCACCTGCAACCTGGCTTGTTATGTGTTTTAATTCTGCAGCCTTTTTTGAAATTGCGCCATCAAGGGCAAGGGGACCATCAATAATACAACCTACAATCTGTTTGCGATAATTCATCATCGAAATAGTTGCTGCATGCATAGTTGCTTCCATTTTCGGATTAATGGTTTCTACTGAACCTAATATAGCTACTTTAGGGTTCATATTATTTAGTCCATGAAAAACATTTACTGCATTTTTTATAATGTCAATTTTTTCCTCAAGACCCGGATCAACATTCATAGCAGCATCAGTAACACCAAGTAATTTATGATAAAAAGGTGTTTCAAACAATGCAACATGACTTAGTAGTGAGCCTGTACGTAATCCAAATTCTTTATTTAATACTGCTTTAAGAAGTAACCCGGAGCTAACAAGTCCTTTCATGAGAATTTCAGCCTTTCCATCACCAATTAATCTTGTGGCTTCAAGCGAAGCTTCATAAGGATCAGGAACATCAATAATTTCAAAGTTTGTAATATCGAAACCTATTTCATCACAAATTTTGTGGATGACAGATCTGTCGCCAACAAGTATTGGCTCTATAATTCCTTCTGATGAAGCATTTGCTATTGCTTTTAGCACATGGTAATCACCAGCAGCAGCAACTGCTATTTTTCTTTTTCGCTTATCTTTTGCAAGCTCTACCAGTGTTGAGAGTTTATTAATCATGATAATATATTATTATTTAATATTTTAAGTTAAAAGGAGAATGCCTGAGAAGTTAAGCAGAGGTATAATTATCTTAATAATAATAATGTTTAACTCTTCGGGAAAACCCTCAATAATTTTGCAAAACTACAATTAAATGTGCACATTTATTCCTAATTTAACCTTAATTGGATTGCCAGGAGTGAAGTTTATTTTTGATACAAAAGACAGCTCATATTTTAGCCTTGATTCGGTATCAAATTGTGCGTCGTTGTATTTATTATTTGTAAAGTTTCACCGTACAAAAATAATACATCTGTTAATTAATTAACAGAAAAATATTATTATTTTTCATAATGTATTTTGACTTTGCATTGAGTTGAAATTTATTTGTATTTTGCAGTTGGGTTTCTAAATTTCAGTATATGGTTAAAAAGAAAATACTATTTGTATGCCTTGGAAATATTTGTCGTTCGCCTAGTGCTGAGGCTGTTTTTAAAGGGCTGATACACAACAAAGGTGTACACAGTAATTTTAAAATCGATTCGGCAGGGACATATGGTTATCACGAGGGTGAACCTGCCGACAGGCGGATGCAAAGTTATGCCGTTAAAAGAGGTTACAATCTAACCTCAATATCGAGGGCATTCAAATCACAAACTGATTGGGATAGGTTTGACTATATTATTGCAATGGATGATTCAAACCTTAGAGATTTAAAAGGGATGGCTCGCAATGCTGATGATTTAAAGAAACTTTTCAAGATGACAGATTTCTCTGCACGGTTCAAATACGATGAAATTCCTGACCCATACTATGGTGGGGAACAGGGCTTTGAGCTAGTACTGGACTTGCTTGAGGATGCCGGAGAAGGGTTATACAAATTTTTAGAAAAGAGCAAATAATAGAGTGTAAAATTTGATTGTTCAAACCCTCAATTTATTCTATTAATACAAACTCCGATTTTTCAGCACCACAAACCGGACAAACCCAATCGTCGGGAATATCTTCAAATTGGGTGCCAGGGGCAATGCCACCATCGGGGTCACCTTCAACAGGATCGTAAACATGATCGCAAACAAGGCATTGATATTTAGCACCGCCGCTTGACGATTTTACGGTTGTTTTACTAGCAACTTCTTTGATATATGTTGGTGCGTTTTTAGGTGCCTTACCTTTTTTAACATTTCTGTAATAATCATAAGTTAAAGGTTCACCATCGGCAATAAGCAGGTCATTATCTATTATTTCACCAATATAAATAATGTGTGTGCCAACATCAAATTTAGTAACAAGTTTACATTCGAACCATGCTATTGTGTCAGATGTAACTATTGGTATTCCGGTTTTGCCTTTAATATATGTTGTAGTTGCAAACTTATCTGTATCCTTTCCGCTTTTGTATCCAAATAGCCCTATTAGATCAGATGATGTTTTTTGTCTTAAAACGGAAATGGAGAATGCTCCACTTTTATCAATTAAATTTGATGTATAGTTATCTTTATTACAGGCTATTGCAATTTGAGGTGGTTCGGCTGTAACCTGAAATGCAGTATTGCCAATATACCCACTTTTATTATCATCATTACCCGAGCTTATAATATACAAGCCATATGTTATTTTGAAAAATGCTTCTGTATTCATGTTTTTTATATTTATTGCTTCAAATTTACGAAAAATAAATGTTAAATTAAATCCATAATCTTAAGAACTATATATTTGTAAATTAAATTTCCTTATGAAATGCAATTTTTGAATCGCAATATTTGTTTATATATAGTGTTTGTTTTTTTTATTTTGGTTTTAATCTCAGGATGCAAAACAAATAAAATAATAATGAAACCTGAGCCCGAAAAGCGTGAGGTAAATACAGCAAATCAGAAAGGTAAACCTGTTGACTATGATGATGCGGTTAAACATCATTATGAAATACAAAGCGAAAGCACTAAACAAATGATGATTAGATCTGATAAAAATCGAAGACAATATAATATTGGAATTAGTAGAAGTTGGTATGATGAACTTTTTAACAGTAGTTGCTTCAAAAATTCGTGCATGGTAAAAACAGGACATTCATACGTGACAATAACCAAAAGCAGGTCGTGTTTTATTAAAGAATAAATATTGAATACAAAATCATAGAAATTATCAGGATAAGTTTACATAAATGAAAAAAATATTAATAACTATTACTTTTATAATATTCACCACATCAATTTTTGCACAATTTGGAGACTTATTAAGATTTAATAGTGGTGGAATGGTTAACTTACAATGGAATATTGCCAAACCTGTGGGTTCAATGTCTGATTTTGTTGGAAATACTTCATTGTCAGGATTTAATATTGGCTACAGGCATTGTTATAAAAACAATTTTATTATTGGGGGAAGAACCGGTTTAATTAGTTTTTATGAATACTTAGGTTTTACAAATGTTAATGTTGATAACACAACAACATATAGCCGTGTTGAGAACAGGGTTAATGCAGTGCCAATATTATTTATTGTTGATTATATGTATAATAGCGATAAACTTATACCCTATGTTGGAATTGGTATTGGTACATATTTTATTAATACATCCACAACTTCTGATAATGTAACTTTAAAAAGCAATAATTCATTTCATTTTGGCGTTTCACCCGAAGTAGGAATAACTATTCCTTTTATCGTTAGTAATTTTGGATTAAATTTAAGCTCAAGATATAACTATGCACTTGGAGCAGGAAGTTCTTCGGGATATTCCTGGTTTGATTTTACTATTGGGATTTCATTTATGTATTAGTAATAAGTACTTGAAATCTATAAAAACCAAATAAACATGCGAGCTAAAAATATAACAGTTATACTATTATCGGGTTTCATTTTGCTGTTGGCCTTTTCATGCAATAAAGGATCAATTAACCCATATATACCTAATGCGATTATAAATGTTACTATTGATCCAAATTCAACGGTGTTTCAACAGTTAAATACTCCGGGAGGATGGTTGTATTTAGAAGAACAGCCGGGTATATATATCCCTTCGCCTAGCAAGGGAGTAATTGTATATCGATTAACTATGACAGAATTTAAAGCATATGAACGACAACCACCCAATTTTCCTTTCGACTGCTGTGATGAGAGTGGTTGGAACTGCACAAAACTCATTGTTGGAGGTAATTATCCTTTTGTAAAAGATACATGTAATGATAATCTATATCAATTGTTAGACGGGTCGCTATTTCAGGGTGAGGGGCAATACCCTCTAATTGAGTATAATGCTATGTTTGATGGTGCTTTGTTGCATGTATTTAATTAAAAATATTTCTAGGTCTATTCTGAATTTAGATTACGGGTTATGAATTTAAATACTTTCTTCAATAATTTTGAATACACTTGTATGTCAATGGCATGAAGTCCGAAAGAGCGGTCAAATAAAACCTAATTTAAGCACTATACTAAAGCAGCTTTAAACAATTATTAACCCTATTTAACCTTTGCTATCTTTCTTCTTAAATCACCCTTATTAGTTTGAATTTCATAAACATAAAATCCTGGAGAGAGTTCCATTCCTGAATCACTTTTCCCATTCCAAATAACTGTATGCTGGCCACTAACCAAGGTAGTTCTAATCAAGGTGCTAACTACTTTACCACTAAGATCATAAATTCTTAACAAAACAAACGATTCGTTTTCAATATTGAAAGAAATTGTTGTTTGGTCAGTAAATGGGTTTGGGTAGTTTGTTGTAATTTTATAATTATCATTTTCATCAAGATCTTCTATGGCTACATATTCATCAAACCCACCTGAGTAGCAATAAACATTTCCATTTCTGCCTCCAGCTACCATTTCCATAGTTCCGTCGCCAACAATATCAGGGATAGAATTTAAAGCATCCACAGGAGTGCCATAATTGATGGACTTAAGGTCTTCGCCATCAACACCATCCAGAAAATAACAGTAATTATCACTATATAATGTGCCAAAAATTACATCATTAATGTTATCACCATTAAGGTCTTCGATTGCAGCTACATTCCAGGCTTTATCGGCTAATGTTTTAAACCATATATTTGAGCCGTCATATCCATTTAAAACAATGGCATTGGGCTTACTATGTCCAACAGTAAGATCTGAATATCCATCAGCGTTTACATCTTCCAGTTTTTCAAAGCTTAGAATTAATGAACCACCAATTACACCTTGAAAAATTGTGGAATTGTTAACAGGGTTAATGTAGTAGTAATTTCCACCAAAATCACCGGCAGCAACATCTTTAATGTCATCTCCTGTAATGTCATCAAGCTGTAATAAAGCCCATACCGATGAACCACTAGTATTTCTTGTCCACAGAATTCCTCCATTATCGCCATTGATTCCATAAACTCTACCTTGAGTTTCATCACTACTTGATGCACCTCCAATGGCATCAGGAATTCCATCTCCTGTAAAATCCTCAACCCCAATTACAGAAAACCCGGGACCTTCTAAATATGTTTCCCAAATGGAAGCACCATCAAATGCATTTAAGCAATATATTCTGCGTGGTCCGGTATCGTTACCATCATCTCCAGCACAAGCTAGTACATCATTATTACCATCACCATTATAATCGTGGCTAACATTTACCTGATAAACCCAGCCACCATCACCATATATATCTGTTTCATGCTTCCATATCTGATTCCCTGTTTTCCCTGAAAAAGCAGTTATTGCCTTATCAGCTCCTGTTGTGCCAACTATAATATCTCTATATCCATCGGCATTTATATCTTCAATAGTAGTCAATCCAGGCTGGTCATAAATATTACCCGAATAAATATCAACTTCCCAAATAATATCAGCTATGCCGGAAGAATTTCCGTTAAAACAGCGGATATAATTATCTTCTGAACAAATTATAACTTCATTAATATTATCACCGGTAATGTCTTGATTTGTGATAATTGCTTTGGGACTATTATCATAGCCTGTTGTAATTGTATAATGCCATAGGGGCTCACCAATTGGCCAGTCTTGCAAAATCCCTGTGCCTTCAAGGCTAACAGTATATGGATTGTTTACAGGATCATTATTTTCAATTGAAAGTTCACCACTTATACTCCCCGATTCTTCGGGATTACACCATATACCAATTGTAGTGGAGTTTAATGGCGAAATATTTAATGGAAATGTTATAGACTCATCAATTTTGAAGGCCTCTTCATCAGAACTAATATTATTGATAGTTAGAGTTGCATCACCTGCATTTTCGATTTCCATGAACCATCGGGTAAAAGCATTCATTCGTACATTTGAATAATTGTGATTGTTAAAAGGAACAACTATTGAGGGCCCGGAGTTGGCGGCTTCACCAGTAAGAGTTACATCTACCGAAGGATTAATAGGATCTGTTGACTCAACTGATACGGTAATATTTAATGAGCCCGTTTGAGTAGGTGTATATGTTAATGGAATAAAAATTGAATTTCCGGGAGCAATTGTTTGAGGAGCTGAAAATGTGGTTGTGATTGGTGCTGAGCCTGGAATTATTAAATTAGTAATCTCCAGATCTGCTACTCCGATATTCTCAACTTCCATTTCCCATGTTTCCGAATTTCCAATGGTTACAGATCCATAATTATGAACAATAATTGGAATATTTATTTCAGGAGTTCCTGAACCGCTGAGGTTAATTTTATATAACTTGCTAGGTGAAGAAGGTGGTCCATCAACATACCAAAGATAGGTTCCATCATAAACAATACCAGAAGGTTTTATGTTTTCGCATGGGTGACTTTCCAATAGGGTTCCTGATTGATCAGTTTTGTAAATCATATTTGCATTATAGTCCACCATCCAGAGGTCATTATCATGTGTGCAAATGTCCCAAATTTGATCAGCAGGTGGTATAAACTGACTAATTATACCGCCAGTATTATCAACTTTGTAAATAGTACCCGGATCGGGATAATATGTACCTACCCAAAAATCACCACCATCGTACGCTATTCCGCTCATATAATGGTCAGGCAGATCAAATGTTGAAAGATTGCTACCGGATAAATCCATCTCCATGGCTGCAGCTGGTATTGAAGTAGATGTAACATGATTTGTAACCCACAATGATGCCCCATCCCATGTCATTCCATAACTGTCTTCAATGCTGGGATTAACAAACTGAAGTTGTGAAGAGCCATCGGCAGGATCAAATTTATAAATATGATCACCATCGGAACCATATATGCCGAAATACAAATATGTTCCATCTGTTGCCAAGCCGGAAGCTTTACCGGGAATATCCCATGATTGAACTATTGTCCAATCACGATTTTTATCACCTGAAGCTTTTGCTTTTTTTTCAAATGTTGTGCATAGAAATGTGAACAACACAAAAAAAATAATAGTAATTTTTTTCATTGTAATTTTGGTTTTGATAGTTGTTAATTGGTTGCACCTAATACAGAGACGCACAAATTTAATAAATTAACAACAATAAACAACTATGTAAATTACAGAAAGTTAAACCACATTATTTTTTTAAATGCCAATAATAAGCACATATGATGGATGAACTACTCAACACGTATTAATTTACCACTTTTTGATTTGTTATCGGATGTAACTTTATAGAAATATGTACCAGGTTTAAGGTTGTTAATTATGTGTATAATATTTTCAGAATTAAAGTTAATGGTTTCGATTCTGTCAATTATTATTCTTCCATCAATATCAAATATTTGAATTGACGCTTTGCTGCTTTCAGAGTTTCTGACAACAAAATTAAGTTGGTTTTTAAACGGATTTGGAAAAACATTAACAAAATCATCAGTTAAACTAATATCTTCAATATTAGAAATAAGATCGCTGTCTATCATTATTATTTCTCTATAAGAATCAAGATTTGTCTCAACCAGCATTGAATCAACAATGAATTCGCCATATTTTTCAACAGGTAAATCACAAACTATATTCAATGATAGAGTCCTATTACCTGGTATAGTATAAGGAAGGTCAGGCATTTCTTCAACATACCACATAAATTCTGTACCATAATCTGTAATTGAATTAATTGTTATGTTGTTTGATGTGAGATTAATTATATCTAGCGGAATACCCACCACCATTTCTTCAATAGTTAAAAACAAAACAGTATCCGGATTAAATGAAATTTCAGTGGTTGGGATATAAAAATTAGTAAATACAAATGGGTCAGGTTCGCCAATAAATGGATTTGTTGCATTTCTTCCCGATTCATCGGCAGCATAAATATAATAACTTATTACATCATTTGGAAGCACGTTTTCTATTAGTCCTGTATATGTGTTTCCGCTTATAAATTGCATTAAACCAGAGGTATATGATCCATTATTGATTTTGTAAAAAACAAATACTGAATCAGCATAAATAGCATCGCCGCTACAAGCAGTTATGTTGGCATTAATTTCATAAGTTTCCTGGTAAGTTACTGTGCCGGTGGTAGGAAGGTGGTCGATATAAAGCATTCCCAAATCAGCCAATCCTTTAGTGCGGCAATGTAGTGCATCACTGTTTAACCAACTATTATCAATAATTCCAATTATTTCATAGCCTGGCATGGCTTCTTCGTAAGATTCTATGGCTTCTTCATCCCACTGGCTTCCGGTTAACGGCACAAAAACTTTATTGTTAAGTATTAATGAATTTGTGTAAGGAGTATCGGGATAATTTCCTGGAGTATAAATCCGATACACTTCATAGGGTATACCATATGAGCTAGTTTGAGTAGCAAAGAAATTTGCAACATCTTCAAAATCCTGGTAACGAGAGTCGGTTTCAGGAACTTGTCCAATTAAAATTTTACCTGGTGATAAATACTTTCCCCAACAATCAATATGTTTAATAGGATCATAACTGGGTTCACCCAAAGGGTCGGGTGTTACATTATAAATTGGATTGCCAAGATAGTCGTTTACATAATCAGCAACTTCAATATGAGTAAGTGTTGGGTTTTCTTCCCAAACCAAGTCTGTGGATGCGGCAATACCCATACTGCTACACATATAATTACCCCCTGTACTAATTAAATTCATTCCATAAAGATCTATTTCCAGAAATTCAGAAACTTTAATAGGAATATTATTATCATTCGGACGAGGTCGATTATACGGAAAATTGACTATACCAGGCTGATTGTTGCCATCAAAAACAAACCATGGACCATAATCTCGTACCCAGTAGCTATCTGTTGGGGCAATAAGAAAATTACAATTATCTAAATTAACATTATTGTTTTGATATATTGTGGTAACTGTTTGTTGATTAAAAGTATTTGCCACAATTGTTGTAACAGAAATATCTTCAGCCATTTCTTTAATCAAATCAATAGGTATACCAAAAGGATATCTAACAAGCACTCCTTGCATTTTATTAAACTCAGCAACATTTCTTATTTCACCTTCAGGAGGGTCGGTAGGGTAAAAATCTCTCTGTGGGTCGAAAGGAGTTAGCATTTCTTCTTCCGATAAATAGTGAAGTTTCCTGTAATCGGGTATTGTTTGACTAATCAGAAGGTTGCCAGCAAGTAAGAAAATGATCGATAATAGTAATATTTTTGTTTTCATCTATATATTTTTTGTTTCTAAGCTTAATTGATGACAAAAATATAAAGTTGTTAGTTGTAAGCAACAAAATACTTCTTTAATTAACTATGTTTTTTATTTGTATTACCTTTGTCATGTAAACGAAAAAATACAGAAATGGGATTTTTAGGAAATATTGCCTTTGTACAATATGCAGGTTGGATTGGCACTCCGGAAATTATTATTATTGTTGTAATAATACTTCTTTTGTTTGGTGGAAAAAAAATACCTGAGCTTATGCGCGGATTAGGAAAGGGCGTTAAAGAGTTTAAAGATGGTATAGGTGAAGATGGTGAGAAGAAAGATAACCCAGATAAGAATAATGAAGAAACTAAAACAGAGAAGTAGTGTTTTAGTTTCATAATTCTTTATTCTTGTATTAATTCACTATAAATTTTATATCGGCCCATTATTTCTTCTACAAAGTTGAATGTTTCATCTCCACGCACATAGCCATAATAAACAACTGGGTCGTGGTAATATTCCTTTTCAGATAGATTTAGAACACAGCTATCAACACTAACTGTCCATTTGTTAGGATTTTTTTTGTGTTTTTCTGCCAGGCGTCGTGCATCCAGCACATGGCCTAATCCACAATTATATGAAGCCAGCAGGAATTTTATCTGTTCTGTTGTATCTGTAATTTCAGGAGGTAATTGTTTTTGAATATAAATCAAATGTTTTACACCAGCTGTAAGCTGTTCGGTGGGACTGGCAGTACTATCAAGTCCATATTTATCAAGAACTGTAGGCATTAGCTGCATTAACCCATAGGCTCCAACCCAAGAACGTACATTAGGTTTGAACTCCGACTCCTGATATACAAGTGATGCAAGTAACCTCCAGTCCCAACCAATAATTTTAGCAGCATATTTTATTTCATCATCATATGGTGATAATTGCCCACCTGAGTACGAATTATATTGACTATTAACAATTCTTTTCGATCTAATATTTTTGAAATACTTATTGTATAGTAATCTTGCATGTAATGTTTTATTAAAATTAATCATCCATGAGTTGATAGTATCAACAAGGCCTGTTTGCCCTTTTTTAGCTGCCCAAGCAATCTTTTGAGGAAAACTAAGAGGAGTTTTCACATCAATATTTCGATAATACCTTGCGTTAACAAGCGCAATATGCTCGTCAGCAACAGTATAATCAATTTCATTGTTTGCAACAGCCGCTATTAATTCCTCTATCTCCCTATCATCATTTATTATTATTATACTGTCACCAATTTCATCACTTAAGGTTTGAAGTCGGTTTGCAAATATAGTCCCTCTTTGAACATTGATTTTAACATTTGCCAGTTCAAGTGTATTTCGTAATATATGCGATTCTATTTCATCAGCAGTTTCCATATCCATGTAGCCGGTAGGCTTTCTTTGAACGAGAACCTGTCGGGATGTCATTATTGGAGACGTAAACGTAAACTCTTTATTACGTTCTGAAGTAACTGTAAGGCTCATTGCCAGCAAATCAACACTGTTATCATTTAACATCTCAATGCTTTTTTGCATATTACTTTCAATAACTAACTCTAACTCAACACCCAAGTATTTTGTTAAATCTTTAAGTAATTCATATTGATAACCAATTGGTTCTCCCCTATATATTAGATAGCTTAAGGATCCATAATCTGTAACTGCTCTAAGCTTTTTTCTTTTTATGATACTATCTAAAACAGCATTTTCAGAATTAAGAGTATGGGAATTTTGATTTGATTTATGTTTGTTTTTTTGAGTTGGATTATTACATGATGTAATAAAAATTAGTAGTAAAGCAACACTAAAAATTTTTCTTAAAATCATAAATTAAGATAAGGAATTTGTCTAAAATTCTCAAAGATAAGATCCTTTTCGACTTGGACAATTTCGTAAATTTGAGACTAAAGTAGTAAAAATAGTACATCTTAACAGAAGCACGATTGTTTTCATTAACGAAAAAACTTTTTCAGGTTATTGTTTCTGTTAGCTTGTAACTTATATTTTTATCTTTGTCAGGATCTATTCAAAAACCTACAATTGATGAGTCGAACAAATAATGTAAATATAAGTATCATATTATCAGTTGCTTTACTCATTATTTATATAAGTTTTTCTTCATGTAAAAAAATACCTAACCCATATGCAAATAGCGATGAAAAGGATACTATTACTTATAATCTACTAAAAACAAGTATTGCTGTTCAGTTTTTTGATGCCAACACTAATGAGTATATAATTCCTGAAGGAGGGGAGTTGCTAAAGGTACAGATAGTTGGAAAATCAAAAAATGCTGTTGCTGATATTGTTGGTTTACAAAAAGACGAGTATACTCTAACAAATGGAATAATAACTTTTGGTCTTATTCCAGAAGCTGAGTTTGTTCCAAGTCAAACAACCCCAATTTGCTTTACTATTATTTCACGACTACAGAATTATTTAACAGCAACAAAGGAAGTGATGATTACTGCAGAAGGAGATTATTTGTTAAAAGTTTTCATGGTAAGAATAGATGATCCGCCTCCGGGCGTCATAATCAAAAGATTATTTAATGTTGGTAATTTGGTAAATGGAGTGCTTCAGGATACTATATCAATTGCAACAGGAAATTCAGAAGCAACTATTATTATTCCAGGAGGGGTTAGATTGTTAAATAGTGACAGTATTGAGTTAGTTGGAAACATTAATCTGTCACTAGTATATTTTAATAATTTAGAGGACAAAGCACTTGCTGCTTTCACGGGGGGAGGACTTACAGGATCTCTTTTGGAGAATAGCAATACAAATTCCGGTGTGTTTTTTCCGGCAGGGTTATTAACTTTTGAAATTTGTGATATTAATTGGAGTATTGCTTCTATAATTGAGGATGATAGTCTTGAAATAATAATGAAAATCTCAGAGCAAACATATAATCCTGTTTCTGGTTCCAACATAGTAGTTGGTGACATGGTCTCATTGTATTCATATTTGCCCGATACAGGATTATGGGTGTTTGATCAAAGTAATCAGGTTACTGATACTTTATTAAATGGGCTAACTGTAAAAGCAAAAACACCTTGCCTTAACAGCCTTGTTTTTAGCTGGTTTGAAAAAAATAACTGTAATCAAGGATCAAGTTTTAAGGTTTCCGGGAATTGTGCCCAGTGTAATTCAGTAATGTTTGGAGGAGTAGTTCGTAAGCAAGCTGATAATTCTTTTGTGTCAAATATATCTTGTGTGGGACAATGGAATGAAACTATTAATATTCCGTTTTCAACGGGAGGAACACCTGTATATATTAATTGGGCACAAGGTGATGAATGTAATTTTTGTAATGTTGACCTGGTTGTGAGCCCGCTTTTTATTGATGACATGTGTTCGCAACAATTAATTGACTTGCCATTTTCTGATAATGGTCCTGTATCAAAATCAATTAATGCTTATTTTGTGGGGACTTGTGTGTCTGACACAAATATTATTGTATTGCCATCATTTAATGTTTGGGTTCGCTCTATCGATGCAACTTGCTGGAGATGGTCATCCATGAAGAATGGTACTGCACTTATTTGTGATCTTATTTATGGAGAAACTTATGTTATTGGAACTTATTACGATGGTAATTGGAAAGAGTGGGAAATAACAATTACCGAAGAAACCAACTATAAATTTAATATGGAATTTTCGCAATCAGTTTGTTCAGGAGTTTTTGGAATATTGTGATTGTTTGAAACCAGTTATCAGTTAACTCTCTTATATCATTTGAGGTTACCATTCCGGTTTGCGTTTTTCCAAAAATGCGCTCATTCCTTCTTTTCCCTGATTGCCTTCTCCAAATAGTGTTCCAAATTGTTTGGCTTCCAGTTTTTCGCCATCGGTAAAGCTCAATTCCAGACCTTCTCTAACAACTCTTTTAACTTTACGAATAGAGTCTGAACCTTTTGAAATAATAATTTTGGCAATTTTCATGGTTTCTTCCATTAGTAATTCCGGCTCAAAAACCTTTTGAATTAATCCTATCCGGAGGGCTTCGTCAGCACCAATCATATCAGTAGTCATTAGTAAATATAAAGCATCGCCCATCCCGGTTAGTCGTGGTAATCGTTGTGTTCCTGCATAACCCGGAATCAAACCCAAACTTACCTCAGGTTGCCCAAATTTTGCTTTCGTGCTTGCAAAACGAAAATCACATCCCATGGCAAGTTCTAACCCACCACCCAAAGCAAAACCATTAATGGCGGCAATAACCGGAATATCCATCCTGCCAAAGCTGCTAAATGTATTTTGTCCTAACCTTGAAAATTCAGAACCTTCTTCACCATTTTTATCTACCATTTCGGCAATATCAGCTCCTGCAACAAATGCTTTTCCATCACCGGTTATTATCATTAATTTAATGTCGTTGTCGGCAGAAATTTCTTCAACCATCTGATCCATCTCATTAAAAAACCTTGTATTAAGGGCATTCATTGCTTTAGGACGGCTGATTGTTACCGTTGCTATTCCATCAACGATTTCTTTATTAAGTATTTTGTATTCCATTTCTTAAAATTTTTGTAAAAGTCAAATTTAGGTAAAAAAAATAATGATTGAATGATTAAATGTGCAAATGATTAAAGGCTAAATAAAAAAGATAATTATTTTATTTATCCCTTATTCTCTCATGTAATCATTTATGCATTCATTCATTGGGATTTGAAAAATAAGTGATAAATTTATCAAATATTAATTTAAATTAAAATGGAATTCTACTTACTGATTGCCAGCATAATACTTTTAGTGGTTTTGATGATGATTACTGTTTTCAAGAAAAGCGGGAAACAAGATTTTAATGACATCAAAAATGAGTTAGTAACTATCTTTAAAGAAGAGCTTAAGGAAACACGGCGTGAAAATAGAGAAATGAACAAAGAGAATAGACAAGAAATAAATTCTCTTTTTAAAGATTTACAAGATTCATTGATGAAAAGGCTTTCTGAAAATATTAGTATTCAGAAGGATCAACTGGAAACATTTTCACGATTACTAGTCGAAATGTCGGATAAGCAGTTAAAGAGCTATAATGATTTTAAAGAAAGTATTAAAACTGATGCAAAGGAAAACAGGGGAGAGCTAAACAAAGGTTTAAAATCGTTTGAAGATAAATTTGCTGATAATATTAAAGGTTTTAATGAACAATTGCGTCAAAGATTTGACGAATTAAGCAAACAGCAGTTTGAGTTTAACAAACAGTCGAAAGACAGTATTAAAGATATTAAGGAAACAATTGAAAAACAGCTTGTTTCAATTAGAGAAGACAATACAATCCAGCTTAATGAAATGCGTAAAACCGTAGATGAAAAACTACAAACAACTCTTGAAAAAAGACTTGGTGAATCGTTTAAGCAGGTGAGCGAACGACTTGAATTAGTACATAAGGGACTTGGTGAGATGCAGGAGTTAGCAACAGGTGTTGGTGATCTTAAAAAAGTATTATCCAATGTAAAAACACGTGGAATACTTGGCGAATATCAATTGGGCAATATACTTGAGCAACTTCTCTCTCCTGAACAATACGATGTAAATGTTGCTACAAAAAAAGGTAGCCAGGCGAATGTAGAATATGCCATTAAATTACCAGGTAAAATAGATGAAGAAGTAGTGTGGTTACCAATCGACTCAAAATTCCCCATTGAAAATTATCATTTATTACTTAGTGCTTACGATGAAGCTGATAAAACCAAAATCGAATTAGCACAAAAACTACTACTTAAATCAATTGAGGGATTTGCAAAAACCATTAGCGAAAAATATATCGATCCACCTCATACTACTGATTTTGGCATTATGTTTTTACCAGTCGAAAGTCTTTATGCAGAAGTACTTAAACATCCCGGTACTTTTGAAAAATTACAACGTGATTATCATATTACGGTAACCGGGCCAACAACATTATCAGCATTATTAAATAGTCTTCAAATGGGGTTTCGAACACTGGCAGTTCAAAAACGTAGTAGTGAAGTGTGGAAAGTGCTTTCGGGTGTAAAAACTGAATTTGGTAAATTTTCAGAACATCTTACTAAAGTTCATAAGCAAATTAGCACAGCATCCGGTTCGCTTGATACATTAATAAGTACTCGTACCAATGCAATGGAGAGAAGGCTACGAAGTGTGGAAACACTAGATGCTATAGATAAACATGATGAACTTGAGTTGCCTCTTGGTGGTGATATTGAGGTTGATGATTAAGTTGTTATCGAAGAAGAATGGAATTTATTATTCAAAAGCTGCAATACCGGTAATATCAAATCCCGTTATTAACAAATGAATATCATGTGTGCCTTCATAGGTAATTACTGATTCAAGATTCATCATATGGCGCATAATAGAGAAATCACCACTAATGCCCATGGCACCAAGTATTTGACGACTTTCGCGTGCAACTTTTAAGGCCATTTCCACATTATTACGTTTTGCCATTGATATTTGAGCTGGTGTAGCTCGATTATCATTTCTTAAAATGCCAAGACGCCAAACCAGTAATTGAGCCTTTGTAATTTCGGTTAATATTTCAGCTAATTTTTTCTGCTGTAGCTGAAATGAGGCAATGGGTTTGTTAAACTGCTTACGTTCAAGCGAATAATGAAGTGCGGTATTATAACAATCCATTGCAGCACCAATGGCACCCCAGGCAATTCCGTAACGCGCCGAATTAAGACATTTTAACGGGCCTTTAAGTCCTTTAACATTTGGTAGTAGGTTTTCTTTTGGCACTTTTACATTATCAAAAACAAGCTCGCCGGTTATTGATGCTCTTAACGACCATTTCCTTGTTGTTTCAGGAGCTGAAAAGCCTTCCATATCTTTTTCAACAATCAGCCCACGTACAACGCCCTTTTCATCTTTAGCCCAAACAACGGCAACATCAGCAATTGGTGAATTTGTAATCCACATTTTTGCACCAACCAATAAATAATGGTCGCCTTTGTCTTCAAATCTGGTTAGCATTCCACCTGGATCTGACCCATGATTTGGCTCTGTAAGACCAAAACATCCAATCAAATCACCTTTAGCCAACCCAGGAAGATATTTCATTCGTTGTTCCTCATTTCCAAATGCAAATATTGGATACATTACTAAAGAAGTTTGTACTGATGCTGCCGACCTGATAGCAGAATCACCTCTCTCCAGCTCTGTCATTATAACTCCATATGCTACTTGATCCATACCTGCTCCACCATATTTTTCAGGAATATATGGTCCGAAAGCTCCAATTTCACCCAGTTCTTTTATTAAGTGAATAGGAAAAGTGTGATTTTGAGCTGCATCGTCAATTATTGGTATTACCGACCTGTCAACCCATTCGCGTACAGCATTTCTTACAAGTTTATGCTCATCTGATAATAATTCATCAACAAGATAATAATCAGGGGGAGTGTACATTATTTATGTGTTTTTTATTGGGTGGTAAATATAATGCATAATTTATTATGTGATTAATATCCGGATTTGAATAGATGTCTTGATTTTATTAATTTTGAGAAATATTAATAAAAAATAATTCTATGAAAAAGATAATTTATACAAAAGATGCCCCGGCTCCTATTGGTCCTTATAGCCAGGCGGTTGAGCAAAACGGAATGCTGTTTATTTCAGGTCAGATACCGGTTGATACTAATATTGGTAGTGTAGTGCCAGGAGGTGTTGCTGAACAAACTAATCAGGTAATGAAGAATATTCAAGCTATTATTACAGCTGCCGGTTTTGGCAACGATTTATCTAAGATTTTAAAATGTACTATTTATTTGGATGATATGTCGCTTTTTGCTGACATGAATGCTGTTTATGGAAATTATTTTCCATCCGATCCGCCTGCACGTGCTGCATTTGCAGTAAAAGAATTGCCTTTAAAAGTTCTTGTGGAAATCGAAGCAATAGCTATGAAATAAGAACTGTAGTGAAAGTTATATAAATATTAATTTTAACATTAAACTTATAATTATGGTAAAAAGTATTAAAACAAATTGGTGGTTATTACTTCTGGTTGGAATTATTTTTCTGATCCTGGCTGTTAAAGTAATGATGCATCCTGCGGAATCAATTATCGAGCTTGCATTTTTTATTGGTTGGGCATCGCTTATTGCCGGTGTTTTTCAGGTTGGTTATTATCTTTCTTCAAAGAGCATTATACAGAACTGGGCATGGGGTTTGTTTGGTGGGGTAATTAATATTATTATTGGAATAATATTTTTATCACATCCAGCTATAACGGCTCAGATATTACCTTTCTTTGTTGGATTCTGGATGATATTTATTGGAATCACAACTTTTTTTAATGGCATTAGAGAGCAAAATAATAATATGCCCGCTGGTTGGTTTGACATGCTACTAGGAGTGCTAATTTTTATTGGAGGTTTGTGGATTAGCTATAATCCTGTTGCCGAAGCTGCGATGCTTATTTGGCTTATTTCGTTTACATTAATGTTTTATGGAATTTACTTTGTTGTAATATCAATACAATTGTCAAAAATTAAATAGAGGAAAAGTGGGTGAATTATGTTTAGATAGTTAACCAATTTTTAATCATTTCTAAACCATAATTAGTCATTATCGATTCAGGATGAAATTGAAAACCAATCAGGTTGTATTTAATATGTCTGATGGCCATATTCAGTTCATCTTCATCTCTTAGTATTATTTCCAGTTCATTTGGAAGTGATGTTTCTTCTATATTCCATGAATGATAGTGACCAATATCAAAACTTTTTGGCAATCCATCAAATATTTTGTCATCAATGGTAATGTGCGCTTTATTCTTAACTCCATGCATTGGTTCTTTCATGCGAATAAGCTTAGCGCCAAAAAGCTCAGCAATAGCCTCATGACCAAGGCAAATTCCAAGCATTGGTTTTGATTTGTAAAATTGTTTTATAAACCACATTAATTGGCCGGCTTCTTTTGCAATTCCGGGTCCAGGGGAAATAATCACTCTATCAAAATCAGTTGGTTTTATTTTATCGAGTTCATCGTTTTTCACAATGAAATAATTTCTTACGTCCGATTGTTCAATCAACTGAACAAGATTATAAGTAAACGAATCGTAATTATCAATGATAAGTAATTTCAACACTTTTGATTTTTGCAAATGTAGTACTATAACTAAAACGTATAAGAAACTCCAACTGTTGGTTTGAAATTTACTTTATCCCAAATATCTACCTGCATGCCCAATTCGAATCCAAATTTTTTGATCTGGAAATTTAATCCACCTCCAAGTGAAACTTCTCCAAAGGTAGTATTCTTATTATTGTAAAAGTCTTCAAATCCTCCACCAAAACCAATTTGTGCGTAAGGTGATATATTTTCGTTTATATTAAAGTACCGTCGGTAATTAAGTCCTGCTTTGTAACTTTTATAACCTGACCCATATGTTGAGAATTCACCATTAATAAATAGCATATTGTTGTTAGCAATAAAATACCCATATCTTGCACCAATACTACCTATAACTCTACCATAGCCCCAACCAAAACTAAGTCCTTCAATAGCAACTTGGCTTTTTCCTTTGCTAAAATTTGGGTTAAATGCTGTAGAAATTTTTATTTTATCGTCTGTATAATTTTCCTGACTCTTAACAGCGTTTGTGACAAATACAAGAACTGAAACAAATAAAAATAGTAGTAATTTTTTCATAAATTTAAAATTTGAATTATTAATAAATAACAAAACAAATTAAAGTAAATATTTGGTTAACAGATGTTAAGCAAGTTTAATTTAAGTTAAAATGTCGTAGCAACCTAAGGGAATTCTGCTAATATTGGTATCTTTAAATGGCTTAATGATTAAGTAAATACGCATCTTGTAATTCAACACCCGCTTGTTTTGATAGATATAGGCTAAGTGTATCAAGCATATTGAACTCAATCTTAGCAATAAGTTTAAACTCAACTTCTGGTAAGCTATCTTCAGGTATATTTTCTAATATTGATTTTAGTTGTTTTGCTATGGTAGTCATTTCAACTATAAAACCAATAATATTGTTATCTTCCGGGCTATTATTTGGTTTTTGGCGTAATAATTTTTCAGACATAATCTTTATTAATTCAGATATTTTTTTTCCGGCTTGCTGTAACTTATCAGTATATTCTATTTTAGTGTTGTTAAACCCTATATATTCATGTAGGCGTATAACACTTTGCATTAACATGTGTGATGAACTAAGAAAAGTCATCATTGGAGTAATAAGCTCTTCGTTAAAACCAGGTTGATTTAGTGTTCGCTGAAATGAAGCGTTGGCATTAGATGTAGCCAATTCCATTTTGCGGTTGAGCGAAATAAGTGTTTGAGGTTGAATTTCTTCGCCAGCTAATACCTGAAGGACGGAATTGAAATAATTTTTTGTGGCATCGAGCATTGAAGAAAGCCGATCTTGAAAATGATTTCGTTCCCAATCAGGAAGTAATAGCTGACCACAGATGAGGGCAAGAGCAATACCTGCAAGAGTGTCCAAAACACGATCAACAGGAATATGCCAGTCACCAATATCAGATATACTGTACATTGTTACTATGAGAGGTGTAAGAAAAAAAACAAAAGCAGCATAATTAATTGTTAACATTGATATTGCCAGAAACGTAAAAATCATCAGGAGAATTATTATTAACAACTGGCTGTGAATTTGAGAGATTAATAATACAGCAAGAAATCCACCTAAGATTGTTCCGGTCCCACGCTGTAATGTTCTAATTAAAAAAGAACCTCCAAAATCAGGAGCCATAATTACGACAACTGTAAGTGGCATCCAATATCCGTGAGGCAGGTTGATTATATGCGCAAATAATACAGCAAAAGCAGCAGTAATTCCAATTCTAATTGCATGGCGAAAGCTAGAAGATTTTAATGTTAAGTTGTGGCGCAATAATGTCAAAAAATCGGTTTTGTCATCAAGTGCTAATAACTCATGCTGGACAGCGTCCTTATTCTTCTTATACGATGGTTTTTGTCTTGCAGCTAGTAGAACCTCTGTTTTAGAACGTTCCAATACTCGATTAAGAACATTATATATTTCCTTAAATCGCTCTGAAATGGGCTGGTTTTTATTGTTTAAATATTTGATTTTTAAATTTTCTATTTTGGTAAGTATATTATCTTCAGAGACCTTACTATGTAGTATTAGTTTTGCGATATTAGATTGAATTTCTGCCAGATCAAGGAAAAATCCTTCGATTCTTTTTGATTGAATTATACTTATATTCTCTCCTTCTTTACGAAACCAATTCATTAAAGTAATTATCGAACGATGATCTTTTGAAACATTATGCAAAATTGAAATAAGAATATCATCCATATCAGATTTACTAAACCGTCCTTGACGCTCATCAGATAACATTTCGTAAGCTTTATCTATTTTCTCACGAAAACTCCGGTGTTCTATATCTATGTTGTTTTGTTTAAGGTCATATTTTGACATTGTAATTTCTTCTCCATAAAGTGTAGCAACGCTTCTTAGAAATGTAGAATTTTCGATAAAACAATTTGCTACAGCTTTCCTAATGGGTTGGTAAGGCCTAATAGGCCACGCTATTAATGAAAGAAACATTGCCCAAAGTCCACCTGCTATAAAAACAAAAAACGTATTAATTGTTGTTGCCTGGCTGTTAGGATTAGCTACAATAATTACAAAAATGGCTGAGTTAACAAAGGCCATCATAACACCTGAATTACCTAATAAACCAAGCATAGCCACTGCGGCAAGCCAAATAGCTGTTACCACAAAAGCTGTTAGGATATGTAAGCCGGCATACTGTGCTACTATTGCTGCAACAGCATTCAATAGCGTTGTAATAAGCATAATGCGAGCAGTTTTTCGGTATGTCATACCTCCTAAATCTACTAGTGTTACATTTAATGTTGCAAACATTAGCAGGAAAGATTCGGACAACATATTCGTATACAGACCAATAAGGACAGGTAGCCCTAATAAGATTGCAACACGAAAACCTCTCAGATAAGCTGGTTTTCCAGGGGTTAGTTTAAATGAGGCATGCAGGTATCTTATTAAAAAACTATTTTCTGATAGGTTCTTAAACATTTCATTTTGGTATTAAACAAAAATAACAAATTGATACGTATATTGATAGAAATCAAAAGTGTAATTTTGTATAAAATGTAAATCTTGTTTTGAAAGATATTATTAATGATATTAATCAATTGGGTAAAGAAAGAATTCCTTTTCTTTTTGTTATTGATTTTGATATGGAGAACCCTGTTGTGCTACCATTAAGTGATATTGACCCACAAAAGGTTTTGTTTTCAGTTAATGGGATTACGAATGTGCGAGTAAATAAAGCTAAGATTGATAAAAGATTCAAATTTAAAGCTTATCCTGTTTCAAAAAAGCGCTATATTAAAGCGTTCAGCCTTGTTCAAAAGCATATACAACATGGTAATTCATTTCTGCTGAACCTTACAATGCCAAGTCGAATTGAAATTGATATCAGCTTAAAAGAGATATTTAACTCTAGCGATGCCAAATATAAATTATGGTATAACAACCAGTTTGTGGTATTTTCTCCTGAAACATTTGTTCAAACTAAGGGAACTAAAATCAGCTCTTTTCCAATGAAGGGTACTGTGGATGCTAAATTGCCAAATGCAAGGCAGCAATTGCTGGAAAGTGAAAAAGAGCTTGCCGAACATTATACTATAGTCGATTTAATTCGCAATGACCTTAGTATGGTTGCAAAAAATGTGAATGTTGAAAAATTCAGGGTTATCGATCATGTACAAACTAATAGGGGAGGGTTGCTACAAATGAGTTCCGAAATTAGTGGTGAATTACCTGATAATTATTGCGATAACCTTGGTGGAATATTGATTAAAATGCTTCCAGCAGGATCAATATCGGGTGCTCCCAAAAAGAAAACTCTTGAGATTATTAGTGAATCTGAACAATATAAACGTGGATATTATACAGGTGTTTTTGGAATTTTTGATGGTGATAAAATCGACAGTGGGGTGATGATAAGGTACATTGAGCAAACATCGGATGGATTGATTTATAAAAGTGGAGGTGGTATTACAGCAAAAAGTAATATTGATGAAGAATATCAGGAATTGATTGATAAAATTTATATACCTATCCATTAATGCAACTATTAGAAACAATACGTGTTGAAAATGGTGAGTTTTCAAATCTTATTTCTCATCAAAATAGAATGAATAATTCACGAAAAGAATTGTTTTTTTGTACAGATGAAATAGATCTTGCCCTAATTTTTAATGTGTTACCAAATCATATTTCTAACAATGAACTGTACAAATGCCGTATTATCTATGATACTGAAATAAGAATGATTAAATACATACGCTATAAAATTCCTCCTATTAATTCTTTACAATTAGTTAATTGTGATGAAATTGAGTATCGTCATAAATATTTAGATCGTAAGCAAATTAATGAGTTATTTTCTAAAAAAGGTAAAGCAGATGATATTATTATTATTAGAAATGGGCATATAACCGATTCATCAACTGCTAACTTATTGTTCTACAATGGAAAAGAATGGCTAACTCCCGCTTTTCCTTTATTAAAAGGGACACAAAGAGCGAAATTATTGGATAAGGAAATAATAAAGGTTGCAGATATTAGACCTGAAGACTTGTATAACTTCTCTAAAGCAAGATTAATAAATGCAATGTTAAAGTTTGAGGATGAGATAGATGTAAAAATCGAAAATGTTTATCAATAATATGATTAGTCACCTGTTTTCAGGTTATTAATATTGGATTATACTTCTACATTATTATAGCTGATTTATCATTTTTTTCCACAATATTCTGGGCTTCTTCTTGAGTTCCCAACAATATAGCTATCCATTTAGTTTCTTCTCGCTGCTCTAGTATTATTTTCACAATCATTGTTAACGGAACCGAAAGAAACATCCCAACTGTACCAAAAATAAA
Organism: uncultured Lentimicrobiaceae bacterium; assembly: GCA_964460905.1. Taxonomy (GTDB): domain Bacteria; phylum Bacteroidota; class Bacteroidia; order Bacteroidales; family F082. The sequence goes on from CAYWRM010000001.1 coordinate 166,386, forward strand.
GCCCCAAAAAATTAATGAGATAAAAACTATTAGAGTGGAAAGACCCAGCCCTTTTCCCATAATTTTAGGCTGAACAACATTGCCAACTATCATATTTATAACAAGATATGAAACCATTGTCCACATGGCTCCTCCAAGCCCGAGCTGTATTGCAGCAAATAAAATAGCAGGTATACCAGCAACAATCGACCCAATATTTGGGATAAAATTTAATAAAAATGCCAAAAATGCCCACAATATTGCATATTTAACACCAATAATGGTAAGAGTAATCCAAATTAATACTCCTGTTAATAAACTTATAATTGTCATAAGACCCAGATAATGCCTGATATTATTACGAATTATGCTAAAGTAATTTATTGAACCATCAGAAGTGCCTAAAATTGCATTCATTTTAATTGAGAAACTATTTAGTTCCAACAGAACAAATATTAATATAAAGATAATTAGAAACGTATTAGTCATTAAACTACCAACTGCCCCCAAAAATTCAGCACCAAAGTTCATTACTTTACTTGTGCTTATACCATTTTCTAATTTGTCAAGCGAAATATCAAACCCCATTCCTCGTAATGAGTTAAATACATCTGTTGATAATGCAGTTAACCTATTAGCATAGAGCGGTGAATCTTGTGAAAATTGAGATACAGATCTGCCAATTATCTCACCCATTCCCAAAAATATTAAAAGTGAGCCCACCAGTACAATAAATATTGCCCATCCGGATGACACTTTCTTTTTTTCTAGCCAATTAATTGGTTGTGCTAATACAACGCTGATAAAAAGTGCTAATAAAATTGGAGTAATAATATCTGCAGCGTACATTGCAACAGAAATAATAATAAGAAATGCTGCAAATGTTAATGCACCATTTGATTGGGATTGAATCTCAACTTTATTCATAATACTGTTGGTTAGATTTTAGAAGATCAAAATTCCAAAACCAAATATAGGCAAAAACCGCACAATCAATTAAATAAGAAGAGAAAAACAACTTATTTTATTTCACTTCCGTTATTTACATTTTCAGTAGGCGAAACAAAACAGAGTTTGCCATCGTTGTCTTCCGCCATCAGTATCATCCCTTGCGACTCAATTCCACGAAGGTTACGTGGAGCTAAATTTACTAATATACTTACTTTAATACCAATAATATCTTCAGGTTTATAATATTCGGCAATGCCAGAAACAACAGTTCTCTCGTCAATACCAGTATCTATTTTAAGCTTGAGTAGTTTCTTGGTTTTAGCAACTTTTTCTGCTTCTATTATTGTCCCAGTTCTGATGTCCATCTTCATAAAATCATCAAATTCAATTGTTTTTTTTGAAGGTTTTGAAGTTATGATGGTTTCATTTTCCTTTTTTGTGTCTAGCAACTTTTGCACTTGAGCTTCAATTGCTTTATCTTCTATTCTCTCGAATAATAATTCAGGTTTGTTAAGTTTTTGTCCGGCTTTAAGTAAATCAGATTTTCCGGCATTTTTCCATTTCAAACCATCAAGGTTAATCATTTTTTGCAATTTAGCAGATGAAAATGGAAGAAACGGTTCTGATAGTACCGATAGGTTTGCTACAATTTGTAAAGATATATTAAGTATCTGTTGTACTTTTTCAGGGTTTGTTTTAAAAATTTTCCAGGGTTCCATATCAGTAAGATACTTGTTGCCCAGTCGTGCAAGATTCATAAGCTCACTTAGGGCTTCTCTAAATCTATATCTTTCAATACTACTTGAAATAATTTCGGGATATTTTGAAAGCTCTTTCAGTATCTTTTCCGACTCTGTGTCAAGTGATTTAACAGGAGGAACCACACCATCAAAATATTTTTGTGTAAGTACAAGTGTGCGGTTAACAAAATTCCCAAAAATTGCGAGTAACTCATTATTATTTCTTGCCTGGAAATCTTTCCATGTAAAATCATTATCTTTTGTTTCGGGTGCATTTGCTGTTAGCACATAGCGTAACACATCTTGCTTATCAGGAAACTCATCAAGGTACTCATGTAACCAAACTGCCCAATTTCGGGAAGTTGAAATTTTATCGTTTTCGAGGTTTAGGAATTCATTTGCCGGAACATTATCAGGTAGAATAAAACTTCCTTCTGCTTTAAGCATTGCAGGAAATATTATGCAATGAAAAACTATATTATCCTTACCAATAAAATGAAGCATCTTGGTGTCTTTATCTTTCCAGTAAGGTTTCCAATCATTTCCTGTTTTATTTGCCCACTCTTTTGCAGCAGATATATATCCTATGGGTGCATCAAACCAAACATATAGTACTTTTCCATCGGCATCTTTAACGGGAACCTTTACTCCCCAGTCTAAATCGCGGGTAACAGCACGTGGTTTCAATCCTTGATCAACCCATGATTTTACCTGACCGTAAACATTAGATTTCCAGTCATCTTTGTGCCCTTTTATAATCCATTCGTTAAGCCAGTCTTCGTATTGGTTGAGTGGTAAATACCAATGTTTTGTTTCTTTCTGGATGGGCACATTGCCGCTTAGTGCTGATTTTGGATTTATTAATTCAAGAGGACTAAGAGATGTTCCACAATTCTCACATTGGTCGCCATATGCCTTTTCAAAACCACAATGAGGGCAAGTTCCGGTTATGTATCTGTCAGCAAGAAATTGATGGTTTTCTTCATCATAATATTGCTTGTTTGTTTTTTCGATGAATTTGTCATTATCATAAAGTTTTGTGAAAAATTCGGAAGCAGTTTCATGATGAATAGGTGCAGAAGTGCGTGAATAAATATCAAAAGATATCCCAAAATCTTCAAACGATTTTTTTATAATACCATGGTATTTGTCAACAATATCCTGAGGTGTAACACCTAATTGTCTTGCCTTAATAGTAATAGGAACTCCATGTTCATCTGACCCTCCAATAAAAAGCACATCTTTATCATTCATTCTAAGATAGCGTGCATAAATGTCTGCCGGTACATAAACACCTGCCAGGTGACCAATATGTATGGGTCCGTTGGCATATGGGAGTGCTGAGGTTATGGTATATCTTTTAAATTTTGTCATTTTCTAATGTTAAAATTCAGTAATTTCGGCAAAGTTAATTAATATGTTCAGAATGATTAGTCCGACGTTTCTTAAAAAAGGAGATAAAATTGGTATCGTAGCACCGGCACGTAAAATTACAGAAAAAGAATTGGAGGCTTCATTTGAAATTATCAGAAGCCGTGGGTTTGAAATCGTGTATTCTGATAACTTATTTGCTGTGGATAACCAATTTGCAGGTAGTGATGAGGTAAGAGCCAGAGAGTTTCAACTGATGCTTGATGATAAAACGGTTAGGGCTATTATGTTTGCGCGAGGGGGATATGGAAGTGTTCGTATAATTGACAAGCTCGATTTTAGCAGATTTAAAGATAATCCAAAGTGGTTAATTGGATATAGTGATATTACTGTTTTTCATAATTATATTGTACATAACTTTGGTATCCAAACATTACATGCATCGATGCCAATTAATTTTTCTAAAAACACTAATCAGGCTTTGGATTCATTATTTGATGTTCTTTATGGAAAGGTGCCAAATTATGAATTTGCATCTCATTCATTAAATAAAACCGGAAATGCTGAAGGTATATTAGTAGGAGGTAACTTATCAGTACTTTACAGCTTGTTGGGAAGTAATTCTTTCCCGGAAACGGAAGATAAGATATTATTTTTAGAAGACCTTGATGAATATCTCTATCACATTGACAGGATGATGATGGGATTAAAGAGAGCAGGTAAACTAACTAACCTTAAGGGGCTTGTGGTTGGTGGTATGACTAAGATGAATGATAATACTGTGCCGTTTGGAAAAACTGCTGAAGAGATTATTTGCGATATTGTCATGGAATATGACTATCCTGTATATTTTGGTTTCCCTGCCGGGCATATTGATGATAATAGAGCATTGGTTATGGGAGGAAAAGCGAGAATTGAAGCCAGGCAGAAAAATTGTTTATTTAAAAGTTTGATATATTACAATTAAAATAAAGCACATGCAAGACCCTTTTGAAAAAGCTTTTTACGATTATTTAGCCGGAAACGATAAGGCAAAGATTGTTGTTAGTATCAATAAAGGCGAGGCTGATGACATACGCATTTCATATTTTTTTAGAACCCATGATGAGATGCCCGAATTGGAAAAAAAGGCATTGCACCTTTGTTCAGGTAAGATTCTTGATATTGGAGCTGGATCAGGTAGTCATTCATTATATCTTCAGGAAAATGGAGAAGATGTAACTGCACTGGATATAAAGCAAGGTTTTGTTGATGTTATGAAGAAAAGAGGAGTTAAAAATGTTATATGCTCTGATATTTTTGATTATAAAGGTCAAGGATTCGATACCCTACTAATGTTAATGAATGGAATAGGTTTTACCAAGAATTTTGAGGGGCTTACTGTTTTCCTCAAATCGGCAAAAAAGTTGCTCAATCCCGGTGGCCAAATTATTCTCGATTCATCCGACCTGATGTATCTATATGAAGAAGAGGACGGTTCCTATGCAATTAATTTGAATGAGGAGTATTACGGTGAAGTAATGTACCAAATTGAATATAATAATATTAAAGGTGAACCATTTCAGTGGTTATACATTGATTTTGATAATCTATCGCTGTATGCTGATCAAGTTGGCTTCAGTTGCGAAAAGATTTTTGAGAATAATCATTACAATTATTTGGCGCGATTATATTAGATCAAACTAATATTATGACAAATCAAAGGCAAGCTTTATCCCTGCTATAACCATTCCTGTTCCCATAATTGCAAGTATTAACCCCATTATTTTACCTATTATTTTAATCATGTTCATTCCAATTTTCTTAACAATAATATCACTTTTAGAAAAAGCCAGATAAGTTAAAAAAATCATTAATGCAAAAATACAAACTACTATTCCCAGATGTAAATAACCGGCATTAGTAACCTTTTCCATTGCAGTAACAATGGTGCCTGGACCAGCGAGAATAGGAATAGCTAATGGCGATATGGCAATTCCCTCATCCGGGGTTTGTGTGCCTAAGTTGTGTATTTTCGATTTTTGAGTCATTAGCATTTCAAATCCCACATAGAACAATAATATACCTCCTGTGATCTTAAATGCCGGGATAGTTATTCCGAACAAGTCAAAAATATATTTGCCAAGTACAACAAAAGCTGTAACAATTATAAAAGCTGTAATTGTAGATTTTCTGGCAACTCTTTTCTTTGACAAGGGATCCATGTCGCCGGTAAGTGCCATGAAAATTGGAGTGTTTGCAATGGGATTCATTATTGCAAAAAATCCCATAAACACGCCTAACGAAAATGTAAATAGTTCATTCATAATATTAGGTTTTCTTTATTCTGCTATTTTGAATTCTGGATTGTATATTATTCCAATTACATTACCCCATGGATCTTTAACCGATGCAACGACCAGTTCTCCCCCAACATTTGTAAGTTCTTCATCTACTGTGGCGCCAAGTTCAATAAATCTGTTGTATTCTTTATTAACTTCATCAACTCCCCAGTAAGTAACAACATTTGCTAATTTGTCTTTCTGTGGAATTTCTTCAGGCAGCAGGCCAAGCTCATATCCGCCTATATTAAAACCAACATAGAATGGTTCATCAAAATAGGGATTAGTTTTAAAAGCTACTGCATACCATTGCTTTGCTTTTTCAAGGTCATCTACTTTATAAACTACTGTTCTTAATCCAAGCATAATTATAATTTTTATATCTGTACTATTATTTGCAGACCAACTAAAAATAAGGCCATCAAGCTAAAATGCTACCTGAAACCTCATCTGAAAAATATTGGCTTTCCCCAAATTTTTAATATCTGTGTAAATATAATTAAAAACAACTTTTGTTGCAGGGTTGAGGTACCAATTTATTCCAGCTGTGATATTACTCATTATACCATCTGTTAAATCAGCATTATCTAAATTAATATATGAATACCGAAGTGACAATTCAACAGCACCTAACCCACCATCTTGTCCCAGATTTTTTTTGGAGTTAGTCTGCCGAAAGTAGTTTTTGAGGGAACATAGTTTTTATGCTCCCCTGTTAAAAACCAGCTTACTGATCCGTAATAGGCAAAAACCTTGTATGATGAACTTTTAAAAGTAGATAATGAACAAGGTTTAATATATGATAAAGTATATTCACTTTCGAATGAAAGGGTGTTAAGTATTAATAGAAATTCACCATTAAAATCATTAATACTTGTAACTTTATCAATATCAACATTTAAATATTTTGGTGCTAAGTGTGCTTCCGGACGAACATTGTATGATATTTCATCATTATCATTAAATTGATACGCCGAAGATGCACCTAAATGAAGTATTTTATATCCATCATCAATATTGTATACAGGCAAACCGGTTAGCCTGAATACTATATTATACTTGTTGCCAAGGTATTTCCCAGAATTATCAGTGGGGTAAAAATAACCTGCATACCATGATAGCCGCTTTTTAAAATGTTGGTTGAATAACATAAATCCAAGATTTCTGTCATTATCAAAAGCATTGGCTAAAGGTCGTTCCATTTCAGTTGTAAAATTGGAACTTGTTAACATTGTAAGTCCGAAGGGCTCTTTAAAATTTCCAACTTTGAAGTTCCCCACAACGGGAATCTTTGTTAGTTGAATATATGCATCTTTTATAACGGCAATACCTCCGGCAAAATCCACCTGCAATTTGAATTTGATGTTTTTATAAATTGTACCTGATGTATATAACCTTGCTCTTCTTATCTCAACTCCATTATGTGCATCAAAATGATTATTTAATGAATCATTTTGATTTATCCACATTATATCGTATTGAATCCGCCCACCCATTTTTATTTTGAAATTACCATTCTTGCTGTCAACTCTTAGTGCATTATCCCAAGATGCATTGAAGCTATTGTCTTGACATATAAGGCTGTATCCAAAAAGCAATAGCACAAAAACAATAATTGTACGACTCATAAAATTATGTTTTAAATAAATTTATCTGATACAATACTAATAAAAATTATTACATTTGGCATAAAGATAAATCAAAAACTATGAAAGCTTTAAAAATTATCCTTCCGATTATGTTATTATTATTTATTCTTAATAATAAATCTATTGCTCAATGGACTGCTGACCCTTCTTTAAATACTGAAATATCAAGTGCATCAGGAGAGCAAGCTATTCCAAAAATTGTTACTTCCACTTCATATCCGGGCATAAGTTATATTTCGTGGTTTTCCAACGAAAGTGGAAATTATGATGTAATGTTGCAAAAATTAGATGTTTATGGAAATAAGTTATGGGCTGAAGATGGTCTTCTAATTAGTAATCATACAGCAATGAGTTGGCTTACAGATTGGGATATGGCCATAGATGGTGATGATTGTGCAATTATTACTTTTCAAGATGTTAGAACAGGAAGCAATAATATTTTTGCCTATAGAATATCACCTGATGGAGACTTTTTATGGGGTAATGATGGTATTCAGCTATCAAATACAACAGCGTTTAATGCCTCACCAAAAGTAACTGTAACTAATATTGGTAATATAGTAATAGCCTGGTTGGCGGATGATGTAATTATCAGGCAAAAAATATCTCCTGAAGGAGAACTTCTTTGGGGTGATAATGGAATTACGCTTGCCGGAAGTAATACCTATTCCTGGCCTCAATTACTGCCTGTTGGTAATGATGAAGTTATAATGAAATACTTTGAGGATATTGGCACATTTCCTGCAATATCAAGATCTGTTTATGCTCAAAAACTTGGGACAAATGGTGCTAATTTGTGGCTTCAGGCAGCGGTAATATCAAACGCAGGGGGTATTTCGGCATGGACTCAGATATTCCCATTTATTAATGATGGCAATGATGGATTTTATATCGCCTGGCATGATGATAGAGATAATAATATGTTGGCAAGTATTTTTGTTAACCATATTGGGTCAAATGGTGAAATATTATTTCCTGCAAATGGCGTTGAAGCATCAACTATGAATAACCGAAATCATTTCTACGCACATCTTGCTTTGCCTGAAGGCTCTAATGATGTGTTTGTTTATTGGAATGAAATGGATGGGGATCAGAATAACAGGGGTATTTATGGACAAAAAATATCTTCTACAGGTAGTGTTAAATGGGGTTCTAACGGAAAGGTTTTTATTGAAATCTCATCCACAAATGTATCTCCAATGGCCTCACGCAAATTGGAAAACGACATGGTTGTTATTTATGAAGAATACTTTAATAGCATGGATGCCAGTGTTAAAGCAATGAGAATAGATTCAGATGGATTATACGTATGGACTCCTGAAAATATAACCATGAGTAGTGTTCAGTCCACCAAAGGACATCCTGATGTAAGTAGTTTTATTTTTGGCCAGTGCATAGCTGTATGGGATGATGACAGGAATGGATCAGGCGATATTTACGGACAAAATATCCAGCTAGATGGAAGTTTAGGTAGCATACCCGCACTTCTCTCTGCTAATTTTACTGTAAGTAGTGATAGTATTTGTAAAGATGAACCGGTTCAGTTTACCGATCTTTCATATGGCAATCCTACAAGTTGGAATTGGAGTTTTGAAGGTGGGACTCCTGAAATATCAACTGATCAAAATCCTATTGTAACTTATAGCACATCTGGAAACTATGATGTTGAATTGACAATCTCCGATGGTACATCCAGTAATACATTGTTGCGCCCTGATTATATTTTTGTTGATGAATGTACTATGGTTGAAGATCTTACTTTTGAAATAACTCAAATTTTCCCGGTCCCTGCAAGTGAACTTATTAATGTCTGTACTAATTTTAAAAGAAGTTCAGAAGTAGAAGTAAGAGTTATGGATATTACGGGTAGAGTTATAATTCTCAATAATATGGAAATAGATAATCACGGAATGATTAAATTAAATATTTCCAGCCTAAATCATGGGGCTTATGTTATTGAAATATCAAATGCTGATTTTATTAAGATTACAAAACAATTTCTGGTTAACTAATACTTCAATTGAGCCTTCAAATATATTGGGTTATGATCACTATCCTTAAATTTCAGATCAATAACCTCAACATCAATAACAGTTATGTTTGGAGAAGTTAGATAATAATCGAGGCATGTAGTAGTGTTCTCGCCTAATACGTAAGGTTTGTTATTACTTCTATTTGTTGGAGCACTGCTATCATAAGCCCATTGCCAGCCATCGGGCATAAAATCATCATTCATTTTAACTTGTGAAGCAAAAAATTTATGTTTATTATAGTTACCCGAAGGTTTGTAGCCAGGAGGGTTTTGATTCCAGTCGCCACCTGCAATCACATAATTTCCTTTGCCAAATTCGTCAAGCATTATCTTTTTAAGGATTTGTAACTCTTCAATACGCAGAATGCTATCATATACATATGCTGAATTATGTGTATTAATAATAACTAATTCATTTCCTTTTTCAAGAGGATATCTGTTTAGTAAAAAACAGCGGTCAAGTAAAAACAGTTTATCCGGCCAGTCGGCAATTAGAGGGTATGCGTACCTGATTGCTTCTGTGGGAAGAAAATCAGAAAAAGTCATCAATCCTGCTTCAACATACCCCATTGGTTCAGAAACAGGAACGGGAACAAATTGCACCATGTAGTTTTTTGCAAAAACACCGTGACTCCCTGCTTTGGCATCAGTAACTTTTTCAACTTCATTTATATGATAAGATCTTTTTGCCTTTACATCAACTTCCTGGAGCATCCAAAAGTCAACAGTGTCATTACTTACTATAAAGTCAATAATATTTTTAAAATATTTCTGCGAAAGCTTTTTAGTGGGGCGAACTCCCTCTCCACCATCGTAAAAAAAGTCCATTTCCTGCCCAAGTCCGGCATAGCCAATATTCCAATTTATCAATGAAAATGTATTTTGTTGTAGATTTGTAATACCTCCATTACTACCTTTTTCCACAATAATCTCTATTGGTTCCGGTTTATAATCCGTTATGGTCATATAGGCAATTAGTCCGCCTAAAATCAGGAAAACAACTAGTAATCCCCATGCAATAACTTTTAGTAATATTTTAACAAATTTCATTTTTCGAATATTTTTTGGGAAATTAAATAATTTTATCCAATTAGCAATGTTTTAGATATATTATGTAATATTTGTAATATAGCAGTGTTATTACTATGATTGTATTTTTAGATTTACTAGCTATGAAAATATCGAATTGTATAAAAGTATATCTGATTTTGATTCTAATTTGTTTAATTTCATTAGAAGGTATTTCCCAAAATTTAACTAAAAAACATGAACGAGATTCGTTAAAAAGAGTGTGGCAACTGAGGGTTGACAGCATTGCTACGGTTAATCGTATTGCATTTTTTAAGTTACTTGAAAGTATGCCTAGTGATACCGATGGGAGAATAAATATGAATGGATTACAATTAGGTAACTTCCCAGATTTAAGTTATTTAAACAATATTAGTGCTATTGATGCTGAACGTAATAATTTTAAAAGAGTTCCTGCCAAGCTATTTATGACTGATAGTCTAGATCGCCTTAATTTAAGTAATAATGATATGAGGAAAATTTGTTTCCCCCGAAATACTAAAATCAAAAATCTCGTTCTATCAGGAAATAATTTTCGTAGGTTACCACGATCTGTAAAAAAGTTAAAAAACCTGTCTTCTTTAACAATAAGTGACAACCAGATTAAACGTATTCCACGGTTTTTGAAAAAAATGCCCAACCTTAAATCTTTGGAGATTAACTTCAACAAAATTAAACTTACCAGAGCTGATATTAGAAGATTAAAAAATATTGAAGTATTAGTTATGGCCGGAAACAAAATAACAGAGCTGCCAAGAAATATTAATGAACTTGAAAACGTTAAAAAATTAAATTTTTCAAAAAACAAATTAAGCAGCGTTCCGCCTGCATTTGCATTACTTGATAGTCTTGAGGTTGTAAGTTTTTACAAAAACGATTTTAATCATATTCCTTTGGAAATTACATTGTTAAATAAACTCAGAATAATTGATTTTTATTACAATAGCATTACAAGTATACCTAATGAAACAGGCAATTTACAGAACTTAACAAAGATATTCTTATCATACAATAAAATTGAAAAATTACCTGATACTTTAAGATCATTACAAAAGCTTAAAGAGTTATATGTTCATGATAATCAGATACGCGGAATTCCTGACTGGATAACCGAATTAGAAAATCTTGAAATAATCGACATTAGTTACAACAAACTATTTTCAATACCTGATATGTCGAATATGACTTCACTCTATGAAGTCGACATTCAGGAAAACCATATAGACTACGTTCCGTGGAAGCTTATTGATAAACCAAATCTAAGACTGCTGCTCATTAGAGGCAATCCTTTTTTACTAGATGATGATGATCAAAACGAATTAATGATCAAACTAGATAAAAGACGTTCAGAAGGAGTTGTTATTGTTGATTAAAACTTCTCATCATATTTTGTCCATAGGAAATCGCCAAGCTTAATAGCTTCTTTCATTACTTTATCACCCTGTTCATTTGAATAGTTATCGAGAAATTCAACTGCGTCTTTTTTATTTTGATGATATAATTCAAGAGCCTGTTTATCAATTGTTTTTTGAGAGTTTATCAGATTAAGTTGCATTGGCTCCCAAACGGCATCAATATCATAACGCATTTCGCCCCATCGTTGTGAAGCAAGGGTGCCAAGTCTGTTAAAAATCCACCAGGCAGAATTTAATGTATAGCCATTTATACGACCCGGAGTAGTATATTGTTCAGGGAGTTTACTAACACATCCATAAATAGGAACATAAATTGATGTTGCTACATTATCCATAGCAAGCCATTCTACACCTCCAATTTCATCAGGTAACCAGTTTCTAAGCTGAATTATTGTGGCATACATTGTATACCAACGGGCTATAGTTCGTTCTCCCAGAGGTCCCCATCCTCCATTAATTTTAAAAAGTTTGTTTGCATCATAAGGCATATGTGGACTTGCCAGAGGAGATATAATAGTTTTGCCGTTTTCATCAGAAACAGTTAGAGTTTTTGTCATGTCAAATGGAGTTCCTTCGTAGTAATCTTTAAAAACACTTATTATATCTTCAAGCGTGACTAGTGTATCTGGTTTAACAGAAAAAGGATGATTTTCGGCATTTGGATCAAGTTTTAGTGATGGAGCCAGAAGGTTAAATACTCTCCATTCGCGTCTTCGTGAAGCTAATGATGTACGGCTATGAGGAGCATATACATAGCAAAAGCGAAATGCTTCCACATCTGGATTCCACCATCCATTTTGTTTAGCAACTTCAAATATATTATCTGATGCCATATAATGATCTTTGTCATCAAGATCTATTTCTTTAATGGTACTTGCATTTGCATTTACAGAAATATGTCCATCTGGTACTCTTTGGGCGACCCATATAGCACCAGTCTTTCCTTTTCCTGGGCCAACTATTTCCATGTGCCAAACTTCATTTTTGTCTGCAATGGTTAGTACTTCGCCATAATCATTCCATCCATATTCTTCGAGGAGTATACCAGCCGTTTTTATGGCTCCTCTTGCAGTAGATTCACGTTCTAACATCAGTAAACAAAGCCTTTGGCAATCAATAAGCCCTTCATCACTTTGTAGTTCTTCACGACCACCAAATGTTGATTCACCAATTCCAAGTTGTTTGTCGTTTAAGCTTGGGTAAGCAGTATTAATGTATCCATTAGTATGTGAAATCTGTGGAATTCTTCCTATTTCCTGATGTCCATAGGCGGGCATGGCAAGCGAGTCATTTTTAACTCGTTTATACATTATTACTTCGTCACCTTTCTTATGTTTTTTTGCAGGTATAATGTCTATCCATGAGCGGGTTCGATGGCTGTCATCAGTATGTGATGTAATTACCGATCCGTCAAAACTTGCATCTTTTCCAACAGTTATTGATGTACACCCTTCGGGATAACCACCTTTCCAGTCACTTTTATCAGCTGTTTGTGCAAAAGCAAAAGTGCTCATAAAAATACTTATTCCTAATATTATTGTTACGCTAATTTTATTTTTCATGCTTTTTAAATTGTGTGAATATTCTTAAATAATAATTATATAAATTGTAATTACAATAATAACTCTTCCAGGTCTTTCAGACTCTGGAAGGATATTTTTATGCTTTACTTCATTAATTCAAAAACCTGATAATGATCGCCATTCATACCAAGATTGGTGTATACTTCGCGTGCTGCTATATTTTTCATATCAACGTAAAGTCTTAACCCGGCAACTTCCACACTATCATTAACTTGTGCGAGAATGTAATTATACATTTGTTTAAATATGCCCATTCCTCTTTTTTCAGGTAGTACATAAACTGACTGGAGCCACATAACCCAGTTATTTCGCCAATCGCTCCATTCTCGGGTAATTAGCAATGAAGCAATAATTTTATCCTCCTCAGTAGCAACATAATATTTCCCTTTATGAGGATCTCTATAAACCGATATAACCCCATTGTTTACAGTGCTTTTATCAAGTTCTAGCCCTTCAGTTTCTTTAGCCATTTTTAATTGAAACTCTGCTATTACCAGAGCATCATATTCATTAGAAAGCCGGGTGTGAATCATCTTTTTCTTACTTTTGCTACAAAAATAAAATATTATTCATAGCAAATGAGTGATCGAATTAATCATGAGTGTGGAATTGCCTTAATAAGACTTAGAAAGCCACTTGAATATTATCTTGCAAAATACGGAACGTCTGTTTATGGGTTACAAAAATTGCATCTTCTTATGCAAAAACAGCATAATAGGGGCCAGGATGGAGCCGGAATTGCTGAGGTTAAGATTGACCTTGAGCCTGGAGAACGATATATAAGCAGGTTAAGATCAAATTCGTCATCACCTATTCAAGATGTTTTCAATACTGCTTATGATGGTATTCATGCTTCTGCAAAGGATAACAATAAAAGATTAGCAGATGTTAACTGGTTAAAATCAAATGCTGATTTTACAGGTGAATTATTTTTAGGACATCTAAGATATGGAACATTTGGCGGTAACAATATATCACACCTTCATCCACTTGTTAGATCGAATAACTGGAAAACTCGAAACCTTGTGTTGGCAGGTAATTTTAATATGACAAATACTACAGAACTATTTGATCAGCTTGTTGAACTTGGCCAATACCCTGTTGAAACATCAGATACAGTTACTGTTCTTGAAAAAATTGGACATTTCCTTGATGAAGAAAATCAAAAACTATACACTCGTTTTAAAAATCAAGGACTGAAGAAAAAGGAGATAACAGATCATATTATTGATGCACTTGATATTCAGAATATTCTTACCGAATCAGCCAAAAAGTGGGATGGTGGATATGTAATTGGCGGATTATTAGGTCATGGAGATGCATTTATTATGCGTGACCCTAATGGAATACGCCCTGCATTTTATTATGTTGATGATGAGGTTGTTGTTGCAGCATCAGAGCGCCCTGTAATACAAACAGCATTTAATGTAAACGTAGGTGAAGTTAAAGAACTTAAACCTGGCCATTCATTGATAATTAGAAAGGATGGTGATATAGATATAAGTAGGTTTGTTGAAAAAAAACCTCTGAAATCATGCTCATTTGAGAGAATTTATTTTTCAAGGGGTACTGATAAAGATATATACCAGGAACGTAAAAGTTTGGGTAAATTATTAACACCTGCTATATTGGAAGAAATTGATTACGATTTGAAAAACACTGTTTTCTCGTATATTCCTAACACTGCTTCTGTTGCTTTCCAGGGAATGATGGATAGAATTAACACTTTTTCATCTGAATTAATCAAGGATAAAATTCTGAAAAGTAAAGATAATCTGTCGCGTGAAAGACTTGATGCTATTTTTAATATTTCTCCAAGAGTCGAAACAATAGCAGTAAAAGATGTGAAACTCCGTACATTTATTACGCAAGATAATCAGCGGGATGATCTTGTTGGCCATGTATATGATGTAACTTATGGTGTGGTTAATAAAAGTGTTGATACTCTTGTTGTTCTGGATGATTCTATTGTTAGAGGTACTACCTTAAAACAAAGCATAATTCAGATATTAGACAGGCTTCATCCAAAAAGGATAATAATTGCCTCGTCGGCTCCTCAAATAAGATATCCTGATTGTTATGGAATTGATATGGCACGACTAAGTGATTTTGTAGCTTTTAATGCTACTATTGAACTTCTTAAGCAAACAAACCAGGAGCATATTATAAATGATGTTTATAATAAGTCGAAGGCACAACAAAACCTTCCTAAAGAAGATATTGTGAATTATGTAAAGGATATATATAAGCCATTTACTGCGGTTCAAATATCAGATAAAGTGGCCGAACTTGTTAAGGCAAAAGAAATTAAATCTGACGTAAAAGTTATTTATCAAAATATCGAAGATCTTCATAAAGCCATACCAAATCATACAGGAGATTGGTACTTTACCGGAAATTACCCTACTCCCGGTGGCAACAGAGTTGTAAACCAGTCGTTTATTAATTATATAGAGGGAGTAGTTAGCAGGGCTTATTAAGATTTGCTCTACAAAGCATTAAAAGCGGTTTGTATTTGGCTTGCGATTTCTTTAAACTCTTGATTAGAAAAAGTAAGCTTAGGCTGTTTAAAATCCATATCAAAGATAGAATTGATTGGGATAAGATGAACATGAGCATGAGGAACTTCCAGTCCGATTACTGTTATACCAATTCTTTTACACTCTACAACACTTTCTATTGCTAAGCCTACTTTTTTAGCAAAAGAAAATAACCCACCAAGTTCAGCATCTTCGATATCCAGAATATAATCTGTTTCATTTTTAGGTATAACAAGGGTATGGCCTTTAGCAAGTGGATTAATATCCAGAAATGCATAATAATTCTCAGTCTCTGCTATTTTGTAGGAGGGGATTTCCCCGTTTATTATTTTAGTGAAAATAGTAGCCATTAGTATATTTTTTAACGTGTAATTTCAATAATTTCAAAGGTAACTATGCCTGCAGGAATTGTAATGTCAACTGTTTCTCCAACTTCTTTTCCCAATAGTCCTTTGGAAATAGGTGATTCTACAGATAATTTTCCAGTTTTCAGGTCTGACTCTTCTTCGGGCACCAATGTGTATTTCATTGTGGCGTTGTTTTTCGTATTTTTTATTACCACTGTTGAAAGAAGATATACTTTGGTATCATCCATTTTTGATTCATCAATAATTCTTCCATTGCGAATACTGTCCTGAAGCTTGGATATCTTTAATTCAAGTAATCCCTGAGCATCTTTTGCAGCATCATATTCTGCATTTTCTGATAAGTCTCCTTTATCTCTTGCTTCACCTATCTGTTGTGAAATTTTTGGTCTTTCAATGGTTGTAAGATATTCAATCTCTTTGCGAAGTTTTTTAAGCCCCTCTTCTGTAAAATATTTTATATCAGACATGGTAATACGTCTTTTTATGTTATGTAATTAAGATAAAAAGACCCTTAATTTGAATTAAGGGTCTTTAAAGAATCTGCAAAGATAATAAAGATATTTCTTGCAGTATATCTTTTAGAAATTAAAAATTATTCCCAGGGTGTGATTTCCGCTGAAACTTTGTGATTCGCGGAAGGTGTAATCAATACCAAAGTAGTTATTAGATTCTTTTTTTAATGGAACCTGTACGCTTAGTCCTGCACTAAACCCGTTGTTAATATTTATATTTTCAGGGGATGTTATTTCATCAAACATACCTTTTTCATATGTATATCCACCACGAAGTTGAACATACTCTTTTAAGCTAAGTTCGAGCCCAAGAGCAAACTGATCCTGGCTGAATGAATTTGATGTAAAATTACCGGCAACAGTAAGTCTGTAATCCTTAGGAAATAGAAAATCATAAGCAGCTCCAATATTAAGTTGGGCAGGCATTTCAAATGACATTGAACGTTGTTCAAGAGTAAAAGACGTTTCCTGACCTGTTATTATTGTTCGCATTGAAAGTCCATCACCCGAATACATCATTTTAGGCCCAACATTTTTTAGTGCTATACCAAATGATATTTGTTCTTCAGCTCCTGTAACATACTGTATACCTGCATCAATAGCCACACCTACAGCACTAACGTCAGAAATTGATTCGGAAATAACTTTTAAAACAACTCCGGCATATATACTATTAGAAAATGCTTTTGAGTATGCAATTGCAAAGTTCATTAGGTTTGGCTCATAAGTACCTTGAGATTCATCAGGGTTGTTAACAGTTCTTATGTCAATTTCACCAAACGACATTGACATAACTGACAAGCTTAAGGCTCCGGCATCACCAACACGCTGTGATATACCAAATGACATTATATTTGTGCCTGTTCCTTTGAGCCATTGCGTGTTTGAAAAAATTAATTGGGTTTTATCTGTAAAAGCAGTACCTGCTACATTACCCCAAATGGCCTCAAGACCCCTAACTCTAGACATGTTTGCGCTTGCCCAGCCACTACTTCTTGCCCACGGATTAATTAATAATTCGGTGGCGCCGGCCTGACCAGCCCGATCCTTGTTTCCCGCAAAAGTCGATTTGGCTAAAGGGAATATTAATGCGATGATCAAAACTACGATCAGATTTCTATAAAGAGTTTTCATATTCAACTTGATTAATTCTTCGTTCAAAACTGATTAAATATTTATTAGAAAGTGTTTAAGTCAGGGATTCTTGTAATACAGAACCACTTAATAATGCGGTCACCTTCATCAGATTTAACATGAAAATAATAAACACCACCTGCAATTGGTACAGAAGCAAAGTTTTTAAGATCCCATTCTATTGTTGTCTCTGGGGTGTCTTTTTTAAATTGCTTAATTTTATTTCCACTAACATTATAAATTGTTATTGTACATTTTTCAGGTAGATTAGTAATTTTTATTCTATTATCTATAGCATTGTGCTCGTAATCAGAATAAGCATAGTATGGATTAGGGACAACTACAATAGCATCAAGATCTGTTTGTTCTTTTTCTGCTACATCATATTCAGTTTCAAGCCCTGTCATAGAAAATTCATACATGGGATAAAAATTATTTATATCCAAACCTAATTCCGGTATTATAGTATCTAATGGGAGCTGTGCATAACCTCTTTGATAAGCTTTTTGTATTCTAATACGAATTTTGGCTTCGTTTGATAACCATTCTTCTCCAACAACGCCCATTGGTATTCCTGTGTACATTATTGTTCCGTAGAAGCCATTTTCAGCAAATGGAGGAAGAGAAGGGTTTAAAAAATCAGCTAATGAATCGAGAATGTGTGATGTAAAACTGCCTGCATCGTATGCTGGCATCTTAAATTCTCGCAAACTCGAATATTTTCCAATTCTATGATCCATTATATATACATAATGTTTGCCACCCATAACAGGAGTTCTTCCTATACCTTGACCAGACCAAATATTCTTATCATAAAATTGATCGTCAAGATCAAGATTTCGTTGTGTTGGATTGAATAACATATCGCGTCCATTCTGAGCTACTAAATACGAATCTTCAGCAAACATCATATTTAGTCTTTCACCAGTTTCGATATTTATAGCATATCCGGGAAACCACCCCATACCTCTATGACTAATATAATTTGGATCATTAGGATTATCGCTTGGCTCTGTGCTGGTTGAAAACTTACCATCTTTATCAACAGATGGAGAAATTCGTTTGTAAAAACGCTTAGCGTTACCTTCAGATAATTCTTCATTATAACCTGCTTCTAATACAGGGCATCTTGTCCATTTATCTTTATCAGGTGTTAATACAATATCTACACTTGATATATAATTAAAATTCGAAATAGATTTTGCAGCTTTACTATAAGCGGGACCAACAGCACTTTCAAAACCTACAGGGATTCTTTGAACACCAAACGATGTCATGCAATATGGAGCCCAGGTTCCTATAAGTATTTTTTCGTAAACTGAATTAGGATCCCATGGGTTTTGCGGTGAACCCGACATCTCCCAGTCATCTCCACCAGGCAATACATCACTTTGGTATGTTCCAGATCTAATCCAATCGAGAGCATATAAAGGCACGTCAACATCAGATACTCCACTCAGCCACCTGTGTGAGCTATCTGAATAGGAGATTGTTGATTCTATTAATCCATTGTTTGGCGCAAGTATTTCATAATAGGATATTAAGTCGCTATCAACAGGTATTTTCCCTATTTTAATAGGACCTGGAACGTAAGGCTGCTGTATAGAAACAGAGAACCCAAGATCAATAAATAGCTGTTCATATTCTGTCATAATTGTTGTATCACTCTCAATTGTATCATTTGTTGCTACATCTAGTAATTTCCAATTACCTACATATTTACTTGTAGTATCACCTATTAAGGTCACCTCATCACTAACATCATGAATAATTACACGTACAAGAGTATCCATCCACCATACATAATTAGCGTTAACAACGCTTAATGGGTCAATAATCTTTATATTTAATGGTCCTGCGTTTGTTTTGTAAACAGGATTATAGGCAATAGGATAATCAGCTGAACCAAAAATATTAACAGAATCAGCTGGTGGTTTTGATAATATTTCTTCAACAGTTTCTTCTGATAAATCAAGATTCATACCTCCATTACCAAAACCTGCAACTCTTGTTATTTGAGGGCTATTGCCATATTCGGAATTAAGGACGGTGCCATTAACTGTAAGGTGAGGCATTCCAATATAAGTCTTTATATTTTTTCTTCCCGATAAATATGGTTTTGTTTGACCACTACTATTTGGAAATTCCATCCCAAACGGAAGATAGTTATTATAAGCATAAGCAAGTGCCAGAAAATAATACTGTTTATTATTAACCAAACGAACATCATCAGTGGCAAACGCATCTTGTGATAGCTGGTATGAGTGGCTAATACCGTTATCATTACCATCAACCTTCATTACCGGAACATTTGCGCCAAGATAATCATCATAAATATAATTAACTATTTTAGTTACACCATTCTTAACATCAAATTGAGCAACTAAACGAGCTAGATCTGCATTATCCAGATTATCAACACTAACTGTTGGGCCTTTAAGCTGGAAAATTTGGTATCCTTCAAATTTATAGTAAGGATCGCTAGGTACCGGAGGGTCGCTACCCGGTAGAGGCTGAATAATATTTGGGTCAAATTCAACATATTTTTCCAAATAGTTATTAGAAGTTGGTGAATTGGTTATGTAAATAATTAATTTTCTGTCTAGTTCAACTAATGAAAGGTCTGGGGCAGTAGGGCCATCGATTACCTTAAAGCAATTATCGAAAAGTGCCTGACATTTGTCATCAACAACCCTAAGTAATTCAACAGAAGCCCAAGGGCCTCCTGATTTAGCTCGTGCCCATGGAATACCTACAGTAATATAGTTAACTGCTCCAGGTTTAAGAGTAAAAGGACCTGCAGATTGCATAAAGCGTCTATCATCAGGAGAGTTAGGCCCTCCATTATCGCCAGTTTCTTCTGACCAGTAAAACCCGTTCTGATTGTAACCGCCGTTTGGAGGCAAACCATTTGTTCCCCAGTTACAGGGGTCACTATCAAATGGAAACATGAAATCACATTCCGGACCTACAGTACCTGCGCCACTTATGTGAGCTGTACCACCATATAACATTTTAGTATTGTCTTTCCATATACCTTTTAAGAAGTTATAATATTCAGGAGCCGTACTAGGGTCACTTTGAGCAGCTGCACCCCCATTATTATGATAAACAAATCTGCGCATACCAAAACGTTCATCATCTATTATTCCATTACCAAAGTTAACTCCGTTAATGGCTGCAGATCTTACAAAGGTAGCTTCAGTTACAGGAACGCCATCACGAAAAAAAGTCATTTCTCTGAGTGACCCATTTTGGGTAACAATATCGCAATTTCCTCCAAAGGATGGACCCGCTGTGCTATCACCTATAAATGATGGGTTGTCATAATGATCAGGATCCATATAAGGTCCCTGGAAGAAGTCAACACCAATTGCAGGTGGCTGTTCTCCATAAGCTTCAACTTCTCCACCGCCATCAACAGCTTTACCATTGTAGCAATATCCCAAACCACGATCAACATCACATCCTACAAAGTCATCCCATCCATATCCAAGGTCAGTATCAACCCATGGTGAGAAATAAGTTTGAGTAAGCTCGAATGTGGAACGGTTAATTATTTCATAGCTGTAAAAAGTCATGTTGTTAATAACATCATTTGTAGCAAAAGCAAATGCCTGAGCCCTAACTTCTAAGCCGATTGCAGAACCGGTAGTTTCTGTGTGGATATTTCCTTTATCGTTAAATACCCACCAAAGCGTTTGGTCTCCTTTAATAACCTGGTCGGCAAGAATACTACCAGTAACAGTTTCTTGATATTCTTGTTCTAATGTTGGAATATCGCTATGACACAATGCATTATCTATGTCGTAATATGGGTAGTCACCAGCAAATGGATCGTATTCGCCATCACCAAGAACATCATAAAATGGAGCTAAATAATAACTTTGCCCTTTTGACACATCACCATGAGCCGGCCAGTTTAGTATTGCCGGTGGGATTGAATAATCTTCGCTAGGAATATAATGACCGTCATCTGGATCAGTATGTGATATAAATTCATCTACTTCTGCTCTGGTTATTTTGAAAAATTCGTCATATTGTGCACAAACAGCTTCATCAATTGATGCTGTTCCATCAATGGTAAGTGGTCCTGGCCAATAATCAATACCCACTTGACGATAACGTTGAGCGGCAAGCTTAAGCTGGTTGTTAATATCAAGTCCACCAATCCACAAAGAACCGGAGAACATTGATGTAGCAGATCCTGCCTTTGGGATGAAATATTTGGCACCAACACCGCCAACCAAATCCCACCACATGTCTCCACCAGTATTAATTCGTGCTTTTACATTGTTTATATCCAGCCAGTCGTATGCTGAAGCAGGAGAACATCCTGCAGTTGTTTGTTTTAGATTTGCCCCTTGTTTCGTTTTTTCTCCTTGATATTCTTCAGCCAAAAGCGGATTCATAACCGCAAATGAAACAAAAATTATTATCCAAGCCCGTAGTATACTCTTCATGATGTATATATTTTACTTTCTTAAATTCAATTTATTAATATTGTTTAATCTTAAAAGTTAAACATTAGTCCAAGACGTATTTGACGTGGTGTGCTATAATTACCAGGATTATCCACGAAATTACCATATAAATCTCTAAATGCTGCTGGATCAAGTTGATTGTTGATTTGACGTTGCCATTCAGGTGCTGATAAATAACCATCATCGTTGGGGTTACCCGTATAAGGATAAACATTAATAATATTTTTAGTATCGAGTAGGTTTAACACTTGAAGATACACATTTAAAGAAGCGCCTTTAGCATTATCACTAGCATTTTTCTTCAACTTGAAATAAAAGTCTTTGTCAACTCTAAGGTCTAGCCTGAATTGCCAAGGTAATCTGGAACCACCGTAAGTACCTTTTAATAAGTTTGTGCCACCTGATAAAGGTGATGTTATATTTCTGGCAGCTGTATATGGAGTACCTGATCCACCATTAATTGTTAAACTAAAACCAAGATTGCTCAATGGCTGCATAGGTGCTTTACCTTTTTTATCGCGACTTATTGTTGGTCCATCATAATTTTTATCCATCCCCCATCTATAGTCGATAACAACATTAAATGCATGTCTTCTATCCCAAGGCATTGGGAAAGTTGAACGTAAGTTTGGTAATCCGGCTGCAAGTAATGAAGCTGCTGTAGTTGTAGAAGCACCAGTTGCATCAGCAAATTGTAAGGTATATGCTGCTCTTACACGTACGTTTCCGGTACGGCGTAAGTCGTATTCAGCTGTAAGCCCTTTTACTGTTCCAAAGTCAAGATTGTTATAGGATGTATAATCTTTAGGGTATGCACCATTAAAGCGATACATTTGGATCATACTACGCATTTCTTTATAAAAAGTTGTAATAGTTACAGAAGAAGTATTTGAAACTTTTTGTGTAAAACCAAGCTCGTAATCAATTGTTTTTGTTGGGTCTAGTGATGGGTTATTTAAATTACCTCCAATATTGTTAAAGAAATAGTATGAAGATGGATTAGAAAACACATTACTAGTTGGTCTCATTGTTAGAACATCATAGTGGGCAAAGAATAATGCTTCATCAGATATTGGGAATGAAAACGAAATTCGAGGCATCACATTAATTTGAGGATCATAATCTTTAAATGAGCTTATTGTAACTTGTGATTGTTCTGGATTAAGTAAGGCTGGTGCAATACCGTTTCCAACATCTAAAATAGTTGGGTCAAGGATTTCAATACCATCAGCATTATACCAAATATATTCGTTTCTGTAACCAATTACTCTGGTAGGATCTCTAACCTTATCAACATAAACAACGAAATCGTCACCCATGTTTGAAGGATGTGAAACATTTTCAAACCCTGATACGGAGGAAATATTAGATACATCATGAGCCGGATAAAGAAGGAAAGGATCTTCCAGTACTTTTTGGTTAGCATCAAATCTGTCAACACGAACACCTATATTAAATATAAGGTCGTTAAAGGCAAATTGATCCTGGATATAACCAGCCATGTAAATAGGTTCATAAGCGCCAATGTCACGGCTAAAATCTCCGTATTCATTTTTTTTGTTAAAAAAGTCTTCGTATGCCGGCTGATTTTCTAATACATTACCTTCATAATCAAAACCTGCATAATTAATGGCTGAAAGTCCGTCATTCCAAAGCTCATCGGGTGAGAATAGTCCAACATTTAATTCTCCCGCCGCCAGGTCAGCGGTATGCATAGTACCGTTTTTGTCATAATATTCGATAGTTCCATTATCATAATCATATGAATCCATGACAATGTAATCAAGTCCATCAACAGGTAATCCCATTGCTTCACGAAGATTTTTATCGAAAGAGCGTTGAGCATTAGCGTCATATTTTCTTCGGTAAATAATAGTATCAACATGACCATTATAAGAAATTAACTCAGGATTATCCACATCGAGCTCGCGTAAATGGAAGTTAGTAAGACCTTTACCATCACGTATAAGATTCCAAAAACCGGTTGGGGCATAGTTGATAAATCTGTTTGTACGCTGTTCGTATTGGAAGCCTAATTTAATAGCATTATTTCCTATATCAAGTGAGGCATCTACTCTCATATTATACTGGTCATTATCCCATTTACCGTAACCTGATTGGTTTGTTCCCGGTGATTGATATAAACCATATATTGATTGAGGAGTGCTACCATTTAGCATTGCATTACCAAGCATGATATCGTCAATATTTTGATAATGACCTTCGGGTAACCCTTCGTAAATGCTATAATAATCATTGGTATATTGTGCTACAAGAGGATTTATATCACGTGGACTCCATTCAACAAGAGTGTCATAATCCCATGAATTAAGAACCCAAACATCTTCATAAAAATGCCCGTTTACAGTATCCTCTCCAATCTCATAAGTTGGTGTTTTATAAGTTGAGAATTTACCTATATAACCATATTTAAATAGATTATCCCAATGGTTTGCATCACCATATTCTCCTTTATCTTTAGTATAGTCAAACTGCAATGAGTAATAAAAGTTTTTAAAAGAGGAAGTGCTCTCAGCTGATGTGGGAAATCGTTGAGTAAATCTAATATAACCACGATAGTTAGTATTATTTCTCAGAGTATTTTTATTCCAGTTCGCAAGTGTTGCACCATAGCTATAATCTCGACCATTATAGTAATAGTAGCTACCTCCAACTGTTAAGTTAATTGTTTCGGTTGTCCGGATATTTATATTACCGATAAAGTTATAACTCTGACGAGCTGTATTTGGTGCTGTCTTTACATGTTCCAGATCATCATTTCTTAAAAATTCGCCATTGATAAAGGTACCAGAACCAGAACCTGAAGGTCTCATTGGGTTTTGTTCAAGAAGATCTAAATTTTCATCTGACAGAGAATAATATCCTGTTGAAGAGGGTCTTCCATCTGCGTTAAAATTAACATCGCCGGCAAGGAAGAATCCTAATAGAGATGTGTTTTTATTTTTACCTTTAATTAATGGACCCATTACGTTAAATCCAACTCTATTGTGACCAAAGGCATCTAAAAATTGTGATGATTCCAGTTCAATACCTGCTGCAAATTCACGTGCCGGACCTTTTGTAGTTACGTTAATAATACCAGAAGTTACATCGCCGTAACGAGCAGGTACACCACCAAGGATTACATCAACCTGTTCAATAGCTGATTGAGGAACGCTGGAATTACCTATAACACGAATTCCATCGATAAACATTGCCGTTGCATCGGAACGAGCACCACGAACACTACCTCTTTCACCATCTTCAGAGAATACTCCACCAACGGTTGTTGCCACAGCATTAGCATTACGATTAGGCATTTTCGATATTTCTTCGGCTGTTATTGTTGCTCCTGACGCGGTTTGATCCTTATCGATTAATGGTACTTTATAATCAATAATTTCAACTACATCAAGGGTTTCCGCTGAAGAGGTAAGTTCTATATCATAGAACCTAATTTGATCACCACCAATAATAACCCCTTGAATAACTACTGTTTTAAAACCAACAAATGTTGCTTTCAAATCGTATTTACCAGGAGAAATTGGTTTGATAACGTAATTACCATCGAAATCAGAAGTAGCACCTCCGACTTGTGATCCTCTATTTTCCAATATAATATTGGCAAATGGAATTGGTTCTTTTGTGTCTTTATCAAGCACTTTCCCTTTCAGTGCACCATCTTGCGCGACCATTACGACACTAGTTGCAAAAATTAAACCAAGAGTAAGGAGTAAATTTCTTAACATATCTGCAAATTTATATTCAACTAAGTTCTTTATGTAATTTAAAGTTGGTAAATTTAGTAATATTTGATTATCTCAAACAAAATTATATTAACTTTTTTTAACATTTTAAAAATATACTTTCTTAATAATCTCTGAATAGATAATAGCTTTCCTTAAATCTATTTTCTTTTTGATCCTTTTATTAGGATTTTTTTTAATATTTTTTGAATGATCTTTATCCTTATTAATATTAGGAGTGAAAGATTCTTTTTCAATGACATCGATTGGAGATTTAAAGTTGCTTTCTTCATAATCATCATCATACGAAAAAACCTCACTGGATTCTTCCATTTGCAAAGTAGCCGGTTCAACTTCAGCTTGATTTGTTTCCTTTTTGTATAAAGCTGAATCAGCTGGCTCATTATTATAACCTATTTCACCAAGTATCGAATCAAGCACTGATTTGTGTTTGATTGTTGGATCAGATGCTTTTTTGGCATCTTTTTTCTTTTTTGCATTATAAAATGAAAATGCAATCCACAAGATGCCTATGATCACATATATAATATCCTCAAACGAAGCTAAAGTTGTCATGAATTTCTTATTTATTACAAGAAAAGGTTCATTGTATTTTTGAATGCATAAAAGTATAAATTTAATTTATACTCTTAGTTTATTTTGGATAAAAACTCAATTAAGGGGTTTTTTGCATTTTGAGCAATGCAATAATTTCATAGGTAGTTAACAATAAATAATAAACAAAAAAGGTAATTGTAAATGAAATTGCATCGTCATGGTTTAACCATGCATAAACTAATATTATTATTGAGAAGAGTAATAGTTTGCCAAAATTAACAAGCATAAAAGCATTTGCAAAATAGGTTAACTTACTACTTGTATATTTTGATAACATAATAAATGCAAATAATGTAAATAAATACATAAAGAGTATTATAAAAGGCCATGCGCTACTTATTTGAATTGCAGGCACCCATTGTTGAATAACAAAACTTAACAGTAAAATAATACCTGAATAGTAACTAAAACCTACAACAAATGATGAATTTTTACTTTTCATAAATATTCAGCTAATCATTATTTTTAAAAAGACCTCTCATTCCATAAAATACAGCGCCTGCTACAGAAAGGATTGTTAATACTAACGTGAAAACCGGGAAATCCCAATTTAACCATGAGTCAAGCGCCTTGCCTCCAAATGCTCCGGCAACAATAATAACTATCATCTGTAGTGCAAGAGTCGAATATTTTGCATAAAACTTCAGATGATTATCTTTATTGTCAGTTTCCAAATTATTTATTTTTAGATACTGATTTTTCAGCTTCCATTTTACAAGTTCCTGTGAAAACAGCATCAGGTTCAATTGATATTTTTTTTGTTATAATATCACCTGTAAATATTGCTGTAGATTTTAATATAGTAAGGTTGGTTACATTAAGTTTTCCTGTAACAGTTCCACAAACATCAGCGTTACTACATGTAATTTCGCCATCAACGTTACCGCTAGTGCCAACCACTATGCGTCCTTTTGCTATTATTGAGCCTTTTATTGAGCCTTCAATTCGAAAATCTCCTTCTGAAACAATATCTCCGATTATGCTTGTACCTTGAGCAATAATATTTGGCACCTGGCTATCATTATCTCCACCTTTATGTTTTTTCACGATAGTTTTTCTATTAATTAATGTTTATAATTTTTTTCAAAAAATGTATCATATGAAGATACATTTTTGTCTCTGTAAAATAAAGGGTAATTTGATACAGATATTGAAAACAATAAGAAGTCTTTGTTTTGTAATCCTGATAGCACATACTCATCATTATTAAGCGCTAAGAAATAGTTGGCTGCATTATCTTTGTTCTCAAAATTGCCAATTGTAACTATAGTTTGACTATCGTCAAGCATTAAACTTTTAACCCTTAAGCTTTTTAATCTAAAATATTTTTTGTCAAAATCAGAAATCCTTACTTTAAGAGCACTAATGTTAATGTCGGGAGATTGAACAACGATTATAACCAAGTGCATTTCATTCGGGTTAAAAGTATAAATAGATTCTAACTCTGTTGACTCTCCTGTTTCTTGGTTAATTGTTCCTTCAGTAACACCAATACCGTATTCAACCTGTAAAGTTTGTATAACAGATTTTGCCAAAGGAGTAATAGAGCTTGAAGGATATGTTTTAACAAGGCTAACAAGTGAAGAATATAAAGTGTCTGCTACATCAACTGCTCCCAATGAAATTGCCCGTAAATACATAAACTTCGGAACTAATGTTGTATCTTCCGGGAAAAGCTCAATTGCTTCGTTTGCATAGTTTATAACTCTATAATATTGTTCACGACCAAAGGCTTTAAATGTTTTTTCATAAAGTATTGAAGCCTCATTTTGTTGATTGCTAAGTTTAATAAAATAATCCGGGTCTAAAATAACTTTAGCATAATTACTTTCCGGGAAATTACTTATTATTAAGTTGCTATAAAAGTCTGCCTCACTATTATTTACCTTGCTTAAATATATCTTGTAGAGGGCATACCATGATTCGAGACGATATTTGTTATTGGGATATTTTCTCTGAAATTCGAGATATGTGTTAAGCGCAAGAGTTGTGTCTTGCAGTTCTTCCAGATACAGATATGCAAGGAGATTATATGCTTCTATTATTGTGCTGTCTGATACGGCTAATTGTTCATCCGTAAGAGGAATGTTTTGTAAATAGAAACCACGATCATGTGGGTTTGTATTTACAATGATTATACTATCATTCTCTGTAATGACTCCTTCGTCTGTGAGGTCTTGTTCAAATGACTGCATCATCATTCGTTTATCAGTTAGCCTCCAGTTATCTTCCAGTTTTCTGTCTCCCCATTTTCTTATGAATTCGTTTCGCCCACGACTTATAGCTGTTGTGTTATAAAAATACCAACCTCCGCCACCTAGTGCATTATCTGTTCTTCCTCTCGACATATCAACAAACTGAGTTCCACCTCCCAATTCTATTTCTTCGGCTATTCTTTCTTGTTTTTTATCATACTCCTCAATAAGTTTATCAATCATAGCATAAAGGTCTGCAGTATTCATTTTTGCAATTGTTTGCAGGCTATCTTGTAATGTAATTGTTTGTATTTGGTCAACTAATTGAGATAATATTTTGGTTTTGTTCATTATAGCAGTATAGTCGGGGTAATTTTGGGGGAGAGACATTGATGCAGTATCATAATATGCCTGGGCAAATTGATAATTTCCATCATCAAAATAAATATCAGCTAATTCAAGTGATGATTCTGTTTTTTGAAAAGCATCACTTACACTAGTGCTAACAGATTTTTTAAGATAATATATAACAAGAGTATCTTTATTGTCAGTTGTAGCAACTTGGGCAAGAGCATAATAAATTTGGTCAAGATACTCAGCATTTTTTGTCTCTTTTGCCATTTTAAGCAGCACCTTATTAATGTGTTTACTATCGCCAGTTCCCTCGTCGTAGCATTGAGCCATATTCATTTGAGCTTCAAATGCCATTTTATAAGGGGGATTTCTTTTTACTACTTTGGCATAATTTGAAGTAGCAGTATTAAATTCTTTATCAAGCTGATTAATTTGACCAAGAATAAAATAAACACGTGTAATTACATCATGATCAGAAGCTAATTCAATCCCTCTCTCAAGATAAGGATATGCTGCATTATAATTATCACGTGATAGGTAAAAGTCAGCATAAACCAATGGGATTCCTTTTTCTACATTATATGGAAAGTCGGTTTCGTCTTGCTTGCTTTGTAATACATTCAAGGAAGCCTCTGCTCTTTCGTATTGTTCAGTTTGTATGCTAGTTCGGGCAAGCCATAGTATAGCCTCATAATGTATGGGCGATGATTGATATTCTTTAGCAACATAATCAAATACACGTCGTGCACTAGTGTAATCATGTTTGTAAAAATGTGCTATTCCCATCATTAGATAACTGTCTCTTACCCACTTAACTTTTTCTTCACCTCCAAAAGGCATTGAGTGACGTTGGATGCCAATAGACGCTTTTTTAATTGTCCTGTCCATTTTTGGGTTTACAATTACAGCATCTTCCTTGGTACCATAGTTATACACCATTAGTACTTTGTTATAATTGTCTACAGCTTTTTCGCTAAGGAGTTTTTCACCTTCTTCCAGACTAACCATTCCATTAAAGAAAACGTTGTAATGGCAGGTTACATTATGATATGCTCTACGTGTCCATGTGTTCTTTTTTGTAGAGCAGGAAGTTACACTCAATAGTAAAATTATTACTGATATTGAGAGTATAACTGTATTTAGTTTACCGTTTGTCAAAATTTAGATTTATCCTTAATAACTAATTTTATAGTATTTTATTACAAATGATAAAGGGCAAAAATAAATAGAGTTTAATGAAAAACAGCAATTATTTGAAAATTGTTTAAAATGATTTTTAAAATAATGCGAATTGATTGTTAATTTTGCTTTTATACCTTTGCACTTTTATATGGCAAAACTAAAAAGGAATAAGGAGTGGTACAAAAACCTTAGAGGTAAATACCGATTAGTAATTTTAAATGATCAAACATTTGAAGAGAGGCTCTCATTAAGGTTAACCCGGCTAAATGTATTTTTGATTGTATTTAGTTTTGGCATCATTTTTATAGCTCTGACTTTTTTACTGATTGCAAACACTTCAATAAAAGAATATATTCCAGGTTATCCCGATATAGATGAAAAGAGACAGCTTTATAGTTTAAATATACGTGCAGATTCACTCCTGTTAGATATTGAAAAGAAGAATAAGTACATTTTAAATATTAAAAATATTCTTGATGATAATATTTTAATAAACGATTATTCGGAGATTGAATTATCGGGAATACATTATGACACCATAAAAAATCAAAAATCAAGTAATGATAGCATTCTAAGAGCTGAATTTGAGAATCAAAGCATGTATAATCTTTATTTTAACGAATCAGGATTGTTAACAGAACCTATCAAATCTTCAATAAAGAGTTTTAGCTTTTTTACTCCCTTACAAGGAATTATTACTTCCGGGTTTAATTTAATTGAAAATCATTATGGAATTGACCTTGTTACTTCCCATAACGAAGCGGTTAAAGCAACGCTTGAGGGCACTGTTATTTTCTCGGGCTGGACTCTTGAAACGGGATATATTATAGCATTACAACATGATCGAAATTTTATTTCTGTATATAAACACAATTCGGTTCTTCTAAAAAAGGAAGGCGATCATGTATTAGCCGGTGAGCCAATTGCAATCTCAGGTCAATCGGGAGAATTAACCACCGGACCGCATTTGCATTTTGAATTGTGGGAAAATGGAACACCTGTTAATCCTGAAGAATACATCATTTTTAATTAATACCAAATAAACATCAAAATGCGCCATATAATCTGTTTCTTTTTAATCTGAATTT
Organism: uncultured Lentimicrobiaceae bacterium; assembly: GCA_964460905.1. GTDB lineage: Bacteria > Bacteroidota > Bacteroidia > Bacteroidales > F082. Next base: position 197,716 of record CAYWRM010000001.1, read on the forward strand.
CTTTATAGTATGTTTCCGTAGCTATGGCTATGCAAAAATTCTATTCATCATTCAGTCAAAAAACAATTCAAATTCTAAAGGCGCAGTTTGACCTTTAATTGGTATAACACATTAGTTTTTAAAGTTAAATGAATGAAAAAACGAGTTGCAATATTGGGGTCAACTGGTTCAATTGGTACTCAAACATTGAGTGTTATTGATGAGCAAAATGATTTTTTTAGTGTTGAGGTATTAACTGCTTTTAGTAATACTGATTTGTTAATTAAACAGGCTATTAAGTATTTGCCAAATGTTGTTGTAATTGGTGATAAGTCAAATTATGGCATTGTTCGCAATGCACTCGAAAGTTATGACATAAAAATTTATGCCGGACAAGAGGCTATTAGCCAGGTTATGGAAATGGAGACCATCGATATTGTGCTTATTGGTATTGTTGGTATTAATGCTTTGAAACCTATTTTATCAGCCATAAAAAATAAAAAGAAAATAGCTTTGGCAAATAAAGAAAGCCTTGTTGTTGCTGGTGCATTAATATCAAAAACTGCAATTGAAAATAATGTACAGATTATCCCTATTGATTCGGAACATTCAGCCATTTTTCAGTGTTTGATGGGAGAATATGATAATCCAATTGAAAAAATTGTACTTACCGCATCAGGTGGCCCTTTTCACAAGACAGATACAAATAGTTTATTAAATGTTACTCCCAATGAGGCTTTAAAGCATCCAAATTGGAAAATGGGCAAAAAAGTAAGTATTGATTCTGCAACATTGATGAACAAGGGTCTTGAGGCTATAGAAGCTCGTTGGTTATTTAATGTTGACCCCTCTAATATAGAGGTGCTTATACATCCTCAAAGTATAGTTCATTCTTTGGTTTATTTTGCTGATGGCTCAGTTAAAACGCTATTAAGCAAACCTGATATGCGAATTCCGATACAGTTTGCACTTACATATCCAAACAGACTTAAGAACTCATTTTCACGTCTGGATTTACTTAAGATAAACACATTAAATTTTGAAAGCCCTGATGTGAAAAAATTTCGTAATCTTGCACTCGCTTTTAAAGCCTTGGAAATAGGTGGTAATATGCCATGCGTACTGAATGCTGCTAATGATATAGCGGTTCATGCTTTTTTGAATAAAAAGATTGGGTTTCAGCAAATTCCTGATATAATTGAAAAAAGCATGGCCATAATGCCGATGATTGATAACCCTGTTTTAACCGACTATATTGAAACGGACAATCGTACAAGACTAAAAGTTAGTGAATTAATAAAATAATTATTTAAGTAAATATAAATGGAAATATTAATCCAGATACTTCAGCTCTTATTGAGCCTCTCTATATTAGTAGTTGTTCATGAATTTGGACACTTTGCAGCAGCAAAGATTTTTAAAACACGGGTTGAAAAATTTTACCTTTTCTTTAACCCCTGGTTTTCTATTTTTAAGTTCAATTATAAGGGAACCGAATATGGTATGGGTTGGTTACCTTTAGGAGGATATGTGAAAATTTCGGGTATGATTGACGAGTCAATGGATAAGGAAGCAATGAAATTACCACCTCAACCATGGGAATTTCGCTCAAAACCGGCTTGGCAACGACTGATTATAATGTTAGGGGGTGTAATTATGAATGTAGTTCTGGCATTTGTAATATACATAGGTATGTTAACTTTTTGGGGTGATGAATATTTGAGTACTAAAGAAGTTAATAAATATGGTGTAAGACCCGATAGTTTGGCTATGGAAATGGGCTTTATGCCAGGAGATAAAATTATCTCGCTAGATGGGCTATATGTTGATGATTTTGGTAAGATACCTATGAACTTGGTATTAAACGAAGTTAATTCAGTGGAGATAATACGTAATGGTATAACAACAAATGTTACTTTGCCCGAAGGAAGTTTAAACAAACTTATTAATCACAGATCTTCAATATTCACGGTTAGGATACCATTTGTGGCTGAAAGATTTTCAAAAGAATCTTTGGCTGAAAAAGCAGGATTACAAATTGGTGATACTATACTTGGAATAAATGGTAATAATATTATTTATTTTAACGATTTCAGGGATGAAATACAGAAACACAAAAATGAAAATGTTGTTATTTCGGTAATCCGCACTATTGATACTATTGATATACCTATGAAATTGGGTGAGGATGGCTTGATTGGTGTTTATCCTAAAGGAAATCTAAATGACTTTTTTGAAATTAGCAAGAAAAAATACACATTAGTAGAAGCTATTCCTGCTGGTTTTACACGTACTTTGGGTGGTATTGATAACTACCTTAAACAATTAAAGCTGTTATTTTCACCTGAGGTGAAAGCATATGAAGGAGTCGGAGGATTTATTACAATTGGCAGTATTTTCCCGAAACAGTGGCACTGGGAAAGCTTTTGGAAGCTTACTGCGTTTCTTTCAATAATGCTTGCTATTTTAAATATATTGCCAATACCTGCACTGGATGGCGGACATGTATTATTCTTATTATACGAAATTATTGCCCGTCGAAAAGCCAGCGACAAGTTTTTGGAATATGCCCAGGTTGTTGGAATGATAATATTATTTAGCCTGCTTATATTGGCCAATGGTAATGATATTGTGAAGTTGTTTAGGTAATACATTAACCTTTTAGGTTGATAAAAACCTGAAAGGTTGGTCTAAAAACAACGGCACTTAATCCTCAACCTGATCTTTCAGCGATTTAAACCCATTACCAAGTATTTCATTTGATTTTAATGCGGTTACAAAAGCGTTAGGATCAATATGTTGGATAAATTCTTGTAACATAGCCATTTCGCGGCGACTTACTGCTGTAAATGCTATTGATTTTTCATTTCCATTATACATTCCTTCTCCCTTTATTATTGTTCCACCACGATTTAGGTCGTTTACAATTTTATCTCGGATTTCTTGTGATTTATCAGAAATAATAAACAAAACTTTATCATAGCTTATACCTTCAAGCATTATGTCAACTACCTTACCGGTTATGAAAATAACAATAAGTGAATACAGTGGAATCTTCCAATCCTGAAAAGCAATTAACCCCACAAGTACAATTATCGAATCAACAATTATCATTAGCTGACCGAGAGGCATTTTTGTGTATTTACCAATTATCATGGCAACAATATCCGATCCGCCCGAAGTAGCCTTTGCTTTAAATATCAAACCCAGCCCAACTCCGATAAATAATCCTCCAAATATTGATGAAAGCAAGGCATCGTCAGCAACAAGTGGTTCGGAACCATAAAAATATGTTATGGTATCCATAAAAATAGCAGTAGCTAAAAAACCTACTACTGTTTTCACACCGAAACGTGGACCCAAAACTTTTATCCCAATTAAAGTAAGTGGTATGTCGAATGCAAGGGCCATCATACCAACAGGGGTTCCTATTAAATAGTGTAGCACTATGGAAATACCATATACACCACCCGGAACAATTTTATAAGGTGTAATAAACATTACAAACCCCGATGCCATAATAAAAGCACCAATTAATATCATACTATAGTTTTTAATCCAGCGAATACTGAATAATTTGTCTTTTTGAATAAATGCCATAACTTAAAATTTTATACTGATTTTCAAAAAAGAAAATCAGTTAGGTTCAACAAAAAAGCGAGCAAAAGTACATTTTTTAGTATTATAACTATTATTATAACAATTTTTTATTTTCTACTTTTAATTTGGGTTATAATGAAGCTTTTGCTGTATAAAGGATATAGATGTTTTATTTTTAAATGTTGTACTTTTAACCCATCACAAATAATTCAGAATTAATTTTCTAAATAATATATGGGCTATAAACATATTTCCTTAAAAATGCCAACAGAGTATGATGGTAACCTTCTTCGAAAAAAGATTAAGAAATATATCAACACAAATGATTTCACATATACAATAGAAAACAAAAGCCTTGATGCTCGGAATAAAAATAATATACATTGGGAAATTCGAATATTAATATCTTCAAATAAATTTAATGAGGAACTACCCGGATCAACTCCAGAATTAGAAATTACTTATAAGAAACGAAATAGAAAAGTTGTGGTTGTTGGAAGTGGGCCTGCAGGTTTTTTTGCTGCTTTTGTACTTCAGAAGGCTGGATTTAGTACAACCTTAATTGAAAGGGGTACTGATGTAAAAACCAGGACTAATGGCATAGCAAAATTTGAAGCAACCGGCATTTTTGATCCTGTTAGTAATTATGCAATGGGTGAAGGGGGTGCAGGAACATTCTCTGATGGGAAGCTTACATCCAGAAGTAAGAGAATATCAGCTGAGAAAAAATTCATACTATCAGGTTATGTTAAGGCAGGAGCTCCAAAGGAAATTGAGTATATGACTCACCCACACCTGGGAAGTGATAATCTTAAAATTATTGTTGAAAATCTGAGAAAGCAGTTTGTTGATATTGGAGGGATTTTTCTTTTTGAAACTACCATGACCGATGTTATCGTTAAAAACAATAGGGTTTCACAAATTAAAACAAATAACGGGGATATTGACGCTGATTATTTTCTTGTGGCACCCGGTCATTCTTCATATGATACATATCGTATTTTAATGAGACATGGAGTTGGTTTTCATACTAAGAATTTTGCCATCGGAAGTCGTATGGAGCATCAACAAGAGGTGATAAATGTTGCACAATGGGGAAGAAAAAGTTTACCTGGAGTTAAAGCTGCTGAATACAGGCTCACTTCAAAAGGCAATGGCAATCAGCAAGTTTATAGTTTTTGTATGTGCCCCGGTGGTGTAATTGTCCCGGCTACAGCAGTTGAACATGCTAATATAGTTAATGGGATGAGCCAATATTTACGAAATGACAATTTTGCAAATGCCGCCTGTGTGGCTACCATTAATCTTGGTAATTTGTTAAAAAGAGATGTGTCGGCAATGGAAACACTTGATTGGATGGAAAATCTTGAACGTAGTTTCTATAATTTTTCAAGAGGTTATAAAGCACCATGTTGTAGTATTCAAGATTTTATAAATAAAAAAGTAACCAGTGGAAAAATCTACACAAGTTATCCCATGGGAATTATTCAGGCTCCATTGTGGGAGTTATTACCCGGTGAAATTGAAAATGCAATGCGTGAAGGTCTTAAAGATTTTATAAGGAAAATGAAAGGATTTGAAACAGGCAATATCATGGGGTTAGAGAGTAAAACATCGGCACCCATACAGGTTGATCGTGATGAAAAAGGACTTTGTGCAGGTTTTGAAAATTTATATGTAATAGGAGAAGGAAGTGGATATGCCGGAGGTATTATATCAAGTGGGGCTGATGGGGTAAAGGTGGCTATGGGGATTTTATATTAAAAAGTTGAAAGTTCATAAAGTTGAAAGTTTACGTTGTCCGTATTTTACACTTTCCACTCTCAGCTTTTCACTTTCCACTAATCATACTGTCTTCCTGTATCTCAAAATGGAAAAACTAAACAACACAACAGCAAATGCAACTAAAATTGATAGTTCTTGCTGTATATCGCTAAACCCTGATCCTTTCAACATTATCATACGGTTTATTTTAATGAAATATGATACAGGATTTCCATAGTTCATTATTTGTGCCCAGTTGGGCATGCTTTCGATTGGTGTAAATAAACCACTCATAAGAATAAAAATTACCAGAAAAAACCATGCAATAAACATTGCCTGCTGCATAGTGTTTGTTAATGTTGATATAACAAGACCTATAGAAAGTATTCCTACCAGGTAAATTGATGCCACGAAAAAGAGTAATCCTACACTTCCCATTACCGGGATTTTGAATACGAAATATGCTAGTAATAATCCTATTGCAAGGTCAATATTGGCAATTAACCAAAACGGGATAAGCTTTCCGGCTATAAAGTGGTATTTTTTTATTGGAGTAACATTTATTTGTTCGATGGTTCCTATTTCTTTTTCCTTTACAAGATTCATGCTTCCTAAAAACATTCCAATTATTGTTACCAATAGCACAAGTATACCAGGGACCATATATGTAATATAATCTAATTCAGGGTTATACCAAAAAAGCGGATTAATATTAATTGGCATTCCAATATGTTGAGAAGGATTATTTGCAACAATTATATTTTTGTTAAAGTCACCAATAATTGATATTGCATATGCAAACATCATACTTGCAGCATTGCCATTTATAGCATCTGTAATTATTTGAATTTCCCCACTTTTTTCATTGATTAATTGTTTTTCAAAACCGGGTTCAATAATTATTATTTGTTCTGCTTCTCCACTCTTAATTAGTTGTTTTGCAGACTCAAAATTATCAGCATATCCAGTAAAATGATAAAATGATGAACCGGAAAATTTATTTATCAATTCGCGTGATGTAGGTGTACGGTCGTTGTCAAGTGCAATTAGGTCTACATTTTTAATTTCGAAGGTAGCTGTATATGATAATACCAATAGCTGAAATATAGGTATAATAAATATTATGGGAAGCATTGCTTTATCCCTGAATATCTGAATAAACTCTTTCTGTAATATGTAGTATAATGTTCTCAAATTATTCCAAACGGATTTTAAACTTTTTAATACTCAAGCCAATAAAAAATAATGTCATTCCTAATATAATTACTGTTTCTTTCCAGAAATATCCAATTCCGGTACCTTTTAGCATAATGTTTTTCACAATTATTATAAACCATTTTGAAGGCATTACATGACTAATATATTGCAATATTTCCGGCATATTTTTTATTGGAAATATGAAACCGGAGAGAAGAATTGTTGGTAACATTAAAGCAAACATTGAAAGTAACATTGCCTGTTGCTGTGTTTTGCTAACAGTTGAAATCAAAATTCCCATTGCCAGCGACATTACAATAAACAGGAGGCTTTCAGAAAGTAATAGAATTATACTTCCCTGAACCGGCATTTCAAAAACAAAGCGAGCAAGAAGTAATATTACAATTAAGTTGATAAATGAAAGCGCAACATACGGCATAACTTTTCCAATAATAATTTGATATGGTTTTAGTGGTGAAACCAGCAATGCCTCCATAGTCCCCATTTCTTTTTCGCGAGCAATTGATATTGAGGTCATCATTGTAGACACAAGCATTAATAGAACTGTTATTATTCCGGGAACAAACATGTAAACACTTTTTAATTCAGGATTGTAATACATTCTGCTTGCAACATTAATTTTTACTGGTGTTAAGCTAGAGTGGTTTATTAATTCCAAGGAGTACGAATTTATTATTCCGGATGTATATGAACTTAGTATGTTTGCCGTATTTGGTTCAGAGGCATCTAATATTAGTTGAATTTCTGCAGTGCCTTCAGTTTTAAGTCTTTGCGCAAAGTTAGGTTCGAAAACAACTACTTCCTTTATTTTACCTTCAGTAAAGACTTTTTCGATATCATTTTGGTTTGATATGTTTTTTTCTAATATAAAATATCCGGAGGAAATTAGCTTTTGGGTTATTTGACTGGTGATAATGTCTTTTGAGTTGTCGAGAATAGCAATACGAGCATTAGTAATATCATTTGTTATAGCAAATCCAAATAATAGTACCATCACCAAGGGCATACCAAAGAGTATTACCATCGAACGGTAATCTCTAAAAATATGATAAAACTCTTTTTTTATAAAAGCGAACATTTATTATTGGTCGTTAGTCATTAGTTATTAGTCATTAGTTATTGGTCATTAGTTATTGGTCATTAGTTATTGGTCATTGGTTATTGGTCATTGGTTGTTAGTCATTGGTTATCATTCTCTTTATCGCTCCCTCGCATTTATCTTGCTATCTTTATAAAAACATCATTCATTGTTTTTACACCATAATTGATTTTTAGTTTTGAAGGAGTATCTAATGCTTCTATTTTACCTTCCGACATTATCGAAACCCTATCACAATATTCAGCTTCATCCATATAATGAGTTGTTACAAATACGGTTGTACCTTTATCAGCATTTTCATATATCATTTCCCAAAACTGTCGACGAGTAATAGGGTCAACCCCGCCTGTTGGCTCATCTAAAAATACAACTTTAGGGTCATGTATTATTGATACTGAGAATGCAAGCTTCTGTTTCCATCCAAGCGGGATTTCACTTAGTACTACATCACGGGTGTTTTCCATATTGAGTTTTTGCAAAAAGAAATCTGTTTTTTCCTTTATTTCTTTTCCTGATAGCCCGTAAATGCCTCCGTAAAATCTAAAATTTTCTTTAACTGTCATATCGTTATACAGCGAAAATTTCTGACTCATATATCCAATGTTTTCTTTTACTTTATTTGGATATTTTTTTACATCATAACCTGCCACAATTGCTTTTCCTGAAGTAGGAGATGAAAGGCCGCAAAGTATTTTAATTGCTGTTGTTTTACCGGCACCATTTGCTCCTAGAAATCCAAAAATCTCACCTTTATAAACATTAAAAGTAAGATTGTCGTTTGCTGTAAAATTGCCGAACTTTTTTACGAGGTTGGTGACTTGTATGATATTTTCCCTATTCTCCATAACCCCAAATTGTTAAGACATTACATTTTTATCCATCAATGCCAGAAAACAATCTTCAATTACGGGCTTAATTCTGGTAATACCAATGTTTTGATATCCTGCATCTTCAAGATGTTTATATACTTCATTAGAATATAGCTGATCATCAGTTATTGTTGATGTGATATGTATAGTTTCGCCAAAACGAAATATTTGACTTGTGTTTTTAAGGTTGTTAAGGTCAGTAAGAAGCTTATGCATATTGTTAGTGCTAACAGCAAATAAATTTCCTTTATACTTATTTACGATGTTATCTGGTTTATCTACAGCCAATAATTTGCCATTTTGCATTAGGGCAACATGGTCGCAAAGTGCTGCTTCATCCATATACGGTGTTGAAACAACAATTGTAATTCCTCTAAGTTGCATTTTTTTAAGAAGCTCCCAAAATTCCATTCTTGAAACCGCATCAACACCGGTTGTTGGTTCGTCAAGTATTATTAATCTGGGGCTGTGAATAAGTGCACACGACAAAGCAAGCTTCTGTTTCATACCTCCTGATAAGTCACCGGCAAGTCTCTTTTTAAACGGCTCAATTTGTACGTAAATATCTTTTATCAGGTCGTAATTTTCTTCAATGGATGTATTAAATATTCTGGCGTAGAAATTTAGATTTTCTTCAACAGTTAAGTCGAGATATAAAGAAAATCTACCTGGCATATAACCAGTTGTTTTTCTTATTTGTTTATAATCTGCTACAACATCATAACCGCCAACGGTGGCAACACCTGATGTTGGTATTATTAAGCTGGTTAATATTCTAAACAGACTGGTTTTTCCTGAGCCATCTGGTCCTATAAAACCAAATATTTCACCTTCATTAATATTTAAGGTAATGTCTTTTAGCGCTTCAACATCACCATAACTTTTGCAAATATTAACTATATTGACTGCTACTGACATCTGCATGGTGAATCGTGAAACGTGAATTGTGAATGGTGAAAAAAATCTACTCACCATTCACTATTCACTATAAACTATTTAACCCTTATCCATGTTTGAGATCTTCCGATTAAAGAAAAGCCCATATAACCTCTTACCTGTAAATCGCCATCTTTAATCCACAATTTACAACTATATACTTTACCATTTTTCGGATCCATAATGGTACCATCATCCCATTCATCATCGTCCCACTCTAATCCTTCAAGGATTACCATTCCAAGTACTTTCTGATTGTAACGGGGATCATCTTCATCACACTCATCACAAATAGGATCTGGATCTTCGTCTGGTAATCTAAAGAGTTCTACAATCTTGCCATATAGCTTATCCCCTTCCTTATAAATTTCAACTACCGACTTTGTCCTTCCTGTTTCGTCATCAATTGTATTCCATTTACCTAAAACATCATCAGCTTTGAAGTCCTGTGCACTTACCTGCATCATAGGAATCATCATCATGCCCACAAGGGCAATTAACATACTCAATTTTTTCATAAACATTAAATTTAATTTATTAATAATATTTGATTGATATTTACAATTTACTATTCATTACTTCATCAAGCCAAACTTCACCGGGCATTCCAATTTTAATTGTGCCATTATTGTTAACTGTAACTTTTATTGCATAAACCAAGTTTACCCGCTCTTGCTTAGTTTGAATAGTTTTAGGAGTAAACTCAGCAGTTTGTGAAACCCAACTTACTATTCCTGTAACTGTAGTGTTTTCGTTTTTCGATTTATCGAAAGAAATTTTAACCTGTTGTCCAATCTTAATATTTGGCAATTGCGCTCCGCTAATATATGCTTTTAATTTCATTTGACTTAGATCGGCAATTTTGTACAAGGGTTTTCCCACTCCTGATATCTCACCTTGTTCCGCATATTTAATTAGTACAGTTCCGTTTACCGGATTTGTGATATTACATTTGATAATAGCTTCGTTTATTTGCTCAATTTGTATGTCTACTCCAATTATTTGATCAGAAATATTTTGTCGCTTTACTTTTATGGCTTTAATTTGTTTTTTTATCAAATCAATTATACCGTTTACATCATCAAGTTGTTTTTGTGTTGCTGCCTCTTCTTTGAATAGGTTAGAAATCCGATTCTGATTGATTTTAGCATTCTTAAGTTGTTGTTTTTGCACTTCAATTTCTGTACTTAAATTTTCAAACTGTGAGGCAATTGTAATTTTTTGTTGCTTAAGAAGTTTTTTATTTAGATATAAAACTGTTGTGTCAATTAAACCAACATTTTCATTAATGTTCAATATTACTCCTTCTTCAGGTGTAAATGAAATAATTTGGCCATTAGCCTGAGCAGAAACAATAACTTCTATAGCTTCAAAATTACCATAAGCATCGGCTTTATTATTTTCATCATTACAAGAGGTGATGATTAACGAACTAATGATTAATATGTATATTATTTTTTTCATAATGTCATATTTATTGGTTTCAAATGTAAATAAAAACAATACACTTTAATTTTCAATTATTTGTAGTTTAGTTTATAAATCCCCAATTGCTGTAATGTATTGATATTTAGCAAAAATTAATTGAAGTTTATGAGCTTCGGCATTTAATTTTGCCTTTGCAAGTTTGTTTAATTCAATTAGATAAGTTGTAGAAGTAATTGTACCATTATTAAATTGAACCAAAGCAGTTTTTACAACGTTACTTTGTAACTCAAGAATTTCATCATCAGTTTCAAGCAGTTTATTAAATTTTGTAATATTTTCAATTCGTTTAAATAAATCAGCCCTTAGATTTGAATCAAATGATTGTTTTTTCGAGGTTATAATTTCATTCTGGATATCTAATATTTGTTTCTCATGTTGTACTTTATTCCAATCCCAGATATTCCAATGTAAACGTGCTCCTATCATATAGTAGTCGTCAAAACTATTATTAAGCATATCATATCCGGGACGCCCATATCCGGCTTGGCCAAATGCAGAAAAAACAGGTCGGCGCTTTGATGCTGTTAAAGTTTTGGTTACATCTAATCTGTGTTGTTGTTTAGATAACAACAGATATTCAGGGCGGTTATTTGTATAATTATAGTTGTTTATGGTTAGTTCCGGGGTTGCTAATACTTCGGCAGATATAATATTTAGTTTGGTGAGTTCATTTAATGCTAATATAATTGCCCAGCTATCAGATTGTTTTTCAATTATTTGCTGCTTAACATAAATAAATTCAACCTTTAGTTTATCAACTTCCGACTTTAGGATTATCCCGTTGTTGTAAGCTGCTTCAGAATTTTTAATGCTAGCTATAAGGCTGCTTGATAGTACATCAAGAACTTCAATATTCTTTTTCAGAAATATTACATTAAAGAACAGATGGTTTACTCTTTCTTTTAATTGATATAGCTCAATTTGAACCTGCTGATTTGAAATTTCTGTATTAGCAAATTCAACAGCTTTTTTGCCTGATGTTGCTCCTCCATCATAAATAATTTGTTGAACATCAAGATTTAGTTTGTACCAATCGTTGCTTATCACCGGATTTACAAACCCAGACATAGCTGGAATTGGCATTTTAGTAACATCCGACTGATAACTGGCTTGTCCGTTTAAATTTAAAGTTGGATAGTAGTTGGTTTTTGTATTTTTAATATTTAATTCATTAATAGAATTATTTAATTCGGTTTGTTTAAAGCTCGGATAATTAACTATGGCACCTTCAAGACATTCTTGTAAGGTAACCAATGTATTTTGTTGAGACCAAAGTTGTGAGAATGCAAAAGTGAATAATAATAGAGAAGCTAACTTTTTCATGCTCTGTGTATTATTTATGGTTAGTTACATATTTGTATGCAAATACAAAAATATGCTGTGTGCGAATTTCGATAAATTTATTGAATTCATCAATACTTTGCTAAAAATTAATTCCTGATCCATAATCCAACAAATAAACTATGGAATAATCTTTTATATCTTTACGCACAAATAATATTTGCTATATGTTGGTTAAATTTCATATAATCATCTTTTTCATTTTCGGTGTAATGACTGCAGCCGGGCAACAATTTCATGGAGGTGTAATAACCGGATTGGCAGGATCACAGGTTGCCGGAGATACATATTCAGGTTATAAAAAAGCCGGAATATTTGTAGGAGGTTATGTAAGTCTTAACGTCGCTGAAAAATCTGCAATTCATATGGAGTTAACATATTTTCAAAAGGGTAGTCGTGAAAATCCAACTGAGAAAAATGGTTATCAATCTTATTTATTAAGATTGAATTACATAGAAATGCCAGTCTTATATCAATATATAGCGGGAAAATTTACAATTGAAGCAGGTCCTTCAGCCGGGTTCTTAATGGGTTATTATGAAGAGGTTAACGAGGAAGTAATAAGTGATCAGCAATTTTATAACAAGCCTGCACGTGTTACTTTACAAATAAACCTGGGCTTTTGTTATTTTATTTCGAATAAAGTTGGCGTTGGGTTAAGAACTAACAATTCCCTTATAAATGTTTTCTCAACAAATCAAACAGGCGATGTACAACGCCTATGGGATAAAGGAAGATATAATGATGCATTAGTATTGTCGGTTTTTTATCAATTTAGATAGATTACGTAAACCCTTTCAGGTTGAAAAAAACCTGAAAGGTTGCACTTTAGAACAGCAGAGCAACGAAATATCTAAATAATTTACACAAACTCTGTTATATTTGCCGGTAAATATTATTGTGTGAAAAAAATCCTTCTCATACGTTTTAGCTCCATTGGCGATATTGTGCTTACAACGCCTGTTGTGCGTGCAATAAAGCAGCAAACAGATTATGAGCTTCATGTTATCACAAAAAAGCAATATGCTGGTATTTATAAAGAAAACCCCAATGTAAATAAGGTCTATTCCTTTAATAAGTTTATCACAGAATGTTTAGTTGACCTTAAAAAGGAGAAGTTCGATATAATTATTGATTTGCAAAAGAATTTTAGATCGTATCAGCTAAAACGCAAACTGAAAGTAAAGAGTTTTACTTTCCCAAAACTAAATATTAAAAAGTGGCTGTTGGTTAACTTTAAAATCAACCAGTTACCTAATGTGCATATTGTTGACAGATATTTTCAAGCAGTTGAAGAGCTGGGAGTTAAAAACGACAATAAAGGACTAGAATTTTTTATTTCCCCAAAAGATGTCGTAATTCCGGTAAATATCAATAAGGATTTGAATAATGGTTTTGTTGGTTTTGTGCTGGGGGGTCAGCATATCACCAAAATATTTCCTCCTGAAAAAGCAGCAGCAGTAATTTCCAAATTAGATATCGCAGTTGTATTATTGGGAGGATCTGATGATAAAAGTCGAGGTGAAGAAATAATTAATCTTACAACAAACACAAAGGTTATTAATACATGTGGTGAGTTAAATCTCAATCAATCTGCATCGTTAATACAGCAATCGGATGTTGTGATAACAAACGATACAGGACTAATGCATATTGCCGCAGCCTTAAATAAAAAGATTGTAAGCATCTGGGGTAATACTGTTCCTGCTTTTGGAATGTATCCTTATATGCCTGAAAACAATAGCAATTATTTTATTTCTGAAGTAGAAGGTCTATCTTGTCGACCATGCAGTAAGCTTGGTTACCAAAAATGTCCTAAAAAGCACTTTCGTTGTATGATGGATCAGGATGTGGATGCTATTGTTGAAGCGATAGAAAAATTATTATAAGACAAATAACCGATAGCTAATTACCCTGTCAAATTGGTAATTTTTATTAGACCCGACGGTTTTTTTCCAATCCTGCAAATTGAAATGTTGGAAAAATGGAAAAACTTTTTTTTAGTAAGTTTGTAGTTCAAAACAACAAATATTTTGTCATATAATATTTGTACATATAATAATTTTAGCTTATCTGGCAATATTACAATTGTTTTAACGATTGTTAATCAGGTATATACCCCCCCCCTCTGGTTAATTTCTTTAAACCTTTTAGTTGTAAATATTTGTTGTAACCATTGCCTCAAAAACGGATTATCCAACAATTGGGATCTATTTGGGGGCTGTATCAATATAGTCTACAGTTTTTCAACAAAAAATAGACAAATATTTTTATTAGGAAAAAACAACTTCAGCAAGTATAGCCACATACTGCTGTTGGTTATAATACCATACAGGGTACCTAGTGGCGATAATTTTTACAAACTATCGATCAAAACCAATTTTGAAAGAATGGTATAAACAAAAACAAAATTATAATGAAAAAATATATATTAAGCATTATCGTTATTGCAATAACGATTGGGTTTTATTCCTGTAAAAAGGAAAATACAAACCAGTCTTTTACTCAAGAAGATGAAATGATGGTGCGTAGCAAGAAAATTATTTCACTCATTAATCAATTTGATGAGAAAATGAACAGTAATCTTAAATCAGGTGAATTGATTGAACTTGATTCAGCTGTGTGGAATATGGAGGCATTACAAAACTATAACTATGCTTACCCCGATTCAGCCGCAAAAGATTTTGATGTAACAAAATCGAACTATACTATTGATGTTGATGCCAATGGTACAGTATTAATTGATGATGTGCAATTAGTTTACAATGAAATGGAAGCTAACTTGGTGGAAGATTTAAATGAAATACCAGGTGATGTAAAGCATATACGTTTTGCCGATGTAGCTATAGACAGCATCGATACTGGTATTGGCTATCTTTCGGTAACCCTTGGTATTGGCTCAAATATTCTAATAGGTACATATTATGGGTTTGATGAAGATGATGACTGGATTTGGGGTACACCGGGACAAGCATATGGAGCATCACCTCTTGGTAAATGTGATGGTACTATGGTTGGAGTTTCTGATGGCTCCGATGAATTAGTGTGGAGGTTAAACAATCCTGTTTATACAATTGGACCGGAGTTTAAGTTTCTTTTTACCAGTCTTGTTACATTTGAGGCGAATGGTTTTGATTTTGAAAACGTAAACTATGAACCCAGATTATATGTAGGCTGGGATTATCCCGAGATGAATTGTCTTACAAATGACACACTTACTTATTATTTGCTTGAAGCACATGATATTATACATACTTACGATTATAATGGGGGATTAAAACCTCCCGGTTTGGATTTTTCACATGTTGAGATTATTGATGATCTTTGGATGAATGGACCTATTTATAGTAAGTATTACCATCTTTATAATGTTACATACGGTATAATTACCATAATACCCCCACACGAATAATAAAACAAGCCGGATAGTTGTGAATGTAACTATCCGGCTAATTATTAGTGTATTTATATAACAATGAAAAACATATTAATTATGAAAGTAACTGCAATAACTACCATATTATTTTTATTATTGTTTGCACAAAGTACAAAAGGGCAAAGCACAACCTTTGAATATTTATTATCAACACAAATGGATGAGATAT
The DNA here is from genome assembly GCA_964460905.1 of uncultured Lentimicrobiaceae bacterium. Lineage (GTDB taxonomy): Bacteria > Bacteroidota > Bacteroidia > Bacteroidales > F082. The sequence goes on from CAYWRM010000001.1 coordinate 213,615, forward strand.
TTATGGAAATAGTTGAAACTGCTGATGGTAGTATTTACTTTAGCGGCGATCTTTCTACTATTGAACATCCGTATTATAAAACTTCTTTAATAGCAAAACTTGATAACAATGGGGTACTAATTGACAGCAATATTTTAACTTATCCTAACAAAAGTTTGTTTGTACACCGTTTACTTTCAGTTGACAGCAATAATTTTGTTGTAGTTGCAAGTGTTTTTGACACTATAGGGTGGAACACTAAGTCAGGTATCGTACTTTATAATATGGATGAAGATCTTAATCTCACTAATCAAACAATATATTGTTTTGATACAGTATATTCACTTATTGATATTTATGCTTACTTGGAACCAGACAGTAATATTATGACCAGTATTGCATTACATATCCCACCACAAAATCCAAAGACATCTATTTATGAGTTTAACAGCAATTTTGACAGCCTTAGAGCAAAGTATTATCCTGATGGAGCAAGAATTATTAACAGTTTTAAGCATTTGTCCGATGGCAATTATTGGATGTTAAATATGTTGCTAGGACAATATGAGCTTTATGATTCGGCATTAAATATTATTGATGAACAAGATATTCCTGATTGGTTAAAAGGGAATCAGAGCGTAGTTTGGGATACTGATAGTTCTTTCTATCTTGTTGGTAAGGCCACGCACTCAAGTCCTCCACATAATCTTGGTTTCATCAAACAATTTCATCCAATGGATACAACCGGACATATTTATAACCATTGGAATATATCTGATACTGTCGATTATCCGGCTTTTTGGGGTGGCATTGATTTTAATAATAAAGATTCAATATTTATTGGAGGTACGAGAAATATGTGGGGAAGTTATTACAACCGTTGGCCATCATGGTTTATAATACTGCAAACCGATAGCCTGCTTAATATACGCTGGGAAAGATTTTATGGAGGCGATGCCTATTATATGATGGGTAAGTTAATAGCCACCAATGATGGGGGTTGCCTTGTTGCCGGAACCCGGTACGATTATTTAAATACTACCGATCTTGAAACAGATATTATTATCTTAAAACTTAACAGCGAAGGTCTAATAACAAGTAATCCTGGTAAACCCTCAGTTGAAATGCATGAGGCAATAGTTTATCCAAATCCGGGTACTAGTGTTATAAATGTAAGGATTGCCATACAGTACAAACAATCGGTATTTGAATTATTTGATATTAATGGCAGGCATATTCTTAAAGAAAACTTTGTGGGTACTTTGGGAACAGTTAATACTACATTTCTTGAACAAGGGACTTACATTTATCGTATAACAAGTGATGACGGGTTGTTTGAAACAGGGAAATGGGTGAAGCAGTAAGGAGTTATACAAATAGCATAATACATTGGTTTTGGTGTATTAGCATACATAATGCCTTATTATTTTCTACAATTGATAAATAAACAAAACTCTTAATGTTATGTCAATCTCAAAGTGACGTATTGAGATTGCTTCTTCCTCTCCCGATAGGTATTGGGATTGTCATCGCAATGACGTCACTACGAGCCTGCCTGTCGGCAGACCTGGAAATATTACGCCCGACTGACCGGCCGGCAAGAAGCAGTCTCAATCCTAAAGGACATTTGACTTAACACTAGCACCTCTGCAGCTCTGCGATAAACTACCTCCCAATAGCTACAAACGGATTATTAACTTTCTCGAATCCAATATTTGTCTCAGGGCCATGACCAGGATAAACCACGGTTTCATCAGGAAGCGTAAATAATTTTTCCCAGATGCTATTTTGTAGAAGGTCGTAATCACCGGTTTGTAAGTCGGTTCGCCCAATACTTTGGTTAAACAGTACATCACCACTAATAACAAAACCATTTTCAGGTGAATAGAAACATAAACTACCGTTAGCATGCCCGGGCGTGAATAACACTTTTAATGATGAATTGCCAAACTTAATATCTTTATTTTCATCAATGTAATTATCTATTTCTTTAACTTTATTCATTGTAAGCCCATAATTTGAAGCATGTTGTAAAGCATTTGCAAGAAAAGGAACACAATCTTCATGAGCTGTCAAAGGCAAGTTGTATTTATCAGCGATAAAGCTATTTCCTACAATATGATCTATATGTGCATGTGTTAGCAATAACATCACGGGCTTAAGATTGTTGGTAGTAATATAGTCTGCAATCTCAGCTTCCTCGGCATCACCTTGCATTCCGGGGTCAATAATAATGCATTCACCTGTATGGTCAGATAGCACGTATGTATTTACCTGAAACGGGTTAAAATCAAATCTCTTTAAAGTTATCATATATAAGTAAATTTTTGGCAAAGTTAAATATTATACATTTCAATAGATGATTTGAAGTTAATATGAAATGAAAGTTCTAAGATTGACCCATATAATGTATAACAGACTTATTGGCTTAATTTTTGTTTTAATTTAGCATTTTATAAAATCAGGAAAATTATCACTAATAATATAAATAGGACTGATTATAACTCACTGACATTAAGATGGATTGTGGTGTTTATTGTTATGTTGACACCGGTTGTTCTTTTCCCACAATTTTATAATGGTTCCAATCAAACATTTGGTAAAAACAGGGTGCAATTCAATGATTTTCATTGGACTTACTATAAGTTTAGAGATATTGATACTTATTTTTATCTAAACGGTAAAGAGCTGGCACAATATACAGCAAGATATGCTACTCAGCAAATTCCACTTATTGAGGCAAAGCTTGGAAGCTTGATGGATAAAAAAATTCAATTCATAGTGTTTAATAATCTAACTGACCTTAAGCAAAGTAACATAGGCTTAATGATGAATGAGGATTATAATATAGGTGGAATTACTCATATTATCGGATCCAAAGTGTTTATTTATTTTGACGGTAATCATGTTAATTTTGAAGAACAAATTAGGGATGGAATAGCCCAAATATTATTTAACCAAATGATGTTTGGCGGAACGATGGGACAGCAGGTAAAGTCATCTATCTTCTTTTCTTTACCCGATTGGTATAAAGTAGGTATAATTTCGTGGTTGGGAAGCGATTGGAGCGTTGAATATGATAATCGTGTTCGCGATGGAATACTATCGGGCAGATATGATAAAGTTAACAACCTAATAGGTGAAGATGCCGTTTATGCCGGGCATTCGCTTTGGAGATTTATTGCTCTAAAGTATGGTAAAGCTACAGTTAGCAATATTATACATATGACCAGTATGAGCAATAGCATCGACAAAGGTTTTATGTACGTCACCGGACTTTCATTTAAGCTGTTAACTCAGGAATGGAAAGAGTATTATCAAGCTGAATTCTCACAATATGCAGAAAATGAAAGTACTCCTGAAGGTGTTTTAGAGATAAAATATAAGGATGATATTCAATATGGTCAACCTCATGTTAGTCCTTATGGTAAGTATATTGCTTATACCACCAATGAATTTGGCAAGTACAAAATCTATCTTCAGGATATGACTACCGGAAAAAGAAAAAAAATATTCAAAAGAGGTGTTACTATCGATACTAAAACTGATTATTCGTACCCATTGTTATCATGGCACCCAACCGGAAAACTGTTGGCATTTATTATTGAAGATAAGGGAATGCCATGGCTTTATAGATATAATGTTGAGGATAAAGAGTTTACAAAGCAAATTATTTATAATGTACAAAAAGTGAGTGATTTTAGTTTTTCTGATAATGGACAGTATTTTGTAATGTCGGCAGTACAAAAAGGGCAATCTGATTTATTTGTATATAATATTGCTGCCAGTTCGTTTTTTAAGATTACTGATGATATTTATTCGGAATTAAACCCTGCTTTTATCAATAATTCAAACCAAATTGTTTTTAGTTCTAATAGAATTAATGATACAATAGGGAAAGAATCTGATTTAATTGTTGGGGTTCCCGAAAATTTTGATCTTTTTATTTATGATTATGCAAACAAAACCCCCATACTAAAACGAATTACTAATACCCCTCTTGCCAGCGAAATAATTCCTGAGTCGTATGGGTATAATACAATTAGCTATTTGAGTGATGAAACAGGAATTTATAACGCATACCTTGCTGTTGTTGATAGCTCTGTTAGTTCGGTGGATACCACTATACATTATCGTTATTTTGTTCATAAAAAAGCCGTTACAAACTATTCACGCGACATTCTGAGCCATTATGTAAGTAGTAATGCAGGTAAAAAAACTTCAGTAGTTTTTATTGATAATTTTTATAAAATATTCATAGAAAATACTCTATCATATTCTGAAACCCCAAGTTTGTTTCCTGATACTACAGTATATATGAAACAACTAACTAAGGATTACAATAAAAAATTAGCTAACAAACAAGCTGTTAAGCAAACTAAAAAAGTTGAGAATCCTCAGGAAGTGGTAATTATTGAAGCACCTCGTTTGAAAAGGTTTACGATGGTATATAGAAATGAAAAGGGCGAGGAAGTTATGGGAGTGCCTGAATCAACATCTCAAGTTGCGAGTAATAGCAAGTATAGTTTTAACAGAGATGGTTTAGTTACATTTAAAGATAATGATCAAATTACTATACCTAAAAGGTTAAATTATAATGTGTCATATTTTATCAACAATCTTGTTTCTCAAATCGATTTCAATTATATAAACTATAGCTACCAGCCATTTACCGGTGGAGGAGGGCCTATATATTTAAACCCGGGTTTTAATATGTTTTTCCAGATTGGTGTAAACGATTTAATGGAGGATTATCGTATTATTGGTGGAGTTAGATTAAATTTTAGCTTGATCAATAATGAATACATTTTTAGTTATTCAAACTTAAAAAAGAGATTGGATAGAGAAATTATTTTTCACCGAAACACGCTGGAAGGTTATAATGGTTATGCAATTAAAAGGGTACACTCACATGAACTTTTTTACATGTTAAAGTGGCCATTTAACGAGGCTCTTAGCATAAGAGGAACAGGGATGTTCAGGAACGATATGTATGTAAATCTTGCCACCGACCAAATCAATCTGGAAGAACCTACTATATACAACAACTGGGTAGGTATAAAAGGTGAGTTGGTTTTTGATAATACACGAAACCTTGGGATTAACTTATATTCAGGCACACGATATAAAATATTTGCCGAATATCATCAGCTTATAAATAGCAATGGCAATAACCTTATTGTATTGGGTTTCGATTTTAGAAATTATCATAAAATACACAGAACATTCATATGGGCAAATCGAATTGCAGGAAGCACATCATTGGGAAGTGATAAACTTATATATTATATGGGAGGGGTTGATAACTGGCTATTTCCAAAATTTAACCAAATTACGCCAATCGATTACAACCAAAATTATGCGTATCAAACCCTTGCCACAAATATGAGAGGCTTTAATCAAAATATTAGAAATGGAAATAGCTTTATTGTGATAAATTCAGAACTTCGTTTTCCGGTATTCCAGTACTTTTCAAAAACTCCCATTAGTTCAAGTTTTTTACGAAGTTTTCAGATAGTTGGTTTTGGTGATATTGGTACTGCCTGGACGGGGTCTAACCCTTATTCCCCCGAAAACTCATTATTTACTAGCTACATTAATAGTGGCCCTATGCATATATCTGTTGAGGTACAAAAAGAACCAATAGTTGGTGGTTTTGGATTTGGTGCTCGTGCAACAGTTATGGGTTACTTTATTAGGGGTGATGTTTCATGGGGTGTTGATGATTATAGAGTTCGTGAGCCAGTTTATTACCTTTCGTTAAGTCTGGATTTCTAATTTTAAATTTATGAAGATGACTACAACAGTTATTGTTATATTGATAATAATAGGCCTTATAGCTGGCACTTTTAGCGGTCTTATTGGGATTGGTGGGGCAATAATAATTATACCCTCATTAATTTATTTATTGGGAATGGACCAATATACTGCTCAGGGTACAAGTCTTGGAATAATGTTGCCTCCAATTGGCCTACTGGCTGCCTGGAGTTATTATAAAGAAGGAGCTTTAAATCTGCAATATGCTCTGATAATTGCAGGTGCTTTTTTAATTGGGGGGTATATTGGTTCTAAATTTGCTTTAAATATACCCGAAACTGTCTTACGAAAGGTTTTTGCAATTGTGCTTGCAGTTATTGCCGTGAAAATGTTTTTTAGTAAATAAACTCATGTTTTTTTTATCAGATATTTTTAAAATAAAACTGTGCCAAAATGGAATTAATTTTTTTTTAAGGCTGTTTTTAATTCTAACAACTTAATAACCCGACTTTTATTTTTTATCCACATAGCATGTTAATAAATATTAATGGCGTCACTTAATTTGTGTTGTATATTGCATCGCTTAAGAGAGTATCCTTTCTTTTTTGTAAAACGCTCAAGTCCAATAAAATATTAATAATAAAATTTAATCAAGGTATAACTAATGAAACATAATTTATACTTAAATTTTGGGGAAGAAACAAAGGAAAACACAGCACAGCAAGGGATACAAAAAGAAGAGGAAAAAAGTTTTTACGACAAAGTTTTAGAAGAAAGAATACGATTGGAAACATCAGAGGCTGCTATAGAAATTGTAGCAAAAAATAAAATGAAATTAAGTGATGCTCCTGTGATTTCGCAAGAGAAATTAAATCCTGAAAAGCATTACACTCATGAGCAAGTATTTACTTCAGCCACTAAATATTTTAATAATGATACTTTAGCTGCTAAAGTGTGGATGAATAAGTATGCATTAAAAGATAGCGAAGGTAAATTTTATGAATTAAACCCAAACGACATGCATATTCGCCTGGCAAAGGAAATTGCCAGGATTGAAAATAAGTATTCAAATCCGATGTCTGAAAAAGAGATATTTGATGTACTAAAAGATTTTAAGTATATAATACCGGCAGGAAGTCCAATGGCAGGTATTGGTAATGATAATCAAATTTCATCGCTATCAAATTGTTTTGTTATAGGTAATGAAGGAGAGTCAGACTCATATGGAGGAATATTAAAAATTGATCAGGAGCAAGTTCAGCTTATGAAGCGTAGAGGAGGTGTAGGTCATGATTTAACACATATACGTCCTAAAGGTAGTCCGGTAAAAAATACAGCATTAACATCTACAGGTGTTGTGCCTTTTATGGATAGATATTCAAACTCTACGCGTGAAGTAGCACAAGATGGAAGAAGGGGAGCCTTGATGTTAAGCATCGGAATTAAGCATCCTGATTCGGAGGATTTTATTGATGCAAAAATGGAGCTGGGAAAAATTACCGGAGCAAATATTTCCATTAAACTTGATGATGAGTTTATGAATGCTGTTAAAAATGATATTCCTTACCAACAACAGTATCCCCTTAGTTCAAAAGATCCAAAATATACAAAGGAAATTAATCCACGCGAATTATGGAATAAAATTGTACATAATGCATGGTCTTCCGCTGAGCCGGGAATATTATTTTGGGACACAGTTATACGAGAATCAATACCTGATGTATATTCAGATTATGGTTTTAAAACTGTATCTACTAACCCATGTGGAGAAATTCCATTGTGTCCTTATGATAGTTGTAGATTGTTGGCTTTGAACCTGTTCAGTTATGTTGAAAAACCATTCACCAAAGAAGCATATTTTAATGGTGATTTATTTACCAAACATTCTCGTATTGCCCAACGCATAATGGATGATATAATTGATTTGGAAATCGAAAAGGTAGATTTAATTATATCAAAGATTGATGCTGATCCTGAATCGGATGAGATTAAAGGAGTTGAAAAAAGACTTTGGGAAAAGATTCGTGAGAAATCATATCAGGGAAGAAGAACAGGAATTGGTATAACAGCAGAAGGGGATATGCTTGCAGCTTTGGGTTTACAGTATGGGTCTGAAGAGGCCATTACTTTTTCAACGGAAGTACATAAATTACTTGCTATCGAAGTTTATCGAGGTTCAGTAGATCTTGCTGAAGAGCGTGGTAGTTTTGAAATTTATGATTCAACTCGCGAAATAGATAATCCTTTTATTAAACGAATAAAAGAACATGCACCTCATGTGTATGATAAAATGATGAAAGTTGGTCGTCGCAATATTTCAATGTTAACTATTGCACCAACCGGAAGCATAAGTATTTGTACTCAAACAACTTCGGGTATTGAACCTGTTTTTATGGTTTCCTACAAACGTCGTCGCAAGGTTAATCCTAATGATAAAAATGTAGTTGTAAGTTTTGTTGATGATGTTGGTGATGCATGGGAAGAATACAATGTTTTTCACCCTAAATTTGAAAAATGGCTTACAATTAATGGTTATAACGTTAAAGAAGTTAAATCCAAAAAGGATGACGATCTGAACCAAATTATTAAACTTTCGCCTTATTATAAAGCAACATCAGCAGATATTAATTGGGTTAGTAAAGTAAAGATGCAGGGTGATATTCAAAAATGGATTGATCATTCAATAAGTGTAACTGTTAATATTCCGGAGGATGCAACAGAAGAGCTTGTGAGTGATATTTATTTGAATGCGTGGGAGAGTGGTTGTAAAGGAATGACAATTTATCGTGAAGGCTCTCGTTCTGGAGTGCTTGTTAGTAACGATAAAAAAGAAGAAAAAGATGATTTTCATGATTCTAAGGCTCCTGCACGACCAAAAACTATCGATGCTGATATTATCAGGTTTCAAAATAATTATGAAAAATGGATAGCTGTAATTGGTAAAATAAACGATAAACCATACGAAGTTTTTACGGGTAAAGCTGAAGACTTCTATCTACCACCATATGTAGAGTCTGGTTGGGTAACCAAAACTAAGAAAAAGGAAGAACGTACCCGTTATGACTTTGAATTTGATGATAAACAGGGTTATAGAATTATTGTGCCGGCTTTATCAAGGTCGTTTGAGCAAGAATTTTGGAATTATGCCAAACTTATTTCAGGGGTACTACGACATGGTATGCCGCTAACATATGTTATTGAATTAATTTCAAACCTTACTGTTCCCGAAGATAATATCAATACATGGAAGAACGGCGTAGTACGCGCATTGAAACGTTATGTGCCTGATGGTACAGATGCAGTACGAAAAACTTGCCCGGAATGCAGTAATGAAACTCTTGTATATGAAGATGGATGCCTTATTTGTAAATCTTGCGGGTATTCAAAATGTAGTTGATCAATTGCATTTATTTAGATATTAATAAAGAGGCTGTCCAAAAAACTAACTTTTTGGACAGCCTCTTTTTTGTTTTATAGTATTTGAATTAATAATATTTTTATACTTTTGGCGTTTCTTTTTTGGAGGTTTGGTAACTGGAGAGGTGCTCGAGTGGCTTAAGAGGCACGCTTGGAAAGCGTGTGTGCGCCAAAAGCGTACCGCGGGTTCGAATCCCGCCTTCTCCGCAAGGATTTAAGATAAAAATAATATTTTGTTGTTAAATAGAATATATTTTTAACTTTGTCCATTCATAAAAAGTATAATTAAAACTGAAAATAATTTTTAAATCATGAAAAAATTTATTGCCTTTTTATCACTAGTTATGTTGATGGCTACTGCGTCATCAAGCTATGTTTCTGCACAGGATTATGTTGCTGAAGACACAACTGCAATTGTTGAATCAATAGCAGGCGATTCTATAACAACAGCAGAAGAAATTGCTGAGGATGTTGCTGCAATTGCAACAGAGCCTGAAAAATCACAGTCTTTTCATCAAATTTTAAAAGAAAAATTTATTGAAGGTGGACCAGGGTTTATGGGTGTTGTATTATTGGCTCTTATATTTGGTTTAGCCATAAGTATTGAGAGGATTATATACCTTAGTATGGCCTCAATCAACACTAAGAAGTTATTAAAAAATGTTGAATCTGCTTTGGAAAGTGGTGGCATTGATGGTGCAAAAGGTGTTGTACGCAATACAAAAGGCCCTGTTGCCAGTATTTTTAGTGAAGGACTTAATCGTTACGATGATGGTTTAGGAGAAGTTGAAAAGGCTATTATTGCTTATGGTAGCGTTGTAACAGGTAGATTAGAAAGTGGCGTTAGCTGGCTTTCATTATTTATCGCACTTGCTCCTATGCTTGGGTTTATGGGTACTGTTATTGGTATGATTAAAGCTTTTGACGATATTGCTGCTGCCGGTGATATTTCACCAACCGTTGTAGCCGATGGTATTAAAGTTGCTTTGTTAACAACAGTATTTGGACTTATTGTGGCAATTATTCTGCAAATTTTCTATAATTATATTATTTCTAAAATTGAAAATCTTGTAAATGATATGGAAGATAGTTCAATTGCATTTGTTGATATTATTAACCAATTTAGTAAAAAATAGGAATTATGAAAGATAAAATTGCCAATATTACAAGATGGATACTATACCTATTGCTGGCACTTTCAGTAATTCCTGGAGTAATGTTTTATGCTGGAATGCTCGACACAGAACTTTTTCTTAACTGGGCTAAGTTATTGCTCCTGGTTGCTGTGGCAGTGATGGTTATCTCCCCCCTTTATGGATTTATAGTAAATCCACAAAATATCGTTAAAATGCTTATAAGCATTGTTGTAGTGGTTATTGTTATTGGTGTTGCATATGTATTTGCCGGAAACAATTTTAGCGATTACAGACTTGAAGAGTTAAAAACAACTGCTGAAACATCACAAATGGTTGGTGTAGGATTATATACAACCTATATTGCTTTTGGCTTAACTATTATTGCTATTCTTTATTCGTCAGTAATTAAAATCTTTAAATAAACTAAGTTATGGCTAGAAGAGCATCACCTGAGATAAATGCAGGATCAATGGCAGACATTGCTTTTTTGCTGCTTATCTTTTTTCTGGTTACCACAACAATGGATGTAGATACCGGTATTACAAGAAAACTACCTCCACCCGTTGAGGATAATGCTGAAGATATTATTGTAAAAGATCGGAATATATTAAAGGTACTTATAAATAGCCACGACCGTCTTCTTATAGATGGTAAACCGGGTGATATAAGTATGCTGAAGCATAAAGCAATCGACTTTATGACTATCCATCATAATAATGATAGTTATCCTGAGTATAAATTGAAACACATACAAGAGCTTGGAATGGATATGGAAATGTCTCAGGGACTTATTTCACTTAAAAATGATAGAGGAACATCATACGAAATGTACATTAAGGTGCAAAATGAACTTGCAAGTGCATTTAGTGAGATGAAAGATGACCTTTCGTTGAGATTATTTGGGCTTAAATATGGTCAGCTTATTGATAAAAATAAGATTAAAGGTGTTGGCAAAGCTATACCTGTTCGTATTTCCGAGGCTGAACCTGAAGATATAGGAGGTAAATAATTATGTCAAGATTTAGTACAAAAAAAGGAAAGGGTTCTGCTGCGATTAATACATCGTCATTACCCGATATTATATTCATGTTGTTATTTTTCTTTATGGTAACAACCGTTATGCGTGAAGTGACCCTTAAAGTTAAAACAAAATTACCTCAAGCTACTGAAGTACAAAAACTTGATAAGAAATCGTTAGTAAGCTATATTTATATTGGTCCACCCGTTAAATCAAAGTTATACGGAACCAATTCTCGTATTCAGCTAAACGACACATTTGCAAAAGTAGATGATATTCAAGAATTTGTTGCTAAAGAAAGAGAAGATAGGGATGAAGCTGACAGAAAGTTTATTACTACTTCACTTAAAGTAGATGGCTTGACTAAAATGGGTATTGTTACAGATGTGAAGCAGGAACTGCGAAAAGCAGGTGCCCTTAAAATAAATTATTCAACCCGTAAGGGAAGAGCCAAAAAATAGATATAATCTATTGTAGAAAAAAATGAAACGGCTATCTCAATTGAGGTAGCCTTTTTTTTTTATTCGGTATTACTTATAGCTCTGTCTGTTCCTTCCTTTTGGTAGATTATTGTTAAGAGCCATAGCGTAATAAGAAAACTACCAATTATATAAATTATATTTGATGATGCTCCAAAATCTTCCATTGATGTTTTAATGTAACCATTGTCATGAAGATAATAAATTATCGCTGATGAAGCATTGTTTAGGAAATGAACAAATATAGGTACCCAGAGATTCCCTGTAATAACGAATAAATATCCTAATAGCATACCTAATACTAGTCTGGGTAAAAACCCATAAAACTGAAGATGAATGGCACTAAATATAATGGCCGACAGTATTACTGCAATATGAATATTCTTAGTTATGCTCTTGAAAAGGTTTATTAATAATCCTCTAAATATCAATTCTTCACCTATTGCGGGTATTAATGCAACAATTATTATATTAATTAGTAAACCGGTTGTTGAATTAGTTTTTAAAATTAATTCTGTTAAGTGCCGTGCCTGATTCTCTTTTTCTTTCATCCAACCTTCCATCCCCGAAAGAAAGTCTGGAAGACTCATGTTTCTGTTAAGTTCATCAAGGTAATTGTTAGTTGGCAAAATTGTATAAATAACTAATCCGCCAATTAATATGCTTAGTAGTCTGGGTGTTTTATTTATTGAAAGATACTTGTATGAAGAATCGCTAACGAGATATGCAAAAAATAAAGCAGGAAGTATAAATGTACCTAATTGGTTTATTGCTTGATAAAATTTTAAAAACCAAATTGACTCAGTAGAATTTGGGTTTGATATAAAACTAGATAGATCAGCAATTTGCACATTAAAAATAAACATTCCGGCAACCAAACCAGCTAATGCAGTAGTAATTGCGAAAACTATTACAATTAACAGTAATAGAACTAGTTTTCCAAGTGGAGAAAGAGAGCTTAAGAATGCAGTTCTTTTCATTAAGATATTTGATTTTTTAAGATGCGCAAAATTAATATTTTTGCAGAGAAATTGAAAACATATGATTCGTGTTGATTAGTAAAAAGTGCTTTTATGATAACATGTATAATAGTATATAGAAATATAGATGTAAGGTGTAGGCGGATAAGGGAAATAAGAATACAGGGAAAATAAGGGTTATGACAATCAATTTATTTTATTTCCATTAACTCTCCCCTCATATTTATTTATATCCCTTATACCCTATTCCCCTTATACCTTTATGATCTAAACATTATTACAAATCAATCATGATAAATTTAAATTAATAAATACACAATTGGTAAATATAGGTGAAATAAATCTTGGAGAATTTCCTATCTTACTTGCCCCAATGGAAGACGTAACAGACCCTCCGTTTAGATACGTGTGCAAAATGTTTGGTGCAGATATGATGTATACGGAGTTTATTTCTTCGGAGGGTTTGATACGAGATGCAGCTAAAAGTGTTAAGAAGCTTGATTTTGACGAGTTTGAGCGCCCAATTGGCATTCAAATATTTGGCCATGATATTGATTCGATGGTAAAAGCAGCCCAATATGCCGAGTGTGCAAACCCGGATGTAATTGATATAAATTATGGTTGTCCTGTTAAGAAAGTTGTAGCCAAGGGTGCCGGATCGGGAATATTAAATGATATTCTTAAAATGGAAAAAATGACAAAAGCTGTGGTTAACTCTGTTTCGTTACCGGTAACTGTAAAAACACGGCTGGGTTACGATGATGATCATAAAGAGATTGTTGAGATAGCAGAAAGAATGCAGGATGCAGGTGTTAAAGCTATTACAATCCATGGCCGCACACGTACACAAAAGCCACGTATTCCAGCTGACTGGACTTTGATTGGTGATGTTAAGAAAAATCAAAGAATGCACATCCCTGTGTTTGGTAATGGAGACGTTATTGATGCAATATCAGCAAAATATTTTAGAGATAATTTTGGTGTAGACGGTTTGATGGTAGCTAGAGGAGTTTATGGTAATCCATGGATATTTAATGAAATTAAGCACTATTTAAATACCGGTATAATATTACCTGTTCCTAACATTGAAGAAAGGATTCGCATATGTACAATCCAATTAAAGAAGTCGGTTGAATGGAAAGGTGAAAGACGTGGTGTGCTGGAAATCAGAAAACATTGGGGAGATTATTTTAAAGGATATCCAAACTTTAAACCATTCAGATTAAAGTTAATGAATACAAATTCCCTTAACGAGATACTAAGTATTCTTGAAGAAATAAAGTTATTCTACATGTAACCCGTAAATCCCAACTTATACCAATTATATTTCATACTGATGGATAGTTAAATTGAATGATTTTTTTAATATTCGAAGTTCAAAATATTTGCATAGCATTAACTACGGAAATATTTTTAACTGAAGAATATTGGGAAAAGGGGCAATTTATATGCGACAGTATGATGTATATTTGGTATTACTATCTAATATCAATATTAGCAATAAGTTTACCATCTTTAAAAATGTCTCTCACTCTCTCAGGTTTTTCTAACTGGTAAGTTTTCAGACCAAGCTTTTTGGCAGCTTCAATATTTTCTGCTTTATCATCAATGAACAAGGTTTCTTCAGGAACAAATCCATGCTGGTTTATAACAAACTCGTAAATATCAGGATTTGGCTTAAGAAGATGTAAGTCAAATGAAAAATATGCTTTATGAAATAATTCGTCGAATTCACGATAACCAAAGCGTAGTTGCAAATCTCTTACATATAAATCGTAATGAATTTCATTTGAGTTACTTAGTAGAATAATTTGGTAATTTTTCTTTACTTGTTCAAGTATCTCAATTCTTTCAGCCGGAATATCATAAAGTAACGAATTCCAGGCATCATCCAATTGTTGATCGGTAATTTCGATTTCCAAAAAATTCTTAAGTTTTACACGAAATAATTCAGGAGTTAGTATACCACGCTCAAATTTACCTATTATCTCATCTATGAATTCAGGAGTCATTAATTTTTCAAAGTTGCTAAAGCCAAGCTTAACAAATTCATCAACAGTTAATTGCGGATCAATATCGAGTATAACACCACCAAAATCGAAGATTATGTTTTTAATTTCCATTTGCTATTTTAGTATTAAGCGGATAAAGATAATAATAAAATCAAAAGCAATAGAAATTTAGGAATCTTATACACATTATTGTTGATTATTTAATATGATTTTTATTTGGATACATAAAAGTTATTATATACATTTGTTATCAAAAATTTATAATTATCCTTAATTTTATGAAAACGCGCACCATCTTAGTATTTGTTATCCTAGCATTTTTATTTTTAAATTCGTGTAAAAAAGAATGTGATTGTTACATAATTCCTGATACCGGAATTGTTTCAGAATATGATCTTAAGAAATCAGTTATTCAAGTCAATTCAATAAATTTATCAACCGGGTTTGAAACTATTTTTTCTGAAGATAATAATTACAAGAATCGATTAGATTCAGATAGTACATTGTATGCCCATATGTGCCAGTCGGTTATAGATCCAATTAGGTTTTTTGATGACGAATCGGGTTACTTTTTTGTTGAAAGTAATAATGCATGGATGGTTGCTCATGCAACAAAACCGGAACTTATTGGTACTTGCCGCTATGATGTTGTAGATATAAACGATAAATATTATGTTCGTGATATGGTTGAGGCTATAGCTTATAAAGGTTATGGTTTTGTAGAATATTATTTTGAAAACCCGGAAACAGGACAAGACACAAAGAAATTATCTTATGTAAAATCAATTCCTGTAGCAAACTTTTTTATTGGAACAGGGTTTTATGACTACAATTCTGAACATTATTATACTAACGAGGAAGCAGCAATGGCAATAGTTGAAAATGCCACTAGTTCAATGGCCCAGGGAATAAGTGGGGGATTTGAATTGATGGCTGATTCAATGGGTAAAGTCATGTTTTGTAGAAATTTTATTGATCATATTCGTTTTTTTGATAATCATTCGGGTTATTTTTTCATCTATGATTTTAACTGTGTTAATGTTGCCCATGGAACTCAAAAAGATCTTCAGGGACAAAATCTTTACAATTATCAGGACTCAAAAGGTAATTATGTTATTAGAGGTTTGTTAGAAGTTATACAATCCAGTGGATCAGGATATTATGAATATTATTGGAATAATCCCGTAACTGGTAAAGAAGAGTCAAAAACTGCATTTGTTTATAAAATCCCCGGCATTGATTATTTTATTGGTAGCGGAATCTATTATTAACTAAACATATTTTACAATGAGAACTTTACACGTACTAATTTTATCAGCAATTATAATTGTGTTTTTTATAATTGAATCATGTACCACATGTGATTGCCCCGAGTATGATGGTACTTTTGTTTCTCAATATAATCTTGATAAATCAATAGTTGAAATTAACACTACAAATGTATCTACCGGTTTTGAAACAGTTTTCAAAAAAACTATCTTTGATAGTACTGCAAGGGCTCATTTTAGCCAGGCTTTTATAGATGCCGCCAGATTTTATAATGATGAATCAGGTTACTTTTTTATTGAAACACTAGTTGATGCCTGGGTGGTTGCCCATATAAATCATGATCTTATTGGAACTTCCAGAATAAATATTATTGATGAGAATGAAAAGTATTTTATTCGGGATATGGTTGAGACAGTTAAATATTCGGGACATGGATATGTTGAGTATTACAGAAAAAACCCTTCAACAAATATTGATGAAAGAAAAGTGAGTTTCGTAACGTCAATTTCATCAGCTAATTGGTTTATAGGAACAGGCTTTTATGGAGGACCATCAGATTTGTATTATGATTATATTGTATCAAAAAAGACTACATTAGTGGAAGTTACCACTACAATGGCAAAAGGTATTTCTGGCATTTTTAATAATATTTATCCTGAAGAAACTCAGAGAATAGAGTTTTGCCGCGATTTTATAGATCATATCCGCTTTTTTGATGATGGATCGGGGTATTTTTTTATTGAAGATTTAAATGGCGTTAATATTGCTCATGGTGCGAATGTTAATTTTCAAGGCGAAAACTTGTTAGATTTACAAGATACACATGGAGCATTTATTATAAGTGATATGATTGATATTATTAATCTATCCGGGTCAGGATTTTATGAATATTACTGGGATAATCCGGCTAGCGGGAAAGAAGATACTAAGATCACATATGTAATAAAGATACCAGATACCGACTATTTTATTGGAGCCGGGTTTTATCTTAATTAGGATTATTATCTGAATTAATTTTCACTAAATAAATAATTGTTCTGTAAATAATTTTTTCTATTTTTGCAGCCCGAAATTGAACATGTTTGATTTCGGTTAAGCTTGAAAAAGCGGGACCTATAGCTCAGTTGGTTAGAGTCCCTGACTCATAATCAGGTTGTCCCAGGTTCAAGTCCTGGTGGGTCCACTAAAGCCATCCTTAACGGGTTGGCTTTTAGTATTTTATGAGGGTTGGGAATTTTGATTTGACGAATTTATGACTGTAGAATCATAACCTATGATATTGTTGCTGTTACATATCTCATGCTCACCAATTATTAAAGGTAATTTAGATTTCGCTTAACCTCTTTGGATAAAAAATT
This sequence comes from uncultured Lentimicrobiaceae bacterium, assembly GCA_964460905.1. Taxonomy (GTDB): domain Bacteria; phylum Bacteroidota; class Bacteroidia; order Bacteroidales; family F082. Next base: position 231,020 of record CAYWRM010000001.1, read on the forward strand.
CAACACTCCTCTCCATTTTCAACCTCGTAAGCACTTATTCGCGAAGTGATTCGGCTTTGTCAAGGGTGCTTAACTCGTAAACCCGAATGCGAAAACACGAGGTCATCTAACAGCATTCATATACCCTTTACAAAGTTGCAGCACGTAGTTACCTTTGCTGAGAGAGGCTTGAAATTCACTTGATGCATTTGGTGCATGTATACGTGGGGGGCACTATCACTGTACCCCATTGTACATACTGATTTTGATGCTTTACGTACACTTACTTAAGGGTTCAAGATATTAACTCATAATGACAGACCTCGTATAAGAGCTACTGTTATCAACAACGCTGTCTTGCTGTATCACCCCGGTGTGTCCTCACTGCTTATAGAGGTAAGGACATATAGACCTGATACAAACGTTGAAGTTGCGCTGATGATTAGTAATGAAATAATTCCTAACTTTACACTCTAAGATAGCTCAGATACTACTACAGGATTACTTTATACTTAAATCGATGATATGCTAAGAAAAATCAGAGACTACGACGCATCTAAATAACGTTATGTGCCAATAAATTAAAAGGAAATATTAATAGTTCTTCTATATATATTTAAATAGAATCTATAAAACATGAGTTATGAAGAATTTAGCTTTGATTTGTGCTGTAGTTATGTTGCTATCAGTAATTACATCATGTAAATATTTGAACACAAGTAGTGATACAAAAGTAATTTATACTGTAAAAAGTGCCTCCTTAAATATTAGAAAATCGTATACAACTAAATCCGAGATACTTGGTAAACTGCACAAGGGTGATACCGTTTTCCCAACACAAGACTATTCCGATTGGATTGAATTTGAATATAATGGTAAAAAAGCTTACGTAAGTTCAGATCACCTAACTGGTCACACAATACCCGATTTATTGAAAGTATCAAACATGAAACTGGGAAAAACTCAAACTTTCATTCGCAATTATCTTGATGATTATGTGAATTGGAGAACCGGGAGGTTTTGGCTCATATTTCTTGTGTTAATAGGTCTTTCGTTCGGCATGATTAAAACTGGAAAATCATTAGAAGATAATATGTATAGCGCTAATTATGATGGATTTGCTTATAACCACCTTCCTCATTTTGCTGCAGTTATTGGAGGACTTTTTTCGTATGTTTACATGATTGAGAGAGAAGATGTGTTACAGGCTATGTTTGTAACCAAATTTTATTGGATACCCAGTGGAGATCAAGTTATTGAATGGTATCTGTGGTCAGTTTCACTTCTGGGCATTATGGGTTTAGTCTATTTCTGGATTAAGGATTTTGTTCACTACGGTATTCGTGGAATTTTTCCTGCCCTTTATTACACACTTACCGCCTTTGTCACTTTTAATACTGGTATCTATGGAGGTATCATAGTCCTGTTGTTTGTCAGTATTTTAATCATTGCATACTTGTCCTCTTATATCCTTGGCTCCTTTGTAACGGATTCAATTTCAAAATCCAGTTCCATACAAAAAAGTGGACTTTCCAAAGAAATGGAGAACGTTAAAAGAAATAATGATAGAGATAGAAAGGAAGCTGATGAAAGAAGAGAAATTCAACATAAAATTGATTGGGAATGATTAATTGTATATTACAAGTTTGTAGTATGAATGTATCACCCCGGTGTGTCCTCGTTGCTTATAGAGAGTAGGACATATAGACCTGATACAATCCCTGAAAAGCTAACCTGAACCTAAACTATCCCAACACAAATCATCTTTTCAACAACAATTAAAAACATATCGATTTATTTTATATATTTGAAGTGCTGCTAAAGAAAACTATACGACTGACGATCCCCTGAAAGCACTTTTACATACAGCGGTGGCAGCACACAATACATACCAGTATGGAGTTATATAGTTACCTTTGGTATGTGGGTAATGAAAAAATAAAGGTAATATTACCTTTATAACATTGTTAGCCACCATAAAAACAATAATAAATGAGGGTTCCATTTTTTATTATAAGCTTGATTTTAATTGTCAATGGATTTAGTCAGGATTTAGTTCCGAAGAAATCTATTTTCGATAAAGAAGTAGAATTAAGTATTGATTATCTTATGACGACTATGAGCCAATCTGAGGGCAATAATCTAGAAGTTGATACTAGTGAGTTTTTATCATATAAAGTTATGGTAAGTCCTCAGATGAATGATAATTACACCATATCTATAAATGAATTTATTCCAAGACTGGAACTTTCAAATTTGGAAGCATTAAATACTTTGTATCATGACTTTATAAAAGAACAGAAATATGATTTAGAATGTGATTTAGGAATGTCAAATCCGAAAATAAATAATATCAAATATATTTATGGTTTAGCAGAAAAGTATAAACCTAAAATTGACAAGATAAAAACAAATATATTCATGTATCCCAATGATAATATGGTGTATTATAAAGATGTTTCAATCCCTGATGAAAAATTTGAGATTGTTGACAAGTGCATACTTTTAGTAAGCCCTATTTTTGACGGATACGATGTTGATATATCAAAAGAGTATGAGTATCCTCATGAGGTTAAATTATCATATTTAAATACTTTATTTAACGATACTCTATTTTATAAAACTAAATCAATATCAAATAGAATTCAGGAAATAGAAATTTCTTTTTATTCAGATTCAGGTGAAATTAATAATGCATTAAAAGAGCTAAAAGAATTAGAAAAGAGAGAAGGCAGTATTAATGATTTTGAAATGTTTAATTGTATCAAGTACAATATTGATAAGGCAAGTGGAAAGATAATAGGAATTATTATTAATTCAGGAATGACCTCATCATCAGATAAATATGAAATGAAAATTGAATACAGAATTAATTACAGTGGCTAACAAAAAAACATAGTGCATTTGGCAAACAGAGTAGTAAATGACGATATTAGCTATAAATAAAATAAGTGGTAGTTTGGAAAGGAATAGTTCCAGTAAGCCAAACGCACCATATTCAAAACGTTGTATGGAATTGATTAACAATCATAGATAGAAAACAAATATTAACTAATAAATTTAAAATTATGGACTTAAATGGAACATGGTATAATGAACTTGGTTCAAGTATGACTCTTACAGTAAATGGTAATAGTGTAACTGGAACTTATCAAACAGCAGTTGGTGATGTTTCAAAAACGTATGATTTAGTAGGAAGAACTGATACTCATAATGATGCAAGTCAAGCTGTAGGCTTTGTTGTTGCTTGGCAAAATTCATACGGTAGTTCAGACTCTGTGACTGCATGGTGTGGACAATATCAAATTATTGATGGAGTAGACACAATCTTTACAACTTGGTTACTAACTCAAGAAACTGACCCTAATCATGATTGGGCATCTACACTTGTCAATAAAGACATATTCACGAGAACCGCCCCTAATGATGAAAAAATTCATGAGTTTATAAAGAAAGGCGTGAAACCTTCTCACCCAAATAGAAACTAGAAAACTCCATACAACAATATATAAAGATAATAGCCGAGACAGTTGTAAATTCAGGGGTTGTAGCTCGCTTCAACTATCTAGTAACATGACAAGATAGTGCAACGCAGTCGGCTACATATTCTTATACTAAACGTTGTGCATAATTAAACCAAAAATCATAAAATGAGTATTTTTTCAAGAGATTTTTTCAAATTAAGCGAAGAAGAAATTAGATTAACTCAACAGTATAATAGACTTACAGTATTTGAATCTATTGAGGAAATAATTAATAACTCAATGAATAAGGAAAACCCACTTGAGTTGTTTAAATTAGTTAAAAAGCACCCATTTTTACTAAATACTGCATCCATATTTCCAAACAACTACTTAAATGAATTTGATTTAGCACTTAGAGAGAATGAGTATAAAACTAAGTTATCCGACTTCAAGGATTTGTTAGAGAAAACAGATATAACTGAAAGAAATATATTGAATTTTATTCGGACTAATAAGGCTCATTTTATAATTGGAGCTATTATTAAGAATTATTCGATTTTTGGTCACCATGATAGATATATTTTCCCGGAATTTGCTCTTCCTCCAAACTATCAATCTGATTTTTTAATAGTTGGGAAAAATTCATCTGGATATCATTTTATGTTTGTAGAATTAGAAAATCCTACCAAAAACATAACTATTGGAAATGGAAGTTTCGGGCAAACAATTAGAAAAGGTATTGAGCAAATTACGGATTGGAAGCATTGGAATGATAAAAACTTTTCTACATTAAGAAATGTATTTGACAAGTATAAAAATCCGACGAAAAATATTCCACGTGAATTTATTGAGTACGACAGTAGTAGAATGCATTATGTAGTTATTGCAGGAAGACGAACAGACTTCAACGAAAAAACATATCGATTAGCTAGAGATAGTAGCAATAATGGAACTATAATATTACATTATGACAATGTTGTAGATGAGACCGAGAAGCTATTGAGAGATTGTTCTTATTAATAACTATGCACAACAAAGAACTGAGCTGAAATCCAAGTAAAACCCTTATTATTTATTCAAACTAATTCGGGCCTGTTTTCGGGTGGAGTAGCTAATCCGACAATCGAGTTCATTAATATGATTATTGGTGGTACGCAACACGCAAGTTATGGCGACATTATTGATTTACTTAGCGATACATTTATCAAAAATCCATCAACTCCTTAAGAGGAATATCCAATGCAAGAGCAATCGCACGCAAGTAAAAGGAGGTAGGATTTGTCTCATCCCGGTGTGTCCTTGTTGCTTATAGAGGTAAGGACATATAGACCTGATACAAAATCGGAATAATTGATACAACACCCTCATTATGTGGTATTGGAATTTATTCTTACCTTTGGAGTTGCTAACGATAACTCGATAAACTATTAACGATAATTCCCTTTATCTTGAAACAATGAAAAGCATACAATACATATCAATAGGGGGTAATAAATGTACTTTACTCAATAAAAATAAGGAACATATAAACGTAATAGTAAATATACTTGCACATTATGCTGCAATTAGAAATACGAAAATTAAGTTATGAAATTAAAAAGCAACTTCTTCTTAGATGAGAAAAAAATAAGAACCATAGATACATATCGTATTATCTATTTCGTTATATTTTTAATCTCCTTTGGGCTTACAGAAATTGGCAGATATATGTACAGACCTTTTATTTATGAAAATAATATAAATGATTATGGAATTGCTGACTCTATGGGGAATTCAGGAGGAATAATCGTTCAATTGTTTTTCGGACTTTTAATATTTAATTCAAGTAAGATAAAAGGGTTGCGACTAATTTCCTTTTTTATTATTGGATATATTCTTTATGAAATAGCTCAACTATTTCTCCCAAAAGGAGTTTTTGATTGGAAGGATATTTATGGGACAATTATTGGTGGATTAATTGGATTTTTAGTGTTTCTCCTAATACATAAAGTTATTAAAAAAAATAAAACTATTTACAGATTTTAAACACGCAATTATGTAGCACAATAAAAGTTGCACAGCACAAAAACCAATTATTATAAAACTTCCACATGAAAAATAAAAAGATTAATGTTCCAATATTAATTCTATTTACTTTACTGCTTGTAAGTTCACATTTTGGATGTGCAAATTTCAAAAATGAGCCTGAACTTAAATTTTCTAAAGATAAAATATCTGAGATTGATCAAGTAATAAAAACTCTTTATGGAAATGATCAGTTTTCAGGAACTGTATTAGTTTCAGTTAAGGGTGAAGTCATTTACAAAAATGCTTTTGGATATGCCAATATTAAAGATAGTGTTCTGAATACTTGCGATACAAAATTCAGGATTGCTTCTTTTACCAAACCATTCACTGTCATGCTTATCCTTCAGCTGGTGGAAGATGGTAAGTTGGAGTTGGACGGAAAACTTGTAAACTATTTACCTGGATTTCCAAAAGAAAAAGGAGAGAATATTACCATCCATCAACTTTTAACACATACTGCCGGAATTACTGGAGAGTCAAGAATTCCAAATTTGATAGATATTGAAAAGGAATATTACCCACATGATAGATTATTTAATTGCATTGTAGAACAGGACATTGTTTTCCAGCCTGGAAGGGGAAATGAATATAGCAATTTTGGATACGCCTTACTTGGTTTGATTATAGAGAATGTAAGTGGCAAATCCTACGAAGAGTTATTACAAGAAAAGATATGTAAACCAGCTGGGATGAAAAATACATTAGGCGATATAACTGCACAACCTATTGAAAACAGTGCTATTGGGTACAATTATAACTATTTTACAGGCTTCGAAAAAGCATCGTTTCTCGACATGTCATTTGTTTTTGGTTATGGGCATCTACTGTCAACTGTTTACGATCTGTATTTATTTGATAAAGCCCTTTATTCAAATAAGCTATTAAATGAAAAATCGAAAGACCTATTTTTTAATAAATATGGCTGGCATTATCAGAATGTTCCTTATGGTAAAGGTTTCAAAAAGATCCGCTCTAATAGTTTAGATGGTAGCATAAATGGGTTTGGAAGTCACACCCAAAGAATTGAAAAAGACACCGTTTTTATTGTTGCTTTAAGAAATACGAAAGAGTACAAGAAACAAATTGTTATCAAATGGCCAAACTTCATGATATCGCGTGTACTTGCAGTAATGTATGGTGAGGAATACGATATGCCAAAAAAATCAGGAGCATTTGAAGTCTTTAAAATACTTCAAGAATCAGGGTATGTCGAAGCTGCAAATTTGTTTAAAAACATAAAAAGTAAACAAACAGATAAATACTATCTGAATAAACGTGAGTTTTTGTTTTTTGAAGACCAGCTTAATATTGCAGATATGAAAGACATGGCTAAGGCATATAATAAAATCCAGTTAGAGGAGTGAATTAATACTAAAAGAATAAAATCGCAGCATAACAAAGTATAAAAATAATAGCCGAGATAGTAGTAAATATGAACATTGTAGCCCGTATAAAATTTTGTAATAATTGAAAGATTTGAGTTCCGCAGTCGGCTACTATTCTTATACAAATCGCTATGTAAGCAAAATTGGATCATAGAGAGGATTGAAGGTAATTAAATAACTAGATTAATTAATATGGAAGAAATGTCATTTGAATATTGGAATAAGCTTGCTGAACAAATAATAGTAATTAGTTCCTTGTTAGGTGGATTTTCCATTGCGGTAATTGCAAATTTTTTGGTGTCTGATGCAAACACTCGTTTATCTAGAAATATAATGAAAGCTGCTGTCTTAGCCGCTAGTTTCTTTTTGGTTTCAGTATTTGCTATGACAAAAGTCTTAATGATGACAACGAATGGATTTCCTTTTAAAGTGACAGAAGTAGATTTTAAAATTTCATCCATAGTTGGTGGAATGACTCTTCTTTTTGGAATTATGTCCTTGCTAACTATGATTGCCCTATCGGGTTGGACCAAATCAAGAAAAACGGGAATATTTACAACTATAGTTGGAATTTTGACATTTATTCTAATATTAATAATGCTGACTTAAAAACAAAACGGATGAAAAAGCCAGCAGAGAACAATGTATAAACGGCATTAAAACGACTGGTTATACTAACTGTGGTGTTCATTTTAAAAAAGACATTCTATGAGATTAGTTGAATTACGATTAAAAAACTTCCGCTGTTACAGAGAACTAGTTTCTATTACTATTAATGACTTAACTTGTATCATTGGAAAAAATGATATTGAAAGTCTACATTTCTTGATGGATTAGATTGTTATTTTAATGACTAAAATTAACATATACAGTCCGTTTCAAGTCTGGTATAACCTGACAAGAAACTGCTTCGCAAGCAGCAACTATTCGAGCGCAAACGTTGCAAACAATACGGAATAACTTGCATGTGATTCATATTTGGTGTATCTTTGCATCAAAACTAAATATTATGGCAAGACAAAGTATATCTTTCACGAAACCAAATGATGAATGGTTAAAAGTACAAGTGAATAACGAAGAATACTCTAGCAAAAGTGAACTCATCAATGATTTGATTAGACAGGCTAGAAACCAGCAAGTTCAAATTGACTGGATTAGATCTAAATTAGATAAATCTGAAAGCAGTGGATTTACTGATGATTCTAAAAAACAAATTTTAAAACAATCAAAGTCATTACTTAATGGCCAAATATAGATTAAGTAACGAAGCTAAGGAAGACTTGATACGAATTCATCATTACGGCGTCGAAAAGTTTGGAGAGACTCAAGCGGATAAATACTTTGATTCATTTTTTGAGTATTTTGATATTATTGCACAACGACCCTTTTCATTTAAATCGGTCGATTATATAAAAACGGGATATAGGCGTTGTGTTTGTGAGTCTGATAGTATATTTTACAGAATAAACAATGGAGTAGTTGAAATAATGGCAATAATTGGAAGACAAGATTTGAATAGTATCCTTTGATTTAGCTGAACATATATACCTTTTTCAACAATACGATGAGCGAGAAACGACACGGAAATAGACTAAAGAAGGGAAAACCTGATACGGAATCGCTGATTGAAAGAGATGAGCATTTCGGGTTTATAGCGGGATACACTTCTAACGGGATACCTTTTGGATTGACTAATGAAGAATTGTTTGAAATAAATTCAGAAACCAAAAAGAAAAAACCTGATAACTATAATACAGATTTACCTTTTTATGGATAGAAGGAAGTGCTGTTGGCAACGCTCATAAATAATTGCCATGACAATTATAAATTCAACATTTCTAATCCTGTCTGCCGCTTCTCCTTAATATTTACCATAAATCCCATTTTTAGTCATGTATACTCTTACTTTTTTAACGATCTACCGAAAGCAAGTGCAATAGTCCACACGGGTCCACAAATCAACAAATATAAAGCCCTGTTTATCAACACATAAACAGGGCTTCTTTTTGTTGTTAAAACGCTTTATTGTTTACTTAAGTTTTGCTTTTGGGATGTACATTTCAGGACTAATTGTCTTTGTATTCTTAGCATTCTTCCATTCATTTTCATATTTTTCCATTATATTCTCAACAAAACCTCTCTTTTCAAGTTTCTTTTGAGTTGACTGAATTATTGCCTGAGATGTTACAATGGGAGCTTTTTTGTTAACCAAAGATTTTGCTCTTTCGAAATTTTCACTTTCTACTGTAAGTGGCTCTAAATCAACTCTGGCTTTCCAAGCACCCATTTGTATGTTTACAAGAACTAAATATGTTTCACCAGCCTTTAAATCGCATTTAAGGAACTCCTTATCCTCGGATGAGGCCCATAATAATTGTTCACCTTCAGGACATTCATAACGCATATAGTTTTTACCCTTGAATTTACCGATAAACTCTTTGTTGTGAAAGTACTCAAAAGAAACAGCGCCACCATAGCTAGAAACTCTAACGAAATAAACAACAGCATTGGAATTAGCCGGTGGAATAAATCCCTGAGAAAACATGGGTGTCGTAAAAAGAATTACGATTAGAGCGAATAGCAATAATTTGATCTTTTTCATATTTTTTTTGTTAGATATAGTTAGTATGTTATTAAAATTAAATATTTCATGGTCCATTTTTTATGATATAATACATTATGGGTTATAATGTTATATGCCAAAGATAATAATAATTTTTATAATATTAAATTAATGAATCATACTCATAATACTGATTAATCGATATGTGTTGAGCTCATTGTAAATATATAAAGCGTATATTTTATACAGACATATATGTTTTAGTCTTTAGTTTGCTTTTGAGCGATATGACTTACACAGAAATAGCTATCTATATAATATTTCATAAGGATATATCAGAAAAGATAAAAACCATAAGGAAACTTTTGTTAGTTATTTGATACAATTGCGGAAATCCTATTTATGTGTAACTTTGGTTCATTGATCACTCAAATAATTTATATTGATGTAGCTAGTTCTCTTAATAGTAATTAAAAATATCAAAGACAACTGCTCAGCTTTGGAAACTATTAAGTTCTAATAAATAATTTAAAATATTATAATCATGGAATTATTTCAGGATGGGAAAGAATTATTATCACCTGTTTGGACACATCTAACCAAAGCAAAGATAGTAAAGGGAAAAGGCATCTATTTGTACGATGAAGATAATAATAAATACATCGATTTTACTTCAGGTATTGGAGTGGTTAATACCGGACATTGTCACCCAAAAGTTGTAACGCGAATACAGGAACAATCAACAGAGCTGCTATTTGGTCAAATGAATTGTGTAATTCCTTTTGTTACAATAGAATTAGTCGAAAAATTAAATAAAATTACTCCTGATAATGGTAAACCGGATGGGGATACTTGTGGGAAGGTTCTGCAAGAATGCCTGAAAAGAAATTTACTTTTGCTAAGTTGTGGAACATTTAAAAATATAATACGTTGGATTCCTCCACTGATAGTTACAGAATCACAAATAGATGACGCAGTGGCTATATTTGAAGAATCATTAAATTCGGTTTTATCTTAAAATATGAAAAAATGAAATTAAATAATAATAAGCTATTAAAAGCTAGTTCATACATAAACGGAAAATGGGTAAACGCTGATTTAGGAAACACATTCGATGTATTTAATCCGTTTGATAACAGCCTATTAGCGCAAGTATCCGACTGTGGCCAGAAAGAAACCAGGGAAGCCATCGAGGCGGCGCAGGAAGCTTTTAAAGTATGGAAAAATTACTCGGCAGACCAAAGAAGTAAATTATTACGACGTTGGTATGATCTCCAAATGGAGAATATTGACGACTTGGCTGTAATACTAACTTACGAACAAGGAAAACCTTTTGAAGAAGCAAAAGGAGAAATAAAATATGGAGCATCTTTTGTAGAATGGTTTTCAGAGGAAGCCCGTAGAATATATGGTGATGTTATCCCGGGACACGAATCGAATAAGAGAATTGTTATATTAAAACAGCCCATTGGTGTTGTGGCAGCAATTACTCCCTGGAATTTCCCTAACTCAATGATCACCAGAAAGGTTGCCCCCGCACTTGCTGTTGGCTGTACAGTAGTATTAAAACCTGCTAAATTCACTCCATTATCGGCAAATGCATTAGTAGTATTAGCCGAAGAAGCCGGAATACCAAAGGGAGTAATTAATGTTGTTCATGGTAAAAAAGCTTCTGTGATTGGAAAGGAATTAACAGAGAACCCAATTGTTAAAAAACTTTCATTTACAGGTTCTACCGAGGTGGGTAAACTTTTAATGGCACAATGTGCTGGTACTGTTAAGAAACTGAGTTTGGAATTGGGCGGAAATGCACCTTTTATAGTATTTAATGATGCTAATATTGATAAGGCAGTACAGGGAGCCATAGCTTCTAAATTTCGAAATGCAGGACAAACATGTGTTTGTTCAAATAGGTTGTTTGTACAATCAGAGATTTATGATGAGTTTAATGAAAAATTAAGGAAGGAGCTTGCCAAACTTAAAATGGGCAATGGTATGGATTCCGGTGTTAATATAGGACCGTTAATTGATGAAAATGCTGTTAAGTTTGTAGAAGGTCTTGTAGAAGAGGCAGTTGATAATGGTGCTAAAATAGTTTGTGGAGGAAAAAGGCTTGAGAAAAACTCAGGGATATTTCATCCTACCATACTATCGGATGTAAATATTGATATGAGGGTATTTAATGAAGAAATTTTTGGACCAATTGCGCCTGTTTTTAAATTTGAAACAGAGGAGGAAGTAATTCAAAAAGCAAATGATACACCATTTGGGTTGGCTTCTTATTTCTATGGAAATAATAACTCTCAAATATGGAGAGTTGCTGAAGCTCTTGAATATGGAATAGTTGGTATCAATACCGGTATGATATCTACCACCATAGCACCTTTTGGTGGAATAAAAGAAAGTGGATTTGGTCGTGAAGGTTCAAAGTATGGCACCGATGATTACATCGAAATTAAGTATTTATGTATGGAAATAGAATAGATGTAACCCTATGTATATGTTATGATAATTTTTTTAAATCAGTGAGAATTTGATTTTGGTTTTCAAAATCATATAGCCGAACTGATCCCGAGCGGTAGTCGAGGGATCTCATGAGTCTTACCTGCCTGCCGGCAGGCAGGTTCCCCGCATCTTGATGCGTATTGAAAAATGAAAATTCCATTGAGATACTTCGTCAGCTTGCTGCGAGGAGTTTCATTATGATTTAGATTTTTAAGAATATACCAATAGGTATGTAAGGTTTATAAAACTATTTTTTTTTGTTGACCAGTTTGCTGTTTCTGACTTTTGGGAAATAATTTGTAAAACCCTGTAAATAAATATGTACCTTTGTTGAAATTTTAAATGAAAAAGATATGAATATTTATGTAGGAAACCTTGATTTTAAGGTCGATGAAAATGATCTTCAAGCAGAATTTGAAGAATTTGGAGCAGTTAGCTCATGTAAAATTATTGCTGATAAATTCAGTGGCAGAAGTAAAGGCTTCGCTTTTATTACTATGGATAATGATGATGAAGCTGGACAAGCTTTAAAAGAACTTAATGGCAAACAGTTAAAAAGCCGCGAAATGGTTGTTAATGAGGCCAGACCAAAGAAAGAATATTAATAAATTAAAATAAATTTATGGGAAGATCACAAGAGACCTTTGGTAAAAAGGAGGTAAGGAATAAAAAAGAGAAGAAGCGAAAAGAGAAAGAAAAGAAAAAATTGGCCAGAAAAGAAACTGAAAAAAAAGGTGGTCTGGACGATATGATTGCATATGTTGATGAACATGGAATGCTGACTTCTACTCCTCCTGATCCTAATGTAAAGAAGAAAGGTGTTAAATTAGAAGATATTGAAATTGGGGTGCCTAATCGCGATTCTGTTGAAGATTTTGATCCTGTAAGAAAGGGAATTGTATCCTTTTTTAATGAGTCTAAAGGATTTGGCTTTATTAAAGATATGGAGACAAAAGAAAGTGTTTTTGTACATGTGAATAATGTTATTGAGGAAATAAAAGAAGGAAATATTGTTAACTATGAAGTTGAGATGGGGCATAAGGGGCCTGCAGCTATAAAAGTTAAGCTTTTTAAATAGTTAAAAGTTAATTTCAAATTTAATGATTAGTTAACATTAGTGATTAGTGTAAACGTTATTTTTGTAGCATAAAACAAAGAAAATATTTCTTTGCCAAATTAGAGCGTCAGTGGCCAAGTGAAAGTTTGCTGTCGCCATTTTATAAATCAGTTAACTCGAAAACCTGTTTATCAGGTTTTTTTGTTTTTAGGTAATTAATATAATTGTGAGGTCAATTATTTTGGATCGTTTTTGTTGTAACTATTCCACCTATGTTCTTCTTTGTTAAGGAAAGTGTCAAATTTTTTTGGTTGGCTAATGCGAATTTCTATAGGCTTGTTAGATTTTGGATGAGTAAAAGAAATAGCAACTGCTGATAAAAACAAACCTTTACCCCTTAACAAGGGACCACTACCGTAAAGTCTGTCACCTACTATTGGATATCCATAATTAGCCATATGAATACGCAACTGATGAGTACGTCCGGTATGTGGAAATAGCTCCACCAGTGATAACCAATTTGTTTTTAATGAATGACAATTACTGACAACCCTGTATTGAGTTTGGGCTTCTTGGTCTTCAATGGGTGATTTTATCTCTCCTGAACCCGATAAATTGCCTGCTACGATAGCCAGGTATTTTTTTTGCACTAGACGTTTTTCAAATTGTTGTCCTATGTTCATAAGTGCGGTAGCTGTTTTTGCTACTAAAAGCAACCCTGACGTAGGCATGTCAAGACGGTGAACCGGACGTGGCCACTTTAATGCATCGAGCTCTATAGATGGCTTTATGGATGCAACTAGTGCATTTTGAATTGTGTAATACTTGTTACCACTTACTTCAATACCTGCCGGTTTGTTAATTACGGCGATATGTTCATCTTCGAAAATTATTTCCAGATTTATGTTCAAAGGTTTGGGCGGTTTGTTTTCTAAATCTACTAAAGAAATTTTCTGACCTTCCGATACCCAACTACTGGCATGCCCTATTTCTCCATCCACTAATATCGACCCACTTTTAATTACTTTTTTCATACCACTACGCGATGGTATAGTGCTAAAAATTAACAATACATAATCCAGAAGACGAATTTTTGGGAGGTTGGCAGGAACAGTATGTTCTTGTAGAATTAACATATAATTGCCAGTTTACTTCTTGAGTTTTCTTTTTTTATCAAAAAATGTGCTTATTAATTCTCCACATTCTTTTTCCATTACTCCACCAGTTATTTTTGTTTCGGGATGAGTAATTGATTTGCTAATTATAGAATACCCACGCTTCTTATCGTAAGCACCAAAAACAATTCTACCAATTTGTGTCCAGAAAGATGCTCCAGCACACATAACACAAGGTTCAAGTGTTACATAGAGAGTGCATTCTGGCAGATATTTACCGCCAATAAAATCGGTTGCAGATGTAAATGCTTGCATTTCGGCATGAGCTGTTACATCTGTTAGTGTTTCGGTTAGGTTATGTGCTCTTGCTATTACCTGATTATCACATACAATTACTGCACCTACCGGAACTTCATCAATTTCAAATGCAAGGTTAGCCTGTTTAAGTGCTTCTTTCATAAAATATTCGTCGGAAAAGATATTGAGGCTCATAACAATTCTAGTTGTTTTTAGTTACAGATTTAATAGTCTTTGTAAATTTCATCCCAATTAATAAAACTATTGTTTCAATAATAATTGCCGGTACAAATGATGATTTGGGATTAAAGCTTTCCGGATAAACTATTCCCAGAATAAAGAAGAAAAGATTCACAAAGAAGGCCACAAGCAAACTTATTATTACAGCTTTTCGATAAGCGAAGGCATTTTTCTTTATAAGTGCAAACAAAGTAATGGGAGCAAAAATGGTTATTGTTGAAATACCTACTACCATTAGATCGACAATATTAGGAAAAACCAATGCTGTGAATAATGCTATAATACCAAATACAAAAGTGGCTATTTTGATCATTGTATGTGCCTTCTTGGGTGTAGTTGGTTTAGAGCTACCCCAGCCAACAAAGTCTTTAACGGCAGAAATGGAAATAATATTTAAAAAACTGTCTCCCGACGACATCAATGCTGAAAGCAACCCTACAATAGCGAAAGCCATCAAAAAGCCGCCACTATGCCTATCAATAAATAAGTATGCTACTCCGGCAGTCTCATCTGGTGTAATTTCGTAGTCAATAACTAACCTGATGGCCATACCAACCATTGGAAAAATTATATAAAATGGGAGCATACCCAATCCTGACCAAAGGCTTACTTTGCGCGCAACTTTATCATCTTTTGCTGCCAGTATCCTCTGCCATATATCCATTCGCGCCAGCACCGACCATGATAGGAAAATTGGCGTACCAACCAGAAATACAATACCTAATTGTGTACCGTTAAGCATTTCACGCGGCAGTTCGTTTAATTTGCTAAACATTTCTGTGTCAGTTAATATACCCGGTATAAAAATCAATACTATCATAATTACAATTGCAATAAACTGAATAGTATCAGTTATAATAACTCCTGATAACCCGGCAATAGCTGTATAGGCAATTATTATAAATGCAGAGATGATTGCTGCAGTTGTATAGCCTATCTCAAATGAATATTTTAGGAGGCTTGCCATTGCAACAAATTGTGCTGCAAGAATAAAAAAGAATATGAAAATATTAACTCCACTAACAGTAGCCGAAAATATTTTTGAAAAGTTCTTTTCTTCTACTGTAGTGTATGTGTGATTAAGAAAATGAGGAAAGCTATAGATATTATTTTTAGCTCCATAATTACGGATTTTCCCGGCATATTTCCACATAATACCAAAACCTATTACATAGGCTACTCCAATAGCCACTGCCGCAAACCCTGATTCGTAACCCAGCGCCATTAGCCCAATTGATGTTCCTCCTCCAACAAATGTGGCCAACACAGTAAATACCAGTGGTAAAGTTCGTGTGTTGCGGTTATTAACCAGATATTGCTCCAGATCGTTTGATTTAATGTGGCGTAACGATAATACAATTACAACCAGTAAGTAAATGGCAATCCAAAATATTAGCCAACTCATATTATAAAAATAAGTTTATAATTTTTTTTTGTCTTTAAAATCTAACCTTGATGTACTCATTAACTTCTTTCATAGATGAAATTTCCTGAGAAGCATTTCCCGAACGTACATAAAACTTTTCAATATCATTTCCCTGTTTGTTTTTAGTTTTTAAAAATACAGGGGTTGTCGAAGCTTTAACCTGAATTAAGCAAATTGTTTTACCTTCAAATTCGGAGAATTGCATCAGAAGGTTTTCATTTGAAAAAGCTATGCCATATTGGTTGTTAATGAGCTTACGGGTGTGCAACTCAAAATAATCAGCATCTTGTTTTTTTAATGTGCTGAAATCCTTTTCGAGTCCTAATATCTCCATATCATCACTTACACCAATAAATAGTGAGCCTCCCTTTGCATTGGTAAAAGCAGCAATAGTTTTTAATATAACATCTTCAAGTATTCTGTTTACTTTTTCCTCACGATAATCCCACCTGATTGAGGATTTAAATTCAACAAATTCAGTTTCACCATTCTTTATCATTTTCATAATTTCATCATCAGAAAACGGAGAAAGGTCATTATTTGCTGAAGATTTATAGCTAACTTTTTTCATTCGGAAAAACGCGAAAATTAGAATGATTGTTATAATTAATAAAATTATTGAGGCGTATAAATAAATCAACTCCTGTTTTCTCTCAGTTTCTGCCAGATCAATTGCTGAAATAGTAACTGCAAAACCATTCACTCCAATGTTTTGGTTTATATCTTCAATTCTCGACCAGTAAATTTGGTTAAACATTTCGAAAGAATATGAATGGGCACCAATATTTTGTGATTTCCCCCAAGTTTGTACTAACCTTTTAATTTCAGGGTTTAGTTTATTATATGATGAAACAACTGAAGTATCAGTAGTTACAATAGGAGTTACAATTTCTTGGTTAGATGTAATAATTGAGATGAGTGGGTTTTTAAATTTAAGAACAGAACTGAAATGTTTGCTAATTTCCTGTGTGCTAAACATTAATCCAACAATTATTTTTTCATTATCATTATTTGCAGTTTCAAATATACTTGAAAGTAAATCTCTTCTATCTGATAATTGACTTTTTGAAGTCTTCCACAGATATTTACTTTTATTAAGTTGATTAGCAATATTAGCTAATGTGTGTCTATCAAGAAAAAAACTATATGTATCACTCCATTCACTAACAATTTCCAGTTTGTTATTTAGGCGTTTCCAGTTTGTAATACTGTCTGCCAGATTCATGTCATATGTAACTGCCCAGGTATAGTTATCTCGATAAATTACATAATTGAAATTATTGTGAGACAATATCACGCCTTTCAAATAGTTATCATTTAGTATCATATTTGAAAAGAAAGTATTCATCTTTTCATTATTAAATTGCTTATTTCCGGTTTGCTTAATGTTATTATTAAGTTCGTTTACTGATATTGCAACAGAAGATAGAAAACTATTTAAACTTGTTTTAAAAGATACAGAAGCCTCTGAAATAATTTCATCGGCAAAAGAATCTTCCTTACTTTTCATCCAGAAAGTGACTAAACTTGAAATAGATAATACGATAAAAATACTTATTATGATAATTTTGTTTCTTGAAGCCATCATTATGAATAATTAATCATTCAAAAATAGAATATTTCTTTTTAACCCATTAAATCCGGTTCGTTTAACGGCAGAGGTCTTAAAAAGTTTATTAAACTGTGGTTTATCCATATCATTCCATTGGGTTATTGTCATTTCCTGAAGGTTACTATTTGGTTCAAATAATGGTTCATTATGAGGAGAAGCAAATCTGTTCCAGGGGCATACATCCTGACAAATATCACAACCAAAAATCCAATTATTGAATTTCCCTTTCAAATTAAGCGGCAATTCACCGTTATATTCAATGGTTAAATAGGAAATACAACTACGAGCGTCTACATAATTATCTTTAATTGCATTGGTTGGACAAGCGTCAATACATTTAGTGCATGTACCGCAATAATTTTTTGGGTCGATGTTTTTTTCATAAGATAGTTCCAGATCAATAATTATATGCCCGATAAAAAAGAATGATCCTGCTTTTTTATTAATAAGCAATGTGTTTTTGCCAATGAACCCTAACCCGCTTTTTTTAGCCCATGCACGATCTAGTACCGGGGCCGAATCAACAAAAATTCTTGCATTGCTCTTGCCGGTTTTCTCTTCTATCAGAGCAAGCAGCTTGCTTAATTTATGTTTTATAATATAGTGGTAATCAATACCATAGGTGTATTTTGATATTCTATAATTATTTGTTTTATTTATTTCCTTTTCAGGAAAATAGTTGTAAAGAACTGAAATAACAGATTTTGAATTTTCAACAAGCAGTTGAGGATTGTATCGTTTATCTTTATTTTTTTCAAGGTAGCTCATTTCACCTTGATAACCATGTGAGAGCCAGTCTTCCATTGTCTCTGCATCTTGGGCAAGATATTCAACTTTAGATATTCCGCAGTCAAAAAAACCAAGTTGTTTGGCCTTGGTTTTAATGAAATTTGATAGAGATTTTTTATTTAGATATTGTACAGGCATTTATGGCGAGTTAAGTTGCTTGGGAAATAGAGGAATAGTGGAAATAAGGGGAATAAGGGGAATAGGGGTGTAGGTAGTGTGATAAAAAGTTGATTCCATTTTTTATTAAGTTATTAGATCACATCCTGAAAATTATGTAATCTATTTATTCATATTCAAGAAACTGTCTAAAATTCATCTATCAGTTTATTAACTATCTTTCCGTATATTCCAAACACCTTTATTCCTCTTATTTCCCATATGCCTTTATATCCTAAACCCATTATAGCTTATAAACAACGGACTATCAAAACACAAATTAAAAAAGCTTACTCTGATTTGATTTAGGTGTTTTACCAAGGTGATCATAAGCTTTTTGGGTTACTTCCCTGCCACGTGGTGTACGCATTATATATCCTTCCTGAATTAAGAAAGGCTCATAAACTTCTTCAATTGTGTCGCTTTCCTCACTAACTGCAGTTGCTATGGTAGTAAGGCCAACGGGGCCACCATTAAACTTATCAATAATAGTAGTTAATATTCTATTGTCCATTTCATCTAGTCCATTTTTATCAACTTGCAAAGCTTTTAAAGCATGTTTTGATATTTCCATATCAATATTTCCATTACCTACAATTTGCGCAAAATCACGTACACGACGAAGCAATGCATTAGCAATACGAGGAGTTCCCCTGCTTCTTCTTGCTATTTCATCAGCTGCAACATTATTGATACTGACATTTAATATTGATGCAGAGCGTTTTATAATAATAGATAATGTTGAAGCATCATAATACTCAAGTCGTGATGTTATTGAAAATCGTTCACGAAGAGGTGCAGTAAGTAACCCTGATCTTGTTGTTGCTCCAATTAATGTAAAAGGATTTAATGTAATTTGAACAGATCTGGCATTTGGACCTGTTTCAATCATAATGTCAATTTTGAAATCTTCCATTGCCGAGTAAAGATATTCTTCAACAACAGCACTTAATCTATGGATTTCATCAATAAACAGGACATCGTTTTCGTTAAGATTTGTAAGTAACCCTGCCAGGTCTCCTGGTTTATCAAGCACAGGGCCGGAGGTTGTAATAATGTTAACTCCCAATTCGTTTGACAGTATATATGATAAAGTTGTTTTGCCAAGTCCCGGAGGCCCGTGCAACAACACATGATCAAGTGCATCGCCGCGCTGTTTTGCGGCTTCCACGAAAATTTTGAGGTTATTAACTACTTTGGGCTGACCAGTGAAATGTGCAAATCTTCCCGGCCGAAGAGTGTTTTCAAGCTCTTTTTCAGTGTCACTTAAATTTAAACCCGATGCGTCAAGATTCTCGTTCATTAATCATTTTGGTTTAATCTATTTTGACTTGTTTGTCTTGTTTTGGAAAGCTAAACATAGTCGAATTTATACACACATTTTTTAATTTGTAAAAAATAAAGAAGGATAACAAAAGTAGAAGAAAATAGCATAGTAACTATTTTTTCAATAAATGTTATCACCAATTTTTAGTTTATGACCATATGTTTACTTCAATATTTTGGATTCAAATAATATAATTGATAAAAAAATGTTATATTTGCTGCATTACTTAAATGTTGTGATAGGTGAAACAAAAATTTACCTTTCATCCTATTGCCTAATATCTTAAAACGATGAAGACCATACTCGTTGCCATTGACTTTTCAAAAAATGCGGACCATGCTCTTGAGTATGCCTTCATATTTTCTGAAAAATTAGAGACTTCAGTATATTTGATTTGGGTGGATAATGATATCTCTGACGAAACCGTACTGGATACTATTAAAGGAGATCTTAGGATTGAAAAGAAGGAATATTTGAAAAAATTAACCCAAAAATATAAAGCCAGGGTTTCAGGTGGTAAGTTTAAAGTTTTACTTCGTAAGGGTAAGGTGTATCAAGAGGTTACAAAAGCTGCAAGGCAAATTGAAGCTGATATGATATTTGCCGGAACGCATGGTGTTTCAGGCTACGAACAACATTGGATTGGAAGTAATGCATATCGAATCGTTACACAAGCACCATGTCCTGTTTTTACCATAAGAAGCGGCTATCAATTTAACGGGTCAATTAATAAAATTCTTCTACCGTTGGATAGCTCTTTGGAAACAAAGCAAAAATTACCATTCGTTGCTGATTTGGCCCTTAAATTTAACGCTGAAGTACATTTGCTTAAAGTTTATAATACACCAATAGGTGTTATCAGAAAGAGAATAGATAAATTTGGAGAAGAAGCTGTTACTTGTTTAAAGAATAGGAATGTCAAATTTGTACTCGAAAGTATTGAAGTTCAAAATGTAGCCGCTTCAATTATTGATTATAGTACAAATAATAATATTGATCTTATTGCTATTATGACCGATCAGGGGACAACTACTGCTAATAAGTTTCTTGGACCATATTCGCAGCAACTTATAAACAATTCAAAAATCCCTGTTGTAAGTGTAAGAGCAAAAGAGCATTAATGGGATTGTTATTATATTATTTATGAAGAAATTAGTTGGTATAATATTTTTTTTGGTAATCATATCTGGCAATATGACTGCACAAAATACTAACGAAAATAATTCAGTAGTTATTAGTAATGCCCGAATTGACACACTGGTTCAATTACATATAGAACATAATAAGAAATACCCTGTTGTTCAAGGTTATCGAATTCAAATACTTATGGCATCAGGTAACGATGCTCTTGATATAACTGAGGAAGCAAAAACTATTTTTTTGGAAAAATATCCCAACACCCCTGCATATTTAACTTTTGATGAACCTGATTACCGTGTTCGTGTTGGTGATTTCAGAACACGTTTAAATGCTGAAAAATTTCTTGATAAAATAAATAGAAAATACCCTGGAGCATGGGTAATTCAAGATTATATTAATTTCCCGGAATATTAAAAACCACTAGCTATGAGTAAAACTATTCTTGTGGGCATCGACTTTTCTGATTGTTCAATAAACGCCCTTGAACATGCAATTACAATCGCCAGGAAAGCTAAGGCTGGAATTGCGATGGTTTGGATTAATCATTTAGATTATTCAAAGGAAATTTTCTCTATTGAACCTCAAAATCTAGAAAATGAGGTTACAACACGATTTAAAACTCTTGAAAAGAAATATCAATATCATTTACTTGGTGAGAAGATAGAGTACTTTATTAGAAAGGGAAAAGTTTATAAAGAAATTTGTAATGTGGCATCTGAAATAGATGCATTTATTATTGTTATTGGAACTCATGGATCTTCAGGGTTTGAAGAGTTCTGGATTGGCAGTAATGCTAATCGAATGGTAAGTAGTAGTAATAAGCCAATAATTACTATTCGTGGAGGAGTTGATATTGAGGGTGATATGAAAAAAATTGTTCTTCCGTTGGACAGTACTAAAATTACAAGACAAAAATTGCCAATGACAGCATTGTTGGCTAAATATTTTAATTCGGAAGTATATATTCTTGGTTTATATACTACTACGTCTGATGATATTAGGTACAGAGTTAGGAACTACGTTTCTCAGGTTGAGGATTACTTTAAAGAAAATGGTATAAAGTTTAATTCTACTTTTATCGATGCTGAAAACATTACTGAAGAAACCATAAAATATGCAAAAAAAATTGAAGCTAATCTTATATCGATAATGACTGAGCAAGAAACTACTACCACTAATCTTTTTCTTGGTCCATATGCATCACAAATGGTAAATCATTCGCCAATTCCGGTTCTAAGTATTCATGCAAGTAAATTTTAAGTATAGGTTATATAATTACAAGTGCCTATTTTGTGATTCGTTTTCTGTTATTTAATGAAAAAACAAATTCCTTACTTTCTTATTCTTGTTATTTGGCTGATTAGTTGCCAACAGAAAGAAAATAGTATAAGCAACTTAATCAAAAGCAACTGGTCATTTAAAGCAGTTGATGATTCTATTTGGCTTCCGGCAACAGTTCCCGGTTATGTGCATCTTGATTTACTTAATAATAATCTTATAGAAGATCCCTATTACAGACTTAACGAACACAACCAGCAGTGGATTGATAAAAAAGACTGGGAATACAGAACAACGTTTAATGTTGATAGTAGGATATTAGAAAAGGATGTAGTTGAATTGAACTTTAAAGGACTTGACACATATGCAAATGTATATTTGAATGATAAGTTAATCCTTATGGCAGATAATATGTTTACTAGCTATGTAGTGAGTTGTAAGGATATTTTGAAAGCAACGAATAACAAGTTAAAGGTTATTCTGGAATCACCGATTAAAATTGGTCTTGAGAAACGGGAAAAACTTGGTTATTTTTTGCCTGGTGCTGAAAACGATCAATCCGAATTAGGTGGATTAGGAGATATAAAAGTAAGTATATTTACACGCAAACCAGGTTATCATTTTGGTTGGGACTGGGGACCACGGCTGGTAAGTAGTGGAATTTGGCAGGATATTGAACTTGTTGCATGGAACAAAGCAACAATTGCTGATGTAAACATTGTTCAGGATAAATTAAGTGATAGTAAAGCAGAACTTATAGCTGAAATCGAAGTGTTGTCAACAACGGCATTGGAAGCAAAAATTCTTTGTAAAATTGATTCAGAAAATGCTATTGAGCAAAAAGTATCTTTATTAGAAGGCATAAATAAAATAAATATTCCAATTGCTATTCAAAAGCCGGAGCTATGGTGGACTAATGGTTTAGGAAGCCAAAAACTATATGATTTTGAAATTGAGTTATTTGCTGATTCAAAGCTTCTTTCAGCAGTATCTAAGAATGTTGGTCTTAGAACTGTCGAATTAATTCAACAACCTGATAGTATTGGAAAGAGTTTTTACTTTAGTGTAAATGGGAATCCCGTATTTATGAAAGGGGCTAACTATATTCCGCAGGATATTTTCCTTAGCAGAGTTGCTGATGACGACTATGAGAGGCTTATTAAATCAGCTGCCGATGCTAATTTTAATATGCTAAGAGTATGGGGCGGAGGTATTTATGAAAAAGATATTTTTTATGACTTATGTGATAAATACGGAATTCTTGTATGGCAGGATTTTATGTTTGCCTGTGCAATGTATCCCGGAAATACTGAGTTTTTAGACAATGTTAAAAGAGAAGCAATCTTTAATGTGAAACGACTACGTGGTCACCCATGTATTGTTTTATGGTGTGGAGATAATGAAATCCTTTCGGCATGGAGTAGATGGGGCTGGAAAGAAGATGTATATGAAAATCAAGGTCAAAATATTGTTGATACTGTTTGGAAAGCTTATGATAAGATCTTTCATAATATTCTGCCAGAAGTAGTTAAAGAATTTGATCCCGGAAGATCCTATTGGTCGTCATCTCCTAGTGCAGGTTTTGGTGAATTAGAAAGCGGAAAGTCAGGAGATAATCACTATTGGGGAGTTTGGTGGGCTAAAGAACCTATGTCGAAATACAAAGAGTTTATACCCAGATTTATGTCGGAGTATGGTTTTCAGTCTTTTCCTGAGTTAAATTCTGTAAAGAAATATGCATTGGAGGAAGACTGGGATATTAATTCTGAGGTTATGAAATCTCATCAACGGTCAAGTATTGGTAATGTAACAATTGATGAATACATGCAAAGGGATTATAAAAAACCTAAAAATTTTCCAATGTTTTTATATGTAAATCATGTGTTACAAGCCGAAGGAATAAAAATGGCCATAGAAGCTCATCGTCGTAATATGCCGGTTTGCATGGGATCGTTGTATTGGCAATTGAACGATTGTTGGCCCGTTGCATCATGGTCGGGCATTGATAATTATGGTAATTGGAAAGCAATGCACTATTTTGTTAAAAAAGCCTTTAATGATATACTAGTATCACCCGATATTGATAATAATGGAAGGCTTAGGGTCACCATAGTTTCCGATAAATTGAAAAGCATTGAAGCTAAACTAAAACTGTCAATACTTAATTTTAATGGAATTACTTTATGGAGCCAGGAAAAGCATATTGACATTCTAAAAAATTCAAGTACTATATATTTTGATACCTTGGTAAGCAGTATAATTAATGGAATGGAGAGGAGTGAGATATTACTTCATGCTAGTTTATTAGACTTGGATGATGAAATACTATCAGAAAATGTAAACTATTTTTTACCGATAGCGAATTTAAATTTACCAGTTCCTGTAATCAATAGTACTATTGAAGAAACTGAAGGTGGTTTTATCATAAGCTTGTCAACTGATAAGTTAGCAAAGAACCTTTACCTAAGAGCCGATGAAGTAGTTGGAATGTTTTCTGATAACTATTTTGAACTTATGGCTAACAAAAGTATTAAGATTAAATTTAATACAAATGAACAAATTAGTCTGGAAAAGTTTAAAGCAAGCCTCAATATTTTTACACTTGTGGATAGTTATTAAGATTACTTTTTTATCATATCACCATTTTTATTAAAAAAATGGAATTCCATTAATTGGTAGCCATTTACGGCACGTACCTTAACCCATTTTTTATATTTTAGGAACCAGCGCATTTGAGGTGATAATAAGCTTTTAGTAAAATAAGCTTCTATAAATGGGTGAACACCAAGGGTTAATTTATTTTCATTTTGGTCAAGCATTAAGTAATTAAGATTATTTTCAATATCATCTATTAACATCATGCTTGATTTTATTTCTCCGGTTCCATTACATGTTGGGCATTTTTCAAGAACAGGCACAATTGTTTCTGGTCTTACACGTTGCCTTGTTATCTGAATTAAACCAAATTTACTTGGAGGAAGGATAGTATGCTTGGCTCTATCCTTCGACATTTCTTCTTTCATTTTTAGGAATAATGCCTTTCGGTTTTTGGCTTCATGCAGATCAATAAAATCAACAACAATAATACCTCCCATATCTCTTAACCTAAGCTGGCGTGCAACCTCAATTGCTGCTTCATTGTTAACAATAAGAGCATTTTCTTCCTGCGAAAGTTCCTTATTAACCCTATGGCCACTATTAATATCAATTACATGAAGTGCTTCGGTATGTTCTATTACAAGGTAAACACCACTTTTAATTGTAACATTTTTTCCAAAAGAACTTCTCAGTTGTTTTTCAATGCCATAATGCTCAAATATTGGACTATTACCTTTGTAACGTTTTACAATATCTTTTTTATCAGGAGCAATAGTACCAATGTATGTTTTGGTTTCCTCAAATAAACCCGGGTCGTTTATATGAATTGAATTAAACGATTCATTTAATAAATCTCTAAGTATTTGTGATGTGCGGTCAAGCTCGCTGAGTACTTTATGGGGTGCTTTAAGATGTGATAATTTTTTAATAATACCTTCCCATTTTCCTGTAAGGTCACGAAGATCAGTGTCAAGCTCTGCTACCTTTTTGTTTTCGGCAACAGTACGAATAATAACACCATAATTATTCGGTTTTATGCTTGAAATCAGGCGTTTTAATCGACTACGTTCATCCTTGCTTTTTATCTTCTGAGATATGGATATTTTATTAGAAAAGGGTAGGAGTACAATAAATCTACCGGGGAAAGATATCTCGGTTGATACCCTAGGTCCCTTGGTTGATATTGGTTCTTTAGCAATTTGTACTAAAATTTGCTGTCCTGAAACTAATACCTGATTAATTTTACCTGTTTTTTCAATATCTTTTTCAGGCTTAAGCGTTTCGTGGGATGTAAGGTTTGCTTTGCCAAGTACGCCAAGTTTAACATATTTGTTAAAGGTTCGTATTTGCGGACCAAGATCAAGATAATGTAAAAAAGCATCTTTTTCATAGCCTACGTCCACAAAAGCAGCATTAAGACCGGGCATTATTTTCTTCACCTTACCTAAAAACACATCACCAACAGTAAATTTATTGTTGATTTTGTCTTTATGTAATTCAACTAGATTTTTGTCCTCGAGTAATGCAATGTTAACCTCCGATAAATTCGAATCAATGATTAATTCTCTATTCACATTGTATAATTTTGTAATTAATTAAATAATGACCTATGAGCTAGGAATATTTAAATTTATGAATTTGATAATAGAGAGGACAAACAGTGTGTGTAATTGTTAGGAATTAAGATAATTATAATAACACAAGGCAATTCCAAAGCCTTGTGTTATTTGCTAAAAGAAAAAATTATTTCTTCTTATGCCTGTTCTTCCTTAAACGTTTTTTACGTTTATGGGTCGCCATCTTGTGCCTTTTCCTCTTTTTTCCGTTTGGCATAATTAATTATTGTTAGTTGTTAATATTAAGCTATTTTGCTTTTACTTCGTTAACGAAAGTTTTAGCTGGTTTAAAAGCAGGAATATTATGTGCAGGGATAATAATTGTAGTATTCTTAGAAATATTACGTCCTGTTTTTTCAGCTCTTTTTTTAATAATAAAACTACCAAAACCTCTTAGGTATACATTCTCACCATTAACCATTGTATCTTTAACAGTTTCCATGAAGGATTCAACTACAGCTTGTACAGCTACCTTTTCAACGCCAGTTTTATTGGCTATTTCAGTTACGATTTCTGCTTTTGTCATCTCGTTATTATTTTAATTGATTAAAAATTAGTTTCTTTCTTTGAGGGGCAAAAGTAATACATTTTTATTAAGTACAGTTATTTATTAAAGAAATTTTATTTATAATTAGTTCTTAACTAGGATTTTCGAGTTAAAAGGAAGGCTATATAACCAAAAAATACTATTTTGTATTTCATATTTTTTTTGAGAAGCGTATATCTGCATAAAAAATAGCTAATTTTGAACATTAATAATAATACTTAATTTATAGAAAATGGCAGGACTAAACAAGGTAATTTTAATAGGTCGTATAGGTAAAGATCCAGATACTTTTACTTTTGATGACGGTACAAAAAAAATTAGTTTCTCACTTGCAACTACCGAAAGTTATAAAGATAGAACCACAAATGAATGGAGGGATCAAACTGAATGGCATAATATTGTTGGGTATAGATATTTAGCTGAAAAAAGCATAGCAAAAGGTGATTTGGTTTATGTTGAAGGTAAGATTAAGAATAGGAAATATAATGACCGAGATGGGAACGAAAGATATATTACAGAGATACTATCTGAGAAAATAAATATACTTGCACGTTCTAAAAGTGCAGATGAATATCGTAGTAGTTCAAGTGATGCTAATATTGATCAGGGAAATACTGCTGATTTAAATAAGGGTGCAGGTGAATCAAGTGCTGCAGTAACTCCTGCAACACCCGAAGATGACCTTCCATTCTAAATATCAACAAGTTGGTGCTTTAGTATTGCTTTTCTTAGTACTTTTGCAAAATAATTCTTAATCTAAAAGATAATTGTTGGAAGACGCTCATCTAGATTTTTTTCTAACCTGGTTAAATATTAATTCAGGGTATTTTTTTTTAGGCTTTACCACTGATGTAGTTATTGCCTTGTTGGTAATTGTAGTGCTATTATTCTTTTCAGGTTTGATATCTGGTTCAGAAACGGCTTTTTTCTCGCTTTCTCCGGCTGATATTGACTCACTTAAAATAAGGAGTGAAAAAAATGATAAACAAATTCTGCTACTGCTATCAAAACCTAAGAAATTGCTTGCAACAATATTGATTTCTAATAATTTTATAAATGTAGGTATTGTAATTCTGTCAACATTTGTTACAGCTAACTTATTTAATCTACAATCTAATTTAGTATTTGTATTCTTCCTTCAGGTTGTGGTTGTAACTTCCGTATTACTTGTTTTCGGAGAGATTATCCCTAAAATTCTTGCCAATAAAGAACCGGTTGCAATTGCTACTCTTATGGTTATGGAACTTAAATTTTTAATTTGGTTTTTTAAACCATTAAGTAACATACTTGTTAGCTCAACTTCATTTATCGATAAGAGAATTACGAAGAAAGGTCATAATATATCTATGAGTGATATAAGTGATGCTATTGAGATTACCTCTGACACTAGTGTAACAGATGAAGAAAAGTTAATATTGAAAGGTATAGCTACTTTTGGTGAAAGGGAAGCAAGCGAAATAATGGTTTCACGTGTTAATATTACAGCAGTACGTAGTACGCTGAGTTATAGTAAGGTAGTCGATTCGGTGCTTAAATCGGGTTTTTCACGAATACCTATCTATGAAGAAAACCTTGATAATATTAAGGGGATACTCTATATTAAGGATTTATTACTTCTTTCGGGTGACGATAAAAATTTTGCATGGCAAAAACTTATAAGAAAACCTGTTTTCTTCGTGCCAGAGAATAAGAGAATTAATGATTTACTTCAAGAATTCAGACAAAAAAAAATACATCTGGCCATTGTTGTTGATGAATACGGAGGAACTTCGGGAATTATCACTCTTGAAGATATAATTGAGGAAATTGTTGGTGAAATTAGTGATGAATTTGATATTGAGCCTCTCCAGTTTAAATATGAAAAAATATCAGACAAAATTTATGTTTTTGAAGCAAAAACGCCAATGGTAGACTTGTGCAAGATATTAGGAATTGATGATGAGATATTTGATGAGGTAATAGGTGAAGCTGACTCATTAGGAGGACTAATTCTAGAGTTGGAGAGTAAAATTCCCGAACAAGGATGTATTGTTAACTTTAAGCAATTCAGGTTTGAGGTAAC
Source organism: uncultured Lentimicrobiaceae bacterium (assembly GCA_964460905.1). Taxonomy (GTDB): domain Bacteria; phylum Bacteroidota; class Bacteroidia; order Bacteroidales; family F082. Next base: position 260,243 of record CAYWRM010000001.1, read on the forward strand.
TGATGCAGATCAAAGAAAAATTAACAGAGTAAAGATAACGATTGATAATGATAATGCTGATAAAAAAGATAACCTTTAACCTAATATTAGTAGCAGCTTTTGTTTTGGTTTCCTGCAGCGAGAATTATACACCATTGCCAAGGGGTTATTTCAGAATAGATCTTCCTGAACATATTTATCAATTGTCTGACACTACATTTCCATATTATTTTGAGTATCCGGTATATGCTAAACTGCGTAATTCACCGCATAATCCTGACAGTTTATATTGGATTAATATAGTATACCCGCAATTTAAAGCTACCGTATATTTAAGCTATAAAAATGTAGACGGTAATTTGATAACATATCTTGAAGATGCATATACGCTTGTGTCAAAACATATTCCTAAAGCTGATGCTATTAATGATAGTATGATAGTTAATAATGCAAGAAATATTTACGGGCTAACATATAAAATTGAGGGTAGTGGTGCAGCTTCACCTTACCAGTTTTTTGTAACAGATAGTTCATCACACTTTTTACGAGGAGCACTCTATTTCGATATTGTACCCAATAACGATTCTCTGGAACCGGTAATTGATTTTGTTACAAATGATATTGAGCATTTGATTAATACACTGGAGTGGAATAATAAATAACTACTCCGAATAAAAATCAATCATTTTTTGGATTGACCTGGAACAAGCAGGACAAAAAGTATCTCCGTTAAAGGTATTCATCAGGCAATCGTGCATTGGGCGATAAACACCTTTTGCCACATATCCGCCACCCTCAAATACGCCTACTTTATTATTATACTTCTCAGTATCAGGTGTTGGGATAGGAGTTCTTTTTTTAACCAAGTTCTTCCATTTGCTGTCAAAATCAACAAGAGTTGTAATATTTGGTTCCCAAGGTTCTACTTCAAGGTTATAAAAATCATTATAAGAGGTTGATGAATTGTAATATTCGTCAGCTAACCCGGCAAAACCATGACCAAGTTCGTGAATAAATATCTGAGCTGCTTTTTCATTACTATTCACACTTACATTGTAATAATTATAAATGGCACCACCTCCGTATTTTTTGTTGTTTACCAAAATGTAGATTTGATCATATGGTGCATTTGCAGCTAAATCACGAACACTTTTATTATCCTTTGTCATACAATACCGTTCACTATAAAAAGTGTAAAAATTTGTATTTAGGATAGTGTTTTTCCAAATATTGTCAGCAGGGATATCGTTACCCGAATCATCTGAGGGGGCAAGAACACCAACAATATTAAATTTATCTTTATTTTCATCATATGGAGCATATTCAAAAAGACCATCTGCAAAGGCTCTACAATCATCAATAAACAATCCCATTTCATCTTTTGAATACCCATCAGGAAGTATAACAATATCAACATTTGTAGCAGGGTTACCAGATGAATGTACAGTAAACGAAGGGTAAATCAATCGCCTGTCTTTTTTAATAAAATAATTTTCAGGATCAACTGTATATCTGAATTTTTCTTCAAATATTCCATCCCAATTTCTTGAATACAAAACTACATCAACCTTTTGCTTTGGAAAGGGAAAAACTACAGCTTCTGAAAAAGCTCGTTGTGTAATATCGGCTTCATTGGTTGTTTGCCATTCACCAAACAAAGATGAATAACCTCTTGAATAAAGTAGCGAATCGTTGGAACTATTAAAAACTTTCATGTAGTACTTTCCATATTCAAAAGTATCAACAAGGTTAACCTTTGAACCGCCCCAATATGGCTCCTCTATCAGCTCATTAAAATAGTAAGTCTCACTATCTGAATTACCACTATGGTAATAATCCATTCGAAGAGTTTTGTCGTGGAAAAATTTATCAAACTGGGCATAACCCGTCAGACTGATAGTAACCAGAACAAGTATTATAAATTGTTTCATAATAAGCTATTATTTTTGCTGAGCTGCTGCATCTGCAGCATCTGTTGCTGCTTGTTCTTCATCTGGTGATAACCAACCACCTCCAAGTGCTTTGTAAAGCTCAATATAAGTAGTCAATAAATTCAATCGAGTTTGGGTAAAGTCTAGTTGAGCATTAAATGACTGTCGTTGTGAGTCAAGTACTTCAAGATAAGAAGTTTCACCAAGTAAATACCTTTTATCTGAAAGCATTTCAGCATTTGTAGCAGCCTTATATCGCATTTGCTGTGCCACCAGCTCTTCTCTCAATGTTTCAATGCTAATTAAGGCATCTTCAACCTCTTTGAATGCCTGCAAAACAGAACTTTCATAATCATATAGTAAAGCTTTGGTTTCAAATCTAGCCATTTCAGCACGTTTTTTATTCTTACCAAATTCAAAAAGAGGCCCTAGTAAACTAGCACTTGCCGACCACGCTAAACCTCCTGTTGTTAGGCTGGAAAGGTCAGTTGAAGCAACTCCAAGTAATCCTGTTAAACTTAGCGAAGGCCAACGCATTGCTTCTGCAACTCCTATTTGAGCATTTTGAGCTTGTAATAAAAACTCAGCCTGCTTGATATCAGGGCGACGTTCCAGTAATTGTGATGGCAATCCTGTAGGAATATCCGGGGGGAATGCCATATTAATAAGTTTTGAAGTTGTTGCAATTGCTTCTGGATTATTTCCAAGAAGAATATTTAGGGAGCTCTCTGTTTGAGCAATGGCTCTTCTGTATTGGGGAACCGCCGCAGCAGAAATTGCTCGTTGTACTTGGGATTGATTCAAATCAATTTCAGCAACTACTCCCCAATGATATCTTTCTTCAATAATTAATAAACCACTGTCGCGTGAGGCAAGTGTGTTTTCAGAAATAAGCATTTTTGCTTTGTTACTTAGCAACTCGAAATAGGTGCTGGCAACACTTGATATTAAGCTCATTTGTATTGTACGCATACCATACTCACTTGCTAGCAAATCAGCTTGTGAAACTTCATTTAATCGTCGATATTTACCCCAAAAGCCAATTTCCCACGACAATTCAGGGTAGGCGAAGAAATTATTGGTTGATGAAGATTGTTTAACACCAGCATAATTACCACTTCCTGCTCCAGCGTTGTAATTTAGTGTTGGCCACTGGTCGGCATTTGTGTATCCTATGTTAGCTCTTGCCGATTCAATTCTGGCAGCTGCTACAAGCACATCTTTATTTTCGCGAAGGGCGGTTGCAATTAATGTGTCAAGTACTGGGTCATCAAATAATTTCCACCAATATAAATTAACAACTGTATCTGTAGCCGTTGAATCAAATCTAAATGTTTCAGGACTATTATAATCTGGCTTCTGAAAATCAGGGCCTAATTTACATCCTGATAAATAAATGATTGTCCCAAGAATGAATAATATTAGTATTTTTTTCATCGCTTAATCATTTTTGTTGTTATCTTCAACTAATTCAGCCTTAACTAATTCAGCCTTTTTCATTTTATCTCTTCTTTTTTCATACCCTGCTATTTTACCTATTAACACGAATAGCATTGGATACATAAACACTCCTAAAAAGGTTGCTACCGACATACCTCCCAATAGTGCCATTCCCATTACTTTGCGCGATTCGGCTCCTGAACCTGTTGCTATAACAAGAGGAAAAACACCAAAAATAAATGAGAAGGCTGTCATTAATATAGGGCGGAATCTTGATCTGGCTGCGCTTATGGCAGATGTAAATAGGTCTTTGCCTGTTTTAAACTCATCATTTGCAAATTCAACAATCAGAATTGCATTTTTTGCAGCCATTCCCACAAGCATTACGAATGAAATTTGTGCGAAAATATTGTTTTCAAAAGTAGGACTGAAAAGCCTTGCTACCCATAATGCAAATATTGCACCAAATATTGCAAATGGTGTTCCCATCAAAATACTAATTGGCAGCGACCAACTTTCATATTGTGCTGATAGAATAAGGAAGACAAAGATTAATGAAAATGTTAGTATCATTATTAATGAGCCCGAGGCTTTATTTTCCTGATACGACATTGCGTTCCATGCATAACCCATATCATCAGGTAATACCTCATTAGCAACTTCTTCCAGAGTTGCCATTGCTTGTGCAGATGTGTAGCCATCTCCGGGGTTTCCTGTAACTTCAACGGCTCGGAATAAATTAAACCTATTTGTAAAATCAGGCCCTGATATATCTCTTACAGTTACCAGAGTTGCCAATGGAACCATTTCACCTTTGTTATTTTCTAAAAAGAAATTGCCGATTTGTTCCTTATCAACTCTATATTGTGGTTCAGCTTGAATGTACGTTTTGTATAAGCGGCCAAAACGTGTAAAATCATTTACATATGATCCACCCATGAAAGCACCTATTGTATTATACAATTCATCAAGAGGAACCCCAAGTTTAAGAGCCTTTTCTTTATCAACATCCATATACCGTTGGGGTACATTTGCCTGAAAAGTAGTAAAAGCATTTGATACTTCAGGTCGGCTATTTACCTCATTAATAAATTTGGTTGTATTTTCTGCAAGGTAGTCAGGTGTATTACCTCCTTTATCTTGAATCATTATGCTAAATCCAGATCCATTACCAAGTCCTGGTAATGCTGGTGGGCCAAATGCAAAAACCTGTGCCCCAAGAATTTTATTAAACAATATTGGATTAAGTTTTTTTATTACATCTTTAACAGTAACATCTCTTTCATCCCAAGGTACTAGTGTAACAAAAACAAACGCAGTATTTGATGACATAGCACCTGATAACATGCTATATCCGGTAACAGCTGTTACAAATTCTACCTCAGGGATATCCATTAAGAGATCCTCAATCTCAGTAGTGATTTCATCAGATCGCTGGAGAGATGCAGCATCAGGAAGTTGCATATTAATAAAGAAATAACCCATGTCTTCTTCAGGGATGAACCCTCCCGGTACCATGGTTCCAAAAATACCAGCAGCAATGGAAATGATAACAATAAAAATCACACTGCGTTTTAATTTACGGGCAACAATTGCCGTGAAGCTCATGTAGGCATCAGTAGTTTTCCCCATATATTTATTAAATACACCGAAAAACTTGCCTAATAAGCCACCATAAGTAGTAGGTTCTTTAAGTAAAATTGATGATAATGCAGGACTTAACGAGATTGCATTTATTGATGATACAATAACCGAAACAACTATTGTTAGAGCAAATTGCTGGTATAAACGACCGGTAATACCTGCCATACCTGCAACGGGTATAAATACTGCAATAAGAACAAGAGTAGTTGCAATAATAGGAGCTGTAACTTTTCGCATAGCCTCAATAGTTGCTTGCTTTGAGTTCATTCCTTTTGCTATATTAACCTGTACTGCTTCCACCACCACAATTGCATCATCTACAACTATTCCAATGGCAAGCACTAATCCAAGTAATGAAAGCACATTTATTGTAAATCCAATTACAGGAAAGAAAATAAACGCCCCAATTAACGATACGGGAATTGCAACTGTAGGTATAAGAGTAGCTCTCCAGTCCTGAATAAAAATAAAAACAACGAGTATAACAAGAAATACGGCAATAAGCAATGTAACTACAATGTCTTTTATTCCTGCTGTGATAGGTAGTGTTGCATCTAACGAAACTTCATACTTAATACTTTCGGGGAATTTCTTTTTCAGCACTTCCATTTCTGTAATTACCTGTTTTGCAAGATCAACAGCGTTGGATCCCGGAGCTTGGTACAATGCAATAACGGAACATGTTTCCTCATTTAGTCTTGTAATAGCATTGTATGATTCAACGCCAAGATCAATAGTGGCAATATCTTTTAGTTTTACTTGTGAACCTTCCGGAGTAGTTCTAATAACAATTTCGCCGAATGCTTCGGGTGAACTAAATCTTTCGGGTAGTCGTACTGTATAGGTAAACTCAGTACCCGGAGGTGCTGGTTCCGCACCGAATTTTCCGCCCGGGACAACAACATTCTGCTGATTTATGGCATTTTGGATTTCTGATACAGTTATCCCCATTTGCGCAAGCCTATCGGGTTTAACCCAAATACGCATTGAGTAATCGGAAGCTCCAAGTATATTAACTCTACCCACTCCTTTAATTCGTGATAGCTGATCCTTTATGTTTATAATTGCATAGTTACCCAGAAAATTTTGGTCATATCTACCATCAGAGGTAAGTGTAACCAACATTAAGATATTAGGTAGCGATTTTTCGGTAGTAACGCCAAACTTTGTAACATCGGAGGGAAGTTTTGCTGAAGCTGCACTAACACGGTTTTGCGATAGTACTGTATTCATATCCGGGTCGGTACCAACTACAAACGAAATATCAATTGACATTGATCCATCGTTAGCATTTGTTGATTTCATATAAATCATATTATCAACTCCGTTGATCTGTTGTTCTAGCGGGGTTGCAACCGATTCCTCAACAGTAATTGCGTTAGCACCCGTATAAGTAGCTCTTACCTGAACAACCGGCGGTGTCAGATCTGGATACTGCTCAATGGGTAACCCTATTACCATTACAAGCCCAACAATAATTATAACAATGGCTATCACCATTGCAACAATAGGCCTTTGTACGAAAAAATTACCTTTATTTTCAGACATATTTATTTATTTTATTGTTTGGTTGCTTTACTTTCAAATTTAGTTATCTTAGGAACTACTGCCATGCCGGAACCTACCTTCTGAATAGCGTCAATAACAACTTTATCATTTGCTTTAAGTCCGCTTTCTACTATACGGTAATCATGGTATTTATATCCTGTAACAATTTGACGATTTTCAACTTTATTACTATCTGAAACGACAAAAACCGAGTGTGTGCCTTGCAACTCCATAATACAACGCTGAGGAATGATCAGAGCATTTTTTATTACACTCATTCTAGCTCTTACTTTCGCATATTGACCGGGGCGCAGCAATTCATCCGGGTTTGGGAAAGATGTTTGTATAAGCAGTGATCCTGTTTCAGGATTAACTTCCCTATCAACAAACTTAACTTTACCTTCATACTTAAAAGTAGAACCATCTGATAATATTAATTTTAGCTGGCCTTTTTTATTTTCTTCTTTAATATAGTTAGCATCTTTTTCTTCTTTTACACTTGCAATAAAATTACGCGCAATTCCCAAATAATCCGATTCAACAAGGTAGAATTCAACATGGACAGTATCAATGGTTGAAACCGTGTTTAATATAACCGGGTTTGGGTCCTGACCTACAAACTCGCCAACTTTAGCTTCAGTTTTCCCAATTAATCCAGTAATTGGAGATTTAATCCATGAATAGCTTAAGTTTATATTTGCAATCCTAACACTTGATTCTACTGCCTGAACATTAGCAACGGCTGCATCATATTGTGCCTGTGCTGCATCGAGGTCACTTTTGCTAACGGCATTAATTTTGGCAAGAGGTTTTATCCTTCCCAAATCGCTCTCAGCTTTTGCAAGTTCTGTTTTTGCTTCAGCAAGATTACTCATTTCAACAGCTACTTCAGCTTCCAATGGGTCGGGATCTACAGTATAAAGCAGTTGCCCTTTTTTAACCCACCTGCCTTCGTCAAAATGAATTGCATCTAAAAAACCACTTACTCTTGCGCGTATTGGAATGTCGTATTGACCGTATACTTGTCCTACAAAATCCTGATAAATTGGCACATCTTTTTGAATTACTTCAACAACCGGTATTTCAGGTGGAGGAGGAGCTTGCTTATTCTTTTCGCTACAAGAGCTAAATATTAGCAATATAAGCATAATAATGCTGTAATTTCTCAAAAAAGTTTTTGACTTATTCATAGATGCTTAATTTATTAGAGTAATAGTTTATTGTAAAACAAAAGTACCAAAATTTCTCACAATATTTTTGCCCGTTCGAACTCCTTTGTTCTATCAAATAGATATCTATATGTTATATGTTTTTTCTTAACTTTTCCGCCAATTTGTTTTACAAGTTTAATCATCCTTGGATTAAAGTCTCCTATCCAGTTCATTTCTAGATCAGTGTAGTTAACACCATGGGCAATTTCATCTTCAAAATATACTATCATACCTTCGGCAACACCTTTGCCTTGAAATTCAGGAATCACACCAAATATCAATCCTATCGCTCTGGTACATACCTTTCTAATCTTTAAATCAAATAGTAGTTTCATTTTATTTACCAGGTTAAAATTTCCTCCAAAATTTTTAATTATCTGGTTCAAATCAGGAATCATTATGAAGAAAGCAATTGGTTTATTATTATGAAATGCAAATATTATAAGTTTAGGGTCAATAATTTGTTTCATTGACTTGAAAAGCGCAGAAGCCTGAGCAAGGGTAATAGGTTTTACACCAGGAAATTTTGCCCATGCTTCATTAAAAACCTCCATGAAATTACTAGCTGTTCTTGATGGATTCTTTTTGTTATGAAACTCAAATTTTATGGTTGGATCTTTTCTGATTTCTTTAGCTTTTGCTGTTATAGCAGGGTCAAGGTTTCCTTGAACAAGAGGGGAATAAAATGTAAGCTGATTAAAAAAAATTTTGAAGCCATAACTCTCAAAAAGTTCATTATAATATTTGTGATTATATGGCATTTTATAGACTGGCTCAAAGAAACCTTCTGAAAGGCAACCCCAAAAAATTTCGCGGGAGCCAAAATTTATAGGCCCATCCATGGCTTCAATTTTATAATTCTCGAGCCAAATTTTTGATGCATCAAAAAGACTTTTCGCAGCTAATTTATCATTAATACAATCAAAGAAGCCGCAACCTCCTGTTGGTTGATCATATTTTTTGATATTTTGTTCATTATAAAAAGCTGCAATTCTTCCTACTATATTGTTAGTTTCGTTTTTAAGTATCCATCTAATAGCATTTCCTCTTCTAAGCAACTTATTCTTTTTTGGGTTAAATACCTTTTCAATATCTTCATCCAATGGCCTTATCCAATTTTTATCGTTTTTATAAAGAGTTGCTGGAAAATCAAGAAACTCCTTGATCGTTCTTTTATCTGTAACCTCGATTAATCTGTAGTTTTTTCCCATGGTTGTAGTTTGAAGATTTCAAAAGTAGTATTTTTGCCGTTTCAAACATAAATATTATAACTTGATTAATCAATGTCAAAAAATCTATACATAGCAGCTGCTGAAGCCGATGCTGGTAAATCGATGATAATACTGGGTATAATGGATTTTCTATCGAGGCACATTAAAAAAATAGGCTTCTTCCGACCAATAGTAGGCTCTAGTGAAGTTGTGGACAATCACATTCGGCTAATTTCATCGCACTATAATCTTGCTTTTAATTATGAATCAATGTACGGGTTAACAAGCAGTGAGATGAATAATTTTCATAGGATTGGGGATACTGAAGGTATACAAACTACTATTCTTAATAAATATATGATGCTTGAAGCAGAATGTGATTTTATTTTAGTTGAAGGTAGTGATTATAGAGGCCATTTAAGTACATATGAATTTGATTTTAATTTGAGAGTTGCAAATAATCTTGGATGTCCGATTATTGCGGTTGTAAGTGGTTATAAAAAGGATATTTCAGAGGTTGCGGTTTCGATTCAAATACTCAGAGATACTCTTGCACGAGAAAAATGCTTGCAAATCGGCACAATTGTTAACAGAGTTCATAAAGAAGATGTTAATGAGGTTAAGCAATTGTTGGGTAACCTTATGCCTGATAATGAGATAAGTTTTACAATTCCAAATGACCCTTTTTTGCAGAAATTAACAATGCGTCAGATTAAGGATGCAATTAATGCAAAGCAGTTTTACGGTGATGAGGATAGCCTTAGCTATGATGTTGGAGATTTTAAGATAGGAGCTATGAATATTGAGAATGTATTGCAGAAAGTAAGTGCAGGTACATTAGTAATAGTTCCCGGTGATAGACTTGATGTGCTAATGGGATTAACATTAACATTGTTAAGTGATAATTTTCCTAAAATTGCAGGTATATTACTTACATGTGTAAAACCTCAGGACCAATTTAAGGAACTAATATATGGATTGAAAAAATTACCTGTTGCTATACTCTCCGTTGAGTCGGATACATTTGTTGCTGCAGCTAATATAAATAATGTAAGACCAATACTATTGCCTCAAAATGAGCAACGACTTGCTACAGCTCTTGGCCTTTTTGAAAAGTATGTTAATACTGAAGAATTAGCTAAAAAGATTGCCATAGCAAAATCTAATGTTGTTACACCTTTAATGTTTGAATATGAGCTTTTTAACAGGGCTAAACAAAATCGAAAACATATTGTATTGCCCGAAGGAAATGATGACAGGGTATTACGTGCAGCAAGCATATTATTAAAAAGAAATGTAGTTGATATTACATTGCTTGGAAACGAAGATGAAATATTTAAAAGAGCAGATATATTACACATTAGCTTGAAAGGAGCATTTGTAATTGATCCGTATGATAATGACCTTATTGGAGAATACTCTTCTGAATATTACCAACTGCGAAAGCATAAGGGCATAACAAAGGAAATAGCTACAGAAACCATGTATGATGTTAGTTATTTTGGTACTATGATGGTACATAAGGGGCATGCTGATGGAATGGTTTCGGGAGCTGCTCATACAACTCAGCATACTATTAGGCCTGCATTTGAATTTATTAAAACAAAACCAGGTATTTCAATTGTGTCTAGTTCATTTTTTATGTGTCTTGAAGACAGGGTGCTGGTTTATGGTGATTGTGCTGTTAATCCAAACCCCAATGCTGAGCAACTTGCTGACATTGCCATTAGTTCATCTGAAACAGCTGCTATGTTTGGTATTGAGCCCAGAATTGCTATGCTCTCTTATTCAACCGGGAGTTCTGGTAAAGGTAAGGAGGTGGAAAAAGTGAGAGAGGCTACAGAAATAGTCAGGCTGCGTCGTCCTGATTTAAAAACGGAAGGACCTATACAGTATGATGCAGCAATTGATGCATCAGTAGCAAAAACAAAAATGCCTGATAGTAAAGTTGCCGGGAAAGCTACAATATTTATTTTCCCCGATCTGAATACCGGAAATAATACCTATAAAGCAGTTCAGCGATCAGCTAATGCAGTAGCAATTGGGCCTGTATTACAAGGTTTGAATAAGCCTGTTAATGATTTAAGCCGCGGTTGTTTAGTAGCCGATATCGTAAATACAGTCGTTATTACAGCAATACAGGCACAGGAGTTATAGGAATATTGTATCTGAGTTCGATTAAACTATAAATCAGCGCGTTAAAACAATATTACTTTGGAGTATTGGAGGTGTGGAGTATTGATCAACTATAAAATTCCACTACTCTATCACTCCATTTTTATGAATGCAAGTACAAATTATTACCTCAAATTCACATTAATAAGTTTTATGGGCTAGTCTTTTTCTCATCATTGGGATACTGACAAAAACAAAAAGTAAATTGATTGAGATTGGGCCAAATATTGTCCACCATAACGAAATATCAATGGCAATAGACATAAAATACAATCCCCACCAAAATAAAATTTCACCTGCATAATTCGGATATTTTATTATTGTCCAAACTCCGCGTTGTAATTTTTCGGTTTTACTGTTTCCTGCTTTAATATGTCTTCTTAATGTATCATCTGCGGTTTTTTCAAGATATATTCCTCCCATTGTAAAAACTACAGCAATTACAGTTAACCATGAATTTGGAGAAGTAACTGAAGAGTTAAATGCATAAAAAACAGGTGTTAATCCTAAGAACACTAATGTAGTTGGTAACAAGTGAATTGCCATAAAGCTAGTAGGCCAATAAAATTTGCCTGTTCTTTTTTTAATGTTAACATATCGCCAGTCTTCATCTTCCATTCCATCCCATTTCAATATCCAGTTCCAAGTTAAACGAGTACCCCAAATCACAATTATTACCCACATTATTTTGTAATAAAAATCAATTTGTCCCGAGTTAAAGAGCCAATATATACCAATAAAAATTGGTGCCGCACTCCAATATGGGTCGTAGATACTTGAATTTTTATACTTAAAGCTAAATAAAAAGATTATTACTGTAGCTACTAAATCTGCCAAAGCTGTTTTCCACAATATATTTGTAATGAGAGCGTATTTTAATGTTAGCATTGCAGCAAATAGTGCAATAATATAAATTACTAATATATGGAGCAGATCTTTAACTTTCTGTTTCATTGTTATTTAGAATGTAATTTGTGTTTAGAAGCAGGTTTAGAATAATTATAGGTTTTAATCAGTTCTAAACCTTAGCCTATTTTAAATAAAGACCTTTAAGCGCTATTATCTTTTAATAACAACTTATGCCTGAATACCAGCAGGTCCTTTATATTCTGCATTGCTAAATGCAAGAATAGGGTAAAAAATAAAATTTAATAATAATAGCCCAATTGTAAAGCCTACTCCCTTTCCAAAACTTATCGAAAGGAGGTTTGTCATCCAAATAGCAAAAATTATATTTACACCTGGAATTAAAAACAGAAGTAGCCACCACCAGGGTTTTCCTACAATCTCTAATAATATTATTGTATTGTAGATAGGTATAATTGCTGCCCAACCCGGTTTTCCGGCTTTTTCAAAAATACGCCAGTATACGTAAATGTAGAAAATAATAATAAAAACAATAAATAACCATGATCCTGAACCAAGACCATCAAAATCGTGCATTTCATTTTCCATAGCAGAAATTTTAAAGTTAGACATCAAAGGTATAAAAAATTTTGAGTTGGAAGTTAGAATTGTCGGAAGTCAGAAGTCATAAGTTGGGAGTTTGAAGGTGGGAAATGTCAATGCCTAAATAACGTTGACCGTTTTCAAACTCTCGTTTTCCAACTCAATCAAATCATTTTCAGTATATTTACTTCCTTCTCTTTCAGAAACC
>CAYWRM010000002.1:0-196936 GCA_964460905.1 uncultured Lentimicrobiaceae bacterium
GTCCTTTCTGGTTTTGTGTTAAAATAACTATTTGGCAAACTTAGGTTGGTATAAGGCTGTTAATTAATCCAATATTTGTCTGATCAATAAGAACCGTATGAATCAAGAAGTCCATACATGTCCAGATAGAGGTTTAGGGGCACTCCCCTAAACCTGCCTGGCCAGCGTTCCAATTGTCATCTGATTTCCCCCATTTTGTAGTAGAATATTTTGAGCTGTCTATTTGCCAGGGGATGGCAAAGAGGAACAACATTGTGGATTTTTTTATTATGTTTAACACATAATGGTTGTTATATTATTTTACAACATCAAAATTTCGAACAAATATGTTCAACACCTCTTTTATAGAAAATGAATATAATACCATATTAAAACTAAAATGAGCCTTAAAATCTTCATCTTTTCCATATTATCTCATGTAATTAAGAAAAAAATATTTTGATTTCAAGGCTTATTTTAATTGCTAATTGATATAAGGTTTATAAATGGTTTGTTTTAACTGCAATATCACTTACTGCTTTTAATAAAGGATATCCCGCTGGTGAAGCTGTTAGCAGAGGGTGGGTTCCTATTTGGCAGGTTAGGATGGAGTTAATACTCATCCTGTTTTGAATAATAATCCCAATAATATTCGTTAATTCCCCTACAGAATGACCCCCAATTACTTCGCCACCTAAAATAATGCTAGATTCTTTTCCAACAATCAATTTTACAAGCTGATTTTTTGCCCCAGGTAATGTACCTGGATGTTTGTCCATTCCTTCAAATACTCCTGTAACAACATCAAATCCTTCTTTAATTGCTTGTGCCTCTGTAATTCCTGCCACACCAAATGCAGTATTTCCTATCATTGTTGAAAAAATTGAAATAGTTCCGCTGAAAGTTTTAATTGCAGAGAGTTTAAATAGATTATAACCTGCAATCCGTGCTTCGGCACATGCTGTTGATGCCAACATTGTACAGCAGGGTTTTCGAGTAATAAAATCATACTTTTGCGCACAATCCCCAATTGCAAAAACATCAGGACAATCAGTTCTCATGTATTCATCAACCTTAATACAACCCTCTTTGCTAATAGTTATGCCCGATTCTTTTGCCAGTTTAGTATTTGATTGATATCCTATAGATAATACTACCGCATCTGTATCAATGATTTCTCCGTTTTCAAGTAATACTTTGTTAACTTTTTTATCACCTGATAACTCCTGAACACCTATACCCGTTTTTAATATTACTCCATTTTCTCTCAGTACTTCGTCTGCTTTAATGGATATTTCTTCATCAAAACATAACCCCAGAATATGGGGTAATTTTTCTATAAGGGTAATTTCTTTACCGGTTTTTTTAAGTTCATCAGAAAGTTCAACACCGATAAATCCTCCACCAACAACAACAATTTTTTTACATTGATTTAGTTTGGTTTTCATTAAATCAAGATAATTTTTATTCTTAGGAACTGTAAAGACATTTTCTAAATCGGCTCCTTTTAACCATCTAGGAATTGAGGGAGTTGATCCTGTAGCTAGAACTAGTTTTTTATACGAGATACCATCTTTGTTTTTTAAAACACAAGTTTTGTTCTTGGGATCAATAGAAGTAACTTCTCCGATTATTAGATCAATGTTTGCGTTTTTAAACATTTTATCAGAAGGTAAAATATTACTATCTGTTCCATCAATTGATGCAAAGGTATAAGGTATGCCACAAGGAACAAGTGTTTTTTCATCTTTTGCAACTACAGTAACTGTTTTTTCGCGATAAAAGCTTTTGGCTGTGAGAGCAGCAACCAAACCTGCTGCACTGCCCCCAATTACTAATACATCTGTACTTTTCATTTTTTTTGTATATTAAATATTGATGATAGTCTATAAACTAAATAATTCGTGATGAGCAATATTGTGCACATTATTTTTTGAATTATAGAACATATTGGTTAGCATAGTTTTTTCTTTTTTGGTTTTCTTTAACATATAATAAAATATATTAGCAACGGTATCGCTTAGTTCATTTTCGGATGCCAAAATGTTATAAAGTTTAATAAGGCAATCGTCAAAATACAATTCTAATTTTATCAATTCTTCCATGTTCAAGTCAGATTCTGTGTTAATATTTTTGAAACAATCAGATATCTGATTTGATAATTTATTACAAGGAAAATCTAAACCGCCTTTTATAGCTTCAGCAACTTTTTTATGTTTCTCAAGGTATTTGTCTCGAAAATTTTCATGTTCGTATAAATTATATACCAACAATTTCATTTCTTTGTCTTCAATTTTTTCATAAAGTCCATAGTATAATTTGGCTACTTGTTTATGATAAGATTGGATTTGCTTAATTATTTCACTTTTTTGCTTATACATTTTTATGCCCTTCTTTAGTTAAATTTTAATCGAAAAAATTGTACAATTAACATAAAACAAAATTAGTGTCTTTCTATGGTTGGTTACTAGTGAAATAGGGGGTGAGGCGTTATAAGTAAAATTGAGATTTATCAAATTATTTTATGATAAAATGAAACAATAATATTATTGATTTAATATTAAAATAAGGTTGGAGTATGTAAAGCCTTGTTACGAAGTGCTTTTGGATTGGTAAATTTTGTGGTTATCAGTTTCGGTTCCTTATGAAAATGCTTGAAACTGCAACCGAAAAATCTTGTTACACTGTTAGGAAAATATGACAAGGTCGTTTATTTCCTTTGAATAGTCCTTGAAATTTCAGTGATTTATTGAACTAAGGCTTGGAAATTTGAAATGTAAATTATCCTTTTTGGTTTATCTCTATTAACCGTTTAAGATTTTTTATCTCAATTTTTTTCCCTTTTAGTTCAATTATTTTTTCATTGTTGAATTCTGATAAAATTCTAACAACACTTTCCATGGACATTCCGCACAATTCGGCCAAATCTTTTCTGCTTATATAAGAAAAAACATCAACTTCTTTAAACTCTTCTTTATTTAAATATAACAAGATATTTGCAAGTTTACCATTTAATTGCCTAAGACCCAAATTTAAACATTTGGTAAGCATAATGTTATAATTTTTACAATACCAATCAGATAATACACGGGAAAACTCACAGCATTGAGTAATTAAATTTTTAATGGCTTCACGATCAATTGAACAGACCCGGGTTTCTTTTAGGGCTGCAACCGAGAAATAATATGTATCATCACCAAACAACGATGTTAATCCAATAAAGTCGTCACGTTTAAGTAGTTTAATGATAATATTTTTTTCAGGACCTTCAATATATACTTTAATTAAACCATCAATAACATATAATATATCTGTTACACGGGTACCCTCTTTAATAATTATTTCCCCTTTTTTATAACTAATTTGGTTTTTTTGTAAACTATAAAATTCTTCTGTATCTTTTGTTTTTTGAATAAAACAGTTAGATTTTACAGAACATTCGTTACAATTTATTTTTGTTAGATATCTATCCATTATGTTAGATTGGTTAAGTATATAAACCCGAATTTTTGCACTAATTTAGAGTTAAAAGTTTATATATTATTGTTCAAAGTAATATTCAATTTTCATATTTCAAAAATACAATTATTTGATATAAAAACTATCACTTTAGTAATCAGTCTTCATTTTAACAAATGTTATCTTTTTAGCAAATTTCTTCCTTTTTCCTCGAATTTCGTTTCGTATTGAAAAAGAGACAATTACTGTTAGAAATCCTATTCACGGCGGACCATTCGAAAAAGTTAGCATTATGGCCGGAGATAGAATTGTAAATATTGATAACAGATTCAATTCACACATATTATAATATACTTGCAAACAAAGGTTTAATTTTTCAGTTTGCTTTTGATTATACAGATAGAAACAGGGCCAGGCTAAATGAGTTTATAGATTTTAATTCATTTGACAAGGAGTTTAAAAGGGATAACTCAATCTACTTTGAACTCGTAGCTTACGCATATGAAAAGGAATTAAACAAGGCGATTATGATGTTGAAATTTCTAAAGAAAAAATCAAAGCATATTCAGAGCTTTTGTAGGTAGAAATATTCTTGATGAGAAAGGATTTTATCCTATTTATCATAGCATTAACACTACTTTTAACAGAGCAGTATTAGAGGTTAAGAATTAGAAATAGAGCCTGTAATTATTCTTTCTTCATGTATTTAACAATCAATTTCTCCAATTCCTCTATTTTAATTGGTTTCGAAATATAATCGTTACAACCAACAGCAATTGCTTTTTCCTTATCACCTTCCATGGCAAAGGCTGTTTGTGCAATTATAATTACGTCTTTGTTGAACTCCCTGATTTTACTCGTTGCTTCATAACCATTCATTTCAGGTATTTGAATATCCATCAGCACCAAATCAATGTCAGGGTTATTGCGGCAGGCTTCCATGGCTTCTGTTCCCGTTTTTACTTTTAAAATCTTGTTTGCAAATTTTTGGACAATAATTGAAATAAACTCTTCCGATGGTTCATCGTCCTCAACAATTAATATTTTCAAATTATTTATCGATGACAATTCAAAAGGATGTGAAATTTCATGCCTGTCGATATTTTCCAATTTTATTGGGGGTTGGTAAGGAAGCGTAAAATAAAATGTACTTCCTCCTGTTCTTCCTGCAGTCAGGTTCTCTTCTTCCGATTCCACCCAAATTTTACCACCAAACATTTCTACATAAGCTTTTGAAATAGATAATCCTAGTCCTGCTCCCTGTTGAGCCATTTTATCTTCAATATCAGCCTGGACGAATCTCTCAAAGATGGCTTCCTGTCTGTCTAATGGAATACCTATTCCTGTATCTTTTACATAAAACTCCAACTCGGTAAGCTTGCTACCCTTTTTTAGATTATAGCCAAATTCTATGGAGCCTTTTTCACTGTATTTGATAGCATTCTTTACAAGATTTGTAAGTATTGCATAAACTTTCTCGCGGTCGGTATTAATGATTGCTTCCTTTGAAGGTAAAGAATTTCTGAATGAAAACAGCATTCCCTTTTTTTCAACCTCAGGTTTGAAGAAAGTATAAATATACTCGATTTGCTTGTTAATATTCGTTTCCTTTAAAGTAATCTCCACCTGTCCTGATTCTATTTTTGAAATGCTCACAATATCATTGATGATATTGAGCATACGCGCTCCTCCCTTTTCAATTATTTGGATGTACTTTTGCTGCTTTTCACCCGTGAGGTTAGGTTCTTTCAATAATCCGGCAAAACCTAAAATGCCATTCATGGGTGTACGTATTTCGTGGCTCATGTTAGCAAGGAACGCTGATTTTAGTCGGTCGCTCTCTTCTGCTTTGTTTATAGCAATGATTAGTTGGTCATTAGTAAGTCTTAACTCTTCATTAATTGCTTCGTGTTTATTATTGGCTTTTAATAAATCTATTGTCTGGGCTTTTGAATAATTTAAAGCGTTAATTAAATTTCGTTGGATGATTCCAAATGCATAAATCATTATACTCCCCAAAAATAACATTACTATAATTGCTGTCGCCCAGGATATTGCTAAAGTTGATATTTCCATCAAATCCACGCCTGGAGATAGTAAATTGTTGGTCATAAAAACTGCAACAATTAACATAGGGATACTACATGTGAAGATCGTTATAAATCCAGCCCTTATACCATAAAATAATGCTGCTAAAACAGCTATTACACAAAAGATTGGTAAACCGGCCCCACTAAATCCATATACAATAATATTAATCACGCCTATCGAAAAACCACTAAAAAGAAGTAAAAAAACGGTTATTTTATATGGCAGTCTTTTTTGAAATAAAAATGCTGACAGAATTGGCAAATAAAATACAGCAAAAGAGATTCCAGTATAAATTTGTTGCAATTTAATTGCTTCAAGTGTACCAAGAATCAACATAGGGAAAGCCAGTATATTTACAATTAATATTATTGAGAGCAATTGCTTTCGAACCTCTTCGGTAGTAGGTTTGTTTTTATTGTTATAATTAAATAATAACTTATTTATTATTTTGTTCATTCCTTTAAGACTTAAAATTTAATTTTCAAAATCTTAGTATATCAGGTCATTATTCAGGATATCTTGTGTTTTACTTAAAAAACTGAATTTTAATATGGGTATCAAACGTTATTTAATCATTTATTCTACATATTTTTAACAATCAATTTTTCCAATTCCTCTATTTTAATTGGTTTGGTAATATAATCATTGCAACCAACAGCAATTGCTTTTTCACTATCTCCTTTTATGGCAAAGGCTGTTTGTGCAATTATTATCATGTCTTTGTTGAATTCTCTGATTTTCCTAGTTGCTTCATAACCATTCATTTTAGGTAACTGAATATCCATCAGCACCAAATCAATGTCAGTGTTATTACGGCAGGCTTCAACGGCTTCTGCCCCCGTTCTTACTTTTAAAATCTTGTTTGCAAATTTTTGGACAATAATCGAAATAAACTCTTCCGATGCTTCATCATCTTCAACAATTAATACTTTCAAATTATTTATCGATGACAATTCAATGGGATGTGAAATTTCATGCCTGTCGATATTTTCAATTTTTATTTGGGGTTGGTATGGAAGCGTAAAATAAAATGTACTTCCTCCTTTTTTTCCAGCAGTCAGGTTCTCTTCTTCCGATTCCACCCAAATTTTACCACCAAGCATTTCTACATAAGCTTTTGAAATAGATAAGCCCAATCCTGCTCCCTGTCGTGCCAGTTTATCTTCAATATCAGCTTGTATAAACCTCTCAAAGATGGCTTCCTGTCTTCCTGTTGGAATACCTATTCCAGTATCTTTTATGTAAAACTCCAATTCGGGAAGCTCACTATCCTTTTTTAGGTTATAGCCCAATTCTATGGAGCCTTTTTCACTGTATTTGATAGCATTTTTTACAAGATTAGTCAATATCGCATAAACTTTCTCACGGTCGGTTTTAATGATTGCTTCCTTTGAAGGTAAAGAATTTAAGAATGAAAATTGCATACCTTTTCCTTCAATATCGGGTTTGAAGAAAGTATAAATATATTCTATTTGCTCGTTAATATTTGATAACTGTATATTAACTTCCATTTGCCCTGATTCTATTTTCGAAATATTAACAATATCATTTATGATGTTGAGCATCCGGGCTCCTCCTTTTTCGATGATGTCGATATACTTTTGCTGCTGTTTGCCGGTTAGGCCACGTTCTTTCAACAATTTGGAAAAACCAAGAATGCCATTCATGGGTGTTCGGATCTCGTGGCTCATATTGGCAAGGAAGGCAGATTTCAGGCGATCGCTTTCTTCAGCATGTTCTTTAGCTTTTATAAGCTCCTCTTTCACGTAAAATTCTGTTGTTATATCTTTAAAAGTACAGAAGGTTTGTTTAATACTACCATTGGGATTATAACCAACTATACCCTCGAAAGCAATGAATAAATAATTTCCTTGTTTATGCTTAATCTTAAATTGTACATTATGAATAAATCCATTTTTTTTAAAATTAGAAAAATTCTTTCTAAAATGTTCAACAAAATCTGGGTGTAAAAAATCGCCAAACCAATTCCCAATTATTTCTTCACGTGTATAGCCAAGAGTTTTAATCCATGTTGGATTTATATCAATAAAATTTCCATTATTATCAAGTGATTGATAAGACAAAGGCGCATTTTCGTATAGCGCTTTATATTTTTTCTCACTCTCTTCAACTTTTTCTTTAGCTTTATTCAATTCTGCATTAATTTGTTTAATATGCTCAACACTCTCATTCAGTTCTTTGTTTAATACAACGTACTCTTTATTTTGAGAAGCTAGTTCCTCGTTTAGAATTTGTAGTTCTTGTTCTGTTTTTTTACGATGAATAGCCAGGCTAATTTGGCTGGAGATAATTTCAAGCAGTTCTTTATCCGATTCGTTAAAAGCGTTTTTATCGGTATAGCTTTGAGTGACCATAGCGCCAGTTACTTTTTCGCTAACTTTAAGAGGGATACCAAGCCATATAAGCGAATCTGTTCCATGTAGTTCTATTTTACCAGCTTTTTCAAGTTCCGTTAGTTTATCCAAATTTGCCAGCAATGATTTTTCTGTTTCAACCACATAACGAGTAATTGTTTTGGCTGCTGGAAAAGTAATAAATTTATCAAAACTATCTCTATAGTAAGGTAGAGAAAAAGTATCTGTTTTTTCATCATATAAAGCCACGAAAAAGTTGGATGTATCAATAATTGTCCCCATTTCTTCACTTATGATACCAATTAATTCACCAAGATTGTTGGTGGTAAGTACTGCATTAGTGATATTGTACAATATTTTTTGAACTTTTTCTGCCCTTTTACGTTCGGTGATGTCATGAGAAATGTTGAGTAGGTGTGGTTTAGCATTTAAATAAATTATGTTAGCTGATGATAAGCCATTTTTAAAATCTCCAGTTTTTGTACAAAACAGAGATTCAAAATTTTTGATAATCCCTTTTTTATTTAACCCTCTTATTAATCGGCTTCTATCATCTGGGTTTGCCCAAATATTAAGTTCGAGTGAATTTTTACCAATTACCTCATTAGGTTGATATCCCATAATATCCATAAAACCTTTGTTTGCTTCTACAAAAACTCCGTCTTCTATTCTACTAATAGTTATTGCATCTGGGTTGGTAGCAAATGCTTTACGAAATTTTTCTTCACTTTCTTTTAATTTTTCTTCTACTTTTTTACGTTTGGTGATATTTCGTATAACAACATGAATTATAGGTTTGCCTTTGAGTATATATTTACATGGGGTGGCTTCAGCCCAAAAAAAGGAACCATCTTTTTTAATAAACTTTGTTTCAACTTTCGATATACCTTTTTCATTAACAGTCTTTAACACCCTACTGGAATGTTGTAGTTCTTCATTAGTATGTAATTCAAATATGGTTTTTTTAAGTAATTCCTCTTTTTGATAGCCAAACTCTTTAATAGCAGCGTTATTGACATCAATAATACTCATGTCTAAATCATGGATAATAATTGAATCTGGTGAGAACTGAAACATTTGTCGATACCTTTCTTCATTCTCAAATGATTTACACTTTTTCCTAAGAAGTCCAACTTCTTGTTCTAGTTCATGATAGGTTGGTTTTCTCTTCATTAAGTTCGTGTTTTCTTATTTAACAGTCCTGCTAATATGTATAATTACTAGTAATCCATCAAAAATACAACTATTTAATATATTATTAAATGATGGGGAATAGATAGCGAACAGATACCTTTCTATTCATGTGGAAAAAAAGGACAAGGGACTAAGAAATGGACTTACAAAATAGAAATCTACTCTTCACCAACTTTCACTCTCAACCCACTCGAATGCGCAGCGAACTCAGGTGCATACATACTTTGTATGGTTGCGATACCATTAGTAAAATCACCCTTTTGCGTTATAAACATTGGGTATTCAAGCACATATGTTCCTTTTTGCAGTTGACGGATGAAAAAATCGGTGCTTACATTGGTAATGTTTTTGTAATACCATAATCCACCTTCATAAGTGTAACCTGAGGTTGGTGCTACAGGTTCAAAAGTAGTTGCACGCATATCTTCCAAATGAATATATTCCATATTCCTATCGGTAGTAATAATTAATCTGGCTACTACTTTATCACCGGTTTTCAATATCTGATTAGGTTCAATAGCAACCAATACAATACCTTCATCGGTAAGCTTTTCAACATACAATTTTTTGCTTATGGACAATGGTGAATCATGTGATTCTATCTTATCCATATCTTCAAAATACTGCCAATATGCAGCTCCCCAGGCAATATTATTGTTGGGATTAGTTACCGAAATATTGGCAAACTCTTTCGTAATCTCATCTCCTGACCATGATGTGCTGAAATACCCGGTTCCGGCTTCAGCCTGGATATCAGGGTTACCCTTTACATCAACGGTTTGGTTTCCTACAGTAATATCAACTAGGTTGTTGTTTTCAAGATCGTTATTACCATACATCAACAGGGCAAAAACTGCTTCGGCTGTAGCCGATGAAGTCTTCCAGTGTTGGGTTTGTTTCTGTTTAAGCAGCCAAATTTTAAGTTGCTCAATTATTGTTGGATTATTATCCAGCTCAACCATTGTTTCTATCATCATCGCCTGTGTTTCAACAGGTGCCTGATACCAGTTCCAGCCGGCATCCATTCGCCAGTACATGCCCATTTCTTTGTTGTAAAGCGATCGTTCCTTAAGTGAACGGATAATAGCTTCTGATTTATTACGATGACCAAATTTATTGAGAGTTAAAGCAATCATCCCTTGCAATAAATTTGATTGTTTTAGCCAGTATTTCTTTTCCTGACCAATATAATAATCAAATGCTTCTTTAGATTTTTCGGGAATGGGAACTAGATCAACAAGCAAAGCCCTTAAATATAAATATTGTGTTTGTGAACTACGAATATGGTAGTTCTTCATCGATTTGTAATTATTTTTCTTCAGTTCATTGTAATCGTCAACTATTTTATTATCTAACCATGATATGGCTCTTTTAATCATGCTAAAGCGCTTGTTATTGCCGGTAAGATCCAATACACCTTTGTGATGAAGTTTTGCTATACCAAGCACAATTGTTTGAGTAGTATTTCTGTCATCGCGCATTCCCTTAAACCAAGGCCATGCCCCTGATGGCAATTGAGCTGTGTGTAACCTGTTAAGTAAGGTTTCCTTTTGGTTAGCCAGTTGATTTATATCAAAAAGTATACTTATTCTACGTTTTTGTTCAGTTTCATTTTCAGCGTCCAACACCCAAGGTGAGGAAGCTAACAAAGTATTTTTAAGCGACTGGTTTTTTTCGAGATTTGAAAGAAAAGCATCGGGAGTAAGGTGTTTCCAACTTTCAAATACTGCCTTAATACCGGGATTCCTGTTTACAATAAATGATGATAATGAATTTGCAAAATAAGCATTAAACAAAGCCACATTACTTTTGTTTTTAGGCTCACTTAAGTAAGGCAATGCCTGAATTGCATACCATGCCGGGTTTGATGTAAACTCAATAGTATATCTGTAATTTTTTATAGATGAACTTTTATTTTCCGTCTGTGACAAACCATCGAGGGTGAAATTTACAGTACTTAAAGCACTCACATTCATAGGCATTGCGTTTGTAACCAACATCCTATTAGTTAACACCGGAAAAATCCTTTCTTCACCATCTGTGTAGGTGCCTGCTGAAGCTGTAATTTTGTACCCAATCATATTTATGTTGTCAGGGATGCTGATAGTCCAGCTAACAGGGGTGCTTTGTTTTGGTCCTATTGTATTTAGTTGAATATTTTCTTCAATGATTAATGATATTGTTTTCATTGAAATTGCATCAAAGAACTCAATATTTGTTTCTGCAACTATTTCATTATCTGTAAAGTTAATGACCTTTGCTGTGAATACTAAAGTATCTCCTTGACGCACAAATCTTGGAACATTGGGGATGATCATTAGCTCTTTTTGCGATTTTATCTTTTTTTCAAGTGTGCCAACTTTTAGATCATCAGTATAAGCCAACATCATTACTTTCCATTCAGTAAGTGCATCGGGAGTGTCGAAACTAAATACTACATTTCCTAAGCTATCAGTTTTTAAATTTGGATAGAAGAAAGCTGTTTCGTTGAAGTTACTACGTAATGGAATAATTGCTTTTTGTTCATTGCTTTCTAATGGTTCCACCTCACCATTTTTATCAGCAGCAACTTCTTTGTCAATCTCAAGAGGATTAATTACTTCGTTAACAACTTCTGACTTGCGCATTCCACCATCCATTGTCCCCTGAACAAAATAATTGTTGCCTCTAAATTGATAGCCAAACCAATTAACCGATGGATATTCAATATGTTTAACTTTATAGTATTTGGGTTCCTGATTAATTAGTGTTGATGAAAATGAAGTGTTAAATTGATTTGATTCCCATCGTGATGACTGTCTTTTATTATGGTAGAGGTTCATTTGCCAATTGGATGATCTAAAAACATCCAGCGATGCATCATACATTCCGGCAAGTAATTCTGCTGCTAATTTTTTACCATTATTACCGCTTATTGTTACACTCCACTCTTCTTTGGTTCCCGGAGTTAGATGATTGCGAAAAGTACTTAGTTTAATATCAAGTTTTTTATTGGAGAACGGTACCGTAACATTAAGCTTTTTTGAGTAATACCGGTTGAATCGAACCATCGATATATTAATTGAGAAATTACCTCTATAAGCTTCTGTTACCGGAATATCAATTATTTTTTGCCCTCTGCTAACAGTAATCCATTTTCTTTCAATTATCTCATGGCCATTAACAATTTCATACATCAAGAGTGATCTTTTGGCTGCAGAACCAACAACAAGTTTAAGGGTTTCTCCGGGTTCTGCTACATTTTTATTTAATACAGCCCAATTGATCATATTTCCGGGCATTGTTCTCCCAGTAGTTGAAAATACAGTAAAAAAGTGTTTGGTCTCAACCTGCTTTCCTGAGATGTCTTTTCCTTGGGCAACAATCATATATTCACCCGGCATTGATATATCTAAAAACCCCTTTTTAAATGAAGTTTGTCCAACTATGTTTATTTGTTTTTTGAAAATATTTTCTTTATGCCATGTATTTTTATCATCCTCATTTTTATAGATATCATGTGGAAATTTCTGCTTAAACTCATCCTCAGGAATAATATAAAAATCAGGTCGTGACCAACGCTGTTTATTTAATAAACGCATGGGGGGCGTTAGTTTGTAAAGGGATATTGTTGCATCAAAATTAATTGCTGTACCATTAAGATTAGTGGCTATTATTTTTTGATTATTAACAGCAGATAACTCAATTGCAGATGGAATTTCAAACGTAAGTATAACAGATTTATTTCCGAGCCTCACACTTGTATTTCCAGATTGTACTTCGCCTGTAATATCAATAACATCAATACTAATTTCATAGTAAAATACTGGATCTGTTTTTGCCGGAATATCGTTATCAGGAATAGCTTCAAATTGAAATTCAAAAGTACCAGTACCATCTGACGAAGTTAGTGTTTCACCATTCGCAATTTCAATTTCCCGATTAAGGTTTGGTGGATACCATCTTTTGTTTCTATAGTAGTATGGCCATGGAAATACAGTTTTGCGAATAACCCTGTATCTCACAGTTGCTCCATCAACAGCAATGCCAGAGTAACTTGTTGCCATTCCTGTAATTGTTACATTTTCTCCTAATTTTGGCTGACCTGCAACACTATCAAATACTATTTCGAAAGTAGGGAGTTTATAATTTTCAACTAAAAATGAAACACGTCCGGTTTTGCATTTAATCGTCATTTGGCCGTTTAATCCTCCCAGAGGAATAATAAATGCGCCATCAAATGCACCATTATTGTTTGTAGTAAATTTAGGGGTACTTATTTTTTTTCTGCTGGCATTAATAAATTCAATTTCGGTATCATAGTTTGTAAGTAATGTTACATTGTCTCCCAGCTCTTCTGTCACAATCCCTTTAAAGTAGACGGTTTGGCCCGGTCGGTAAACCGCTCTGTCAGTAAACAGATACGTATGAACTTTTGGCTTTTTGTTTTCCTTTTGTTTATAAAAGTTGAGATAATTTTCAGAGAAAAGTTGATTGCCATCTTTTTCAAACATAAATAAAAATGTACCATAATTACTGGCGCTTATAGGCTCGATTTTGGCGTAACCGTATTTGTCAGTGGTTAGTTCGCTTATTTCCTTAATATTATATGTTTGACTTTGGTTGTTGTATTCGCGTTTGTAAATTGTTATATCAACATTACCAATACTTTTGCCGGTTTCACGGTTTATTGTCAACATATCGGTGTAACCACCAATTTTATTGGCGTTGGTAATATAGCTGAGGTTTGTAATCCAAATTGGTTTATATTTAATGGTTTGTGATGATCGAAATAGCGAATCGTTTGACACAAAAATTATGTAATACCCTTCATCAAGTTCCGGAATTTCTATTTCAACTGTATGCAATCGGTGATCGATAGTTTGGGGTAACTCCTGCTCCCACGATATTATTTCCTTTTGTTTCAGCTCTTTATCAAGTTGTTCTTTACGCCTATTTCTATTTGCATTTGCTTTAGGATCACCAGCTACAATTTTGAAGTGTAGCCTGTTAATATTCTGAAAACTAACAAGTGATAACAATGGTTGGTTAGGCATATGAGCACCTGATATGTCAAATCCAAAGTTAACCTGATTTATTTTTTCCAGTAGATTACGGCAATTGTTCGAACCATGAACATCAGGAAAATCATCCAAGGCAATTCTACAAATACTATCGGATAATATTAAATCAGGCTTGCTACTTTCACTGAAATCAGGAATATAATTATTACCGGAAATATAGTATAGCTCTGCAAGCTTATGCGTAATTGATACATAAACCGGATGATTGTTATATTTTTCTGAAAGTCGCGTTAGAGCCACAATATAATTACCCTTGTTAATTTTATCTTGTGACGAATTTTCATATACATATTGCAATCGTTTCAAATCGAGGTCAATCAATGCTTCAGTATTATTTTGGTCTAAATGAAAAGTCAATAATTTTTGAAATAGGTTTAACGTTTTTGATTGTGGAGAACTATAAGGACTGATTTTAAGATTAACAAAGTCAGGTGTTGATGAAAAATAATCAGAACGATTAATGTATGAAGTATTGCCAATTTGCGAAAGCTTAATATCGGAGGAAGAAAAATACGAAAGTGCACGATTTGCAAGCAAATCGAATAGAGAAGGCCATAAAGTGAAATTTGACGAATCACCTTGCATTAAAATTGCTTCATACTCATCTAGAGGAATTTGTTCAAGCTCTTTTTCATTTTCCAGCGATGCTACATAGAATAACTCAATTTCTCTATTTAATGTAATTGCATCCCATGTGTTAATGTCATTATTTTCAGCATCTAATAATTGTTGACGTTGATTAACCTTCCATCTGTTAGTAGTATAGTAAGTATGATAAAGTTGAGCGATTAGCGATTGCAAAATTTGTTTTTCAGGTATCGATGCACTTGACAACTCATTTTTTAAAGTGGAAATAGAATTAATAATATGGTCTTCCTGATAACTGCTTTGTAGGCTTAAACGGTATAATAACGACTTTATAACCTGTTGTGAAATTCCGTTATTCTTAGCAGACTTGTATATTTCGTCAATAATTGTTAATGCAGATTGTGGTTGTCCTTTTTGCGCAAAACTTTCAACCTTCTCCCATTGTTTATCATATTCTCCATTATTATGTTTACCTTGAAAGCTACTAATAATAGTTATTGCAATAATTAATGCTAAATAGGATATTAGTTTTTTTAAGTTGTACATATACAATTTCTTTGTTTTATTCTAAATCTTGATTTTACAAATATAATGCCATATTCCAAATATAAATTTTTATTCTATATTTGCCGGGTATTTCAGTTCCTCTTGCTAAAATAGCATACCTGAGGCTTCTTGATTTATAAAGAAGGGTGGAGAGATTAGGCTCTGCGAAACCCTGGCAACCTTCTTGCAAAGGAAAAGGTGCCAATACCTAACTTTTCCGTTTAAGGCGGAGGGGAAATGATAAATTAAAGTGCAGTGTCAAATAAATCGTTAATTTTGGTTTTACCTGTGTATTTTATTGACATGCATCATGTAAATTAATATTATATGAGTATGAAGCCTGACATAAAAAAAGAACTCAAATCAAGAATCCTTGTGCTGGACGGTGCAATGGGAACAATGATTCAGAGGTACAAGCTACAAGAAGAGGACTATTGTGGTGAGAAATTCAAAGAAGTTAACATATTACAAAAAGGTAATAACGATCTCCTAAATCTGACCCAACCAGCTATTATTAAGAATATTCATGAAGAATATTTAGATGCCGGGGCTGATATTATTGAAACAAATACATTTAATGGCACACGTATTTCACAGAGTGATTATGGCCTTGAGGAATATGTTTACGACATAAATTTTTATGCTGCAAAAATTGCCAGGCAGGCGGCTGATAAATATACAGCTGCAAATCCTGACAAACCACGATATGTTGCTGGAGCCATGGGTCCTACAAACAAAACGGCATCTATGTCGCCCGATGTTTCCGATCCGGGTTATCGCAATGTTTCTTTTGATGAACTCCGAGATAATTATTACGAACAAGCATCAGCTCTTATTGATGGAGGTGCAGATTTACTGTTAGTTGAAACTATTTTTGATACGTTAAATGCTAAAGCAGCTTTGTTCGGGATAAATATGCTAATGGAGGAAAAAGTACTACGTATTCCTCTTATGATTTCGGGAACTATAGCTGATGCCAGCGGACGAACATTGTCGGGGCAAACCCTTGAAGCCTTTTTTAATTCAGTATCGCATATCGATATGTTAAGTGTTGGACTTAATTGTTCACTTGGTGCTGAACAAATACGTCCACATCTTGCCGAGCTTTCAAAAATTGCACCATTTAATGTTAGTGTTTATCCAAATGCCGGTCTCCCAAACCAATTTGGAGAATACGATGAAACTCCTGAAGAAATGGGTGTTCATATCCTGGATTTTGTGGAAAATAAATTTGTTAATATTGTGGGTGGCTGTTGTGGTACTACACCTGATCATATTAGGGTAATTGCTAGTATTGCACAAAAACATAACCAGAGAAATATCCCCCACAAGGAGCATATTACTGAAGTTAGCGGACTGGAGCCCATAAAAATATATCGGCAGAATAACTTTGTAAATATTGGCGAAAGAACCAACGTTAGTGGATCCCGAAAATTTGCAAGACTGATACGTGAAAAGAAATACGAAGAAGCACTTACTGTTGCTCGTCATCAGGTGGAAGGCGGAGCACAGGTGCTTGATGTTAATATGGATGATGGAATGCTGGATGCCAAAAAAGAGATGGTTGCATTTTTAAACTATTTGGCATCTGACCCCGATGTGTCTAGATTACCAATAATGATTGATTCATCGAAATGGGAGGTGATTGAAGCTGGTTTAAAGTGCATTCAGGGTAAAGGGATTGTTAACTCCATTAGCCTTAAAAATGGTGAAGAAGAGTTTCTGCATCATGCCAAACTGATAAAAAATTATGGTGCAGCTGTGGTTGTTATGGCCTTTGACGAAGATGGTCAGGCAGCTGATTTAAGTAGAAAGACATCTATCTGCCAGCGAGCTTACAACCTGTTAATTTCTGTTGGCTTCCCCCCCGAGGATATTATTTTTGACCCTAATATTCTGGCTATTGGAACCGGGATTACTGAACATAATAACTATGCTGTTGATTATATTAACGCAGTTAGCTGGATCAAGGAAAACCTTCCATTTGTTAAGGTAAGTGGTGGCGTTAGCAATCTTTCGTTTTCTTTTAGAGGTAATAATACTGTACGTGAAGCTATACATTCAGTTTTTCTTTATCATGCAATAGCAGCAGGAATGGATATGGGTATTGTTAATCCTGGAATGCTACAAATTTATGACGAAATTCCCGATGATCTTCGTGGTCTTGTTACTGATGTTGTGCTTAATAGAAGAAAAGATGCTACCGAAAGGCTTCTTCTTTTTGCGGAGAAGATTGTAGATGATGGGCAAGCTTCAAATGTGAAGCTTGAGAAATGGCGAGAACTCCCTGTTAATAAACGTCTTGAACATGCTTTAATTAAAGGCATTACTGAATTTATTGAGGTTGATGTTGAAGAAGCTCGTAAACATATGTCTAGCGCAATTGATGTGATCGAAATACCTTTAATGAATGGAATGAACACGGTGGGAGACCTTTTTGGAACGGGAAAAATGTTTCTTCCTCAAGTGGTAAAAAGTGCTCGTGTTATGAAGCAGGCAGTAGCTTATTTATTGCCATATATTGAACTTGAGAATAATGGTAAACAGGTGAGTAACGGAAAAATAGTACTTGCAACTGTAAAAGGTGATGTACATGATATTGGGAAAAATATAGTTGGAGTAGTTCTTTCCTGTAACAATTATGAAGTAATTGACCTTGGTGTGATGGTGAGTGCTGAAAAAATTCTGGAAGTTGTTGAAAAAGAAAGGGCTGATTTACTGGGAGTTAGTGGATTGATTACTCCATCACTTGAGGAAATGGTATATATAGCCAAAGAGCTTGCGCGAAAGAAAATGAGTATCCCACTACTAATTGGTGGAGCCACTACTTCGGCAATTCATACTGCCGTGAAAATATCTCCACATTATTCTCATCCTATAATACATGTACGCGATGCTTCCAAGGTTATTGGCGTTGCAGGAAAATTACTAAATACAAATGAGAGTGATTCTTTTATTGATGAAACAGAGATAGAATATAACAGGCTTCGCCAGAAACATGCTAATAATATTGATGACAAAGAATATATAACTCTTGTAAGTGCGCGTCAAAATAGACTTGCTTCTGATTTTACCAAAAGGGAAGATGTTGTTCCCAAATTAACCGGCACAAACGTATTTGATAATATTGATTTGTCAGAAGTAAGGAAATACATCGATTGGACTTTCTTTTTTCATGCATGGAAACTAAATGGGAAATTTCCGGCAATTTTAAAAGACCCTGTAAAAGGTGATGAAGCTCAAAAGCTATATGATGAAGCACAAAATATGCTTGACCTTATAATTAATGAGAAATGGCTAACTGCAAAAGCAGCAGTAGGGATATTTCCGGCTTACTCGCTTGGCGATGATGTAGTGGTGCTGGATGATGAGCAAAAAGAGTTATCGAAATTTCATTTTCTAAGAAATCAGGAGAAGAAGTCAGTTGAGATTCCTAATTTGTGTTTAAGTGATTTTATTGCCCCACAATCTGCTAAATATACAGATTATTTAGGTGGATTTGTAGTAACCGCCGGACTTGGAATTGAAGAGCATCTAAAACGGTTTACAGATGAAAATGATGATTACAGCGCAATTATGCTAAAGGTACTTGCCGACAGGCTTGCAGAAGCTGCCACTGAACTATTGCATGAAAAAGTTAGAAAGGAATACTGGGGTTATGTTTCTGATGAGAATATAAGTATTGAAGATAGTATAAGAGAGAAATACAAAGGTATAAGACCTGCACCGGGATATCCTGCTTGCCCTGAACATTCTGAAAAAGGAACATTGTTTGAACTTCTTAATGCTAGTGAGGCAACAGGTGTAAGCCTTACAGAGAATTATGCTATGTATCCGGCAGCATCTGTAAGTGGCTTTTATTTCTCACATCCTGATTCACAATATTTTAATGTTGGAAAATTATTACCAGATCAGATTGAGGATTACGCTAAACGAAAAAATATGAGTATTGAACATATTAAAAAATTATTACCAATGAATATTTGATTTCTCGCAATAATGTAATTGTCATTCTGAGCATAGCGAAGAATCTCAAGATGTTGATAATATTACCCTTAGAGATTCTTCGCTATGCTCAGAATGACAAATTGTACTTATGATTTAAAAAAACAAAATGGAAAAAACAGTAATACAACATATAAATGACTCAAAACAAACTTTGTTTTCATTTGAGTTATTGCCTCCTTTAAAAGGTCATAATTTTGATTCAACTCAACAGGCAATTGATCCGCTTGTGGAATTTAATCCTTCATTTATAAATATTACCTATCATCAACAAGAAGTTGTTTATGAAAATGCAGGTAATGGATTGATGCGAAAACGTACTGTACGTAAGCGACCTGGAACTGTTGGGATAGCTTCTGCAATTAAATACAGGTATGGTATTAATGTAGTGCCTCATATTATTTGTGGTGGATTTTCTAAGGAAGATACTGAAAACGCACTTATTGACTTACAATTTCTGGGTGTTAATAATTTGTTGTTGATTAGGGGTGATCCGGAACCTGGGACAAGGGTTTTTAAACCGGAACCCAATGGCAATGAGCATGCTCTCGATCTAATAGAACAAGTTACAAAATTAAATAATGGTCTTTATCTTGATGAAGAGTTGGAAAACACTCGGTCGATGAACTTTTGTATTGGTGTTGCAGGTTATCCTGAAAAACATGGAGAATCTCCCAATATGGATAGCGATTTGTATTTTTTAAAAAAGAAAATAGATGCAGGAGCTTCATATATTGTAACTCAAATGTTTTACGACAACCAAAAGTATTTCGATTTTGTAAAACTTTGCAGATCAAAAGGAATTAAGGTGCCTATTATTCCTGGTTTAAAACCTATTTCTACAAAAAGCCACCTTGCAAATATTCCTAAAACATTCAATGTTGACCTTCCAGTCGACCTGGTAAAAGAAGTGCTAAAGTGTAAAGATAATAAACAAATTAGGCAAGTTGGAGTTGAGTGGGCAATTGAGCAATCAAGAGAATTAAAAGATGCAGGTGTACCCGTATTACATTATTATACAATGGGAAAATCGGATAATATCCAAAAGATTGCTAAGGGTGTGTTTTAGAGTAGGAATCAGAACCAATCATTTTCATCTAAAAGTTGCCTAATATAGCTTAATATGGTAAGTTAAGTTGCCAAATTTAATTTAATATGGTAAGTTAAGTTGCCGAATTAATGATTTTGTTGTATTTTTGCTAAAAAATATGAGCAATGTGGATAATTAGAAATTTCGAATCTGAATCCGGATATTTAAAAAAAGGAAAAGTAAATTTACTTTATGGCCCAAGAAGGGTTGGTAAAACAGCCTTAATTGAGAAGTTGTTAGAGGACAAAAAAGGGAAGATTTTTATTGGTAATGGTGATGATATGCAATTGAGGATGATATTAAGTTCTGAGGATACGTCAAAAATATTGACTGCTTTTCAGGATTATGACTATATTTTTGTTGATGAGGCTCAAAGAATTTCAAAGATAGGTTGGGGTCTAAAAATACTTATTGATAAACTACCAAAATCTACGATTATTGCCAGTGGCTCTTCTTCCTTTCATCTTTCTTCACAAGTGGGCGAACCATTAACCGGACGGAGTATTACAAACATATTATTTCCTGTTTCAGTTACTGAACTCAAAAAGCAATATGGAGGAATGCACATCTTTCAAAATATTGAGAATTATTTGATTTTTGGGATGTATCCAGAAGTATTGTGCTTTAGAAATAATAACGACAAGACTTCTTATTTACACGAATTAAGAAATTCATATTTGCTAAAGGATATATTGGAATTGGAAAATATTAGAAATGCGGATAAGTTATTTGACTTGTTAAAGTTACTATCTTTTCAAATTGGAAATGAGGTGTCGTTGAGTGAGTTGGGTAATGCTTTAGGGTTATCAAAACAGACGGTAGCGAGATATATTGACTTGTTGGAGAAAGCCTTTATTATCAAAAAAATAGGTGGGTATTCAAATAATTTGAGAAAGGAAGTTACAAAATCAAACCGCTATTATTTTTTCGATAATGGAATACGTAATGCTATCATCAATAATTTTAACATGGTAGAGCAACGAAATGATATAGGAATGCTGTGGGAAAATTTTATGGTAATGGAACGTATTAAGAAACAGCATTACAATCACATTTACAGCAATAATTATTTTTGGCGTACTTACGATAAAAAGGAAGTAGATTTTGTGGAGGAACGTGATGGTAAACTCTACGGATTTGAGTTTAAATGGAGTCCTAAAAAAACTAAAATACAAAAGGAATGGTTAAACACGTATTCAAACGCAAGTTTTGAGATAATAAATAGGGACAATTTTTTGGGATGGTTGGAGTAAATCAAATTCAGATATAACTATCCAACAATTCTAATAACTTTCATTTCCCCAACCCCAATATCAAACCAAAAAATAATCTCATCGCCAACCTTCTTTTGACTTGGAATTAAACCGTTAACTGTTACCGCTTTTGCTTTTGCAACCATTGTTAGATCGTTTATATCAGAATCACTATTATTGATTAAACGTATTCTACCATCGGGCAATAGTATATAATCAACTTTGTCAATGGCTGTGCGGTAATCCAGAAAATCTTCAATTGTACATACATTTAGTTTGCCCTCATCGCGTAGTTGTGCCATATTTGCAAGAGCTATGTTTAATCCGGGTTGGGCAATTATTGTTGAGTCAGAATCATATGTCCACATACCTTTTTTAGGGTTGACCCATGGTGGATAAGTGTGATTAATTTCTACAGCCCTGTTATCAACTAATTTCTGTAGTTTTTTAATATTGAACAGATAATTCCACAAATAAGGTTCCTTTACAAACAATGCACTTGTTGTAGTCCAGTGAATCATATTACTACTCCGGGTTGGATGTTTGTAGTAATCTGGTTTTGGAAAAAAGTCACCAAAACCGCTGTAAGGCTTCTCAAGTGAGCTCTCAAATTGCCACCCTTTATATACAAAAAGTTCCTCGTAATACGCATTGTGTAAATATTTAACTCCATATTTATTCCACAAATCAATGGCATAATAAGGTGAATCTTTCAAAGTAGCATCGCAAATAAGATCTTCTCGGTTATTTTGAGGACCATTATTATTTCCATGGTCGATCCAAGAAGGCGAGCCAAAGTTTGTTTGCATGTATGCTAATGCTTCTTCCAGCCTCTCAGGAGTTGTAGTAAACTGTTCAGGAGTATGCAAACAAATTTCACTTCCTTTATCAGCAATATGAAATAGAAACTCCGAAAATAATGAATCCGTTAGTATAGTACTTTCAAGTGATGGAAATGTTCCTGCCGAAGCGGCATAATTAGTAATACTATCGGGGTTATCGTAAAATACACTTTTTGTAACTGGAATATTAAACTTAATAAAACCACCTGTGGCACTATCGGGGTGCACAATTTTTTCAGAACCAAAATAAGTGGCTCTGTTTGTTTTTATATCTGTAAAATCAGCATGCTCAGTCCATATATATGTAGCTTCAAACCCTGCTGGGTTTTTCATTAAGCGTGGAATTGTTTTGGTATTATTTCCAATATAAAGATTAAACTGATATTCGCGCTTGTCTCCTTTTTTATATTTACTTGTTGATTCTTCTTTTTTCCAGTTTGAACTATCAGGATTTAAGGGAA
This sequence comes from uncultured Lentimicrobiaceae bacterium, assembly GCA_964460905.1. GTDB lineage: Bacteria > Bacteroidota > Bacteroidia > Bacteroidales > F082. Next base: position 22,947 of record CAYWRM010000002.1, read on the forward strand.
AACGAAAAAATGGATGATCTTTATCATAATCCATATTTACGAAAAGTAGATTGTTTTCACTGTCAAGCTGAAGCGAAGATATATTAGATGTATGATAAATGAAAAGTGAATTTTCTCTTTCTCCTATTTTTACTCCTTGTTTATCTAACCAATACTCTTTTTGAAAGTTTAGCGTATCAAGTATTCGGTTATTGCGATATATTTCATCTGGTGGTTGTGAGTAATTAAATATCAATGATTCTCTATTTATCAGTGGTTTACGCTTGTATTTTTCTTCAATTACAAATTGTATTTCCGGGCTATAATTGTTACATATCATAACAAGTTTAAGCTTATCATTGCGGTCTGATGCGCTGAATTTTAACTTATTACCGTTTTTAATTTTGGTGGATCCTGAAAATTTCCAACTAAGCTGAGAAGATTTTTTCTCTCCAGCTATTTGGTGTTCACTATAGTAATTTATATTATTAATAATTTTATTATTTGTATTGCTGTAAATACTAATACCATAATCATAAGTTATTGAATAATAGTTGTTCTTAAAAAGTTCAACTATCGAATTATCGCTTTTGTTTTCAGAAATTGCATATGATAGTACTGGAATAAAAGTGGGATTCTTGAATGCCTTAAATTCAATTTTTAAGTCATCTATTCCTGTGGTAGAGGTTCTGTTCTGATTCCATAAATATGCTTTTAATTTTGATTTAGCTGTAAGGTTACCTGGAACTAATATTGAATCAGAGAAATAATACCAGATATTTTCATTTTTAAAGATGGGTGCAAGAGGAATCCCTTTCCAGAAAAGAGTTTCATCTCCAGCTGTAAGTGTTACTACATATAATGCATGGTTATTTTTAACGTTACTTTTTATGTAACCACTAATAAATAGCATCGTGTTAGTGTGATATAGTTCGTTAGGAAATTGTTGTTCAATACCCAGACCGTATGGATTAAGAGAATCGGTTTTTGAATAGTAATGTCCTGAATAAGCATAGCCGGAGTCAATTGTGCTTAATCCAATCCAGTTGCTTTCACCAGCTTCGTTTTCGAGATTGTTTATATATACCTGGCTTTGTGCAGTTGCAATCGTTGTGAAAAGTAAAAGAGCGAATACAAAAAAATTATAAAATTTGAAGTTTCTTACTGCAGTAAAAACAGGCTTCATTACTCTCAAAATGATAAGGGTCTGTATGTTATACAATATTATCAACTTATTTAATTAAACATTCTCACTTTCTAATAATCTTTAACTTCAATTTCATTTTTAAGGACCATAATCCCAAAAGAGGCAAGTGCTGCAAAGTCGTTTGCTGATGGATATAGAGCTATTGGTGCTAGTCCACTAACTCTTGATTTAACGTTTTTCAGAAACTGTTCGCTATCAAAAATTATTCCTGTAAGAATAATACAATCAACCTCACCTTTTAATGTAGCATAATGAGAAGCTATTTCCTTTGAAACCTGATAAGAAAGTGCCTGCGAAATTGCCAGAGCTTTTTCATCACCTTCAGCAATACGTTCGTTTATTTTAGAAATACTTGATGTCCCAAGATACGCATAATACCCACCTTTTGATGTGAGCATTTCCATAACTTCTTCCCTTGTTACATTACCACTAAAGCACAGGTCAACAAGCTGACCCATTGGCAAAGTACCGGCACGTGTAATGGAAAATGGACCGCCACCATCGTAAGCCTGATTAACATCAACAACACGCCCTTTTTCATGCGCCCCAATGGAAATTCCACCGGTTCCAATATGACAAACAATTAGGTTTAGATCTTCGTATTTCTTATGAACCGATTTAGCATATTGTGTTGAAAAAAACTTATGATTCAATGCATGGAAAATTGATTTTCTCTTAAACATTGGATGACCTGTAATTCGTGCAATGTCAGATAGTTCATCTACCACAACCGGATTTGCCATATATGCTTTTTTGCCAAGCTTTTGAGCAATGTCATAGGCAAGTAAGCCTCCCAGGTTTGTTGCATGTGTTCCCATAACACCTGTTTTGAGGTCTTTAACCATAGTGGGTGTAATTTCATATACGCCTTGCTCAACCGGCTTAACAAGACCGCTTCTTCCCATTACGAGTTCAACATTCTCAAGATTTATATTGTTGCTTTCAAGTTCATCCAATATACAATTCAACCTAAAATCAATTTGATCCAGAAAATGTTTAAATGATTGAATGCTTTCTTCTGAATGACGTATGGTTTTCAGGAAGATGGGCTCTGTATTTCGGTACACGGCTACTTTGGTTACGCTTACTTCCGGGTAAATTATTAGTATGTTTTTATTAATCATAGCAAAAAATTTATTGTTATCTTGTTGTTATTGATATCGTTATTGTTGGAGAAGCTGTTGTGGTTCAAATAATCTGATAACATGAAAACGCGACAACCGCAACAACGTTTCTACTACATATTTCTCCTATATTGCCCACCCACGTGAAACAGGGCATCAGTTATTTGTCCTATAGAAGAATATTTTGAAGCTTCCATTAATGCTTCAAAAACATTTTCATTATTAATTGCTTTTTGCCTCAATGTATTAAGGGTATCTTTAGATTCTTCGCTCCAGGTATTATGAAGTTGCTCAAGCATGCTAATCTGGTATTCTTTTTCTTTTTCAGTTGCCCGAATAATTTCACCCGGAATAACTGTTTTGGAGCCACCACTTCCCAAAAATGTGTTTACACCAATAATTGGCATTTCTCCTGAATGTTTCAGATTCTCATAATACAGGCTTTCTTCCTGAATTTTACCACGTTGGTACATTGTTTCCATCGACCCGAGTACTCCACCACGTTCGGTAAGGCGATCCATTTCACTTAGTATTGCTTCTTCAACTAACTCGGTAAGCTCTTCAATAATAAATGAACCTTGTAATGGATTTTGATTTTTTGCAAGTCCTAATTCATGATTAATTATCATTTGAATAGCAATAGCTCTTCTTACAGATTCTTCGGTTGGTGTTGTAATAGCTTCATCGTATGCATTGGTGTGCAGAGAGTTACAGTTATCATAAATTGCATATAAGGCTTGTAATGTTGTGCGGATATCGTTAAAATCAATTTCCTGTGCATGAAGTGAACGCCCTGAAGTTTGAATATGATATTTTAGCTTTTGAGAACGTTCGTTAGCTCCGTATTTAAGTTTCATAGCTTTTGCCCAAATCAATCGGGCAACTCTACCAATTACTGCATATTCAGGATCTTCGCCATTAGAGAAAAAGAAACTGAGGTTTGGAGCAAACTTGTTGATATCCATACCTCTTGATAAATAGTATTCAACATAAGTAAACCCATTGGCGAGTGTAAAAGCAAGCTGACTTATTGGGTTAGCACCTGCTTCGGCAATGTGATACCCTGAAATGGAGACGCTGTAAAAATTCTGAACATAATTATTAATGAAATAGTCCTGAATATCGCCCATCAGCTTAAGCGAAAAGTCGGTGGAAAAAATACATGTGTTTTGTGCCTGATCTTCTTTAAGAATATCAGCCTGAATTGTCCCTCTTACTTGCGACAGAGTTTCTTTTTTAATTTTTGCATAAACATCAGCAGGCAGCACCATGTCGCCTGTTATGCCAAGAAGCATGAGGCCAAGTCCATTATTAGTTTCTGGTATTTTTCCCTGATATGATGGTCTCTTTGTTCCTTTCTTCTGATATAGATCGTCAATTGTTTTTTGAACCTCTTTTTCCAGATTATTTTTTGTGATATAAATTTCACATTGTTGATCAATAGCAGCATTCATAAAATAGCCAACCATTGTAGGTGCGGGCCCGTTAATAGTCATCGAAACAGATGTCATTGGGTGGGCAAGATTAAAACCTGAATATAGTTTTTTGAGATCATCAAGACATGATATGCTAACTCCAGAATTACCAATTTTACCATAAATATCAGGCCTTATATCAGGGTCTTCACCATAAAGTGTAACCGAATCAAAAGCTGTTGACAACCGTTTTGCATCAAGCCCGCGCGATACATAATGGAATCTGCGATTTGTACGTTCCGGACCACCTTCGCCTGCAAACATACGGGTTGGGTCTTCACCCTCACGTTTGAATGGAAAAACGCCAGCAGCAAATGGGAATTCACCGGGTACATTCTCACTCAACACCCAGTTTAGAATCTCGCCCCAGCTTTCATATTTTGGTAAACTTACTTTTGGTATCTTTAGGTGCGAAAGCGACTGTGTTGTAGTGGCAATCTTTATTTCTTTATCCCTTACTTTAAAGATGTAATAATCACCTTCATATGATCTTTTCTTTGTTTCCCAATTATCAAGTATTTCTTTATTGTAAGGGTCAAGTTCTTTTAAAGTGCTATTGTAAATTTCTTGTAGAGAAACTACATTATTTTCTTTCCCGCTATCTTTTACAAGATCGATTGATTGGTTAAGACTGAATAGTTTTTGAGCAACCTTACTCTGACTTTTAACCCAGCCATTATATTTTCTAATAGTTTCGGCAATCTCTGATAAATATCTAACCCGCTTAGGTGGGATTATGTATATTTTGTCGGGAGTGTGTGATATGGAATTATTTTCCGAAACAAACTCGAAACCTGTTTTTTCCTCTACAATTTTTAACAGATTTGTGTACAAGTTATTAACTCCGGGGTCGTTAAATTGTGAGGCAACAGTTCCATAAACAGGAAGTTCATCAACATCAACATCAAAAAGCATATTATTACGCTGATATTGTTTTTTTACATCGCGTAAAGCATCAAGTGCGCCACGTTTATCCGATTTATTTAAAGCAATAATGTCTGCGTAGTCGAGCATGTCAATTTTTTCCAACTGACTGGCAGCGCCATACTCTGGTGTCATCACGTAAAATGAAACATCACTATGGTCAACAATGGCTGTATCAGATTGTCCTATTCCTGAAGTTTCAAGTATTATAAAGTCAAAACCGGCTGCCTGAGTAATAGTCTCGGCATCTTTAACATATTTCGAAATGCTAAGGTTCGATTGTCTTGTGGCAAGTGATCGCATGTAAACACGAGGATTATCAATGGCATTCATGCGTATACGGTCGCCAAGCAATGCACCACCCGACCTTCTTTTGGATGGGTCAACAGAAATTATAGCAATGGTTTTTTTGGGAAAGTCTGATAAAAAGCGCCTTACTATTTCATCAACTAAAGAAGATTTTCCAGATCCTCCTGTCCCTGTAATTCCCAATACCGGAGCTTTTTTTCCTTCAATTTTATTCGATAGAGAATCTATTATTGGGGCTGTTTGCTCAGGATTATTTTCTGCAGAAGAAATTAATTGCGCTATGTCAACATAATTGCGATTTACTATCTTTTCAATATCAAAATTTGTATTTTTCCCGGTAGGAAAGTCTGCCTTTTTCAACAGATCATTAATCATTCCCTGTAATCCCATTTCCATACCATCATCAGGGGAGTAAATTCGGGTAATTCCATATTCCTGAAGTTCTTTTATTTCGTCAGGAAGTATAACTCCACCGCCACCGGCAAATATTTTAATATGTCCACAATCTTTTTCGGTAAGCATGTCGTACATATATTTTAAAAACTCCATGTGCCCACCTTGATATGAAGTAAGAGCAATTGCTTGAGCATCTTCTTGTATTGCGGTATTCACTATTTCGTGGACAGAACGATTATGTCCAAGATGAATTACCTCAGCTCCGGATGATTGAATAATTCGCCGCATAACATTAATTGCTGCATCATGTCCATCAAACAACGAAGCAGCAGTAACAATACGTACATGATTTTTAGGTTTATATGCTTTTTGAGCTTGTGTCATAATATCGAAAATTTCTAATAGCTGCAAATATAACGAAAGTTTGAAGTTTAAGATTAAACGTGACAAGATAATTGGACTAAGGAGTCAAGATTCAAAAACCAAGAATAGAGACTGTTAAAATTATTATCTTTCATAATGTATCTCGTATCTTGCATCTTGTCGAATGGTTCTTGCTACTGGTTCCGTTTTTTTTCAATACTTTTGGCTTCTTATAGATAAACCTATTAATCAAATTAATTATGAATACTAAGTCAACTATTTTGGTGTTGGTTATTGTTGTTCTTTCAAGAATAACAATCGTTGCAGGAGAAGGTATGTGGATACCAATGCTTTTGCAGCAAATGAACGAAAAAGAAATGCAGGAAATGGGAATGAAAATAACTGCTGATGATATTTATTCCATTAACCAAAGCAGTCTTAAAGATGCAATATTACTTTTTGGTAGAGGATGTACAAGCGAAATAATTTCAAGAGAAGGGTTATTGCTAACAAATCATCATTGCGGTTTTGGTCAAATACAAAAGCATAGCAGCCTCGAACATGATTATTTAACTGATGGGTTCTGGGCCATGAACAAAGATGAAGAACTTCCTAATCCCGGTCTTACTGCCACCTTGCTTATCGAAATGAAAGATGTAACCGATAGTGTTTTGGCAGGTGTTGACGAAAAGATGACAATGAAAGAAAGGAAAACTGTTATAAGTGCAAATATCAAAAGAATTATTACCAATTTTGAAAATAAGTCAACCTATAAGGCCTCCATTAAACCATTTTTTAAGGGTAATTCTTATTATATGATGATTACGGAGGTTTTTAAAGATATACGTCTTGTGGGAGCACCTCCTTCGAATATTGGTAAATTTGGTGGTGATACTGATAATTGGATGTGGCCACGCCATACCGGTGATTTTTCATTATTTAGGATTTATGTTGATAAGGATGGTAACCCTGCCGAATATTCTGAAGAAAATGTACCATATCAGCCAAAATATTATTTCCCAATATCGATTGACGGAGTTGAAGAAGATGATTTCACATTTGTTTTTGGTTACCCGGCACGCACAAATGAATACCTGCCTTCATATGCAGTAGAAATGATTACGGAACAAGGAAATCCTAAAAAAATTGAATTGCGTGAAACAAGGCTTGATATTTTTGGAAAATATGCTGCAAAAGATCCTAAGGTTCGTATTCAATATGCTTCAAAGGATGCACGTGTTGCTAACTACTGGAAAAAAATGATAGGAGAAAGAGGTGGTGTTAAAAGGATGAAGGGAATTGAAGCAAAACAGAATTTTGAAAAAGGATTTACTGAATGGGCTGCTTCTTCAGGAAATAATCAATATACTACCATATTGCCCGAATTTGAAAAGTTATATAAAGAACTTACTCCAATTAGTATTGCTTCTGATTATCTGATGGAAGCGGGAATGGCAATTGAAATTGTAAAATTTGCAAATGGGTTTCGTAAACTTGTTGCAATTAGCAAAACCGACCCTGATAATAAAGAGGCTATCAGTGAAGAGATACTGAAACTTAAAAGTCAAACATCCAAATTTTTTAAAGACTATTATAAGCCTATTGACGAGGATGTTATGACGTCAATGTTGCGGTTATATGATCAAAATCTGAGTTCTGAATTTAAACCGGAATTTTTCAATAAAATTCATAGTAAATACAAGAATGATTATAAAGCATATACAAATTATGTGTTTTCAAAATCAATTTTTGATAAACAAAATAAGTTAATATCATTTCTGGATAATTATAAACCAAAGCATTATAAAAAACTTATAAAAGATCCGGCTTATAAGATGGCTGCTGAAATGGGAACTCTCTACAAAACTAAGTTTGCAGAAAAAAGAATTGTTATAAACAATGCTATCGATAGCTTACAACGTATCTATATGAAAGCGCAAATGGAGATGAACCCGGATACTCGATACTATCCAGATGCAAACTTTACATTACGTGTTACTTATGGAAAAGTAAACGGGTATTCACCAAAAGATGCTGTTTATTATAGACATTTCACAACTCTGGAAGGCATAATGGAAAAAGAGGATCCTGATATTTATGATTATGTAGTAACTGATAGGTTAAGAGAGTTATATGATAATAAAGATTATGGTGCTTATGCAGATAAGGATGGCACATTACATGTTGGTTTTGCAGCAAGTAATCATACTACCGGAGGTAATTCGGGTAGCCCGGTATTAAATGCTGATGGACAGCTTGTGGGTGTTAACTTTGATCGTTGTTGGGAAGGAACCATGAGCGATTTAATGTATGACCCTGATGTATGCCGGAATATTTCAATTGATATTCGCTATTTTCTTTTTATAGTTGATAAATATGCCGGTGCTGGATATTTAATTGACGAGATGACGCTGGTTAATAGTGAATAGTGAGTAGTAAACGGTGAATAGTTAATAACCAATAACCAAAGACTAATAACCAACAAATTGAGTCCTAAACTAAAGATATTACCCCTTAAGGAATGGATAGACACCAAAAGTTTACCATTGGTAGTTGCAGGACCCTGTAGTGCAGAGAGTGAAGATCAACTTATGGATACTGCCCGGCAATTAGCTTCTGTGAGGCAAGTTAATATTTTAAGAGCTGGTATTTGGAAACCACGAACCAGGCCGGGAGACTTTGATGGCGTTGGTGAACAAGGACTGAAATGGCTTCAACAAGTTAAAAAGGAAACAGGATTATTGACAACAGTTGAGGTTGCTGATAGCAGACATGTGGAATTAGCTTTAAAATATGGAGTTGATATATTATGGGTTGGTGCGCGTACAGTGGTTAATCCTTTTTCGGTGCAGGCAATTGCTGAAGCTGTTTCGGGTGTTAATATTCCGATAATGGTAAAAAACCCGTTAACTCCCGATATTAAGCTATGGCTGGGTGCAATTGAACGATTTAATGCTGTTGGAATTAACAAGCTTGTTGCTATACATAGAGGTTTCCACTATTTTGAGAAATCACCCTTTCGGAATGCTCCAATGTGGGAGATTCCAATTGAGTTAAAAAGAATCGCTCCAACTCTTCCTATTATTGTAGATCCAAGCCATATATGTGGACAGCGTGATCTTATAGATTCTATTTCACAGAAGGCGTTAGACCTTGAAATGGATGGGTTAATGATTGAAAGTCATCGCGATCCGGAAAATGCACTAACTGATGCCGCCCAACAGCTTACACCAGCAAATCTGCAAAAGCTTCTTAATAAACTGGTTATCCGAACAGAAAAAGGAGACCAGAAATTTCAACATAAACTCGAAGAGCTTAGGACAGAAATTGACAAACTTGATGGAGAACTTTTACAGATACTATCAAAAAGGATGGAAATAATTGATGAAATTGGTGATTACAAGAGAAAAAACGATATTACTATTCTTCAAATGAAACGCTGGGTAGGTATTATAAAAGATAGAATGGCAATTGGCACACACCTTGGTTTAGATAGCGTATTTTTGAAAAAATTACTTAACCTAATCCATAAGGAATCCATCCAAAGGCAAGAGAATATTTTTAAAAAGAAGTAGAAAGCACTTTAGTTTAAGGTGACAACAATTAAATTCTCAGACTATAGTGAGGAGCATTTCCCTGTTCTCCGTATGCAGTTATACAACCAGCTCGTTCAATAAGCTTTTCAATGGATTGTTTACTGTCTTCAGCTTCTTCATCCAGTCCTGGTTTGTTATCATACAAGGCATATTGCTCACGATAAAGTCCAGGTGTAGTATTAGGCATTAAAATATTAGCTCCTGCTTTAAGAGCCATTTCCCTGCCACCATCTACTAATGTTTGCATTGCAGTTGTTGATGCAATATTAATATCTTTCATCATAATTCTTAGAATAGCAATCATTTTGAGGCTTAAATCCAATCTGATTTCTTTTGAAGGAACCAAATGTTTATACTCGTATAATTTAGTATCAATATGTTCGATATAGGGACCCATTCCACACATGTCGATATCAAAATCTCTCATAAATATTAAATCATCCGCAAGGTTTTCGATAGTTTGAAAAGGAAGTCCGATCATTACACCTGTGCCGGTTTGATAGCCACATTTCTGAAGATTTTTTAATGCTTCCAACCTTGTTTCAAAATCATGTTTTTTATCCCTTGGATGAAGTTTGTAATAAAGGTCTTTATTTGAAGATTCAATGCGAAGTAAATATCGATGTGCTCCTGCTTCTCTCCATCTCTGATAAGTCTCAATTGTTTGTTCGCCACAGGATAGGGTTACACCAATTTCTCCGTTTCCTATTTTATTAATAGAGTGCAGAATGTCTTCAATTTGTTTAATGAAGCTTTCGTTTTGTAATTCACCTGTTTGAATAACTACTGATCCATAACCACTATCGTATGTAAATTTAATAGCATTTTCAACTTCAGGCATAGGTACGGTATAGCGCTGTACTTTTTTGTTGGAAGAACCGATTCCACAGTAATAGCAATTTTTAGTACACTTATTTGTAAGTTCAATTAGTCCACGTAAATGTACTTGATTTCCTACGTATTCCTGTTTAATTTCAGCTGCTTTTGCAAAAAGGATATCTTTATCAATTCCTTCTGCATTCAGAAGTGTAATTATCGATTCTTTATTGAATAGTCCTTTGGCTAGTATTTTGGAAACTGCAGACATTTTAGTTTAAAGTAGTTTAAGTTAGTTGTTTGGTAAATCATTTTGCTTATCACCTTTAGGCAGGCTTATTACTTGTTGTAATATCTAAAAAAGGCTTAACAGCCCTGTTAAAAATACCATTAATATATGCAATTGCCATCCCATAATTTGTAACCGGAACACCTGCATCAATTGCAGGTTTCAACCTGTTTGAAAGCTGTTTCTTTGTAACAACACATCCTCCGCATTGAACTACCAATGCATATTGTTTAATATCACTTTCAAGAATATCAAGACCGGCAACAATGTCGTACTCTAACTTTTTGCCTGTGAAATTGCTTATCCAGGTAGGTAATTTATGTCGTCCAATATCTTCGCAACTTACATGATGAGTACATGATTCAAGCATAAGAACCTTATCACCATCCTTAAGTTTTGAAATCTCGGGTGTGCCTTCAAGATATTTTTGAAAGTTAGCTTTCATCCTAGCAAAAACAATGCTAAATCCTGTAAAAGGTATATCTTCGGGAATAATTTTTGAAACCATTCCAAACGCCTGACTGTCAGTAATTGCCAGTGTAGGTACTATGCCCAGCTTCATAAAGTCTTCAAGCTCTGTTTCTCTAACCGTTATACAAATGCAGTTATGGTTGAGTACATCACGAATTGCCATTACTTGTGGCAAGATCATACGTCCTTCAGGAGCTTCCGAATCAATAGGTGTAATTAAAAGAACAACATCTTTTTCTTTAATTAATCCATCCAGTAAAGCTGGTTTAACATAAACAGATTTAGGAATTGTTTCCCGCATTAGGTTTGTAACCTTTTCCAGAAACTCATCTGTCAATGTATTTATATTAATGCAGTTTTTTTGTGTTTCTAGTAGTATCTGTTTTTTTTTGTCTTCTGATAAAGCAACAATATCTGACTTATTATTAAAAATAAGGTATGGAATTTCCAATTTGTCAAATTCTTTTATCAGATTTTTCTCAAACGAATCAAATATATTATCTGCAATTAAAAGTACTGCCAGGTCAATGGTGTTTACCATTGCCATTGTCTTGCTAACCCTTTTTTTTCCTAATTCACCTACATCATCAACACCGGCAGTATCAATTATGATTACTGGACCAACTCCAAATATTTCTACAGACTTTTTTACCGGATCTGTTGTTGTTCCGGCTATGTCTGATACAATTGCAACATCCTGACCTGTAATCATATTGATGAAAGAGCTCTTACCATTATTTCTTCTTCCAAAAATTCCAATATGTGGCTTAAGATCTTTTCCTTTTTTCATCAGAGGAGTTTTTAATAGTATAAATCTCTTTGACCTTGTTTAATTCTTTCGAGCTTCATTTTTAATGAAGTTTCCAACTTTGGTTCGTTGAGGCTTTTAATATTTTTATTAATGAGCGTCCATCCTTTTATTGTAGTTTCTTCTTTTGCATAGTCCATTAAGTATTCAGCAAGTGTAAGAATAGCATTTGGGGTACAGAACCTTTTAATAAATCCAGGAACAGAAAACTCCATAAAATGTTCACCGGTTCTACCTTTACGATAGCAAGCGGTGCAAAATGATGGTAAATAATCTCCTTCAATAAGTTCGTCAATAACTTCTCCTAATGAACGGTCATCATTTATTAAAAACTGTTCTTGATTAAGATCTTGTTCTTTATGATCTTCCTCAGAATATGCTCCCATCTCTAGTTTTGTTCCGGCATCAACCTGTGAACAACCGTACTGTAGTACTTCTTTACGAATATGAATAGGCTCCCTTGCTGTAAGAATCATTCCTGTATAAGGCACAGCTAATCTGAGAATTGCTATAATGCGGGTGAATTCTTCATCTGTTACATATGACTCAGGGTCAACCTTAAATTCAGCTGCATCCTGCAAGCGAGGGAATGAAATAGTATGTGGGCCTACATTATAGCATGCTTCCAGGTGATTAGTATGGCGAATAAGTCCCATTACATCGAATCTCCAGTCGGTTAAGCCAAAAAGAGCACCTATGCCAACATCATCCAATCCTGCTTCCTGTGCTCTGTCGAGAGCGACAAGTCTATTGTTATAATCTGCTTTTCGGCCACTCTTGTGGTACTTAGCATATGCATCTTTATCATATGTTTCCTGAAAAACCTGAAAAGTTCCAATCCCAGCTTCTTTAACTGTTTTGTACCCTTCAATACTTAACGGAGCTGCATTAATATTTACCCTGCGAATTTCGCCATTTCCTTTTTTTACACCGTAAACAGTTCTTATATTATCGGCAATATATTCAGGAGAATATTTTGGATGTTCACCATAAACAAGAATTAGTCGTTTTTGGCCATTATCTTCAAGTGCTTCGACATTCTTAATTAGTTCATCCTTCTCAAGAGTTTTACGAATTTGATTACTGTTTGATGCTTTAAATCCACAATACTCACAATTGTTTTGGCATAAATTACCAACATACAAAGGGGCAAAAAGAACTATACGTTTTCCGTAAACTTTTTCTTTAAGACTGTGAGCTCCCTTTTTAATTAGCTCGATATGCTTAGGAGAATCAGCTTGAATAAGTGTTGCTACTTCTTCAAGGTTTAACCTGTTTTTATCAAGTGATTTTGCTATTATTTGTTTTACGCTTTCAGTTGTTGGTTTAGCGTTGTTGATATAGTCCCATATTTCATCTTTATCGATGTATGGTTTTTGAGGCTCATCAGCAATTTTGTATACTTCTGGTTTGAACTTCATTGTTTTATTATTTTTAGTAACAACCTTGTCTCAATTTTGTTTCTTTACTCTTAATTCTTGTTTTCTAGAATGGTAACACAACTTTAAAAGTGGTTCCAAAGTTTGGTTTACTATTAACTTCGATAGTTCCGTTATAGAGTTCCACCATTTTTTTTGTTATTGATAACCCAAGACCGGTACCTGTAATATTACGAGTATCGCTATTTTTAATTCTGGAAAACTCCTCAAAAAGTTTAGGAAGATCTTCTGTACTAATACCAATTCCGGTATCAGAAACCGTTATGGTAATATTAGCATCATTACTTGTAATATTGAGGCTGACTTTACCACCATTCCGGTTATACTTTACAGCATTTGAGAGTAGGTTATTAAAGATTATTTCTAATTCATCATGGTCGGCTTCAATAGTTATTCCTTTTTCGATATTGGAGTCAATGGTGATATTGTGTTGTATTGCCATTGGCTTAATAGTGTCAACAGCAAGGTTTGCCAGTTCATTTATATCAATTTCACACAAAGCACGTTTTTTCTTACCTGATTCCAATCGTGTAAGATCAAGCATGTCGATGATGAGATTACGCATTCCTTTGATTCTCACTAATGAGCGGTCGATCATGGACATGTAATCGTTGATATTTTCACCAGCTTGTTTTTCTTCCATTATTTTCAGATATCCCTCGATTGCATTAAGTGGCGACTTAAGTTCATGAGACAATACCGATAAGAACTGGAAGCGAATTTGTTTACCTTCTTCCTTCATTGCAAGAGTCATTCTCTTAAGGAAAAGGTGTTTGCTAATATTTTCGATAGATGATTTCAACTCATCTGGCGTAAATGGTTTTGGCACGAAATTGTAGGCCCCAAAGTTTGTAGCTTTAACAGCAATGTCGAGTGATGCATATGATGTAATCATCATAACAGCTGTATCGATTCTTTTTTTGCTAATTTTTTCTAGCACCTCAATGCCTTGAATTCCTGGGAGTTTATTATCAAGAAGGACTATGTCAGCACCTTCATTTTCAATAATTTCAAGAGCCCTTTCACCAGTTTCGGCTTCTGAAATATCAAAAGAAAAGTCTTCTTCCATAAAAGGGAAGCCGATTGTATAGTTTTTAAGTATTCGAATTACTCCTGAGCGAATACCGGGCTCATCATCAACTACTAATACTTTTAACTTTTCCATGGTATCAATTTTAAATGTTTATAATTTAAGAAGTTTACTTATTTCTCTATGCAACTGATCAGGTCTGATACCTTTTTCAATATATAGATCGGCTTTGATCCATTTTTTATCTTCTTCGGTATCAAGATTGAACTTTAGCCCTGTTTCGGATGTTACTGCTGAGGCAATGATTACAGGAAGATCCGGATAATCTTTTTTTATTTTATATGCGAGTATAAAACCTGCATCCTGTGTTTCCATCATAAGATCCAATATTGCTAAATCAGGTTTGCGGCTCATTGCTTTTTCAGCTTCAGCAACACTTTCAGCAGTTGTAACATCAAATCCAAAACTTTCAACATGATGTTTCATTTGAAATAAATAATCCGGATCATCATCAACAATTAGCACTAATTTTTTTTCTTCCGACATGATAGTATATTTTATACGATTGGTTTTTTTGGTGAACGAATACTAAAACGGGTACCTGTAGATCCTTTTTCAATGTCAGTATTCGAAGTCACATTAATTTGTCCTTTATGCATTTTTATTATTCCATAAACTAATGGAAGGCCCATGCCTGTGCCTTTTCCAATTTCTTTAGTTGTAAAAAACGGAGTGAAGATCTTCTCCATGTTTTCTTCTTTTATACCACAACCTTCATCACTAATAATAATCTCAAAATCAAGACCATGATCTTCAACCTCAATACTTAATTTTCCTCCATCAGGCATTGCATCGATAGCGTTTTTTTCCAGGTTTGTAAGTACTTGCATCATTTGATCCTTGTCGATTTCAGCTTCAAGGGTTTGTGTTTTAGATATAAAACTGGTGGTGATGTTCGAAGGTATTATAACAGAGAGCAAGCTGCGACGACAAAATTCGACTATATCAGTACTTTCGGTATTTACCTGATTTTTTCTGGCAAAGTTTAATAGTCCGCCTACAATCTTTTTACATCTGTTGGCTTGTTCAACAATTAAACTAAGGTCTTCTCTTATTGGATCTCCATCTTTTGATTCATCTTTAAGAATATTGCTGTACATTGATATTACACCAAGAGGATTGTTTAGCTCATGGGCAATACCTGCAGAAAGTTGACCCATATTAGCAAGCTTTTCTGATTGTTTTAGTGCCTGACGAGCAGAAGCTAATTTATCATTTGTGATATTTAAATTATTAATGGTTTGGTGCATCATCTCGATAGAGTATGGAAGACACATTTCGTTTTCAGCGAAACCATTAATAATAGCTATTGCATGTGCGCGACAAGTATCATAACCACAAGCTTTACAGTTTAGGTGATCTTTTTCTTCGAATTTGCCAATTTTTTTCAGAGTTTCTGCAATTTCTTCTTCAGAAGGTTGATGCATTCGTCTGTCTTCAGGATTGAATGAACGTGAGAAATCCAAAGAACTGTATTCGTCTATTTGTTCTTTCCATTCTTCTTTATCAAGCTTTTTAAGCTTTTCTTTAGCATATTTGCTAATCCTGTTTTTGCGATTTAATCTACTACCGTTTTTTGACATACCAGGGCCCATAATACACCCATCGCAGCAAAGCAGGTTAAGGTGTTTTCTGTCCAGGTTTCCTTTTTCAAATTCGGTAATTGCATCTATAAAATTCTTTTTACCATCTGCAACGATTATGTCACATTCGGAAACATCAGGATTTTTCCCCATGGTGCTTAATAAACCATGACTTACAGGAAATACTGACCCTTTACCTGACTTAGGTGGATCAAACTCACTTATTTCTACTTTATCTTGAGATACTCCTTTTGCTTCCAGCATTTGTCGTAACTCAACAAATGTAATGGAGCTATCAATTTCATCGGATTCTCCCTTTTTTGCAATACATGGTCCGATAAATACAATTTTTGCTTTCTCAGAATATTTCTTCTTGATAACTCTGCCAATTGCAACCATTGGAGATACAATTGGGGCAAGGTTTTGTACAAGATCAGGATGATGTTTTTCGATACATGCAACAACAGCAGGGCAATCGGAAGATATATATGAACGATTATCATTATTATCCAACAGAATATTATATTCTCTAGCAACTAAATCAGCACCAAATGATACTTCAACAACTTTATGGAACCCAAGTTTTCTTAGCATTCCTACAAATAGTCTGCTGTCTTCAATTTCAGTGAATTCAGCTGGAAAACTTGGTGCAACAGCTGCTATTACAAAATTATCACCTGATAAGAGATCCTCGACCTTGTTAATTTGTTTCTTAAAGGTTTTAGCTCCCTGACTACAAACATTAACGCAATTACCACAAGCGATACATCTCTCAGGCATAACTTCTGCTTGCCCATTGACTATTTTTATGGCTTTAACCGGACATTCTCGTACACATGTATAGCAGACGCGGCAGCGATCTTTAACAGTGTAAACTAATATTTTATCCGGGTTTATCGAGTTCATTGTAGTAGTGTTTAAGGGTTTTGGAAGGGAAAGGCTTATGAGTAATAAGGGTTAACTAATTCATTAAACCGCTCCTTTCCCTTCTTATTCCCCAGTGTTAAGTCAAGTGTATTTTAGTCGCACCAAGTCTTGTTCCTTTTGTTTCTGACTTCTTTAAAAAATCATCTCGTAGCTACGGCTATGCTCAAATTTTTTGCATCGTCATCAACAAAAATAACTGTGACTTATGCGACACAACACACTGGATTTAACACTATTGTTATATCATCACTTCACGTTTTTTATACTTTGTATGTAATAATTCATGACTCTTATGTCCTAAAGGTTTTCCTAAGTAATTATCATAAAGCTCAATAATCTCAGGGTTTTTGTGTGATACCTTTAAAGTTTCATTTTCGTCAATTTTATAAAGAGTATTCATCCTTGCTTTAAGCTGTTCTTCACTGGTACCTATATGTTGACCACCACCTCCAATACAACCTCCGGGACATGCCATAACCTCTACGAAATGAATATCATCTCTGCCGTTTTTAATTTCGTCAAGCAGTTCTTTTGCGTTTGCCATACCATTAACTACAGCAACTCCAAGTTCAAGATCGCCAATTTTAATTTTAGCTTCTTTTCTACGTTCTAGTCCACGTATTTGAGGAATTTGGAAGTTAACAAGTTCTTTTCCGGTAATGCTATAGTGTGCTGTTCTAATAGCAGCTTCCATTACACCACCTGAAGCACCGAATAATTTGCCAGCAGTACTTCTAAAGCCCATTGGTGAATCGGTTAACTCTGGTTGGATGTTAAACATATCAATACCATAAAGCTTTAAAAACTTGGTTAATTCACGTGTTGTTAATACTGCATCTACATCGGAAATACCAGCCTGTGTCATTTCTTCACGTTGTGCCTCAAATTTCTTGGCTGTACAAGGCATTATGGAAACTGAATAAATTTCTTCTGGTTTCAGATTTTCTTTCTCAGCAAAATATGAGTTTATAATTGCACCCATCATTTGTTGAGGGGACTTACATGATGATAAGTTTGGAATTAAATCAGGATAAAATTCTTCAGCATATTTAACCCAACCAGGGCAGCAGCTTGTAATCATAGGTAGTACACCACCTTCGGTTATACGTTGAATCAACTCAGCTGATTCTTCGATAATTGTTAGGTCGGCAGAGAATGATGAATCAAAAATATTATCAAAACCTACTTTTCTAAGAGCAGCGTTTAGGATACCATTAATATCAATACCAGGGTTCATACCAAGTTCTTCTGCCATAGAAACACTAATTGAAGGAGCATACTGAATAGCAACTCTTTTTGTCGGGTCGTTTAAAGCCTGCTGAATCTCAGGAAAGTGATTCTTTTCTGTAAGAGCACCTGTAGGACAGACCATAATACATTGTCCGCAGTTAATACAGCTTGAAGTATTAAGTCCTTGGTTGAAAGTTGTTCCGATAATAGATTTGTTACCACGATTTACAAAGTCGATACAAGCAACGCCCATAACTTCTTCACATACGGTGACGCATCTGCCACAAAGAACACATTTCTCAGGATCTCTAACGATAGAAGCACTTGAAAGGTCAAGTTTTTCACGATTTTTATGACCTCTGATTCTTCTTTCTCTAACGTGATGTTCTTCGCTTAAATCCTGAAGTTCACAGTTTTTATTTCTTACACAATAGAGGCAATCATCAGGATGATTTGATAACAATAATTCAATTATTGTTTTTCTTGATTCAACAACTCGTTGGCTGTGAGTTTTTATTTTCAATTCCGGTGTTGCCGGAAATGAGCATGAAGTTATAAGTTTACCTGTTTGTTCATCTTCAACAACACATATACGGCATGCACCTGTTGGTGTTGAATCTTTAAGATGACATAAAGTAGGTACTTTAATTCCGTTTCTGTTTAATACTTCAAGGATAGTTTCTCCTTGGGAAGCCTGGAATTCTTTATTATTTACTGTTATTGTAAAGTCCATTTTTTTTGTTTAAGAGATAACTATTGAATCGAATTTACAAACGTCGTAGCATGTACCACAGCTGATACATTTGTCATCAACAATAAAATGTGGTGATTTACGACTACCAATGATTGCATTTGTTGGACATTCTTTAGCACATGTTGTACAACCCGTGCATTTGTCAACATCAATAGTAAATGTTCTCAATTCAGTACATACATTAGCACGACATTTTCTGTCAAAAATATGTTCTTCATATTCTTCACGAAACCATTTAAGAGTACTTAACACTGGGTTTGGAGCTGTTTGTCCAAGGCCGCAAAGTGATGTTTCTTTGATAACTTTTCCAAGTTTTTCAAGTTGTGTTATACCCTTAAATCTTTCCAGTGCTTCATTATGTGATGCATCAATAGGTTTGTGGGTAATGCTTTCCAGAATTTCCAGCATTCTGCGAGTTCCTTCACGACAAGGAATACATTTTCCACAGCTTTCTCTTTGGATAAAGTCCATAAGGAATTTAGCTATGTCAACCATACAGGTATCTTCATCCATAACTACTAATCCACCTGAGCCCATCATAGCACCGATTTTGATTAGTGAGTCATAATCAACTTCGATATCAAGGTTTTCTTCAGTAATACATCCTCCAGATGGTCCACCAATTTGAACAGATTTAAACTTTTTATTATTGGGAATACCACCTGCAATACCAAATATTACTTCTCGGATTGTTGTTCCCATAGGAACTTCAACTAAACCGGTAAGCACAACTTTTCCGCTTAACGCAAATACTTTAGTTCCTTTGCTTTTTTCTGTTCCAATTGAACTGAATGCTTCAACACCATTAGGAATAATCTCTGGAAGACAAGCAAGGGTTTCCACATTATTAATAATTGTTGGTTTACCAAACAATCCTTTTACAGCTGGAAACGGAGGACGAGGAATAGGCATTCCCCTTTGTCCTTCAATACTTTTAATTAATGCTGTTTCTTCACCACAAACAAATGCACCAGCACCCATTTTTACTTTAATGTCGAAATCAATACCACTTCCAAAAATATCTTTTCCTATAAGGCCATACTCTTTTGCCTGCTTAAGCGCAATATTCAAACGTTCGATGGCAAGAGGATACTCGGCACGGATATATACATATGATTTTGTTGCTCCTATTCCAAAAGCGGCAATCATCATTCCCTCCAATAAACGGTGAGGATCACCTTCAATAAGTGCTCTGTCCATGAATGCACCAGGATCACCTTCATCAGCATTACATATCAGGTATTTTTGTTCTGATGGAGTGTTTAGCGCAAATTTCCATTTCACACCTGTGGTAAAACCACCACCACCACGACCACGTAGTCCGCTTTTTACAACCATGTCGCATACTTCAGCCGACTCATAAGTGTTTATTGTTGATAGAAATGAAGAATAACCACCTAGGGCAATATATTCATCAATATTAACAGGGTTTACAGAACCACAGTTTTGAAGTACAATACGTTTTTGTTTTCTGAAATATGGATATTCAGAAAATGAACTAACGTTTTCCCATGATTTGTTTTTCTCGGTGGGAAATTGATATAATACTTCAATTTCTTTTGGTAATTCATAGTTGAACAAGGAGTTAAGTAGGTTTTCTACTTTATCGTTTGTTACATTTTTAAAAGCTACTCTATTATAATTAGGTAGTTGAATATCAACAATAGGTTCTGCTGCACATAAACCTATACATCCTACTTCAATAATTTCTGCATCAATAGAATTAGTATCCAGATATGTTTTTATTTCTTCTAAGGTTTTTCCTGCTCCTGCACCTAAACCACAGGTTCCTGCACCAACATAAATCACAGGTTTTTCTACTCTTTCTCTTTTAAGAAGAGGAAGTTTGGTTTTGGCATCTTTACCAACTACTTTGTCAAGTAGTATACTATCTATATTTCCTTTTATCCTACTCATTTATTCTTCCTCCTTAGTTTTATAGGATTCAATAATTTCAGCAATAGAAGCTGCAGTAACTTTTGCATAAAACTCACCGTTAATAGATATTACAGGAGATAGGCCACATGCTCCAATACATGCAACTACTTCAACACTGAATAATCCGTCTCGAGTTGTACTACCTGCTTTAACTTTAAGCTGTTTTTCAACTTCTTGTAAAACTGTTGCTGATCCTAATACATGGCATGCAGTTCCTCTACAAACCTGAATATGATATTTGCCATTTGGTTGAAACCTAAATTGATTGTAAAATGTAGCTACACCAAATATTTTACTTGAAGGCATATTTAGGAATGAGCCTACTTCAACTATAGATTCTTTTGAAAGAAACCCCTCGGCAGACTGAATGTCTTGTAGTAAAGGTATCAGGTTATCACGTCCTGCCTCGGGGTACTTATTAAATATTTGTTTGATATCTCCCATCTTGAAAAGCTGGTTTTCAGGGTTATTACTAATTTTATTTATTTATCAACTTCTCAATTTCAGGAATAAGGACTGCTGCATTAACAGGTTTTTTTACAAAGGCGTTTACAGGAAACCAAACAGCTTCATTGTTTTCGTTAAGATAATCAACTCCGGCGTTTCCAGTTACTAAGTCTTTAACTAATATTACTCTTAAATCACTGTAATCAGGATTTTGTCTGAATTGTTGTGCCATTGCCTGAACACTAAGTTTAGTTGTTGTTAGCACTTCAATTGAAGTTTGGATAATAATAGGAATATGCTTAAGAGTTTGATTTTTTACAATTGACTCAGCTAGTTCAAATCCCTCGAACTGGGTTGTCATCATTACATCAAGAATAGCTAAATCTGGATTTTCTTTAATAATTAATTCCAAACCTTCTTTTTTGTCGTTGGCTGAAAATACTTTATAACCCTTTGCCCTTAAGATTGCTTCTACGGTTGTGATAATGTCGATGTCATCATCTACGATTACAATTTTTTTTAAGTCTTTCATTTCTCTAATTTTTAAGTTTTCGATGTTGTAAAAGTATATTAGGAAATAGACAGGGGTTAGGTAGGTGAGTACCTTTTTTACATGTACTTGAGTCCTGATTTTTCATATGAAAAACCAGTACTTTTACGCAATATGAAATGTTAAGAGAGGAGGTGTTTTGTTCTGATGAAATATTAACTATATGATAATCAGCTTATGGCGAAGAGCATATGCAAGGAGACTGATTGCACTTTTACATCCTGTTTTTGCAAGCATATTCGACTTATGACCAACAACAGTTCGTTCACTTACGTATAACACATCAGCAATTTCTTTGTTACTTAAACCTTCGGATAGAAGTTGAAGTATTTCTTTTTCACGATTAGTGAATTTTACATCATCACTATTTTTTGTTTCTTCTTTTGTGTTAACCTTACGGGTAAAAAATTTAAAAAGTTCTTCCGAATAATAATTGCCACCACTTGCAACAGTAGTTATTGCTTTGTTTAGCGTATCTTTATTAATATTCTTCACAAGAAAGCCTTTGACTCCAGCATCTATCATGCTTTGAATATAATTATCATCAGTAAACATTGTTAAGGAAATAACTTTGAGCTCAGGATTTTCCTTTAGTGCAATCTTTGTGGCATCAATACCCGACATAATTGGCATTTCGATATCCATCAGAACAATATCACAGTTTACTTGGCGGATTAGGTCAAGAAAATCCTGTCCATTTGCAGCTTCCCCAACTATATCAACATAATCAAGTTTTCCAAGAACCATTTTAAGTCCATTGCGAAAAATTTCGTGATCATCTACAATAATTATTTTAACAGTGTTGTTCATGACATATTTAGATATGCAAAGTTAAGAAAGAATAGCAATTACTTAAACTCTAAATCTATCAAATTTATTGATTAAAATTAATTCATAATAGCTGTTCGGGATTTGTAATCCCGAACTTATGGCCTGGGATTTACACTTTCGTTGCATTAGCATTCGGATTACAAATTAGGAAGAGCAATATTGATCAATTAATTATATCTCAATATTTATTTTAAAACCATTGCTTACACTACTTGTAATTTCACAGCTCCCATTTATAGATTTTATACGGCTTACTATGCTTTTTAAACCAATACCTGTACCCTTATTCTCCATTACAGTTTTGCTGTCGAAACCAATTCCATCATCTGTAAAAATCAGGGAAATATTTTCGCCTGTTTTTTGAAGTTGAATGTAAGCATTTTTTGCTTTTGCATGTTTTATAGTGTTGGTTAACAGCTCGCTAATGACTCTAAACAAAATTAGTTGGACATTTCTATCAAGCGAATACTCTATACCAGTAGTGTTGAAATCGACATGTATTTTGCCAGTTTGATTAATTTTCTCACAAAATGCTTTCAATGCCTTAACCAAACCATATTCATGTATAACCCTTGGCATTAGATTATTTGATATTTCACGAATGCTTGTTACTGCATCATCAAGCATTTTGTTTACCTGATTGACAAACTCTATCTTCTCTTTTTTTTCTATTTCTGCCGACCCAAGTTCATTTACGTATAGTTTTATTGTTGAAAGCAGAGGTCCTATACCATCATGCATATCTTTTGAAAATCTTTCGCGTTCTTTTTCTTCTGTTTGAATAACTGAACTCAACACCTTGCGCTCCATTTCTTTACGTTTAGCAAGATTACGTGAAATACTCAAGATTACAGTTTCACCATTGAATTCGAGCACGCGACTATTAGTTTCAATAGGTATTGTTTCACCACTATTTGTTATATATTCAGAATCGAATAAATATGCTCCTTTTTTTAAAATTGTTTTTCTGTTTTTAAGAAATAGCTCTATTTGCTTTGTTGGTTTCAGATCAAGAATATTCATCTGCAATAATTGCTCTCGTTTATAACCGAGCAGTTTGCTAGCTTGATTGTTGACCTCGATAATACTGCCTTGTAAATCAGTCACAAAAATTTCGTCACTACTATTATGAAAGATAGTCTCAAAGTTTTCTTCACTTCTTTTTAGTGCTTCTTTAGTTGATTTTAGCTTAGTATTACTAAGTCGTATTGCATTTAGTAACCGGTGAACTCTTCTTGTAGTTACTGATAGCATTAGTATAACTAATAGTATTATAAGAACAATACCCATTATAATAGAATTAATTACTATCGTTTTTAACGGCATGTAAGTTAGCTCTTTAGTCGGTATTGCTATAGCAATATGAAATCCAAAATCGGGATAATAGTCATATGCAAGTAGATACTCTACATTATTTATTAGACTTGTTATTTTTTTAATTCTAATGTTGTTGTTGAGAACTATTTTTATAATAGTTTCGTCAATTATTTTTTTTCTTGAATCATTGGGATGGAAAACTAACTCACCATTATTGTCTAATACAAAAGGGAAGCCTGTTTTACCAATATTTAATGTTTTAAGAGTTTCTCTTAGTTTATTAATATCTTTTTCTTTACCACCAACATATAGAACACCAATTATTTCTTTATCAATATATATCGGTTCATAAGCAGTAATATACCAATCATTTACTACGTATGCTCTTCCATAATACACTTTACCCTGATTAATTGTTTTAGCTACAATTGATGTATTTGGTATAAATGTACCAACTGCCCGTTTACCATCTTCTTTTAGTACGTTCGTTGAAATTCTTAAATAGCCACTATCAATCTTTTGGAAGATGGTTGTGGTTCCACCAAACAATTCATTGGTTTCATCAGGAAATGTGTTTGAATTTAGAATAGGTTTTCCTCCCCAGAGTAACTGTTTAATTGATATGGTGTGAGTTTTAAGAGTGAATTGGTTAGTAACCTCAATTTTATCAATGACTTGTGAAAATTCTATTTGTTTATCATAGAAAACTCTATTCGCAACTTTTAAGTCGGTTTTTACGTTTTCGAGTTTTAATTCACGCTCTCTTTCAAACATCTTTTTAATGGTGCTTACTTCGAGTAACATATCATTTTCAGCTAATTGGTAAATCGACTCTCGACTTATATTTACCAAAAAAAGTGTGAATACAAAAATTGCAAAAACTAGTGCAATTAATACTGGATAGAAAAGTTGAAACTTAAGACTTATGTTGAAATACTTATTCTTCATCAGCAATAATTATTGTTACAAAATTATGAAAATTAAGCATAACTATATAATGAATAAACTGTTGTAAGAATAAAATTCAGCTGTGGTTATAGCCACTTTCTTCTTTTAAAATATGCTGCCATTCCACCACCGATAATAACCATAGTAACTATTATTATCCAAAAGGCCAGCCCATTTTTTTCCATGGGTAGTAATACATTCATCCCGTAGAGACCGGTAAGGAATGTGAGTGGAAGAATAATTGATGAGATAAGTGTAAGGGTTTTCATTATCTCGTTGGTTTTGTTAGTCTGCATCGAATCGAAAGTGGTTGACAGGCCTTCAATTAATTCGCCGTAATCTTCAATCATATCCCACATCTTGTTATAGTAGTCGAGAATATTACCCCAATAATCTTCCATATTATCGGCATAGCCTTCTACTTTCCCCGATTCAAATTTGTTAAACACCCTTAGTTGAGGTTTGAACATTGTGTTAATGGCAATTATATTTTTTCGTGTGATCGATAGCCTCTCGATAATCCTACGTGCTTTTCCGCTAAATAGCTCACGGTTAATAAGTTCCAGCTCAAGCCCCATTTTACGCAGTATAAATACTGATTCGGTCATGAGTTTTTCAAGGATGGCATAAAGCAATGCATCAGATGTTCCAATTTCAAAATCAATACCGTTCTTTTCCTGTTCCTTTGCTTCTTTAAACATATTGTCAACAATCCAATGTGTCTTGCCTACTGTTATTAAAAAATCTTCGCCCCAGAAAACCTTTAGCTCCCGAGGTTTAACAAAAAGGTTTTGTCGGTCGAATACCGGAAAATGGAGTATCAGAAAATAGTAATCATCATAGATATCAACCTTTGGTCTCTGATTAATCTGTCTACAATCTTCAATATCCAACTGGTGAAAATGATATTTATTTTCAAACTCATCAAAATCTTCCTCAGTAGGTTCATTGATATGCAGCCACCTAAGTCTTCCTATTTTTATTACCTCTTTCACAGTCGCCAAAAGTAGTGAATTATAATGAAAATTTTAACTTAATAACTTAAAATGTCATCTAATCATTGATTGAGACATGCCAAATCATTGGTGGTAATAACTTATTAACAAAGCTTTTCAAAGGACTGCTCCAACTCTTTTAATTACCAGATGGAATATATAATATTCTTGACTCAATATTTGTTTATCTGATAATTGAGGGTTTCGGCTCCATTTTAATTCACTTAACCAAATTGCATTATTTTTGAAAATATTCTGAAAGCAAAAAATTTTATGTATCAATCTTCAGTAGTTCAAATAGGCAATGTTCCTCTTGGGGAGAAGAAACCTGTACGAATCCAATCGATGACCACAACAAATACGATGGATACTTCCGCTACAGTTGCCCAGATAGTAGGGCTTGCCCGTGCTGGGTGTGATTTTGTTAGAATTACAACACAAAATATTAAGGAAGCTGAAAATTTGAAAAATATAAAAAATGAGCTTCAAAGAGTTGGCATAAATATTCCTTTAATTGCTGATGTGCATTACAACCCAAAAGTAGCAGAAGTAGCTGCAGGCATTGTTGAAAAAGTTCGTATAAATCCGGGTAATTATATTGATATAGATACTAATGTAACATCAAATCGTTATCCTGTAAAAGATAATGCTCTTGAAAGTATTGCAGAGAATCTAACCCCGTTACTTAACATCTGCCAGCAATACGGAACAACTATTAGAATAGGTGTAAATCATGGTTCGTTATCTGAGCGTATTCTTTATAGTTATGGTAATACTGCTCGAGGGATGGTTGAATCAATTATGGAATTTGTACAAGTTTGTAATCAGTTTGGGTTTCACAAGCTGGTTCTTTCGCTGAAGGCTAGTAATGTAGTTACAATGATAGAAGCCAACTTGTTATTGGTTGATAGATTATCCAAAGAAGGACTAAATTATCCAATACATTTAGGTGTAACCGAAGCAGGTAGTGAAGAGGAGGGAAGGGTAAAATCAGCTGCAGGAATTGGTTACTTATTAGCACATGGGGTTGGAGATACTATTAGGGTTTCACTTACAGAAGATCCTCTGGAAGAGATTCCGGTTGCAAGAAAATTAGTTAATTATTTTGGTCAAAGGAAAGACCTGACAAAAGAAATTTCATCTGAAATATTTAGTTTTCCAAAAAGTAGTTTTAAGGGAAAGCCTCCGTTTGTTGTAACTTCTAAACATTCATCATTTTCTGATTGTTTTGTTGAAAAACAACCTGAGATTTCTGAACGCTCAAGGATGACAATGTACAATATTCATAAATTAAGTTATCACGGCTTAGCAAATGCTGACTTAGTAATTAAGGCAACTGTTGAAGCCACAGTTATCATGTTAAAACTTAAAGTTGATGGTATCTGGATTGAAAATGAGGATGTATCTTCGCCTGATAACCTTGCAAAACTTATGCTTAATATACTTCAAGTACTGGGTTTACGTATTACCAAAACGGAGTTTATTGCATGCCCAACTTGTGGCCGATCAACTATAAATGTTATAAAGCAACTTGAGGAGGTAAAAAAGCAAACATCCCTTTTGCCTGGATTAAAAATAGCTGTAATGGGATGTGCCGTAAATGGCCCGGGAGAAATGGTAGGTTCTCACTATGGTTGTGTTGGATCAGGGAAGGGAAAGGTTAATATTTATAAAGGTGGCAATATAGTACAAAAGAATATCCCCCAAGAAATGGCTGCTGATACTTTAGTAAGGCTTATTAAAGAGAATAGAATGATGTAGACTAATTTCTTTTTTTACACCAATTTTTATAATTTGAGTTATACCAACTATAACCCCATATTATCGATATAAATTATTTCTTTTTCCCTTTCTTTTTGTTAGAAAATATTTCCAGAGCTATTGCTATTCAAATATTTTCTGCCTCAATAAAGAAAAAAACAATTCAATTTATTTATCGGTAATATGGAATCATAATTGGTATTATTGTTTCAGAAAAAATTTACATTTTAAATAATTTTCCTAACTTTGTATTTCAAATAACTCTGCATGCTATGAAAAATATTCTATCAAACTTAAATAAAGCATTTGACAGTCGTGTTAGGGTAGGAATTATGTCGATACTATTGAAAAGTAATTGGGTTGACTTTACAACTTTAAAAAATACACTTCAAGTAACTGATGGCAACTTATCCAGCCATTTAAGTTCACTTGAAAAGCAAAACATGATTAAGCTAAAAAAGCAGTTTATTGAGAACAAACCAAAAACAAGTTATAAGATTTCACGTAATGGTTTACGTAAATTTAATGAGCATCTTAATGCACTTGAAAAGTTGATTAATAGGTAACTTTGAAAAACAGAGTACTTTATAATAACATAAGATAACAATGAGAAATATGCAGACTATCAATTGAAAACTGAATACTGAGGCCTGGTGACTGAAGACTGGTGACTGAAGACTGAGGACTCTACCACTTCAACTCATGTATCTCAAAACCTTTCGATTGATATTCTTTTATTGCAATTTGCTTTGATTCATTTGCTTTTTGCATTGTTCTAAATCCGTTCTCAATAATAGTAGCCCGATCAAACTCATACCATAGTGGATAATTTTCCCTAATTGTTTTATTGAATTTTCTTTGCAGCTCATACTGTACTTTTTGCTTTTTTATTGGACTGAAGAATGCATGATAATTTTTTTGACCATCTCCATTAATATCACAATAACATGAGGCAAAAACATAGAAATAGGTTTTCTTTTGCATTGGGCTAACTACTACAGAATTATTCCATATATCATCTGATCTTACATTTAATCTAACCGTATCAGTATGAATTGGATCATTTCGGTATACTCGCGAAATAAATTCAAAATTATTCGACATGCCTGAAACAACAATGTCCAAATCACCATCATTATCATAATCACCCCAGTGACCATCACTCATATACAAGCCGATTACTTCAGCATTAATATCTGTAAACAGGTCTTCTCTCTGCCCTTTAAACATGCGTGTATCGTTTCTATAAACTTTTGAAACAGGGCCAACATTACTTTCGCCTGTGAGTAGCAGATCTATATCACCGTCATGATCCATGTCACCCCAGTCAACAGATCCGGATCTCACCGGGATAAAATTTGGGAAAGATTGGTAAAATCTACTGTTTTCATCATTAGTATAAAGTCTGCTTTCAAATTTTCCTGACTGTGTTTCGCCAATTATTGCAAAGTCAAGATCACCATCATTATCATAGTCACCCCAAGCAATATCGCTAAGCTTAAGATCAGCAAATCCAGAATTCACATGATTAAAAATCCCATTATCATTTTTAAATAACTCAGTAATAACCTTTCCGGAGCTCTCATTTCCACTAATAATAATATCTAAATCACCATCATTGTCATAATCTGCCCAACGACCAATCCCATATGAAACTCCAGGTAATTTTGCATTAATTTTTACGAAATTGTTATTTCTGTTGTTTCGGTAAATATTACTTTGCGGGCCATTTTTAGTATTACCTGTTATCAATAGATCGAAATCTCCATCGCGATCATAATCACCCCACTCAACAGAACCATCGTAATATCCCGGTATCGAAAGAGGAATTCGTTTGAAGTTTGCTGTTCTATTGTTGCTATATAGATGTGAAATAGGATTTCCATTTACTGTTTCACCAATAATGAAAAGATCCTCAATACCGTCATTATTATAATCAGCCCAGTCGAAATCACCTCTATACACATTAATTGTAGGTGAATAAACTTCTGTAAATTTATCTCTTCTTAGGTTTTTATAGAGTTTTGTGCTTATGTTATGACCATCTTTTTTATAGAAATCACCAGTTACAAAAATATCAATTGCTCCATCCTGATTGTAATCAATCCAGTTACTGGAACTTTCACTTACGCCTGTTAATTCCGCCTGAATATCTGTAAAACTTTGTCCGACAACCCCAAAGCTGCTTAATAATATAGTAAGGATGAAAGCAATTTTTTTCATAAAACTAATTTTTCTACAATATTATTCATTTACTACTTTATATCAAAATTTAAAGTATCAAAAGTTAGTAGTAATGTTATTTGGTCTCATTCTGAATATGGAAATTAGTCAAATACTATTTAACTTTTGCTATTAAAAATTATATACTTTTGTGAAAAATTTAACAGCGGATACAAAATTATGGAACTATCACATATTGAGCATGTTGGAATAGCTGTAGATAATCTGGAAGAAGCGATTCTATATTATGAAAACACATTGGGGTTGAAATGTTATGCAATTGAAGAAGTTGCTGATCAAAAAGTTAAAACAGCATTCTTTAAGATAGGTCAAACAAAGATTGAATTACTTGAAAGTACAGATGCAAATGGTCCAATAGGCAAGTTTATTGAAAAGCGTGGTCAGGGCATTCATCATATGGCATTTGCTGTTAATAATATTGAAAAATCGCTTGAAGAAATTGAAGAAAAAGGGATTAGACTAATCGACAAAAAACCTCGAAAAGGAGCTGAAGGATTAGATATTGCCTTTTTACATCCAAAATCCACATTTGGTGTATTAACAGAATTTTGTGAAAACAAGAATAAATAGGTTGAAAAAAAATAACTGAATTAAATCGGAATGGTTAATTGATCTTCCGGATACTTCAAAATAATAAACCCATGACAATTGAAGATAATATTGGGCACCTTCTGTCAAAGCGCGAAGAGGCAAAACTTGGTGGAGGTGAGAAAAGAATTGAATCCCAGCATGGTAAAGGGAAATTAACTGCCAGAGAAAGAATCGATTTATTACTTGACGAAGGCAGTTTTGAGGAGTTTGATATGTTTGTTACACATCAAACAAATGCATTTGGCCTCGAAAAACAAAAATATTTAACTGACGGCGTTGTTACCGGACATGGTACAATTGACGGGAGGGTAATTTATGTTTTTTCACAGGATTTTACAATTTTCGGAGGATCATTGTCACAAACATATGCACAAAAGATATGTAAGATAATGGATCAGGCAATGAAAGTTGGAGCACCTGTTATTGGTATTAACGATAGTGGTGGTGCAAGAATTCAAGAGGGTGTAAAAAGTCTGGCCGGATATGCTGAAATTTTTCAGAGAAACATTATGGCATCCGGAGTAGTTCCTCAAATATCGGCAGTATTTGGTCCTTGTGCCGGTGGTGCTGTTTATTCACCTGCCCTAACTGATTTCGTATTGATGAGCAAGGAAAACAGTTATATGTTTGTTACCGGACCAAAAGTAGCAAAAACTGTTACGGGTGAAGATATAAGCGCTGAAGACTTAGGTGGCCCTGATGTTCATGGTAAAAAATCAGGAGTAGCTCATTTTATTGCAGAAGATGAACAAGAAGGAATGATGCTTATCAGAAAACTTTTGTCGTATATGCCCCAAAATAATCTGGAAGACCCGATTGTTACCGAATGTACTGATCCCATCGATCGAAAAGAAGATCTGCTAAATGAAATAATTCCCAATAGCCCAAATCAACCATATAATGTTAGAGATGTAATACATTCAATTGTTGATTATTCTGAATTTTTGGAGGTCCAGAGGCATTATGCACAAAATATTGTAACCGGATTCTCAAAGTTTAATGGTATGCCGGTTGGTATTGTGGCTAATCAACCAAATTATTTGGCAGGAGTACTTGATATTAATGCTTCAAGAAAAGCTGCAAGATTTGTGCGATTTTGTGATGCTTTTAACATACCGGTTGTAACGTTGGTTGATGTACCGGGATTTTTACCGGGAAGTGCCCAGGAAACAGCTGGAATTATTATTCATGGTGCTAAATTGATTTTTGCATATGGTGAGGCAACAGTGCCGAAGATTACGATTACTCTTCGAAAATCATATGGTGGGGCTCATGATGTAATGGGCTCAAAACAACTTCGTGGTGATATTAATTATGCTTGGCCATCAGCTGAAATTGCTGTGATGGGCCCTGCTGGTGCTGTAGAAGTTCTGGAAGGTAAAAACATTATGAAAATTGAAGATGTTGAAGAGCGCACTAATTACATTAAACAAAAAGAGGATGAATACCGGTTTAAGTTTGCCAATCCTTATGATGCAGCTAGTTATGGCTATATTGATG
The DNA here is from genome assembly GCA_964460905.1 of uncultured Lentimicrobiaceae bacterium. Lineage (GTDB taxonomy): Bacteria > Bacteroidota > Bacteroidia > Bacteroidales > F082. The sequence goes on from CAYWRM010000002.1 coordinate 54,849, forward strand.
ATATTATAGAACCTAGAAATACACGGTTTAGGGTAATTAGGGCATTACAAACTTTGGCATCCAAAAAGGATACTAATCCACCCAAGAAACATTCTAACATACCTCTTTAGTTTTGTAACATGGAATCACTAATTATTATTAACTCTATTATAACTGAAGGCATTGAAGTAGCAATAATTGGCTATGTAATTGTATTTATGGCCCTGTTGCTTTTATATATAATTTTTACATATTTAGCAAAAGGACTTGTTTGGCAAAAGAAACAGAAGTTGTTGAAATCTGAAAAGTTACTGCACATTAAAGATGAAGATGTAGTGGTAAGCGGCGAAGTTGCTGCTGCAATAGCAATGGCAATTTTTTTATGTCGTGATTTACATGATGATGAGAGCGATATTATCACTATTAAAAAAGTGTCAAAAACTTATTCACCCTGGAGCTCAAAGATTTATGGGATGCGTTTCTTTCAAAAGTAATATTAACTGATAAAACATGAAAACTTTTAAATTCACAATTAGGGGAAATAACTACGAAGTAGATATAAAGAGTTTTGATAATAATGTGGCTAAGCTCGAAGTAAATGGCACTCCATATAATGTTGAGCTACATAAACAAGAGCAAACGACGAAAACACCAATTCTGGTTCGGAAGTCTGTAACAAATCCTGCAAATTCGCATAAAATTAAAAAGTCTGTAAGCAATGTTATAAAAATAGTTGCTCCGTTACCTGGTAATATTATGCAAATATTTGTAAGTGTAGGTGATATAGTTAAGAAGGAAGATAAGCTGCTAATTTATGAAGCTATGAAAATGGAAAACAAGTTACTCTCAGAGAAAGATGGTATTATTAAGTCAGTTCTTGTTAATCCTGGCGATTCTGTACTTCAGGATGATCTACTAATCGAATTGGAAATTAATTAAACAGCTTCAAAATGAATTTGCAACGGAAAGCAATTACAGTTTTTGGAATAATTGCTGTATTAGCTGTATTGAATTTTATGTTATTTCAAAACGAAAGTATGGCGGATGGACTATACAGTGTTAACAGTACCATAGAAAATATAAGCGCTGGTTCTTCTTCCAATATTTTTGACGGGATATTCAAATTCCTGAGCTTTACTGGTTTTAGGAATGCAACTCCTGGTCATTTTATCATGTTGGTTGTTGGCTTGATTTTTATTTTCCTGGCAATAAAATATGATTACGAACCATTATTATTGATTCCCATTGGTGTTGGGGTAATTATAGGTAATATACCATTTTTTCAAGATGGTGATGTGAACCTGCAGCTTGGAATTTATCAGGAAGGAAGTGTGTTAAATTTTTTATATTTCGGAGTAGTAAAAGGGATTTATCCTCCGTTAATATTTCTTGGGATTGGAGCAATGACAGATTTTTCCTCACTCATATCAAATCCCAGATTAATGTTACTGGGCGCTGCTGCACAAGTTGGTATATTTTTAACTTTCATAGGTGCTATTTACCTCGGTTTTAATATGCCCGAAGCAGGTGCAATTGGAATTATCGGAGGAGCCGATGGCCCCACTGCTATTTTTCTTTCTTCTAAATTGGCTAATGGCAGCATAATTAATGGCATTCAAACCAAAAATTTGATAGGACCAATAGCGATTGCAGCATATTCATATATGGCACTTGTACCCGTTATTCAGCCTCCAATTATGCGATTGTTAACAGGCAAAAAAGAACGAGTCATCAGGATGAAACCACCGCGTTCAGTTAGTAAGCAAGAGAAAATTATTTTTCCAATTGTTGCACTTATTCTTACATGTTTTATATCACCCGGAGCACTGCCATTATTAGGAATGCTGTTTTTTGGTAATATTCTTAAAGAAAGCGGTGTTACAAAACGCCTTGCCGATACGGCACGAAATTCTTTAATTGATATAGTTACAATTTTGCTAGGCTTAACAGTTGGGGCATCAACTCAGGCTGATGTGTTTCTTACAAAAGAATCTATTCTGATTTTTGTGCTTGGTGCATTATCTTTCATTGTTGCTACCTCAGGAGGAATAATTTTTGCTAAAGTAATGAACCTGTTTCTTAATAAAGATAATAAAATAAACCCTTTAGTTGGCGCTGCAGGAGTTTCTGCTGTGCCTGATAGTGCAAGGGTGGTTCAAACAGAAGGTTTGCGTTATGATCCCACAAATCATTTGCTTATGCATGCAATGGCACCAAATGTATCGGGTGTAATTGGATCGGCTGTAGCTGCCGGTGTTATGATGAGTTTTTTGATGTAGTTAAATGAAATCAGGATACAAGAACCAAGAGCCAGAAAACAGAGCTCATGATTTTTTTTAGTACACAATCTTGGATACTGCATCCTGGCTTCTAACTCTTTTATGTTTTATTCTTGCCTCTTTTATCTTTTTCTTTAACTTTGACCCTCAAAAAAAACTATGTTAATTATTGGAATTGCTGGTGGAAGTGGATCGGGAAAAACAACTGTTGTAAATAAAATTATTCAGTCATTGCCTAAAGATTCTGTATCACTTGTACCTCAGGATGCATATTATTTTGATCATGGTCATTTGAGTCTCGAAGAAAAACTTAAAATTAATTTTGACCATCCGAATTCAATTGAGTTTGAACTACTGGTGGATGATATCAATAAATTAAAATTGGGGCATACCATAAACCAACCAATATATTCATATGTAACTTGCGCTCGTGCTAAGGATTCAATTCCCATTGAACCTCGTAGGGTTGTAATTGTGGAAGGAATCTTAATTCTTGCAAATGAGAAATTGCGTGATTTGTTAGATATTAAGCTTTTTGTAGCAACTGATAGTGATGACAGGTTGATGCGTATTATCCGACGTGATGTGCAGGAACGCGGACGTAATTATAATGATGCTTTAACACATTATGAGAAATTTGTAAAACCCATGCACCAGCAATTTATTGAGCCAACAAAACTTTATGCCGATGTTATAATTCCTCAGGGGGGAAATAATAAGGTGGCAATTGATATGGTAGCTTCCAGAATTAAATTAAATCTTGATGACTCCAACGTTCCGGTTGTAAACCCTACAGTTTCGTAGGTTTTCGGTTAAATATGTATCCAATATCAACAATTGATTTATGTTGTTGATCTTACATTTATTTTAAATGAAGTGATTTGCAAATGGTTATATATTGTGGCATTTTAGTTGCTACGTTGAATTCACTACTATAATTTGGTTGCCATGTTAATAATTGTAATAGCAGTTTATCTTCTCATAACATTTATTCTAACTGTATTAGGAATTGAAAAACAAACAGAGGGATTGAAGATTTTTTTTATTAGTCTTTTTTTAACTCCTCTGGTAGGATTTATTTACCTTTATGGCAGGAAAAATAAATTCTCCAGAATCAGTTATTATCATTGTCATGAGTGTGATTACATTTATCCGGTAAAAATGAGACACTGCCCTATTTGTATGGAGAAAGGCGTTAAAGTTAAACTTAAAAAATATCAAAGTCCATATAATATATCTAACGATATAGCAATCCTTAACTTTGCTTAGTAATCATTGACATATCAATATCATACTTTTTTTTGTATCTTTATATAATTGCTTTATATTCAATATTATTTGAACATTTTGCAAATTTTACTAATTTTGCTGTAGAACAATAAATATCCTGATCTTAATGATGAAGATAATCCATAGATGTTTATTTATGAATATCAAAAAGAGAGATTCTTTTTAGCCTTTCATTTCGATGTCTTAATTTATTTAAGGCATTTTCATCAACTACTTTTCCTAATAAAAATTAAATCTGAAGAAATGAAATTACCTTTTGCTGAATCATATAGAATTAAGATGGTGGAGCCTCTTCGCCGAAGTACACGTGAAGAACGTGAAGAATGGATAAAATATGCCAATTATAACTTGTTTAATCTCCATAGTGGTCATGTTTTTATTGACTTGTTAACTGACTCAGGCACAGGTGCTATGAGCGACAAGCAATGGTCAGAAATGATGCTGGGTGACGAAAGTTATGCTGGTTCAACATCATATTATAAACTTAAGCATTCGATTAAAGACATTACCGGATTTGAATATTTTTTACCAACACATCAGGGTAGAGCTGCTGAGAATGTATTATTTTCAACTTTAGTTAAAGAAGGCGATATTGTACCGGGTAATTCACATTTTGATACAACAAAAGCACATATTGAATTTAGAAAAGCACATGCTGTTGATTGTACAATTGATGAAGCTTTTGATACAACTTTAGATCATCCTTTTAAAGGAAATATTGATTTGGAGAAACTTGAAAAAGTTCTTAAGGAGAACCCAACAGAAAAAATTCCTTTAATTATTGTAACTGTAACTTGTAACTCATCAGGAGGGCAACCTGTTTCCATGAAAAACATGAAGGAAGTTTCAGCTCTTGCAATGAAGTACAATATCCCTGTATATTATGATTCTGCAAGGTTTGCCGAGAATGCATATTTCATTAAAATCCGTGAAGAGGGATATTCTAATGTAAATATTCGTGACATTGTTAAAGAAATGTTTTCGTATGCTGATGGAATGACAATGAGCAGTAAAAAAGATGCCATTGTAAATATGGGAGGTTTTATTGGATTTAAACATAAGGATGTATTTGATAAAGCCACCGTTTATAATATTCTTTTCGAAGGATATATAACATATGGTGGGATGTCGGGTAGAGATATGAATGCACTTGCTCAAGGACTTTACGATGGAACTGAATTTGAATATCTGGAAACACGTATCAAACAGGTAGAATATTTAGGTCAGTTACTTAAAGATGCAGGAATTCCAGTGCAATATCCTTTTGGTGGCCACGCCATTTTTGTGGATGCAAAACGGTTTTTACCTAATATGCCAAAAGAAGAGTTTATTGCACAAACCCTTGCCGTGGAGTTGTATGTTGAAGGTGGCGTGCGAGGGGTTGAGATTGGTAGTATAATGGCTGACAGAGATCCTGAAACCGGCTTAACCCGATATCCTGATCTTGAGCTAATGCGTTTAGCTATACCTCGCAGAACATATACTAATGATCATATGAACTATATTGCAGCCTCGCTAATAAATGTTTTTGAAAGAAGATATGAAATTACCAGAGGATTTAAAATAGTAAAAGAAGCCCCTATTTTGAGGCATTTTACAGTTGAGCTGGAAAGAGTTTAATTTACTAAATAACTTATTAGTTAGTATAAGAGAGTGTCCAAAAATTGTTGTGTTAAAAAATTAAATAGTTTAACAGCAAAGTATTTTAAGGGATCTCTAAACTATTAATAGAAAAATTATTCCTGTTTTCATTAATTGAATAATTTTTTGAATACCGACTTCTTAATATAACTATAATGAATACTGCTAAAAAAAACGGAAGATATCAAAGACTTTATGATCAGATAAAGGGACTGATTGATAAGAGTAGCAATAATTCGTTATCAAATATGGCAACTATTGTTGCAGTACTCCACCATAAAATGGATTATTTTTTCTGGACAGGATTCTACTTATTACAAGATGGAAAATTGCAGGTTGGACCATATCAAGGTTCATTAGCTTGTATAAATCTTGCAAAGGATACAGGAATTTGCTGGGCTGCAATAAACTCGAAAAAAACTCTTGTGGTTAATGATGTTGAAGCATTTCCGGGGCACATTGCTTGTGATTCACGATCAAAATCAGAAATTGTTATCCCTCTAAAGGATATAAGGGGAAGTATAGTTGGCGTAATGGATGTTGATAGTAGCATACATGATAGTTTTGATGATGTTGATGCTGAGTGGCTTAAGAATATTGTCTCTTTGGTTTATTAATACGCTTCTGTTTTTTATTATTGTTACTTTTGCAGCCTAATTATTTTTTGAGATGTTGACTACTCTGGTGGTGATAATAATATTCTTTTTATCAATTCAGGTATTTCCTATAGCTGTTGGAATTAATGTATCTGGTAAACAGGCTAAGGTAATATTGCTTATTGTAGTTCTGTCGTTAGTACAAGCAGTAGCTTATTGGCTTGGACTAAAACTTGGCAACTCATTTATGCATCTCATGGATGGTTTTAAAGGTGCTGTGTTTTTTATAGGATTTCTATTTATAGGAATAAGAATGCTAATGGAAACAATCAATATACATAAAGGTGAGCGTACATATTCAATAGATAGTGTTAGTCATGTACTGCTAGCATCAATAGCACAAGGTATAAACACTTTTTTGGTGGGATTACTATTTTGTTATCTTGTAATAGATGAGAAGTTTACATTAATTCTACTAATTGTTATTTCAGTAGCTATTGCAACTGTAGGAATTGTAATAAAGCCAGGTAAGTTTGCGCTTTCATTGGCATCGTTGGTTTATGCGTTTGGCGGATTAGTAATGATTGTATCTGCAATATATATTTCATTTTTTGTTCTTTAAATTAGTTAAAATATGATATTGAAAAAGTGCTTTTTTGCATTAGTTTTTGTAAACATCATTTTATATAAATCGCTTTTTGCACAGGTGCCTGCTGGCTATTATGATGATACTCAAGGGTTAATAGGAAATGACCTTAAAAATGCCTTACACAATATTATTGATAACCACACACAATTTTCATATAACGACTTACGTGATTTTATCCTTAAAAATACCGATGAAGATCCAAATAATACTAGTAATGTAATATTACTTTACACCGGTCGTTCGCAAGCTAAAAGCACATTTGGTGGTGGTGCTAACGATTGGAACCGTGAACATGTTTGGGCAAAGTCGCATGGTGATTTTGGTAATAATCCTCCTGCAGGAACAGATGCACATCATATTCGACCAACAGATGCATCTGTAAACAGTTCTCGAGGAAATCTAGATTTCGATATAGGAGGAAGCCCTGTTCCCGAAGCTCCCGGTTGCTATAAGGATGGCGATTCGTTTGAACCTCGTGATGCCGTTAAAGGTGATGTGGCTCGTATGATATTTTATATGGCTACTCGTTATGAAGGTGGAGGAGGAGTACCTGACCTAGAGGTGGTTAATGCAGTTAATACATATCCAAACCCACAGCACGGAAAACTGTCACGGCTTATTCTTTGGAATACACAGGATCCTCCGGATGATTTTGAGATGAATAGAAATGATGTTATTTATTATCAATATCAAGGAAATAGAAATCCATATATAGATCATTCTGAATATGTTGATGACATATGGGGCAACCCAAGTAATATTCAGTCAAACAAATTAGCAGGTATTAAAATTTACCCAAATCCGGCATCAAACTTACTATATGTTTCATGGCATGAAAACCGATATCTTAGTTATAGTATTTTTTCAATGATTGGGAATGAGGTGGTAAGTGGAAAGTTATCACAGTCAACATCTGAAATTGATATTTCACAACTTAACAATGGTATATATATTCTTTCAATGACAATTGACTCAAGTCAGACTACAAAAAAAATTACGTTTGTTAAAACTACAAATTAGATATGAACCCAACCATAAGAATTACAAAGGAGTTTAAATTTGAAATGGCTCATGCATTAAAAGGTTATGATGGTCCATGTCGTAATATTCATGGTCATTCATACGAGTTCTTAGTAACAATATCCGGTCATCCAATAACTGATGAAAATAGCCCTAAGATAGGTATGGTAATGGATTTTGGCGACCTGAAGAAAATAGTACGTGAAACGATTGTTGATATTTTTGATCATGCACTGGTACTAAACAGCAGCATGCCTAATGATCTACTTGAAAAACTAAGTGAAAATTTCGAAAAAGTAATATTACTTGATTATCAGCCCACAAGCGAGCTCATGATAGCTGATTTTGCGCATAGAATTATGAAAAAACTTCCGTCACATGTTAACCTAAAGTATTTGCTACTTAGAGAAACTGTTACCTCTTTTGCCGAATGGTATGCTGAGGAAAACTAATTAACATCATTCGATATTTGCCTCTATTATGGGCAGATAGAAGCTTCCACTATTGAATTTTAATTTCCTCATCATCATATTCTGGGTTTAATATTTTTATTAATTTCACAGTCAAACTATTATATAATGGGCTGGAAAAGTGAAATTGAAAAAATGCTTACAGAATTTGTTGGCACAGATGTAACTATTAATGATTTTTCCTCTGTAGGAGGAGGATCAATAAATGAAACCTACAAAGTAAAAACCAATGAAGGTGACTTTTTTGTAAAGAAGAATTCAGTTTCACTTTATCCTCAAATGTTTGAAAAAGAAGTCCGAGGATTACAAATACTAAGAGCGACAAACGAAATTGACACTCCTGAGATTATAGATATCGGCGAAAGCGGGAATGATTCCTTTTTAATTCTGAAATTTATTAATACTGGGGAAAAAACCAGTTCATTCTGGGATGATTTTGGAAGACAAATTGCCAGACTGCACAAACATACTAATAGCTACTTTGGGCTCGATCATAATAACTATATTGGGTCATTACATCAACACAATAATAAGCATGATAATTGGAGTGATTTTTTTAGGGAAGAGAGGCTTGAGCGACAGGTAAAGTTAGCAAGAAACAATAATGCTGTTGATAGGGAAACAGTAACTGCATTCGATCGTTTTTATACAAGGCTTGGTGAAATTTTTCCAGAAGAATCTCCAGCAATATTACATGGCGATTTGTGGGGTGGTAACTTTATGGTGAGTGAAACAGGAAATCCCGTAATTATTGATCCAGCAATTTATTATGGTCATCGTGAAATGGATTTAGGTATGTCAAAGTTATTTGGCGGTTTCGATGGACAATTTTACTTAAGTTATAATCGTTACTATCCGTTAGAAAATGGGTGGGAAGAGCGACTAAACTATTGTAATTTGTATCCACTAATGGTACATGTTAATCTGTTTGGAGGTGGTTATTTAAAGTCGGTTAGGTCAATAATAAGTAGGTTTTGATTTCAATGATTTAACCATGTCAAATTAGGTTGTTATTAATAAGGACGAAAATTTTGATTTATTATCCGCCAAATTCAAAGTAAGTATTGACGCCATTAGTGCAACTATAAATAATGGAATAGGGATGATGTTGTATGATAGCGATGGAAATAGTTTTCCAGAAAATATCATTTCATCGGTAGATGGCGATGTAACCGTGATAGCTGTAACTAAACGGACTTATATTAACCAACGATGTGTTTGAGGCAATTAATTCATATTACCAAAATAACGGATCGGGGCCCACAAAAACCCCTGATACATTAAGGTTTACTCTAACTTTTAACAGCAATGCAGAAGAATTTATTCCTGAATTGTACATCTTCAGAAGTGCTGATCGTTCGTATAAGATCCATAGAAGTAATTTTCCAACAACTGCCGCTGCTGACTTAAGTATGTTCAATACAGTAAATGATAATGGACATTATAAAACAAGTAACGGGCTGCCTTGGGGAATTGAAATTATTCTGGATGGCCAGTATAAAAGTCCACGAGAAAAAGTTGATATGGTTATTGCATATCCTCAATTTCAGTTATGGGCTACATCAAGTGGAACTGAAAACACAACTTGGTATATGGCACCTGTTGATGCGAATGTGCTGGATATTTTTGAATAATTAGTAGGAACTGTGGCTGTCCAAAAAACTAACTTTTTGGACCGCCTCTTTATGATTTTTTTTTCAATTTAATATATTTTCTTAAATCAGAAGTAAGTATTTGGTTGAGTTCCTGATCTTCTCCAACGGTTGTTTCAATAAACAAAAATCCAAAAACTAAATATTTTTTGAAATCAATTTTCCTTAAACTCATCGGTTTTTTAAAATCATTTAATAACAGATCATAATCGAAATAATCTATTTCATTTTCATCAAACCCTGAATTATTGTTTAGTACGATAATACTATACTTACTATCTTCTCTTGTACTAAAAATATCTTTCCAATCGGGTTTTTTATTTTCTAAAAAGTAACGGTACGAGTTGATTCCGTACGCATACCATGAAATATCTCCGGTTGTGCATAATCCACCATATCTCAATGGATTTACTTCTATTGGAACTATTTTTCCGTTGCTGCCAATTCTTACTTCAACATGTGCCGGAAAGTTTCTTAGTTTAGTTTTCGTCCCTATTGTTATAAGAAAATCTTGAATTACATTCGAGTATTTCTCCATTATTTCTTTTGAAGTTGAGTAAATTCTATCGCTTACATCGCTCTCTGATGAAAAAATGTGGTGAAGTATATTAAGTATGACGGGTTCTCCTTTTTCATCATAATAACAATCAATTGCATACTCTTCTCCTTCTATGTATTCCTCAAAAATAAAATCCGTAATATCAACAACTTCTTTTGGATAAATGCCTTTTAATTGTTCAACCTCTGTTTCTATTTTGTCCAAAACTTTATTCCACTGACGTATATCGTCAACTTTATGAACAGCCAAACTAAAGAATCCCACTGCTGGTTTAATTATAAATGGAAATTTTATTCCTTCAATAATTATTTTCCTTAAATCACTATATTTGGTTCCTAAAAAAAAGTAATCCGGAAATGAATCTTTTATTAGTTCCCGAAACTTAATTTTGTTCTTGAAGATATTAATTTGTGTTGGAAGGTCAGATGAGCTAAAATTTTTCTCAATCCAACTAATTGAATTCTCGGAATTAGTATATACACGAGTTTCCGGGTCGTTATCAAATATATAACGTGCTTCTTTTTCGGATATCCAGCTAAGAGACTCATCCTTAATCATCTCCCTGGCATTTGTTGTGGAAATAATTTGAATGTTATTTTCTTTTATGGTTGTGATCAGAAAATTACTTACATAAGGTTTATCTATTATTATCATGTTAAATGTAAACGGTAAATGGAAATAAATCTAAAAGAATATACTTGATAGAACTAAAATTGAAATAATACTTATTACGACTAAATAAGTAAAATGATTTCCAAAATTAAGTGTCCACCCCAGGTATTTATGTCGCTTAGGAACAATTATTCTTTTGTCGCTAGGATTGTAATAAAAAATTGTGAATTTATAATTATCAGGATTGTCAACTTCAGGGTCGAAATTATTTTTCATATTCATTTTTTAGCAAATATCTGAAATAATCAACTTCATTCCATTAAAAATAACTTCATCACCTTTTCTTTTTTCTTTAAGAGCAACAAAAATAGGTACTTGTGGCGAAATAGCATAGTATATTTCACCATCAAGGTTAACCTTTCCTAAGCCTGCAGAAACAAAAAGCTTTTGCTTGTTAGTAATTATAAGTGCTCCAAATTCTACTTTTTTTAGTTCTTTTTCAATATCTATTTTTTGAAGTGTGTTAATTACAATATTTGCTTTGTCCAACTGTTTGGCATATAATTCTATTTGACGCATTAACTTAGTGCGAAAAGCATCGTAACGGTCTTTAGGCTGGCCATAATCGTTGGCCTGTTTCTGGGCTTCAGCAATTTCTTGTTGTAGTTGGCTAATTACTTCCGTTTGTTGGGTTATACATTTAAACAATAGCTTTGCTTTTACTTCTTTCATTTCTGTAGAAAAATTTTAATCTAAAAAATTGTATTTTCTTTTTAATTTTCTATGAATAACGGTTTGCGATATGAATAGTTGCTGCTTGCGAAGTTCGTTCTTGTCTGATTTTGCCAGACTTGAAACGGACTACAAATGTTTAATTTATAATTGTCACAGCAATTATTTATGAGCGTTCTTTGTTATGCGCTTTTCTTTATTTCTAACAAAGATCAACTTATATCTACTTTTTTGACTTTCTCGTTGCTCAATTTCAAATTTTCCAATTGAATTGATCAATGGGGTCAATTTTTGAAAACCGTAGTTTCTAGGATCAAAATTAGGACGTTTCTTTTGCAATAAGCTTCCAACATCTCCTAAAAAAGCCCATCCTTCATCATCTGATAAGTCTGTAATTGTCGATGCAATTAATTTAATTTCTTTTGTGCTAATTTTATCGTATGTTTCCTTGTCTAATTCCTTCTCATCTTCAGATTCCTTCTCTTTAGATTTAGTTTTAAGGATTTCAATGTATATAAATTTGTCACAGGCAACAATAAATGGATTTGGTGTCTTTTTTTCTCCAATTCCAATTACCTGCATGCCAGCCTCTCGTAAACGAGTGGCTAACCTTGTAAAATCACTATCACTTGATACAATACAAAATCCATTCACTTTTTCTGAATACAAAATATCCATGGCATCAATTATCATAGCCGAATCTGTAGCATTCTTTCCACTTGTATACCCATATTGTTGAATAGGTGTAATGGCGTTTTCTAAAAGTATGTTTTTCCATTTAGAAAGATTAGGTTTTGTCCAGTCACCATAGATTCTTTTAATAGTAGGATTTCCATATTTGGCTATTTCTTCCATCATTTCTTTCACAAATGCTGATGGTATATTATCTCCATCAATTAGTATGGCTAAATTTATATTCATTGATATTCTTTTTACTTATGTTATTATTATTTTCTTTGTATGAATTACGCACAACAGGACAATAAAACAACTTATCACTCAACCCATATCTCATCAGCAAATATCCATGAATTATTGCCGGCGCCTTTGTGCCAGCCAGGACAATTACCTTGATTTTTAGCTGTTATCTTTAAAAACCGAATGGGCTTGTTAATGTTATTAATAACAAAATTTTTAATTATGGATCCTGATTTTCTTGGGTTTATATTATTCTTCACAACACCTAATAGTTGGTAGTTAGCTCCGTCAACCGAGCCTTCAAAAGTTACTGAAGCCGGCATAAATATCCATGAGTTTTCATCTTGTAGAAATCCAACCCCTGCTTTAGAAATGATTTTAGTCTCTCCAAAATCAACAATTGCCTCAACATTATCACCATAGTAGCCTTGCCAGTTGCCCGTTTTAAAATCGTAACCGCCTCTAATTGTATTTATAAGTGCGATATCACCACCAGCTGTATATTGATTACTGTATGTTGTATTAAGGGTTATTTTTCGTCCTTTGGGTATTTTTATAAATTCCGCTTCTTCACTTAAACTTTGTACTCCTTTTTTTTCTGCGAAAGCAGTTAATTTAATACTGTTTTTTATATTAAGAGGACTCTCGTACTTTATACTTATACCTTCATCTTCCGTAAAATTAATCATGGAATTTTCAAAAATATCAACTAATGAAACGTCCATATTATTAAAAAATGTTTTCGAAGTTGCTTCAAAATAAGGAACAGGAGTAATAATAAAATCTGAAATTTTTTGGTGTGGTCTGTCAGAAACTTTACTTCCATATTCAGGGTTTGGTTTGTTACCCATCTCAAATATAAGTTCACCACCATTCATAATCATACGGTGAGTAATATAAGAAGGAGTATATTCAATACCATTGTGCCACACCGACTGAACATAAATATCATCAGCACTTTCACATAATGCTTTAACAATAAATATATTGCCGTTTTCAAGATTTAAAGTAAGCTCGCTAAAAAGTGGAGTTCCAAGAACATAATTGTCATTGCCAGGTGTTACAGGATAAAATCCCATTGCGCTCATAACATACCATGCCGACATTTGTCCGCAATCTTCATTTCCACTCAAACCATCAGGTGCGTTTGAGTACAACTCACTACTTATTTGATGAATTAGCTTTTGAGTTTTCCACGGTTTTCCAATGTAATTATAAAGATATGCCATGTTGTGGCTTGGCTCGTTGCCGTGAGCATATTGGCCTATTAAACCCGTTATATCTGATTGATGCCTTCCAGAAAGCTCCACAGTTGTATTAAACAATGTATCAAGCTTAGCTTCATACATATCATCGCCACCAAGTAGTTCAATATGTGTGTTAATATCCTGAGGAACAAAGAAATTATATTGCCATGTATTGGCTTCGGTAAGCATAAAATTAACTTGCGTTGGATCGAATGGTACTACGAAGCAACCATTACTTTTCCCACGGAAAAAACCTGTTTTATTGTCGAATATATTTTTATAATATTGCCCTCTCTTTGTAAAATCCTTGTAAATTTCCTTATCACCAAGTCCTTTTGCAAGTTTTGCAATACACCAATCATCATAAGCATATTCGAGCGTTTTTGATACAGACTCGCCTTCTTTATCAGCCGGTATATAACCTTTAGATTTAAAATATTTGAGACCAAATTGATCTGCATTGGCTGTTTGGATCATTGCATTTAGGGCAAGGTTAGCGTCAAAATCTCTAATTCCTTTTACCCATGCATCAACAATTACAGGTATCGAATGATAACCTATCATACAATTAGTTTCATTTGCTGCCAACTCCCATACAGGTAACAGATTATCATGTTTATACATGTCGAGCATGGAGTTAATTAAGTGGTTGGTTTTTTCTTGCTCAATAATTGTAAATAATGGATGGAGTGTTCTAAAAGTATCCCAAAGTGAAAATACTGTGTGCATCTCGAATGATTTATCTTTATATATTTTTTCATCGTGTGCACGATAGCGATAATCAACATCAGAATACATGTTTGGCGCTAGCATTGAGTGGTAAAGAGCTGTATAGAAAATGGTTTTTTCATCAGTTGTGCCACCGGCAACTTTTATTTTACTTAATCTATCATTCCAGGTATTAAAAGCATCTTTTTTAACATTGTTGAAATTCCAGTTAGGAATTTCGGCATTACAATTTTCCATTGCCCCTTGATAATCAACGGCAGATATGCCAACCTTTATCAGTAATGGTTTGCCATCATTGGTGTCAAAATTTAGAACAGCTATCAAACTATCACCTGAGGCTATATTTTTATTTTGCCAGTATTCACCATTCACTACAATGCCGTGCGTGGAAAATGCTTTGGAGAATACTGCATAAAAATATACAAACTGGTTAGCAGCCCATGCCTTAGTTCGTCGGTAACCAAGCACTTCATGATCACTAATAAATTTTATTTCAGCATCTATTATTTTTTCACTTACAACACTTTCAATTAAATCAATTAAAACATGTGCTTTGTCTTTTTTAGGGAATGTGTAGCTATGAAATCCTGCTCGTTGTGTTGAGGTTAATTTAACATCAATTCCATTATTAAGTTCTACACTATAATATCCGGCAGTTGCTTTTTCATTGTCATGACTAAATTTTGAACCATATCCTGAATCTGGATTTTTTGATGTGCCAGGAGTAAACTGTAGTTGGCCAACTGTTGGCACAAATCTAATATCACCATAATCACCAATTCCGGTTCCGCTAAGGTGAGTGTGGCTAAAGCCAAGAATAAAATCATCAGAATAATGGTATCCTGAGCAACCATCCCAGCTGTCTTTCCTTGTATCGGGACTAAGTTGTACCATTCCAAATGGCAATGTGGTTCCGGGGTATGTATGTCCATGTCCACCTGTACCGATAAATGGGTTTACATAATCAGCAGGTGTGCTGGGGGAATTGTTACAACTATCAAATAAAAATAGCACTATTAATAGAAGAATAGCAAAGTTGATAGTGCGTTTTGATTTCCGGATGAAATTACTCATGATAAACAATCTTAATTTGTCGATTAAAGTTTAAAATCTTCTTCTCTTTAGAAGGGATGATCACAATAATTATAACCCAAACGATTATAAATAAAAAAGTGTTTCTGTATTCTCCTTAAAAATAATTCCCAATCCTTATTGCTCGACCAGTTTACTTCACTTAAAGCAGCCATTCGCGGTAAAATCATATACTCAACATACTCAGGAGTTTCCATATATTCAGTCCAAACATTGCCTTGTGCTCCGAGTATGTGAAAAGCTTCTTGTGGACTCAGCGATTTAGGTACAGGCTCATATGAATAAACTTTTTCGAGTGATGTAAAACCACCAATAGCGAAAGGTTCATTTTCTATGGGTTTACTTTGGTAATGATCTAAGTAGCAGTGTGATCCCGGAGTCATAATTGCATCATGACCTTGTTGAGCTGCAGCAATACCACCTTCGCTTCCTCGCCACGACATTACAGTTGCATTTGGAGCAAGCCCACCTTCAAGTATCTCATCCCAACCAATTATGTTTCGTCCATGGCTATTGAGAAATTTTTCGATCCTTTGAATAAAATAACTTTGTAGTTCGTGCTCATCTTTCAACCCTTCTCGTTTTATTGTTGCCTGGCATGTAGGGCATTCTTTCCACCTAGCCTTTGGTGTCTCATCGCCACCAATATGAATATATTCAGATGGAAACAGCTCCATTACTTCCAGTAATACGTTTTGAAGAAATTCAAAGGTTGAGTCGTTTGTACAGTAAATATCATTAAAAACACCCCATCGGGTTGCAACTTCATAAGGTCCTTTAGTACAACCTAAGTAAGGGTATGCTGTAAGTGCTGCCAGCGAATGTCCCGGCATTTCAATTTCAGGAATAATGGTTATCTGTCTTTGGGAAGCATAATCTACTATATCGCGTATTTCGTCCTGAGTGTAATAGCCTCCATATGGTATACTATCATATTCAAATGGTTTTCTTGCACCATGACCAATGAGGGTTTCATTGCGCCAGGCACCAACTTCGGTAAGTTTGGGATATTTCTTAATTTCTATTCGCCAGCCTTGATCTTCGGTTAAATGCCAGTGAAAAGTGTTGAATTTATAAAAGGCCAACAAGTCGATATACTTTTTGATGAATTCGAGAGGGAACAAGTGACGACCAACATCTAAATGCATCCCACGATATTCAAAACGAGGTCTATCGGTAATTTCCATTGTTGGAATAGTTACTTCAATATTGCTGTTTGACTCACGAGCATTTAACAAAAACAACTGAAATAACGATTGCAAACCATAGAATGTTCCCCTGGGAGTGTTTCCGGTTATTAGAATTTTCTGTTTTTCAAGTTTTAGTTTATAACCTTCTTCACCTAGTTTGGCTATATCATCTTTAATCTTTAAAATAATTTTTATTTTATTTTTCGAATCTTCTAAAGGTTTTGAAACCAACTTTATACCGATTGTTTTATAAATTAACTCAGAGAAATACTCAGCCTGCTGTTTCAATACTCCATCATTTTCATAGGCAATAACAGTATTATTATTTAGCGTAAAAACCGAGGATCCAAATTCGATTTTTAAAGGATTCGGAATAATGTTTGATTCCTGTTTTTTAGTGCTTTGACTCATTGAAGTAAGAACCAGAAAAATAAATATGTTAGATGCAAATATTTTCATAATATCATTAGTTTACAATAAGTTTTTGTTTTATCCCTTTATCAGAAACTACAATATAGATTCCATTTGGATATTCTGAAATATCAATTTGGTCATCATTAATTACATCTGCTACAATTTGTCCGTAGATATTGTAAACTTTAAAGTTAAGCGGTGAATTAAGATAAACAATTCCGCCGGTAGCAGGGTTTGGGTAAAGTATTAAAGCTAAGCTTTCATCATATGTAATAATATCTGAATATTCGTTACTTATACCTGGTGTTGGATATTCAAAGAAAATCCAATCCAGGCCGCCATCGGGTAGCCTGCCTTCTGAAATGTCTGTTGTTTGTGGTCCGAAAATATATTCATCAATTGCGCCCATATTGGCATTAAAAAGCCCGATATCTTCACCATCTTTACTTAACTTAAAGCTGGCATGAAATGGACCTTGATCTGTCTCACCATCAGCCCAAATTATCTGGAAAGCACCAGGATCGATATATGCATCGGGCAATTGCCATTTGCTTGGTTGAGAAAGATTGTCGGTCATATATTTATCTCCAAGCCATACTACAACATCTTCTGCATTGTAAACTTCAATCCAATCATCATAGTTACCATGCTCATCTGTATTTGTTGTTGAATTTGAAGCCAGGAATTCATTAATAAATAGCATTACATCACTTCCTCCTGACTGTGGAACAAACACCGGCTCACATGGCATAATAGTTAGGTTTTCTAAATTATCCAGCACTTTAACCTGGTAAGTTAGCGATAAGTCTTCAGGAATTTCATCTATTAATCCACCAAAAATATGATCGCCGGCTCCTCCGTCATTATGTAATCCATCATCAAACATTTCCCTCTCCATACCAGACTGTCCTTCAATAATATATACTATATTTACTGTTGCAGGCAAATTTGCAACATCGGCATAAGCTCTTACCCAAACTTCCGAATCGGAACTACGGTGATGTTTAATATATTTAATAACAGGATACATTGTTGTGCTTTCAAGTTGATTCAGGATTGAATTAATTCTGGTTTCAAGGTATGGGAACAACCCAAAATCAACATGTCCACCCAGAGCTTCATTAAAAGAGTTATAAAAATCAGTCATAGAATAACCATAATCGCGCGGATAATATGAATCGTTTTGCAGATATGGTGCAATCATATCGCGACGTTGTTCAATGGCAGTTATTAGCGAATCCAGATTTAGGGTCTCCGTGACAAGCTGCTTCATATAATATGTATACTGATCACGCAAAAATGAATCATTCATAATACGCTCATAAAGTGGGCGATAGTTGTCGCCATGCTGTTGCCAATCGTAAATATTACGGGAACCCCAATCGCGATCAAGCCAGTCTATACCTAAGGTGTTGTCAAGATCATAGGGGATAAATTCAAACTTTTCAGATACTGTGTTGTGATATAGATAGTAATTATTCTGATTATAAATATATCCATCCCAATGGCCAAAAAGTATTTCAGATGCTATTACTTTTAGATAATCATAGGTGTTAAAAACTTCATCCAGCTCACATTCAAAATTTTGCTGGTTGGTATTATTTAATACATCAATAAAATGAGCAATATCAGTATAATCATCTAATTCTTCGTTAATCTTTAATTCATAAACTCGCCTATCACCTTGTTGGAGTTTATAAAAATCAGGGTCATCACCAAGGTAATTTAAGTTCGCCGGCCACAGGCATTTATACTGATTCCCATCGTTGTATGTGAAGCGAGATTTGATAAATTCCTCGTCTATATGCTCCACACTAATATAAAGACCATAATAATCATCATTTATATAGACCTGAACATGATTAGCCCTTGGTGCAGGTATTTCCATCTTTCGCAATATATCCCAGCAAACTTTTGATCGGATAACTGAAGGGTCGTTATGTTCGCCATTTAAATTAAGTTTCTCAACACCATAATATTTACCCCCTGAAGTGAAAGTGTTAAAGGAAACTTTGAAGGATTTTTTTTCTGAATATCTGGAAGTGTTTCCCCTCAATCTGAATCCAACAGGTTCGATTGTGTCGAGTATTTCTCCGTTGTTAAAAATAAATCTAGCACTAAATTCAATATCACTTTGCAGGTTTTCATTTTGATAAAGCCAATCCAAAGTATCGGGATTAATAGTTATGTCGATGCGAGGAACAACTTCATCATTATAAAGGGGTCCGGGATCGGGGAATATTGGTTGACTGATAATTGTATTAACGGCAATCAACAATATTACTAGAGTAAAAAACTTATTCATGGTTTTGGTATTTTAAAGTGGTAAAGATAATGGTAAATAGCTTTACTCAATTGCATTAAATTCAAACCAAATCTTACCATGATCAATGGTAATTGTTTGAGGAAAACCATTTTTATAACCCGTTAAATTAATTATTGATTTTGGGCTAAGTGGCCAGTGTTGTCTTTGTATTTCGGTAATATTATTTGAAGAGTTGAAAAAGTAAATTAGCCTTTTGTGTTTGGCAAGCAATTTTGTATTGTCTGAATAATCAACCTTAACAGTATATTTGCTTGTATCAGGAGTAAACAAAAGCAAATTAAAATCTGCTATTATCATTTTAATAAGTAGCTTTTTATTCATTGGTTCCATAACATAATGTACTTTGGCAGGAATCTGTTGATTAAAAGGAAATTCAATGTCAAAATATTTAATACCTAACTCCGACATCGAAACAACTCTTATTGAACTGTCTGTTTTTTTAATTAGTGTGAGACCGGTAATAATATTATCATAAATATCAATGGTAGTTTTAAAGAGGGCTTTTTCAAAACCAGCAGAAAAAATGTATGGTTCTATAATTGTGTTCTTTTCAAATTCGGTTATTGGTTTATAGCCTTTTATTGAACATGAGGAAATTACTAATATCATTGAAATAAGAACAGCATTTACTTTGCAAAACTTTAATGGTATTGTCATTCTTGAGCGCAGCGAAGAATCTCTACCCCAGTTTATTAATATTAGATTGAGATTTCTGACTGCCGTACAGGCAGGCTTCACTTTGTTCAGAATGACAACTGTTTTAATGGTTGGCAATATTTGCAAAACTAATCCTGCTATGAATAAATTTTTAATATTATAACCTCTCACTCTGTATCAATTAAAAACATCTTATCCGACAATTCAGAATTTATCTTTTTATCTTTAAAAGTAATCAATGTAAAATCATCGCCGGGTTCACTAAAAACAACTTTCGCTACTTGAATATTTTGCTTATGGAAATATATTTCTATTTTCTCGAGCATTGAGCTTACATTTTCATTGGTTGGTTTCAATCTTGCCAGATAATATTCATCATTCTCGAAAAAATCAGCATTAAAATCAGGGTTGTCGATAAAATCGCCACGTATAGCTGTAACAATCATACTATTTATTTCACGAAAAAGCGGATTAGAATCGATGCTAAACTTATTCACCTTATTGTTATTTATAATAGTAAATATTCCATTATGAATAATGATTGTGTAATCAATGGGAATAGTGTACTTCCACTTAACACTATTTTCTTTTTTAAAAAGAAATTCTCCTTCACTAACCAGAACTTCATTTAACATCCACAAATGCTTTTCCTGTATAAAGTTGCTACTAATAGAATTAGTATTGGATGCATGTGTTGTCAGTTTTGATTTTAGCGCATCTATATCTTTAACGGGAGTAAAATCATTATCCTGTGCAGTTGATGTTGATGCCCAAATAATTAATGATAATATGACTATCAGCGTGTTACTCTTCATAAGCAGGTATATTTAACAAACTTGTCAAACTTACAATTTTATAATCATTTTTTTGAAGCCATAATAAGTAGTCTTCAATAATAGTAATTATCTGAGCATTTGTATCATGAAAAAGCACAATGTCTCCGGGCATGGTGTTGGATAATAATTTATTAAGGACCTTCTGGCTATTTTTTACAGTATCAAAAGACCTCAAACTCCACCCTATCGAAATCAATTTCGACTTACTTATTGCTTTGCGCAGCATAGGATTTGTTACTCCATAAGGAGGGCGAAATAATAATGGTGTTTTACCGGTTATTGATGAAATCATTTCGTTTGTACGTGAAATTTCTTTTTGCATTTTCCTTGTTGATAGCAAATCAAAAAATTTAGAATGACCATATGAATGATTGCCAATAATATGACCGTTGGTAGTTATTTTGGAAACAATATCGGGGTTGTTTTCTGCATTCTTTCCAGTGCAAAAAAATGTAGCAGTAATATTATGTTTGTTAAGTAATTCTAAAAGTAATGGAGTAATAACAGGATGCGGACCATCATCAAATGTTAGGGCAATTTCCTTTTTGCCAGTCGTTGCATTGCAATGTGAATGAAAGAAATAATTGAGCTTTATATTAGCAGAGCCAAAAATATTAATAATCAAATATAGAATAGATATTGGTATTATATAATATAGTGATGCTACATTAAAATACCATCCTGCAATTACCAGGGCCACTACTATTATTGTTATTATATTTACCTTTTTGCTCATGAAGTTTATAGTTCTATTAAGGTTTCTTTGTTAGTGGCTGGGGACTCTATCCGTTTTTTTATAATTCTTTTCTAATCCAATAAAGATACTGCTCAAATATATAAACCAAACTGTCCAGCCGATATGAAAAAAACGCTGTTTTAATCCAAAATAATCAGTCAATACATTTGGAATGAAAACTATAAATCCAAGTAACAAAATTAAAAGAGTTAAAAGTGAAATAAGTTTAATATTTGAAATTATTTCAGACTTCCACAAAATCAAGCTTAAAAGTGGTGATAAAAATAATAGTATTGAAGGCATTCCCAGTAATCCATGTAACCTGAGTGGATATGGAAAGATGGCTGCACCAAATATTGAGAAAGAAAAAGTTAAGAGTAATAATACTGGAATAGTATTAAGGCCTATTTGCCTACAAGTTCTAAAGAGCCCAATAATGAACAGTATGCTAAAAAACGAAGTCAGGACTAACCCAAATGTAAATATGTGTTGAGTTTCTGTTCCTATTTCTCCCAATTCACTTACCATTCTTGAGGAGTGATTATAATCTGTCAAAATAAATCCACAAATAAGAGTTGTAGTCCAGAATATTACTGGAACTAGAAAACCTGATTTTATTAGCCAACTATTTTTCATAAACAGGTATTATACAATATTGCTATTAACATCTTGCATCTACTATATTTTAACTCTGTATGTATCATTAGTATACATTTTTAAAGCACGTATTTATTTTCTTTTTGGTTTTCTAGATGATTTATTTGAATTCTTGGTTGCTGTTTTATTCGTATGTTTTGTCGATTGTTTAGCTTTTGATTTATTTGAAGGCACAGAAGTCTTATTGTTCTTCACATTACTTTTTGTACCTCTCTTTTCTGATTCTGTTTTCCAATTGTTCTGAACTTTCTTACCTGTCGATTCTTTAGCATTTATGGCTTTAGGATTATTGACTTTTTTCGTTCCTTTCTTTTTATTTAAATCCTGTTTACTCTTCGAACTTTCCTGTCTTTTCACATATGACTTATCAGGATTTTTTGAGCCAAAATCGTTCTTTCTTGATTTATTTTGAAGTTCCACCGAAGTATTACTTTTCCTAACTGTAGTTCTGTTGTACGAATTATTTACATTAACGTGTACGTTAACATTTGTACGATATGTTGGTGTTGGATAAGGTCTCCAAGGGCGAAAGTATGGAGGATAATAGCCATAATGGTATGGTGAATACCATGGATTGTACAATGGCCCCCAAAACCAGACTACAACTACTGGTGGATGAACATAAACAGGCGTAACAATGTAATCTTGTCCATACATATAAACATCGCCAACTACCTGAACTTGTGTTTCTCCTTCATCGTCTTTCTCAACAGAAATAACAGCTACATCCTGGTATTTATCTTTTTCAATTACAGCTTGAATGGTTACCAAATGAGTCTCGTCTTTCGATGTCTCAATAACTCTTAAATAGTCAACTTCACCGTCTTCATTTAGATCTAAGTTAGAAATCTGAGTATCTGGGTCATTAAGTTTCTTTTCGAAATCTTCAAGATTTTCTGCTTCTCCAAATACAGATGCCACTGCTTCTAAATCCAAATTCTCACTAATACTACTATCTGTTGCTTCAATAGTGGTAACATCTTGTGTATTCACGTTAGCAATAGCTGTCAGGAATACAAACATTAATAGTCCAATTCTTGTTTTCATTTTAATTATCCTTTCTTGATTTTGAGTTTGAAAATTTATTTTCAAATTTACTATTTCTTTTCTAACCGATATCAGTGCCTTGTTTATGTCGGATAAGCCTTGGTTATAGCCTGGATTTTTTTTGCTTCTATTTTCTAGCTTAATAATATTTTCCTCACTTTAAAAGATGGTCGTTCAATAAATAAATATAAAACAAAACCCCCAATCATTGCCATCAATATACAAATCCAAAATGTCCATTGACTAATAATAACGAGTATTATCGCTACTGCTCTTAAATGGTCTAATCCATGAAGTCTGTCAGATTTGTAATTAAATAATTTTATCATTCAGTATTTTGTTATTTGTGCGTGGCTGTACTTGTTATTTGCTGTTCATTAAGTTAAAAGTTTCAGATTTTTATATTGTAACAAAACATGAGTTGGGGTTAAGCTTTTGAGTAACTGGTAAAATAAATAACTCTAGAACAAATATATTCAAAAAAATCATTTTTAAATACAATTTGTATAATACATAAAATCAGATATATATGCATTTGTAAACGTATTTAAACGTATATTAACGTAAGTAAATGCTTATTATACGACTTAGGAAAAAGTGTCGCTGTATGTTTGCATCATATTTCGTTCATACAATTATTGACACCGGCTACAAGCAATAAATTTAAAGTAGCACAACGCACGAATAAATTATTAATTAACATATTTTTTAACTAATTAAATTTACTATTATGACTAATTTAAGAAATTCAATTCAACTAATCGGACGCCTGGGAATGGATCCTGAAACAAAAACATTTGGCGACAACAAATCAAAAGTAAGATTCTCACTTGCAACATCTGAGTATTATAACAACAAAGATGGCGAGCGCCAGGAAGAAACACAATGGCATAATGTGGTTGCTTATGGCAAAACCGCAGAGATAGCTGAAAAATATCTGAAAAAAGGCCAGGAGATTGCAATAGGCGGAAAGTTAATTTACCGCTCATGGGATGACAAAGATGGGAAAACGAACTATATTACTGAAGTTATTGCAAGCGAAATTGTGATGTTTGATAAGAAAAAATAAGCATTAAATTCTGCATATTATTGGTCGGGTTGTAAAAGTAAAATTTTGCAACCCGTTTTTTTTGAACAAATAACTTGCTATACTGACGCGTATTTTGTATATTTACATCGCAACAAAACTTATAGTCATGTCTGAAAGAATACGAACATTAGCCACACTTACATACATGAGAGCACAATTGCTATGTGCAATGCTCGAAGATAATGGTATCGAATGTTTCTTAACAAATATTAATCGTATTAAAGAGGCTCCGGGAGGTGTTAAGGTTAAAATAAATGAAACAGATGCCAGGAGTGCCATGGATATCTACAAGAATTTTAAAGGTGCTTTTGGCAAGGAAAAAGAATCTGCTGTTAGTTATATGAAAAGTATAAGAAGAATTTTAGTTCCGGTTGATTTTACTTCTCATTCGGAAAATGCTATTCATTATGCCCTGTTAGTTGCCTCGCATTTAAAAGCGAATATAAAACTTTTTAATGCCTATCTCGATCCAATGGGAACTCCTCATTCATATTTTGAATCTTATGCTTATCATCCTGATTTTGACAAAATAGTGAGAGAAATTGAGGAAGAGACAGAGAGAAATTTAAAGGCCTTGAAAAGTAGAGTAGTTAATTTAATTAAAAAAAAGAAGATTGTTGGAGTAAAGGTGTCATATGATATGGCTAAGGGAAATGCTGTAAATGCGGTATTACTTGAAGCAGAAGAGTATAACCCGGGTATTATAATTATGGGGACACGGGGGAGTGAACTTGAAGGATTAAGGTCGTTTGGAAGTTTCACATCACAAATCATTGATAAATCACCTATTCCCATACTTGCTATTCCATCAGGATATGATTCTCAGAATATAGATTCCCCTAAGCGAATATTATATGCATCTGATTTTAATCATACGGATTTTTCTGCCTTAAACAGATTAAGTACAATAGCTAATCCATTTAATTCAAAAGTATTCTGTGTTCATGTTGCTGAACAAAAAATAAAAAAGGAAGATGAATTACTTATGCTTGAATTAAGAAAGTATTTATTTGATGTGCTGGGTGAAGTAAATATTGAATGTGGTTTGCTTGAGAGTGATAATATGCAGGAAGGAATTGAAAAATTTATTATCTCACGTAATATTGACGTGCTTGCACTCACCACTCGTAAAAGAAATTTACTACAGCAACTATTTAGTCCAAGTATTACAAAAAAGTTCCTTTTTCAATCAAATATTCCTTTGCTTATTTTTCAGTCGTGACCATAATCACTTAGTATTTTAATCTGGTTTAAGTTTTAAACTTAAACCAGTTACTTATATCAAACCCTCAATCTGGGTAAAAAGCATCAACAATGTGATGTATTTTTGTTTCTTTATTATTTAATATTATTGCCACAATATCAAATCGGGTATCTACATCTAAGTTATTTTCCACAAGATAAGCTTCAGTAGCTCGTATTAAAAATTTTTCTTTTTGTGAATCTACAGCATCTTCAGGGAATCCATAGAAGTCAGTACTTCTGGTTTTTACTTCAACTATAACAATTTCATCACCGTCTCTGGCAATAATGTCTATTTCGTCTTTATCATAACGCCAGTTTTTAGCAATAATATCATAACCTTTATCACGAAGAAATTTTTCTGCGAGTTCTTCTCCTTTTTTGCCAAGTTCGTTGTGCCGGGCCATTATAATAACTCACTTAACTTTCCTGAGTCTTTAACTCTAACCCCTTTCGGAGTATCTTGTAATGTACAAGCTTCGTTATATAAATCGTGTTCAAAAAACAATATGTAGTTGTTTTCTAATGCATCCTTAAAAAAGCGTTCTTTATCTTTAAGAGTTAGCAATGGTCTGGTATCATAAGCTATAATCCATGGCATTGGAATATGGACTGTCGCCGGAAGTAAATCGGCCATAAAAACAACAGTTCTTCCATCAACATTTATGTGGGGAATAACTTGCCCATCGGTATGTCCATTGTACATTTTAAATGTAATATTTGGAATAAATTCTCCCTCTTCATCAATTAAATTTAGTTTGCCACTTTCTTCAATTGGTGCTATATTCTCTTTCAGAAACGAAGCTTTTTCACGACGATTTGGATTAGTTGCCCAGTCGTATTGTTTTTTGCTAGTCCAGTATGTAGCATTTGGAAATGCTAGTTCATAACCTGTTTTGTCTTCATTCCATTTTATGCTTCCACCACAATGATCGAAATGCATATGAGTAAGTATAACATCAGTTATATTTTCAGGGGTTTCGCCTACTTTAGCAAGAGAAGCTTCAAGAGTATCATCGCCATTTAGATAATAGTGTTTTAGCCATTTTTGATCTTGTTTGTAACCAATACCATTATCAATTAATATTTTTCTGTCGCCATCAACAATTAACAAACATCTCATCGACCAGTTACATAAATTGTTTTCATCAGCAGGATATACTTTTTGCCACATTACTTTTGGAACAACTCCAAACATGGCGCCGCCATCTAATTTTAAATTACCTGTTTCTATGGGGTATAATTTCATGTTCAATTTCTTAATATATGTAATATTTTTAGGAAGCAAAGTTATGATTTTTTGGGGGATAGGGCATTATGGGGTTTGAGGGTTGTCGAGTTGTCAAGTTGTCGAACTAACGATGGCAACAATGACAACAATTTAAAGATTACCCATACACCATTATACCTTCACTCCCTATTCCAACCATTACAGTACATTCAACCTATTGGCATCTTGTTTTATAAAAATAAAAAGTAATACTGTAAAAGCCCATAATGAAGAGCCTCCATAGCTAAAAAATGGTAGAGGAATACCAACTACGGGAGCAAGACCAATTGTCATGCCTATGTTAATAGCGAAATGAAAAAATAATATTGAGGCTACACCATAACCATAAATTCTGCTAAATTTAGATCGCTGTCGTTCTGCAAGTACAACAATGCGTATTAGTAAAGTTAGATATAACAAAATAACAAATGTAACTCCTGTAAACCCCCATTCTTCTCCCACAGTACAAAAAATAAAATCGGTACTTTGCTCAGGAACAAAATTATAACGGGTTAGCACACCTTTTCTAAATCCTTTGCCGGTTAAACCTCCTGAGCCAATTGCAATTTTTGATTGGTTAACATTATAACCGGCACCACGAAGATCTTGTTCGATGCCAAGTAATACATTAATCCGTTTTTTTTGATGTGGTTCAAGAACATTTTCAAATGCATAATTTACACTAAACACAAATGCTGAAGACAATACCAATATTACTAATATTGATTTCCAAAATTGACGAAAACTTTTAATAAACAGTATAATAAAAATGACAAGAGCAATAAGTGCCCCAATAACATATAGTTCGCTAAATAGTAAAGTAACTATAAATAGCGTTGCCATAACCAGGCCAACAATTAATATTAATCCGGAAAATCCTTCACGAAACAGAACAATTACAAAAGAAAAATACACCAGTGCCGAACCTGTATCGTTTTGAAGTAGAATAAGTAAAGCCGGGACAAAAAGAATAGAGAGAGACAATAGTTTTGTCCTTATTTGTCTCATGTCTATATTTAACGTGTCTAAATATTTTGCCATTGCAAGTGCCGTTGCAAATTTTGCAAACTCGGCAGGCTGAATGGCAAAACCCCCAATTTTGAACCATGATTTTGATCCTGCAACTGTACTTCCAAAAAAGAGCACGCCGATTAGAATGAGCAGCATTCCAAAATAGAAGAAAAACGAAAATGCGCTAAAAAACTTAGCATCAATTACCAATATTGTTAAAGCTAATACAGTTGCAAACCCTATCCACATTAACTGTTTTCCATATCTTGTAGAAACATCAAACAGGGTTGTAACATCTTCACCTGCTGAGGCTGTGAATATACTTAGCCACCCCATTGTTACCAAAATCATGTAAATGGTTACAGTTAACCAGTCGATATTACCTGATATTTTTTCTCTTACTCTCAAATTATTCTTTAATATTATGAATTAAATCTCTTTCCATAATTCTCTTTTCCAGATTTGGCCTGCTTATTTTACTTGTTAAATATTTTTCAATCATCAAACTAGCTATTGGTGCGGCCCATGTTGAACCAAACCCTGCATTTTCAACTATTACCGAAATTGCAATTTGAGGGTTATCTATAGGTGCAAAAGCAATAAACATGGAGTGGTCATCACCATGTGGATTCTGAACAGTTCCCGTTTTCCCACATTGCTTTATGCTATCGAGGGCATACCATCTTGCAGTTCCATGTTCTGCCTCAAACACGTTAAGCATAGCTTTCCTAACAATATCAAAATTACCAGGATCAATTGTTGTTAATTTTTTTACCTTAAATTCAGGCATTGCATTTTCTTCACCTTCAATTTTCACAAGCAAATGAGGCGGATAGTAATAACCTTTATTTGCAATAACAACTGACATGTTAGCTAGTTGAATTGGTGTTAAAAGTATTTCTCCCTGACCGATACTTAGTGATCGTACAGTTAGTGCATTCCAATGCCCTTTGTACAGCTTATCAAAATATTCATTACTTGGAATATTACCACTTACTTCAAAAGGAATATCGGTATTAAACTTGTGTCCAAAACCAAAACTAACAACATTATTATACCAGTGTTTATAGCCTTCATGAGAATTATTATACTTAGGATTCTCCAATATACTTTTAAATGTATTCCAAAAATATGGATTACACGATTGTTCGATAGCTTCAGGTAAATTTAGTGGCGTTTTATGATCGTGAGTACATTTAATTGGTCTTGACAATTTTCCTTGACAACTGTATTTCGTCTCAAGACGGGCAGTTTTTTCTTGTAATCCTACAAGAGCATTAACCATTTTAAAAGTTGACCCGGGGGGGTATGTGCCCATTGTGGCTCTATTCATTAATGGCACTAGCGAATCATTAAGCAATTTTGAATAATTCTCAGACCGTTCTCTTCCAACAAGTAAATTTGGATTATATCCCGGACTACTGATAAGTGATAAAATTTCTCCTGTTTGTGGGTCAATTGCAACAATACTGCCTTTTTTATTATGCATTAACTGTTCTCCGTAAAGCTGAAGTTGGGCATCTATGCCAAGATGAATATCTTTTCCTGCTGTTGCAATTGTGTCAAACCCCCCTTCTTTATATTTTCCTTTTACACGGTTGTGAACATCTACTTCAACAATACTCATCCCATTTTTTCCACGAAGAGTTTTTTCATAATATCTTTCAATTCCTGATTTTCCAATATAATCACCTGAACGATAAAACTTATCTCTGCTTATTTCTTTTTTATTTACCTCACCAATACTTCCTAACATATGTCCTGCTATTGGCATCGGGTATTGTCTTAATGTACGCGTCTGGAAATAAAAGCCATTGAACTGGTATAGTTTTTCCTGAATTTTCCCAATGTCTTTTTTTGATATTTGTTTTAGAAAAGTTGATGGTTTATAGTAAGAATAATGCTTTGCTTTTTTTATCTGTTTTAGAAAAGTAATTTTGTCGATACCTGTTAATTTACAAAAAAGCGATGTATCAATATTTTTCATTTGACGTGGTATAATCATCAAATCATAGGCAGCCTCGTTAAAAACAAGTAGTTCATTATTTCTATCATAAATAAGTCCTCGGGGTGGGTATTCACGAACTTTTCGAAGTACAATATTATCTGCGCTAAACTTATAACTATTATCAATAACCTGTAAATAAAAGAGGCGTATTATAAATATCAAGGCAACCAGGATGAAAATCCCAATTATTACGTTTTTTCTTGAAGAATAGTCCTTTGAATACATGTATAGTCTACAATATCAACTCCTTGTGCCAGGGGTAAAAATGATTACAAAGCTAATAAAATAGTAAGAGAATATTTACTAATATTTAGCGAATATTCAATAAACCCATACACTTATTCATTTAGTTTGCTTTTTTTCATTCAATTTGTTAGTTTTACTGTATCAATCAAAATAAATCTAAAATAGGAAACATGAAAAAAATCTTTACTTCTGTATTATTGACTTTTATATTGTTCAACTTTTCTTTTGCAGATAAGGTTGATGATGAAAAGGCACGTAAAGTTGCCATAGCGCACCTTTCACAAGTTCAGGATTTTGTTGGAAGCATAAATCTTGATCTTGCACAAATTTATAATACAACAATTCAATCGGCATTTAATCCAAATGAATTTGAAAACACACCATTATTGTACATTTATAATATAGGTGATAATAATGGTATCATTTTGGTTTCCGGAGACGATGTCGCCAGCCCAATACTTGGTTATACCATGTCAGGAAGTTTTGATATCAATAATCTTCCATATAATTTTAAAAAATGGATTGAAGGTTACAAAAGTCAAATAAGATATGCTGTTGAAAATGAGCTGGAAGCAGAGGTTTCGGTTAAGGAATTGTGGGTAAAGCTAATTAATGGTGACATTTCTAGTCAAACTAAATCTAATGCTTCAGTTGGGCCATTATGTACCACTACATGGAATCAAAGCCCGTATTACAATGCACAATGTCCGGGTGGTTCTGTAACAGGATGTGTGGCAACGGCGATGGCTCAGGTAATGAAATTTTGGAATCACCCGGCACAAGGAACAGGTATGCACTCATACAATCATGATACTTATGGTACATTATCGGCAAATTTTGGAGGCACCTCATATCAATGGGCATCAATGCCTGGCTCAATTAGTGGTCCAAATGATGCCATTGCTACTTTAATGTATCATTGTGGTGTTAGTGTTGATATGGATTATAGTCCTGAGTCGAGTGGGGCATGGGTTATTGAAAATGATAAACCTGTTTGTTCCGAAAGTGCACTCAAAAATTATTTTGGATATAGCAGTTCACTACATGGCGAAGAACGTGACAATTACACAACAAGTCAGTGGACAAATATGTTAAGGGCTGATATTAATGCAGGCAGACCTCTTGTTTATGCAGGTTTTGGTTCTGGTGGCGGACATGCATTTGTATGTGATGGCTATAATGATGGTGACTTTTTTCACTTTAACTGGGGATGGGGAAGTTATTATGACGGTTTCTTTCATATTGATGCTCTCGATCCGGGTGGTACAGGTACAGGAGGTGGAACAGGTGGTTACAATTCTGGTCATCAGGCAATTTTTGGTGTTGTTCCCGAAACAACTACATCTACAAGTGACTTAAGGTTATATAATCAAAGTATTTCGGTTACTCCTAATACAATTTCACTTGGCCAGGGCTTTTCAGTTTCTGCTGATATTGGAAATTTTGGTCAATATAATTTTACTGGTGAATTTGCAGCTTTTATTTTTGATAATAATGGCAATGTTATTGATGATGTACAAACCTTTAGTGGAACAATTATTACTAATGAATGGAATACGTTAACATTTGTAACAGAAGGAATAAGTACACTTCTTCCCGGAAGCTATACTATAAGTGTTTATTTCAAGCCCCCTGGTGAAGATTGGATAAGAGTGGGAAATGGTGACTATTCCAATACAGCAAATTTGTTAGTTGCTAACGAAAGTGATATTGAACTTTATTCGGATATGATTATAAGTTGCGGAACTACAATAACAAACAATCAGGCATTTCATGTTTCAGTTGATATAGCAAATTATGGTAGTTCTACTTTTTATGGCACAGTTGACATATCGATCTACGATCTGGAAGGTTATTTTGTTGAAACAATTGAAACTTTAAGCGGTGTTGCTTTTGATGGTGGGTACTACTATGAAAAGGTATTTAGTACAAACGGCATTAATGTTGAACCTGGTAGTTATCTGTTAGCGTTATTGCATAAACCTGATGGCGGTGATTGGACTCTTTCCGGTTCAACATTATATCCTAACCCAATTCAGGTTATTGTTCGTGCACCAGGCGAAACACTTGATATTTATGAACCAAATGACAGCGAGAGTAGTGCTGAAAATTTAACTGTGAATTTCTCAGGAAATAATGCCTCCGTTTATACTACTGGATCAAATTCTCACAGCGGTATAGATTATGATTATTATAACATTAATCTTCCATCAGGATATGATTATACTATAGTAGCACGTGCTCATGATTCGTACAATAGTGGAAATGGTCAAACATATACGAACGATGTGGTATGGTCATATAAATCAGGTGCATTTTGGTCGATTGCAATTGATGATGTTATGAATGGAAATATTAATGTTTACAATGGTGGTACGGTTATGTTTCATGCAGCCCCTTATTTCTTAGGCGAAACCGGAACATATTTGCTGGATATTCAAATAGTAAGAATGCCTTTAGGTATTGATGATAATGAAAACTTTGGAAAATTAGTAGTTTACCCTGTTCCTGTAGTTGATGTCCTTAATTTGAATATTACTGATAATGTTGAAGTTAACAAGATTCAAATTATGGATATAAGTGGGAAAACTATTTTGATTATTGATAATCCCGTAACGCAGAATAACAAACATGCAATTCCTGTTGAAAATTTTGATGCTGGTACATATGTTATTATCATTACTACTGATTCTGAGGTTTTTCATAATAAATTCATAAAGAAATAAATAATATGAACATTAATAAATTTATAGCCATTCTTCTAATCGGAACAGTAGCATGGTCATGTGGTACTCAAAAAAAGGTTGATAATATGGATTCCAAAAAAAAGATAATTGAGGTTGATTATTCTGTAGGACCAACAACCTATATCTACAAAACAAAAATGGATTATAGTAAGCTTGTTCCGGTTACATTATCAAATGATAAAACTAAGATTTCTTCTTTCCCTCATCCTAAAGATGTTTATTACAATGGAGAACTAGCTTATCCAACGCAATTAGAAGAAGGATATTTATTGGATAATCGCGGGATTTCTTCAAATGTTGCATTCTTAAATATTACCTATGTGGAATATAGCAAACTTGAAAAAGCCCCATCAGCTGATAGTTTATATTTTATGATCATTGATAATGACCCATTGGTTGAATTGTATAATTGTGGAAATCGTTATCAATATAAAGATGAAATTAATGAGCTGAATAATATGATTATTAAGAAGCAACTAAGCAAATGTAAGAAGGTTGTTATTGATTAGTATTATTATGTGAATAAAAAAAACCAGACTTATCCAGTCTGGTTTTTTTATAAAATAGCCAACGATTATCGGTTTAAAGTAATACGTTTTGTTGTTACAAAGCTGTTAGTACTTATGCTAACAATGTAAATTCCGTTAGCTTGTGCTGATAAATCAATTGTTTCTTTTGTGAGGTTATCGTATTCAGCAACAAGGGTTCCTGTAATGTTATAAATAGCAACGTTTGCATTTTTAGCACCACTGATATTAACAAAGCCTGTTGTTGGATTTGGATAAACTTTAATATTGTCGGAATAATTATCACCTATACCTGTAAGAACAGTAAAGTTAACAGTATATAACTCATGTGTTTGAAGATCTTCAGCATAGACATCGATAGTAGTATTACCAGGTAATTCATTCGCAGGAACAACTATAACAGTAGCATTTGGATCGGTAGCTAATCCTGATACTTCGGGTATTTCTGTTGTGCCTTCGGGTAAATCAATATAATAATCAAAAACAGCAGGGTCAAAATTACTGATTAATGTTCCATCAACGTTAAGTTCAGACAAGGCAGCATCATCAGCAAAAACACCATTTTCAATAGCATACCCTGATTGATGAACTTCCGCAGTAGCGATATTCTGAATAATAATTACAACACCTAAATCATCATATTCTTCAATAAATGTACCTGACAAATCAACACTTTGTGAAATAGTAACAGGTTCTCTGTCAACCAGATTAATTGTGGTTCCGTAAGCATCTGGTACCATCTTCATCATCACATGTTCAAATTCAGTTTCACCATTGTTACCAACATTACCTGTAGTTAATTTTTCAAAAACAATTACAAAAAGTTTAAAATCATTAAAGTTAGCGTATGGAAGGATTGTGACATCAATATCCATAATTGTACTTCTATTTACAGAGCTGCGCGATGCTACAAAACTCACAAAACCCTGTAATTCGATAGCTTCATTATAAAAGTTATTTACGTTAGACATACTTGCGCTAAACACTTCACCGTTACCAACTATGTTTGGTACAGCCGATATACCATAGTAAGTTTTTCTTATCCCTCCCTCTTCAGTATAATATGGGTCCCCAGGACTGGGCCAATCCATTTGATATTTTACGAGTGTAATATCATCTGCATGTGTTTCGCACCAAGGAACAAAACTAGAATTAAAGCCTGCACAAGGACCAAGTAGAGCTTGTAAACTCTTCAAATAGTGGTTTTCGATCAACAATATGACTTACAACACTTATCTCCTTTGTTAATGAATCATTATCAGGGTCGTCATCAGGGGTTCCATTTACGCTTGACAGCCATACCTGTAGGTCGTATGTGCCAATAGGAAAATCAAACAGATCATCACAAGAAAATTCATAAGAGTAACCCATTTCTATGTTAAATCCTGAAAAATTAGAGGTAAAAATATCACCTCCATTTGCCTGCCACTGTACTTCAACTGAGGTAATTGGTGTTAATCCTTTATTAAATACCACACCTTCTACAGCAGTAGAACCATTTACAAACGGATATGTTGTTATGGCCTGCATTTCACCGTCAAGGTTAGCCGGAACAAATAGAGAGACATCATCAATGTACCAATAATCCATATTGTACATATTGCCATCAATATATATGCAAAATTCAAAATCACTTTGCCCAACATCGTCATTGTCAATAGTAATTAATCGATCTTCAGGACCAATATTGTTAGTTGGAAATACTTCCCAAGCTATATTCCAGTCACTGCCACCTGATCTGGTTGCAGCACCAATTGAATATTGCCCACCACCATAATTATCTAAAAAATGTTTAAAACGTAAAACTACAAATTGGTGGCCGGTTAAATCAATTATTGGGGAAATTAACCGGGAAGTAGCAGTTGTTTGTTTCCAAGTGAATTTTGCTTCTGGTGCAGTACCTCCAGCATTTGCTGTTGCACTACTACTCCATTGAGTTGCAAGGTTGTCAATTGCCCAACCTGAAGGAGGCACTGTTCCACTGCTAAAATTTTCGTTTATAAATGTTTGCCCAACTAAACTTGCTGACATGGCAAGTAGTAACACAAATGCATAAATTATTTTCATAATTCTGATAATTTTAATATTGTTAATATTTCAATATATATGACTACCTATATATGAAAAGGTTGCATTATGAGGATAAACTTCATCATAAATAGCTGATTGCTATTTTTTAAAATAATTAAATTTTGTGATTTTAAGTAATTGGGAAGATGAGGTGTGTTGCAAACTATTGTACTCTCACAATCTCCTGTGTTTCAATCTCATTACTTTTGTTCAAAGCACGATCAATGATGTATGCTTTAAACTTGATGGTGTCAAATTCTGATAAGGGATTATATATGAATAATGTATCCTGAAAAACGCCCTTTATTGCCAGGTTGCCACTTTCGGGGGTGAGTACAGGGAATCGTGAATTGAAGGTAAGAGTGTCAAAATACGATGAATCGGAGTTCCAGGAAAGAAGAGGTACTTCTACAAAAACACCATATTGTTTTTCAAAATATTTGAGAATAAGGTTATAGTAATAATCACCATTTTTATCATATGGGAAAAGTGTATCTTTGCTTGCAAGGCCTAGGTCACCATCACCATCAGTATACGAAAATACAAGAACTCCACGTTCGGTTATTCCTGTTTGAGTATTCATTAACACGAGGAAGTTATCATAAGTAATTGCAGGTATATCGGGGAATTCTTCAAATTTACGACACGAAAACACCACTGATCCTACAATCAGCAGAAGAATTAGTATTTTTGTTGTACTATTCATAACATCTCAAACAAGAGCATAAAAGTATAAAAATCATGCCAAAAATCAAGTCTCTGAAAAATAGAATTTTTAATATCAGCAGTCTTGATACTTTTAACGAGATAGCCCTGGAAATATTTCATTTTCAATATAAAAATAATGTTGTTTATAAGCAGTTTGTCGATTTCTTAAATACTAAAATTTCAGAAATACAATATTTTTCACAAATCCCTTTTCTTCCTGTTGAATTTTTTAAAAATCATAAAATAATTTCCAAAGATTGTAATTCAGAAATAGTTTTTTCTAGTAGCGGCACTACCGGAATGCAAACCAGCAAACATTATGTGAGTGATGTTAGTTTTTATGAATCAGCTTTTTTAAGAGCGTTTGAACTTTTTTTTGGCTCACCAAAAGACATGGTAATTCTTGCCCTATTACCATCATATCTTGAGAGAGGAGGTTCATCACTAGTGTATATGGCAAACAAACTTATCAGCGAAAGCGACAGAACTGAAAGTGGGTTTTATTTAGATGAATATAGCAAATTACATGCGCTACTTGTTACTTTAAAAGCACAAAAGCAAAAAGTAATATTGTTAGGTGTTACATATGCTTTACTGGATTTGGCAGAGCAATATCCAATAGATTTTCCGGAGTTGGTATTAATGGAAACAGGAGGTATGAAGGGTAAACGAAAAGAATTGATACGTGATGAGCTGCATAATAAACTTAAAAATTCTTTTGGTGTAGGTAAAATTTATTCTGAATATGGCATGACTGAGCTATTGTCTCAGGCATATTCAACCGGTAATGGTATTTTTAGCACTCCTCCCTGGATGAAAATACTTATTCGCGATGTTAACGATCCATTAGCTTTAATGTCAGAAGGAAAAGCAGGAGGAATTAATATTATCGATTTAGCTAATGTTTATTCGTGTTCATTTATTGCAACCCAGGATTTGGGTAAAGTTGGAACCAATGATACTTTTGAAATACTTGGGCGCTTTGATAATAGTGATGTAAGGGGATGTAATTTGATGGTAGAGTAAGAATTTAGCCGTCATCTTCAGGAAGTTTCACTGATAGATTTCCTAAGCATAAGTGTCATTTTTTCAATACCTTTTCCGCTTCCATTTCCGCTTTCTCCTTTAGCATTTTTGATGCTTTTTTTGCTTCCTGTATTAAACCATCAGCTTTTTTATTAGCTTCTTTAATAATATCCTCACTCTTGTTTGCTACTTCATTTCTTAATTGTTTAGCAGCTTCTTTGGCAGCCATTTCTGCAACAAATCCCCTTTTTTTAGCTTCCGAAATCAGTACTTCTGCTTGTTTATCAGTTTCATCGAGTAATGACTTTTTACTTGCAGCAGCATTATCTCTAATAATTTTTGCCTGTTTTACAGCTTCTTGTATCAAATATTTACCTTGTTTATCTGCATCATCAATAATTTTTTGAGCTTTCTGAGAAGCTTCTTTTCCCAATTCTTCTTTTTTCTTTTCAACCTCCTCCTTAATTTTTTCTGTTACTTTTTCAATAACAGTGGTGCTGTTGGTCTTGTGCAATTTCGTTTTTATTATAGGGTTACTGAGTGTTCCTCCAATGTATATATTAATGGGGATTATATCAGGCATGCTAAAATTTGTTCCATAACTATTGACTTTGGACAGAAGCCCATCAAGAACTTTATTTGCTTCATTACCGAATTCCTCACGTGGAACTTCTAAATTCAGATTATAGCCTATCGACTGGTCGAATCCTGTCCAACCTTCTATTTCACCTTCAATATTCTGATAACTAAATTTTGTGGGTTTAACTTCAAGCTTTCCATTAACAAACTGAAAATGAAAAAGAAGCGCGTTAAGCTCTAGTTTTTTAAACTTGATCAGGTTAAGAGTTTCTGCAATTTGGGTTAAAGAATTTAAATCGTTGATTTCAATTTTTGATGTTGATAATATTCCCTTTCCATTCATTGTGGAATAATCAGGCATCATCTGGTTGTCGAGTAGTGTTTTGATCTGGAAATTCGCTGAGAATAAACCAGTTGTTTTTTTTGCTACAGGAAGATAATTTCTAAATGTAGCAAACTGGTTATATGCTTTTGGAATACTTAGGTTTTCCATCTTTAAGTTAAAATCAACTACGGGTTTGTCAATATCAACTGTGGAATAGCTACCATTAACTATCATTTTACCTTCAACCGCGTCCATGCTCAAATTCTTGATTAACAATGTTTTGTTTACTACCAGTAGTTCTCCATTAACATTGTCCATTTCAAGGCTGTCGTAAATTAGCTGGTTAAATTGTGCTGATACAGTTAAGTTGATATTTTCCGGAATTTCAATTATAGTAGACGAAGGGTTTTCGGGTTGTTTAGAACTACTATAATGATTAGCATCCTGTGTGGTAGTCTCATCAACAGAAACAGTGAATAATTCATCCATATTCAGAAAATTTGAATTAGAATTAAGTGAACCTGATAATGACCCAGTATTGAAATAATAAGCTAAATAATTCTCAATCTTGCCTGTTGCTCTAAAATCACTATTACCCGATGTTGATTTAAAATTCACAAGATCAAGATAATGAGGTGAAAAATTTAATTGTGCAATTGTGATCTTTAGAGGTTTACGTAAACTGTTGGTGTTGTAGTTAATTTCTCTTGCAAGTACTGAACCCATAGCAATAAAATTATCATATTTTTCATTTTCAATTGATGACATCTGTCCGTCAAGCATAATATCAAAAATAAGGTTACCGCTTAGTTCATCCTTATTATCAACAGGATAGTAATCTTTAATATTATTAAGATCAAATTCCCCGGTAATTTTAGCTTTTATATATGGGTCGGAAATGGGAGTGCTGATTTGTAAACTAGCATTAAGTGGATTATTGCCAAGTTGTAAGTTAAATTCACTGATATCAATAATAGTATTGTCTGCTACTCCCCCTTTGCTTGTGATACTTGATTTTAGATTAATATTTTTAACAGATTTTGGCAAATCAGGATATTTAAACATACCATTTTCAACAATAGCTGACACATTAAATGAAGGAAGAAGATTTTGATTGTATGTTCCTTTTATAAAACCGTTCACAGAGAAAGTTCCATCTGCTGTAATTCCATCAAAATCTTTTGAATAGATTGCAGGAACAAGTGATAGTATATCTTTAAATTTATTGCCTTGCGAATTAAGTGTTAGTACTAGGTTTAAGTCATCCTCAACATAGGAAACCGAACCATCGAAACTAATTAACATATTGTTAAGTATTAGCTCGTTATTTCCCAGGGTGTATATTTCATTTTTTATATCAGCGTCAATTTTTGCCTGATATACTACTCCTACATCAGATAAATAAGGTATGCCATCATATGTAACATTAAGTTTGGCAATTTTAGTTTTTGTAGTAAGTATGGTATTATCAGAACCAAGCTTTCCTGATAAAGTATGATTTAATCCTGATGCATACACATAAGTATTTAATTGATTATCGTTATATGTTAGTTGACCATTTGATATTTGAAATTTTTTGATAGCAAGTTGAAAAGTTGAGTTACTTTCTTTAGTTGATGAAGTGTTATTATTTTCTTCACCTGATATACTAAAATCATAATTTGCTTTTCCGTTCTCAAGCACTCTTATGTTAAAAACAGGATTTATAAGTTTAATTTTCTTTATTTCATAATCATCGCTATTAATTACACTAAAAATATCAATTGCCATGGATATTGTTTCAACCTTTACTATTGTGTCAAGCTTAAATTCATCGTTACCAACAATATCAAGTTCGTAAATAGAAAGATTAAAATCGGGGAAACTTGTTATTAAACTTAGATCAATATCTTTAAAATCAATAGTTGCATTAACACTTTTATTAATCTCAATTTTTGTGAGCCTGATTATTTCAGATTTATATACAATAGGAAGAATAAATAATAGACCAATGAATATTATAATAATTACTGCTAATATTTTTAATAGTGTTTTCATTATAGATATGTTTAGAGCTTTGTGCGAAATTAATCAAAAAGATTATCTAATAATAATCATGATTTAAGTATAATCCTTATTTGGTAATTTATTCGTTGAATAGTGACTGTTGGCCAATTGTTACAGGGATAACTATTTCAGGGTTGTTATTTTTTGGTGAATTAACTTTTTTTGAGATTGTATATGCCTCCATTCTTCCTATTGCATATGGCACAAGAAGCTTGTTCAATAAAGTTTGGTCAGTTTCCATTAACCACTTATCTTCATCTTCAGGTTTCAAAATAACCGGCATCCTGTTATGAATATCTGCAACCAGTGAATTTGCGTTAGTGGTTATTATTGAAAATGAATTTATTATCCGGTTTTCTGCATTTTTCCATGTTTCCCAGATTCCTGCAAATGCAAATAGTTTTTCATCTTTTAGAAAAATCCTATAGGGTGTGTGGTCACTATCTTTTTGCCATTCGTAAAAACCGTTTGCCGGGATTAAACATCGTCTGTTTTTATAAGCACTTTTAAATGAAGGCTTTTCGCTTATAGTTTCTGATCGGGTATTAATATTTCGGGACCCAATTATAGGATCTTTAGCCCAGTATGGTATTAATCCCCATTGAAAAAAACTGAGCTTTGCGGGATGATCATTCGTTATTACAGGTAGTTTTTGTGATGGGGCACAATTAAAGCTAGGTTTATAAAATTTATCAAATACTTCAACATTAAAACGCTCAGAAATTTGCTTGCCTTTTACCGATAGTTGAAATCGTCCACACATGGAGTTTTGAGTTTAAAGTTTGAGGTTCAGAGTTTCGGTTTCATTCTCAAAGTATAACCTAATAATAAACTTTTGTGTTAATACTCAACTTCTCTACTCTTTCAGCAATTGCATTAAGTTCATTTTCGGGCACTTTTTCAAGACCTTTTGCAGGTGTTCCTCTATCAATGCCATAAATCATTACATATTCAGGCTTTATTTTAACTAATACTTTTAACCAGGCTTCTATTTCAATGTCAGTAGTGTTATCAATTATTTTTCCGTTGTATTCACCTCTAACAAATAAAGTTTGAATAATGAGCTTACCATCAAACGAAATAAGACTTTCAATGATTTTTTCTAATGTTAAACCACTTGATGCCTGATTAATAATATGAAATGTGCTCTCAATTCCCGAATCGAGTTTTTGAATATTTTTATCTACTTTTTTGAGAGCTTCAGTTATTTTAGGTTTATGAAGCATGCTCGCATTTGATAGTATACTTATTGCAGCTTTAGGCGCAAAAAGATCTCTAACC
The DNA here is from genome assembly GCA_964460905.1 of uncultured Lentimicrobiaceae bacterium. Classification (GTDB taxonomy): domain Bacteria; phylum Bacteroidota; class Bacteroidia; order Bacteroidales; family F082. The sequence continues at coordinate 96,353 of CAYWRM010000002.1, forward strand.
TCTATGGTGTCGTCAATTATTCCTGCAAAATCAGGGTGTATAGTAGGTTCACCATTTCCTGCAAAGGTTATTGCATCGGGTTCATTAACAGTGCCCTGCAATTCCTTTAGTTTATTCTCCAGTTGAGTTTTAAAATTAGTTCGTTTTGGGAGTACAATTTTAATTCCATTGTCTTTTTCTGTCCAGCCACACTCACAATATACACAGTTAAAATTGCAATATTTGTTGTTAACAGGCAGGAGATTGATCCCAAGTGAAACGCCTAACCTCCTGCTATATACAGGTCCAAATATAAGTTCGTCAAATAAAAATCCAGTCATGATTCAAGTTTTTGCAAAAATAGATTTAATTTTGATTATTATAATTATCGAGACATCTTGATCCCGTGTTAATAAAATGTTAAGCTTGAATAATTGAACATTTTTTAAGATAACTAATAATAACTATGTCAGTATTAAAAGAATTAAAAAAGCCAATATCAAGTGAACTAAAGGAATTCCAGAGGGTTTTTCGGAAATCTGTAAAATCATCTGTACCACTTTTTGATGTTATAATGAAGTATATACTCAAAGCCAAGGGAAAACAAATCCGGCCTTTGATTGTTTTGTACAGTGCCGCTTTATTTGATACTATTGGTGAATCAACATATCGGGCAGCTACTTTAATTGAGCTACTACATACCGCTACACTTGTACACGATGATGTTGTAGATGATTCGGACCGGAGAAGAGGTAGATTTTCAATAAATGCTTTATGGAAGAATAAAATTGCAGTCCTTGTTGGCGACTATTTATTTTCCAGAGGAATGTTAACTGCCTTACAGGCAAAGGATTATCATATATTAGAAATTGTATCTGAAGCAGTGAAAGAAATGAGTGAGGGGGAGCTGTTGCAGATTGAAAAAGCCCGAAAGCTGGATATTGATGAGAATGTTTATTATGATGTGATACGAAAAAAAACAGCATCATTTCTGGCCTCTTGTTTTGCTGTAGGTGCTGCTTCGTCAAGCAAGAATCAGGATGACATAAAAAAAATGTGGCTTATTGGCGAATATGCAGGCATGGCATTTCAGATAAAAGATGATATTCTTGATTTTGAGAAAAGTACGATTACAGGTAAGCCTACCGGCATTGATATTAAAGAAAAAAAAATGACACTTCCATTAATTTATATGCTTAATCAGTCAACACTATTGAAGAAGCGCAAAATAATTAATATCATTAAACGAGATAATACTAACAAAGAAAAGGTTAGCTGGATAATGAGTGAAGTTGAAAGTTTGGGAGGTATTGTATATGCTACTGAGAAAATGACCGAGTTTAAAAACAATTCGTTAAAACTCTTGAGAGACTATCCTGAAAGTAATTATAGGTTAGCTCTTGAACAAATTATTGAATTTACAATTGAGAGGAAGAAATAGGGTTATGGGAAATAAGGTATTTGGGGAATAGGGTATAAGGTAAATGTAGTAGAGTTCAAGATTTCCTTGTATATACCAACCCCTTCCCTAAAACCTCTGGCCTTATACTTTTAACCCCAACCTGGCTACCCTAAGCCATTTTGAGAGTAAACGAAAAGGTAGTTCCTTCACCAATATTACTTCTAACGCTAATGGTTTGGCGATGAGCTTCAATAATGTGTTTTACAATTGCAAGACCAAGCCCGGTTCCTCCTTTGTCACGTGACCGGCTTTGTTCAGTACGGTAGAATCGTTCAAAAACCCTTTTGATATTTTCCTCTGGAATCCCGATGCCATTATCCTGAACCTCAACGAGGTAATTATCATGAAAATTGTAAAAAGAAACCCTGATAGTGCCATTCTCAAGATTACCATATTTTATTGCATTGTCAATTAAATTGATTAGTACCTGGTGTATTCTTTTCTTATCAGCCTTAACCCATATAGATTTTGACGGAGTTGTACTAATTGAAATCGTAGTATTATTTTTGGAAGCTTTGTCCTCCATAAAATCAACTACATCTTTTGTTAACTCAAGAAGATTGAAATTTTCCATATTTAACTGAAGATCACTCGATTCAAGTTTGCCAATTTCTTCGAGGTCTTCAACCAGGGCAATCATTCTATCTATACTTTTTACCGATTTTTTTAAAAACTTTTCATTTATTGTTTCATCATTCATTCCACCTTCGAGCAAAGTATGAACATATCCCTGAATATTGAAAATTGGAGTTTTAAGCTCATGCGAGATATTTCCTAGAAATTCCCGTCTGTAAGCAGCCATCTCTTTTAACTCATCAATTTCCTTCTTTTTTTCTTCACTCCACCTCATAACCACCTGGTTAACTATTTCAAGCACATCACTTTTTCTGTTATTTTGTGAAGAGTCTTTATTATCAGGTCTTAAGCGGCCAATTGTTTTATAAATTATTTTAATCTTTTCGTTAAAAAATCTGTTTAAACTAAAATTAATGAAAGCATAGGAAGAAACAAAAACTATTGTAATAAAAACTAGTATTGGAATTAATTCAAAAGTATTGTTAATAATTCCAATAATTAAAAAAGTAGTACCAGAAACAAGAGTAATTATTAAGGCATTTAGCAGGGCAATATTTATAGAGGAGTTTATTTTCATCATCTATTAAACTTATAACCAACACCTTTTACTGTTTTGATATATTCCATTCCAATTTTTTCCCGGATTCTTCTAATATGGACATCAATTGTACGATCGCCAACAATAACATCATTGCCCCAAACCTTATTAAATATTTCATCCCTTGAAAATACTTTATCAGGTGCTGAAGCTAGCAGATAAACCATTTTAAACTCTTTGTTGGGTAAGATAATATCTTTCTCATCTTTAATAATTACAAATTTCTCCTGGTTAATAATAAGGTTGTTAACTTCTAGCACCTCTTGTTTTTTTGGCTTCTTCGATACATGCCTACGTAATAATGCCGATAATCTACTAATTAATACATTTGGTTTTATTGGCTTTGTAACATAATCGTCAGCACCTGCATTAAACCCGGCAATTTGTGAATAATCCTCGGCACGGGCAGTTAGAAAAACAATAATGGTTTCATTTAATTCATCCACTTTTCTAATTTCCTGAACAGCATTTATACCATCCATTTCAGGCATCATTACATCCATGAGTATCAAATTAGGCCTGTGTTTTTTAGCTTTTTCAATTGCCTTTAACCCATTATTTGCTGAAATTACCCTGTACCCTTCCTTTTTTAAATTATAACTTAAAAACTCTACAATGTCTTCTTCGTCATCAACAAGTAGAATACTGAACTTACTATTATCCATTTTATTAGATATAATTTTTATGAGGCTAATGTAGTAAAATAAAAACCAGTAGTTAATAATGAATATTAATTTTAAGTTAATAATTAGGGCTAAATTTGCATCAAACACAATTTTTTGAATCAACAAATTAAAAATAGTAGTCTTGAAAATTTAATAATAACACTTCCGGGCAAACCGGGGGTTTATCAGTATTTTGATAAAGATGATCGAATATTGTATGTTGGAAAAGCGAAAAACATAAAGAAAAGAGTAGCGAGTTATTTTACAAAAACACATCAAATTGGTAAGGTTAGAGTACTTGTTAAAAAAATATCTGACATAAAGGTTATTGTAACTGAAACAGAATTAGATGCTCTCTTACTTGAGAACAATCTGATAAAAAAATATCAACCCCGCTATAATATCCAGCTAAAAGATGACAAAACCTTTCCATGGCTCTGCCTGAAAAATGAACCTTTCCCCCGCCTTTTTTCTACCAGAAATATAATACGAGACGGTTCTGATTATTTTGGACCCTATGCATCAGTTAAAATGATGCGTACAATTAAGGATATTGTAAAGCAATTATATAAACTGCGTACATGCTCATTAAATTTATCTTCATCAAATGTAAAAAAGGGGAAATACAAAGTATGTCTTGAATATCATATTGGTAATTGTAAAGCCCCCTGTGTGGGTAAACAAAGTGAAGAAGATTATGATGAAACAATTAGGCAGATTAAGTCTATTATAAAAGGGAATATTGGGAGTGTAATTGCTGAATTAACACAAATCATGATAGCAAAAGCTGATAAACTGGAGTTTGAACAGGCGCAGGTTGTAAAAGATAAAATCGACATTCTGGAAAAATATAAGAGTAAATCTACTATTGTTAATCCACGAATTAACAATGTTGATGTATTGTCGATGGTAGTTGGAGAAGGTAATTCATATATTAATTATCTAAAAATAGTTAGTGGTGCAATTGTTCAAGCACATACAATTGAAGTAAAGAGGAAGCTTGATGAAACAGATGCTGAGGTGCTTACGTTTGCCTTGTTGGATTTTCGTCAGCGTTTTGAAAGTGTATCAAATGAGATCATACTACCTTTCCCTCTTGAAATAGAAATCCCAGATGTTAAGTTTACAATTCCCCAGCGAGGTGATAAGAAACAATTACTTGAGCTTAGTGAGAGAAATGCTAAACATACAAAAATTGAGCGACAAAAGCAGAAAGATTTGATTGATCCTGACAGACATAAAAAGAGGATACTTGCACAAATGAAAAAAGAGCTGCATATGGCTGAACTACCTGTTCAAATTGAGTGTTTTGATAATTCAAATATTCAGGGGGAATATCCTGTGGCGGCTATGGTACAGTTCATAAATGTGGTGCCGAATAAAAAAGCATATCGGCATTTTAATATTAAAACAGTTGAAGGACCAAATGATTATGCTTCGATGGAAGAAGTGGTTAAGAGAAGGTATTCAAGACTAATTGCTGATAATAGTAGTCTGCCACAATTGATTATAGTTGACGGCGGTAAAGGTCAGTTAAGCTCAGCTGTAATAGCTCTGAAATCTGTAGGGCTCTATGGAAAAATAACTATTATTGGTATCGCCAAAAGACTGGAGGAAATATATTTTCCCAATGATTCAGTCCCTCTTTATCTGGATAAAACTTCAGAAACATTAAAAATAATTCAAAGACTAAGGGATGAAGCTCATAGGTTTGGGATTACTCACCATCGTAAAAAACGAGAATTGGGTACAATTAAAACACAACTAACCTCTATTGATGGCGTAGGGTTCATAACAGCACAGAAACTACTTCGCAAATTTAAGTCGGTAAAGAAAGTTAAAATTGCAGAAATGGATGAGCTTACAAAGGTTATTGGAAAATCAAAGGCCACCATTGTATATGATTATTTTCATTCTGAAAAAAATTGACCAGTATAAGCGTAACTAATTAATGTGGTAATTGTTTGTAAAAGTTAGTCAGTTAACAAATATATTTTTTCCTTTGTGTTACCTTAGTGCATTACTTGGTGATACTTCGTGGTTAACATTTTACCACAAAGACGCTCAAAGTACATCACAAAGGCGCTCGAAGTATAATATGTTATTATTTGTAAAAACATTACAATTATTATATATTTTTTAATTTTACACTGATTAGTAACGCATAAGTTAATGTGTATAAACGAAAAGCCCTGTCCAGGCGGACAGGGTCTTTTCACATATTAACCTAAAAACCCTCTAGTTCGAGGGATAACCCAAAAAATTAACCTGCTAAAGTTAATAGTTCTATGAAGAACTGTTGCAAATATAACACAAATAATACAGATTGCTTCTATAATAGCCACTTTTTTTGCAAAAAACTGATAAAAAATTTATAAAATACTGTTAACAAATAACATGCAAAACAAGGAGTTATTCAAAACTTTTCTCTCGAAGAGAGAAGTTTTTCCCAAGGTATACTTTTCTCACATGTTCATCTTCTGCAAGGTCTTTTGCTGAACCGGATTTTAATATTGAACCTTCAAAAAGCAAGTAAGCTCTATCAACAATAGTAAGTGTTTCATGTACATTATGATCGGTAATTAGAATACCAATATTTTTCTGTTTAAGTTTCGAAACAATAGATTGTATATCTTCAACAGCTATCGGGTCAACTCCTGCAAATGGTTCATCGAGGAGAATAAATTTTGGGTCAACAGCAAGAGCTCTGGCAATCTCAGTTCTCCTCCTTTCTCCTCCGGAAAGTTGTATTCCTTTACTTTTGCGGATATTCTGCAAACCAAATTCTTCAAGCAGAGATTCTAGCCTTTCGGATTGCTGAGCCTTTGTGAGGTCAGTAAATTCCATAACTGCCTTAAGGTTGTCTTCTATACTTAAGTGCCGAAAAACAGAAGCTTCCTGTGCAAGATACCCAATGCCACGTTGTGCACGCTTGTACATTGGCTCATTAGTAATCTCTGTGTCATCAAGAAATACTTGCCCTGAAAAAGGTTTTATTAAACCAACAATCATATAAAAATTTGTTGTTTTGCCAGCTCCGTTGGGACCAAGCAAACCTACAATCTCCCCTCTATTTACTTCCATAGATACACGATTTACAACCGTGCGATGTTTATATTTTTTAACAAGTTCTCTAGTCCAAAGTTTCATGTTCGTTGAATATTAAAAAATTCCTTCCTTTAATATATCATGTAAATGAATTACACCAATATAATTGCCATTATCGGTAACAGGTAGCTGTGTAATGTTATTCTCACGCATTAATGAGAGGGCATTAACTACCAATTCTTCACTTTCAATTGTTAGTGGATTACTAGTCATAATATCCTTGGCAACCAGATTATTGAAATCATTATATTTTTCAATCATCCTTCTTAAATCACCATCAGTAACTACACCAATTAATCTGCCATCATCAAGAACTGCCGTTGCGCCAAGGCGTTTAGATGATATTTCAATAATAACTTTTGATATTGATTCGTCAGCACTTACAATTGGTACTTCGTTGTTTGAGGCAAGGTCTATCACTCGCATATACATGCGTTTACCTAACGATCCTCCAGGATGAAATTTAGCAAAATCCTTCGCTGAAAAATCTTTTAACTTTAGCAAACTTACAGCAAGTGCATCACCTATTACAAGTTGTGCAGTTGTACTTGTTGTTGGAGCAAGATTGTTTGGACATGCTTCTTTTTCAACTGCAGCATCCAATATAAAATCTGCCTGATTAGCAAGAAAAGACTTTGTATTTCCAACCAATGCTATTATTTTATTTTTTCGAGCTTTAAGTAGTGGGATTAGTACTTTAATCTCAGGTGTTTCACCACTTTTTGAAATGGCAATCAATATATCATCCTTTGTTACAATACCCAAATCGCCATGAATAGCATCTGCTGCATGCATAAAAATTGAAGGTGTTCCTGTTGAGTTAAATGTGGCAACAATTTTTTGAGCAATATTTGCACTTTTTCCAATTCCGGTTACAATAACTCTTCCTTTCGATTCAAAAATTAGTTTAACAGAACTTATAAAATCATTATTAACGGATTTCTGTAGATTTTTTATAGCTAAATATTCATCATTAATGACTGATATAGCTGTTTTTCGTATTTTATCGTTGATATTCAATTATTTTTTTATTAAAACTTGTAAAATCAAAATTTATTATTATTATATTTGTTCTTATACTTTAATGGAGTATAAAATAAATTTCTGGTTGAACATTATTTAAGAATGTAACTAATAAGTAATTTATGACAAAGATATGTTTTATCTAACTAATTAATGAAAACCAATAACGATAATTACGAGACACGGAAAATATTAAAAACATTTTTTGGCTTTTCAAGCTTTAAAGGAGAGCAAGAAGAGATTATCCAGGAAGTTATGGATAATAAAGATACATTTGTTGTAATGCCAACAGGTGGGGGCAAATCACTCTGTTATCAATTGCCTGCGTTAATAAAGTCGGGAACAGCAATAGTAGTTTCTCCATTAATAGCATTAATGAAGAATCAAGTTGATATGATCCGTAATTTCGGTACACAATCCGGAATAGCGCATGTTATGAATTCCTCTTTATCGAAAGCAGAGATTACTGAAGTAAAGGAGGACCTTAGAAAGGGAAAAACGAAATTACTTTACATGGCTCCCGAATCACTGACAAAAGCAGATAATGTAGAATTCTTAAAAAGTATTGGTATCTCTTTTTTCGCTATTGATGAGGCCCACTGTATTTCAGAATGGGGTCATGATTTTAGACCTGAATACAGAAAGCTCAGATCTATTATTAATGCAATTAATCCAAAACTTACCACAATAGCTTTAACAGCAACAGCTACTTTAAAAGTGCAAGAGGATATACTTAAAAATCTTGATATACCCCATGCGAGAGTCATTAAAGCCTCTTTTGATAGAACAAACCTATATTATGAAGTAAGACCAAAGACCAAAAGTGTTATTAAAGATGTTATAAAATATATAAAAACACAACCAGCCAAATCAGGTATTGTATACTGTCTTAGTCGAAAAAAAGTTGAAGAAATTGCTGAATCTCTTGTTGTAAATGGAATTAGGGCACTGCCTTATCATGCCGGGCTTGATGCTGCAACGCGAAGAAACAATCAGGATATGTTCCTTATGGAAGATGTTGATGTTATTGTAGCAACAATTGCTTTTGGAATGGGTATTGATAAACCCGATATTCGCTTTGTTATTCATCATGATATACCCAAAAGTATTGAGGGTTATTATCAGGAAACTGGAAGGGGTGGCCGTGATGGTAGAGAGGGTAACTGCATAACATTTTACAGCTATGATGATATTCAGAAACTTGAAAAATTTATGAAGGACAAACCTGTTGCTGAGCAGGAAATAGCAAAAGAACTTCTTTTTGAGACTGTTACTTATGCTGAGTCTTCAGTGTGTAGGCATAAACTACTACTGCATTATTTTGGAGAGTCTTATGAAAAAGAAAGCTGTGGTGCATGCGATAATTGTTTGAACCCTAAAGAAAAATTTGAAGGCAAAGATGATATTCAGTTAGCATTAAAAACTGTTTTGGATCTTAAGCAACAATTTAAAATTAAAATTATTGGAGAAGTATTGGCAGGTAAGAAAAGCGGTGATGTTAAATCAATTAAACTTGATAAATCATCTGTTTTTGGCCTAGGTCAACAGCATGATGAGAAATATTGGGTAATGGTTGTGCGGCAGGCACTTATTCAAAGACTTTGTGAAAAAGAAATTGAAAATTATGGCATTATAAAGTTAACAGAAAAAGGTAAAGACTTTATTGTTAACCCCTATAGCATACTAATTGCTAAAGATCATGATTACGACCATGGAGAAGATGATGACATTATTTTGAAGGCTGGTGGACAACGACAAAGTGGTGCCGATACTTTATTATTTGCCATGTTAAAAGATCTTAGGAAGCAAATTTCGCGAGACGAAGGCCTTCCTCCATTTGTTATTTTTCAAGATCCTTCATTAGAAGATATGACCATCCAATATCCCGTTACTGAAGAGGAACTTAGGCAGATTTCAGGTGTGGGCACTGGAAAAGCTGCCAAATATGGTGGACCGTTTCTTGAGCTCATTAGTACTTATGTAGAAGAAAACGAAATTACCAGACCTAATGATATGGTTATTAAGTCTGTTGTAAATAAATCGGGATTGAAAGTTTATATAATACAAAGTATCGACAGAAAGCTCCCGTTGGATGATATTGCCCATGGTAAAAATCTATCCGTAAGTGAGATGCTAAATGAAATAGAGCATATTGTAGCTTCTGGTACTAAACTTGACATTAGTTATTATATTGATGTTAAGGTGGATGAATATCATCAGGAAGAGATATTTGATTATTTCTCAGAAGCAGAAACAGACTCGATTCAGGATGCTCTTGATGAATTAGGAGAATCGGAGTTTAGCGAAGAAGAGGTTAGGTTAATGAGAATCAAGTTTTTATCTGAAATTGGGAATTAAAATGAATAAGCTGGTTTTTGCACTCATCGTTATCTTCTCATTAACTTCATGTTATAATACGAACAACAGTAAACCTGATGAACCTGAAATTTTTTTATCAAGATTACAGATGGTGGAAATAATGACTGAGGTTCAATTGATTGAAGCAAGTTTTAACATTAAGAATAATAGAAGTAATGCAGATGAGTTGAAACCGAAATATTACGAAAAAATCCTTAAGCAATACGGAATTACAATTCAACAATTAAAAGATAATATCGATTACTACAATAATTATCCTAAAATTATGGAAGAAATTTATGAATCGGTATTGGCTAATTTAAGTAAAATTCAAAGTAAAGTACAATTGGAAATCGAGGAAATCGAGAAAATACGTATTGCCGATAGTATTGCCAAAATAACAGATAGCCTAAACCTAATAATGAATGATAGTTTAAAGATGACGAATGGAGTAAAATAATTGCAGTTTACAAAGCTATTTTGTAAAAACCGCTATCCTTGCTTCACTATCAATACCATCATTTAAGTCGAAGTTAAATTCAAGTTTAATACTATTTATGTAATTACCATCTCCACTAACTGAATAATCTGCCCCCAGCAATTGATTATCAATAACAACCGAGTTGCCAATTACTAATCCAATAGCAGTCGTTCCCAGATTTGCAAAATTATCTAATAAAATTTCACTTGAGTTAGAAGGGTTCGTAGTAATTGTAACGTTATAATTTAATTTGGCAGCTTGATCAACTACATTCCATACGCCAACATATTTCTGAAGATCATCGGTTTCTTCATCAGTAGTTATAGCACACGATCCGATGAGAAGTATTCCTAACAAAAAGATAAATGATAAAAAATATTTATTTTGCATGTAATAGAATTAAAATTAAACTGGCAATTTTCACTAGTGAGAAACCGAAATTCTTGCTGTTGTAATTGGACCCATCTCAGAATCAACTTTCACAAAATAGTAACCATTTTCTAAGTTATCAACAGAAAAATTAATTTGAGCTTTGCCTTCGGTATATCTTTGAATATCAGAAATATATACTTGTTGCCCTATCAAATTGAAAATGCTAATTTGAATATTTGTCGATTTTTGTATTTCAAATTCAATTGTGCCAATATTTTGTACAGGAACGGGAAATATTTTAGCTTCTTGTTTGGTTGAAATAATATCAGGAGTACTTACATTAATACCACCGGCAGCAATAACAGCATTTGTAATATTTTCTTCATTCGGATACCAAATATATTGCTCCACAATAGTGTGGTCAGGTGTAATAACAATAACTGTTGGATATGATACAATGTCATAAATGCCAAACGCAATATTGCCTCCTCCTTCGGTACCACTTGCTGTTGGATAAGTAAGACCATATATAGAATCAAACTCTATAACTCCAATGTTATTATTACCCCAGTTTATTCCTAAGAAATATACATTTCCTTCATTATATCCAAATTTCTCATAGCATGCCTGAAAGTCAGGAGCATAATCAATACATGGACCACATGTTGTTGAGAAGAAATCAATAACAACAATTTGATTTTCAATGTCAAGTAGTGGAAAAAGCGATATAGCTTCGCCATAAATTGTTTTTACATTAATGTCAACAGCCTCAGTTAAAGAAGTTTGGGCAGTTGTGCTGCCCATAATTAGCGCAACTGTAAATAGTAAAATTAGTTTTTTGATCATATGTTATAAACTATATATGAAGTATAATTAAAATGTGAAAGTAGTTATTATTTATTAAATAGGTATATTCTTACTTAATTATCTCGTTATAAATATTATCAGCAAGACGGCTGGCACCAATTCTGAAATATTTATTGGAGAGCCATGAGCTGCCAAGTATTTCTTGTACCAATAAATAATAAATAATAGCCTCTTCAGCTTTAGAAATTCCACCGGCAGGTTTAATGCCAATCATTTTTCCTGTTTTTTCATAATATTCTTTAATGGTATCGAGCATTATTATCATAGCTTCAGGAGTAGCTGCAGGCTGAATTTTCCCGGTTGATGTTTTAATAAAATCAGCACCGGCAAGTATAGCTATTTCGCTTGCCAGCCTTATTAGCTCAACTGTTTTAAGTTCGCCTGTTTCCAATATTACCTTAAGGTGTGCATTACCACACGCCTTCTTAATTGCTACTATTTCCTCAAAAACAAAGTTGCTGTTTCCTTCAATCAATTTACCGCGCGAAATAACCATATCAATCTCCTGTGCCCCATTGGAAACTGCATATTTAACTTCATCAACACGTATTGATAATGGAGATTGACCACTAGGGAAAGCCCCTGCAACGCATGCAGTTGCAACATCAGTTTGGGATAATGCATTGCTGACAAGATCTGCAAAAACAGGATAAACACAAATTGCTGCCACATTTGATATTCCAGCAGATTTGTCTTTAAACGATGTTGCTTTATTACACAAATTTGTAACTTTTTCTGAAGTGTCATCACCGCTAAGTGTTGTCAAATCAATATTACCTAATAGTTGTTTCAACATCCCCTGTCTGTCAACTTTTTTAATCCCTTTCTTATTTATCTCGATACTCCTTTGTGATAATTCTGTCAAAGAATAATTATAATTATTGAAGTTTTGCATATGATTTTTTTTGCAAAAATAGTAATAGCGGACAATTTATTAATATATCATTGTGTTTTTCTAGATTCTGCAAGTTCTATTTTTCCGATTTGCTGTATATAAACAAATGTTCCGGTATAAATAATTAGTTAATGTTACAAAATTACTTTACTCTTTATTTGAATTTATATACTTGGTGTGTATATTATTAAAATACTACTATTTTTGTGCTTTTTTTGTAATTAAGAGGATTGCTCATATTTATTTTCAATCATTGTTCATATGTTATCCCAAACATAGTTAGTTATTATTTGTGTTTTGTTAAAAAACATTTTTGTTCGACTGATAGTTTGAAATAGTTACCCTCTTTTACTTATAGTACTTTAAATCAGTTTTATCAAAAATGAAAAAGGCTCTTTTTATTATATTATTTCTCCTCGTTTATTTTTATTCAAGTCAGGGTCAAATTCCTTCGGGATACTATGATTCTGCTAGTGGTCTAAGTGGTGTTGCACTAAAAACCGTTCTTAATAATATTATTGATGGACATACAGAAAGAATATATGATTCGGTAAAGTTTGATCTTAGAGTTACTGATGAAGACCCAAATAATTCTGATAATATTATTTGTCTGTACACAGGTTGGTCTTATGCTAAAAGTGCCTGGGATGCTGGATCAGAAGGGTGGAACAGAGAGCATGTTTGGTCAAAATCCCATGGTGATTTTGGAAATACTCCTCCAGCAGGAACCGACCTTCATCATTTGAGACCGGCAGATATATCTGTTAATTCAACAAAAAGTAATCGTGATTTTGACTTTGGAACAATAGAAGTAATTGATGGCTCTGGTGCAACAGGTTGCAAAATCATACCAGGTGTGTGGGCGTGGGAACCAAGAGACTCTGAAAAAGGCGATGTTGCAAGAATGATTTTTTACATGGCCACCAGATATGAAGGAGAAAATAGTGAGGTAGATCTTGAAATAGTTGATTATGTTAACACCGCAGGTACAACTAACGAACCTTTCTACGGAAAATTATCTACCCTACTTCTATGGCATGCTAGCGACCCTGTTGATGCATGGGAGATAAACCGTAACAATATTATTTACACCGATTACCAGAATAATCGTAACCCGTATATCGATCATCCGGAATATGTGGATTTGATATGGGGAAATCCAAATTCAGAACCTAGTAATCATGTAACATCTTTTTCTGTCGGGAGTGCTACTTCATCATCATTAGTTTTAACATGGGACGATAATGACGGAGCTAATTTGGCTGATAAGTTCTTTTTAATGATAAATAATACAGGATCATTTATGTCTCCAGTAGATGGAGTTGAAAACAGTAATGATACAGATATTAGCGATGGAAGTGGTCATGTAAATGTTAGCCATGGGGATGAAACTTATACTTTTACAAGATTGTCAGCAAATATTACCTATTATTTTAAAATATTTCCATATGCTAATTTTGGAACTAACATAGACTATAAAACTGATGGGACTATTCCAAATGCTACAACATCAACAAGTACAGAAAACTTGAGTTTGATAATTTCAGAGGTTGTTGATCCAAATGATGTGTATCAGGCAAGGTTTGTCGAATTGTATAATGCAGGAATTTCGACCATTGATTTTGGTAATGATACATGGTATTTGTGTAGGCAGGCAAATGGATCTTCAACTTCGTGGGGTAATATTCTGCTTACTGGAAGTATAAATGCCAAGGATACATATGTTGTTTCATATAATGAAACATCGTTTAATACAAGTTATAGTATTTATCCCGATAAATATAATGGTAATATAAGTGGAAACGGTAATGATGGTTATTTTCTTTATTCTGGTGGCGATAATAATACCGGAGTTTTAATTGACGCATTTGGCGTAATTGATATAGATGGAAGTGGTGAGGATTGGGAATATGAAGATTCAAAGGCAGTAAGAAAATATCTTGATACAATTCCGTCCGCAAGTTGGCAAGCGGAACAATGGATAATAAATTCTGTGGCTAATGTTGAACATATGACACCTGGCTGGCATCATACTTCATTAATTTGGACCGGAACACAATCATCATCTTGGAAAGACAAGGATAACTGGGCTGACGGAGGTAATAATTCAGATTATCCACCCGATGCAGGATGTAAAATAAATATTTCCACCACATCAATCCAACCAATTATCTCTACTGAATCCGCATGTGACATTATTGAGTTAAATACAGGAGCTGTACTCACAATTTCAACAGGTAGTCTGATAATAGGACATTAATTATATCTTTCTTATCTTTTGCCTTCTATTTTCAAACAGAGATTCTTTGCTTTTCATGATATACGAAATCGTAAAATTATCCATAAACGTATGTGATATTTACCTGTAATTTACATATTAGATATTTATTTTATTGCATTTACTTGCCTAACATAATGTAAACCAACACGATAAAAACATAATAAATGAGCAATTGTCTTTTTGGCATATCAATTGCTATTAATGTTAAAACATTAAAAAATGTTTGGTATCAGTTTAAAAAAAAATACAGAAAAATTTGTAAAACATCAAAAGTATTTTAAATGCGAAAGATGTGGTTATATTACGATTGTAAGGGATTCCATCTGTCCGATTTGTGCGAAAGATGGCTTTAAAATAAAAATGAAATAACTTAATCTGCTATGAAAATTAATGACAGTTACTCTGTTGACCAGATTGAATCTATTGGATTAAAAGAGAAAGAAGTAAAAGATTTGCAAGCTAATATTTACACTAAAGATCATAAAGTTTACTTTTTTGAGCCTGTTGGTAAAGAAAAGTTAAGACTTTATTCAATAATTAATGAGCGATCCTTTTTCCTTTAATCGGATTTTATATCCGGCAAAAGCCCGCCTAAAAACCTTATATCGTACCAGATATAAGGTTTTTTTATTTTTACATGTTTGATGTTTTTGGAATTGTGATGTTTATGCACTTTCTTTGCTATTATGATTTGCTTTCCAAATGCCAAAATTAATCTGGGATTATCAATAACTGAAAAACGTTTTGATGGAATGCATAACATTGAAACATGTTTTGTTCCAATACCGTTATTTGATATACTGGAGATCCAGCCCTCCAACAGCTTTTCAATTACACATTACGGATTACCAATACCTGGTAACCCTAATGATAATTTAATAGAAAAAGCATGGAATTTATTGTTATCAGTAAGAAAAGAAATTAAGCCGGTTAAAATATTATTGTATAAAAATATACCAATTGGTTCCGGTCTTGGTGGTGGGTCATCAAATGCTACATTTTTTCTTGTAGCTATGAACTCCCTCTTTTCACTTGGTTTTTCATCAGATGAAATACAGTTTCTGTCATCTAAAATTGGCGCTGACTGCCCTTTCTTTGTTAAAAATGAAGTTACCTTTGCAAAAGGAGTGGGGAATATTTTTTCCTCTATTGAAAACCCTGTTTATGGGATGCATATAACAATAGTTTTTCCTAATGTTCACATATCTTCAAAAGATGTTTATTCAAAGATTAAGCAAGTCAATATTTCTAATCTAAGTACAGTTCTAAACAATGAAAAATCTACATGGAAGAGTGAATTGAAAAATGAGTTAGAAGAAATAGTATTTGACGATTTTTCAAACATTAAGAAAATTAAGGATCTTTTATATGATTCAGGAGCGCTATATGCTTCATTAACAGGTAGTGGGTCGGCTATTTATGCTTTATCTGATAAACCAATAGATATAAAAAAAATACCGAATAAATACAGCGTTTGGTCAGGGATTTTAAATTGAAATAAGAAATAATACTGAGTTTAGTAACCCTTATAAATTTAAAAATATGAATAAAATTACTTTAATTACAGGTGCTACAAGTGGAATAGGTCGTTCATGTGCATATGTTTTTGCAGAAAACAAACATGACTTAATAATAACCGGAAGAAGAAATGACCGTCTATTGGAAATTTCCAATGATTTGAAATCAAAATATGACGTAAGCGTTCTTCCTTTGCCTTTTGACATTAGAAATAATGATGCAGTTAAAGCTGCTGTTTCATCTTTACCAACTGATTGGAAAAATATTGAAATACTTATTAATAACGCAGGTTTGGCAGTAGGGCTGGGAACTTTACAAGATGGAGATATTGATGATTGGGAAAGAATGATTGATACAAATGTTAAAGGACTCCTGTACATGTCGAGAGCAGTATTACCGTTGTTGGTTAAACAAAACAAAGGACATGTTATAAATATAGGTTCAATTGCAGGAAAAGAAGTTTATCCCAACGGCAATGTATATTGTGCTACAAAATATGCAGTTGATGCTTTAACTAAAGCAATGCGTATCGATTTGGTTAAGCATGGTATTAAAGTAACACAAATTGCACCGGGAGCAATTGAAACAGAGTTTTCAATAGTTCGTTTTAAAGGTGATAAAGCCAAAGCTGATGGAATTTATACTGGATACCAGCCTCTTATGCCCGATGATATTGCTAATGTTGCATACTATACTACTACTTTACCTGCTCATGTTAACATTAATGATTTGGTTATAATGCCAACTGCTCAGGCTAGTGCAACAGTATTTAATAAAGATTGACCCAACATTTAAAATTAAGTATTTCAATTATTACTTCTTACCTCCAGTTTATTTTATTAATGAACGTATGTACTAGTAAATGAGACGGTTATGAATATTAATATTTTTTAATTTTGTTGCCTCAAAAGCAAATCTTCTTCTGGGCAGTAAATTTAGGGTTAACTTATCAATTCGACCAACCAAATAGATTTTTATATAATGCTCAGTTACGAATTGCTAACAGGTTGGTATTTAGTAAGTGGCGTGATGCTTTTGGAGGACGGATGCGTGCAATTGTGTCGGGAGGTGCTACTTTGCAGCCGCGATTGGCACAGGTATATAATGCTGCTGGTATTCCTGTTGTTGAGGGTTATGGTATAACTGAGTCTTCTCCGGTTATTGCAGTTAATACTTTTAAATCTAAACAAAGGAAAATAGGTACTGTAGGTCCTGCTTTAAAGAATGTAGATGTTAGCATTTCGGATGTTGGAGAAATACTCGTAAAAGGCCCCAATGTTATGAAAGGTTATTACCGTAATCAAGAAATGACAGATAAAACTATTATGGATGGCTGGTTGCATACTGGTGATGTTGGCCTAATTGATGAGGATGGCATGCTTAAAATTACAGGAAGAGTTAAAGAAATCTTCAAAACTTCAATGGGAAAATATATTAGTCCTGTATTGCTTGAAAATAAAATTAAAGAATCGCCATTCTTTGATCAGATAATTGTATTGGGTGAGAATCAAAAATTTGCCGCAGCAGTAATTGTTCCCGACTTTGAACATCTTAAATCATGGTGTACGATTAAAGGTATTAATTATACAACTAACCTTGAAATGATTGCCAGCAAAGTTGTAAAAGACCGTTTTAAAAAAGAAATAGATTGTTTTAATAAACAATTTGGTGATACGGATAAAATTAAGAAGTTTGAATTAATTGATCATGAATGGACAATTGATTCAGGCGAAATTACAGCAAATTTGAAGATAAAGCGTAGACATATACAAAAGAAGTACACAGAACAGATTGATCGTTTGTTTTTATAGTGTTGTTTAATTCATTATCCTAAATACCAACTCCTTAAGCTCTCCGTAGCTGGTGGCATTAATGTTGTCAACCCCTTTGCTTTTTAAATCCAGGGTTCGTATTCTTGAAATAATATCGATTATTTTTTGTGGTGAAAATGATCGTGATGCTTTGCTGTAATCTTTTAAAAAGAAAGGAGGAACTCCTAGTTCTGATGCTATTTTATTAGGTTCTTTATTTTTAATTTTATGGTAAAGGAAGATCTTTATAAAATAATTATGAAGTATAGGTGAAATCATTTGTAATGGATGATCCTTTGGGTTTGCTTCAAAATACTGAATAATACGGTGAGCTTTTAATTGATCCTTTTCGCTCAAGGCGTGTTGTAATTCAAATAAATTGTAATCTTTGCTAATTCCAATATTTTCTTCTATTTCATTTTCAGTTATATGAGTTTGTTTGGGGATATTAATTACTAGTTTGTTAATTTCATTTGAAATTTTACCAAGATCATTACCAAGATATTCAGACATTAGCATAAGGGCAACAGGAGAAATAGAATATCCTTTCACATTTATCTCTGTTTCAATCCATTTTGGAATTAAATAATCCTTAATCCTTTCTGAATCAAAAACTACGGTTGATTTTGAAGCTTTCATTTTTTTGTAAAATGATTTCCTTTTATCAACTTTTTTATGCTTGTAGGCTATAATAAGAATTGTTGAATTGAGAGGTGTATTGATGTATGCTTCAATATCTTCAATCTGATTTAGATATTGAGCTTCTTTAACAATTACTACCTGATAATTCCCCATCATGGGGTATCGTTTACTAAGATCAATAACATCTTTTACATTGACATCCCTTCCATAAATAATTGTTTGATTAAATCCTTTCAGATCTTCGTCAAGTATGCTATTTTCCAACAAAGATGTAATGTTATCTATAAAATAAGGTTCTTCACCGGATAAAAAATAAATAGGTGAAAATATATTATTTTGAATGTCCCTGATTATGTGTTCGTACTTCAAAGCTAGAATCTCAAATGTTTAACAGTTGCTCCATCATTTATAAGCTGCTTTAACGATTCTATGCCAATTTTAACATGTTCTACAACAAAATTCCTGCTTACATTTAAATCGCTTTCAATGGTTTTTATACCTTCAGGGATCATAGGTTGATCAGTAACCAGAAGCAGAGCTCCGGTTGGTATTTCATTAACAAAACCTACTGTAAATATTGTTGCTGTTTCCATATCAATGGCCATAGATCTGGTTGATCTAAGATATTTCTTGAACTTTGTATCGTGTTCCCACACCCTGCGATTTGTTGTAAAAACTGTACCTGTCCAGTAGTCTCTTTTAAAATCACGAATTGTTGTGGAAATTGCCTTTTGCAAACTAAAGGCAGGTAACGCGGGTACACGTTCTGGTAGATAATCATTTGAAGTTCCATCACCTCTAATAGCTGCAATTGGTAGTATTAAATCACCTACTTGATTTTTTCGTTTTAAACCGCCACATTTGCCTAAAAAAAGTACCGCCTTAGGATCAATACCACTTAGTAAATCCATTATTGTTGCTGCATTTGCACTTCCAATACCAAAATTAATCATTGTAATATTACCTGCTGTTGCACAAGGCATCGGTCTGTCTTTACCAATAATTTCAGTTTTATTCCATTCGGCAAACAGATTTAAGTATTCACCAAAATTTGTTAGTAATATATATTTTCCAAAATTATCTAAGTCCATTCCTGTATATCGTGGAAGCCAGTTAGAGACTATCTCCTTTTTATCCTTCATACTATAATTTTTATGCAAAGTTAAATATTTTAGCTTAGTTTTATCAACTCTATTTTTATAGAATGAGATAATGCAAGAATGAAAGAATTAGAAACATATTTTATCATTCAATCATTAATTAAATCAAAGGAATATCATGAAATTGAATCTTCCCGAATATCAATTTAAAATGAGGGTAAACACATTTGGAAAGGATGAGATATTTGATGAATTTCGAAAGAAGTTTGTAACATTAACTCCCGAGGAATGGGTGCGTCAGAATTTTATCAGGTATTTAAAAGAAGAGAAAAATTATCCACCAATGCTAATTGCAATAGAGAAAGGAATTAGAGTGAATAATATGCAAAAAAGGTTTGATGCTGTGGTTCATGATCGTAATGGACAACCTGTTATGTTAATTGAATTTAAATCACCAGAAGTTAAAATCAATCAACAAGTAATGGAACAAATTTCACGATATAATTTGAGCCTAAAAGTTAACTACTTAATCATTAGTAATGGCTTATTGCATTATTGTTGTTATGTAGATAAGGGGACAGGCAATATCAAATTTTTGAATGATATACCCGAGTATAATATGATGAATAAAAAAGATATTTAATGACTATAAATGTGTTTGTCAAGGTCCTTAATTGAATACAGAGCCATTGACATCAATTAATTAGTTACATACTTTAAAAATGGTATCGTAAAAAAATCATAATATCTTTTTTTTCGTGAATGGTAAAATATAGTACATTTGCTTGAAATATGTTTTGACATGAAAGTAAAGTGGTTACATTTATGTGTAAATTCTGCAATCGCCTTACTGTTAACCGATAAAAATTTTTAAATAGATGAAAAAGACGTTAATTCAAATTGGTTTATTTGTAATAATTGTTGCTCTTGGTTATTTTGTTTACGAAAGTATAATGGAACCTGTTAGGTTTAACAAGGAAAAACAACAAAGAGAGAAGGTTGTTATTGAAAGGCTTAAGGATATTAGAAGCTCGCAATTTATTTTTAAACAACTATCCGGATCGTATGCAGTTAATTTCGACACTTTAATTTCATTTCTTAAAGTTGCAGAAATTCCTGTTGTAAAAATTATTCCCGATCCTAATGATACAACATACACTCTTACAATTAATGATACTGTTGGTTATATAAAGGTTGCTGATTCATTATTTGGAAAGCGCAACAATTTCAAATACACACAGCTAAAAACAATACCTTTTTCCGGAGGCGATATTTTCTTTATGCAAGCCGATACTATTGAAAGAGGCGGTGTTGAAGTTCATGTGTTTGAAGCAAAAGCTCCATTTACATCTTTCTTAAAGGGGATGAACGAGCAGGCTGTAATCAACATTATTGCAAAGTTTGAAGATATTGAAAGATATCCAGGCTTGAGGGTTGGATCATTAACAGAGCCATCAACCGATGGTAACTGGGAGTAATTTTCAACGAAAGTTTTTTTATTTGAAAGTTCTTGGATTAAGAATTATATACGATAGTAACTTTCTATATTTGGCTTAATAAACATTTTATTTAGATGGCTTTACAGTTAACTCCATATATAAGTTATTTTGATAAGTCTTTTAAAGAGTCTCAAACCAGAAACTATACTCTATCCATTCAGCTTTCTGTAAAAAGTCTTGTATTTACGGTTTATAATACCAATAAAAACAAGTTTATTGGAGTTGAGATGTATCGTTTTTCTGATATTGAAAGTGCAGATCAACTACCATCATATTTAGGTAAGGTGCTTAATAACAGGCCTTCGTTTGGTTACCCATATGATTCGGTGTTTCTATTGTACCAGAATAAATATTCAACATTAATCCCGCAACCATTATTTAGCGAAGACCAGAAGAACCTGTATCTTGGTTTTAATCAACCTTTTCGGGAAAATAGCAGAATAGTTTTTGATGAACTTAAAAATAATGAAGCAGTAAATGTTTATTACTTGCCAAATCTTGTAATTGAAAAAGCAAAAGATTTTTGGCCAAATGTTAATTTATTACATTTTTCAACCGCGCTAATTGAAGGCTTATCAATCAATTTTAAAAACAAAGTTGATACAAAAACGTTATTTGTAAACCTTCGTGATGATTGTTTCGACTTAGTGTATTTTAAGGAAAACAAGCTTCATTTTTATAACGCATTTGATTTTCTTACAAAAGAAGATTTTATTTACTTTCTTTTAATAAGTATTGATCAATTAATGCTTAATCCTGAAGATGTAAAGCTAATTATGCTTGGAGACATTGGTAAAACAGATGATACGTACAGTATGATTCATCAATATATTAAGAACTATACTTTTATTTCTAAGAATGACAATTATGGTTATTCTTTTGTGTTGGATGAATTAGTATATCATAAATATTATACGCTTTTTAATGCAATACAATGCGAATAGTTAGCGGAAGATATAAGCGTAGAATTATTTCCCCACCAAAGAACTTACCCGTGCGCCCTACAACTGATATGGCTAAAGAAAGCCTATTCAATATACTGGGTAATTACATCAGCTTTGACGGTAGTACAGTACTTGATCTTTTTGCCGGAACTGGAAATATTTCGTTTGAGTTTGTGTCGAGAGGTTGTAATGCTGTTACTTCTGTTGATCAGGATTTTGGCTGTATTAGGTTTATTAATCAAACAGCTAAGCAGCTTGATATGAAAGAGTTGATAGTTATAAAGCAGGATGTTTTTCGTTTCTTGTCTGCTACTAAAAGTAAATATGATGTAATATTTGCCGACCCACCATACAAGTTAAATAATATCAGTGAAATTAGTAATTTGATTTTTAAGAATAGTTTACTTAACCCCAAAGGCTGGCTAATAGTTGAGCACTCTGGTGATCTGGATCTCTCAGAGGAGTTGCATTTTTTTGAACACAGAAAATATGGCAGGGTTAATTTTAGTTTCTTTCAAATGGAATAATAATAATTTACAGTTCCATAAAAGCAAGAATGTTTAAACAAATTAACCACAAGCAATCTCTAATTAATAACAATGTGTTTGGTTGAATTGCTTGAACAAGACTCGCTTCCTTTTTTGAGCGTATAGGAAACTACAGCATCATAATTTCCGGTATTTTCATATAGATGGTCAATTTTTGTTGAACCGTTAATTGTATGTCCATCACCAAAATTCCAGTTAATTGGAGTTTGCAGAATAAAACCCTCGCTTGGGTTGTAATCAAATTCAAAATGCATAAGTTTTGGATTAATAGAGTCCAAATCAGCATGTACTACGACGAAGATTGATTCGCCAATACAATCAAGAGCATTATCTATCGCACTTTTGCAAGTAATTTCTGACATAATCAATGCTGGGAATAACAATAATATAGCTAGTTTTTTCATAATATTGAGTTTAGTTAATGTTTTTATTTTTCAAGGAGGCCAATTAAATAATTGAAACTCATTGGTTACAAATATACTGCATTTTATACTGAAGTAAAAAAATTATGTTTAACGTAGCTAGACTTGATTTATTAATCATGGATTTTTTGCATTATATTTAATATTTGAAATAAAAGGTTCAACCACTGTTTGTATAAATATATCTGGTTTTTCATTAAATAGAATATCTTCATTGAGACAATAATTCCACATATCAAAAATATAAACACTTTCGCTGAAATGCTCATTAAGATACGGAATTAATGTTGATCCAAATGAATCACGTATCATTAATATCTTTGGGAGACTGTCGTTTTCTGTTTTAAATCTTAATTCATATTTTGAATTGAGGCTAAAATTTGGAAATCCGGGATATTTTCGCTTTTCTACTTTTTTGCTTTTTCTTGTGGCAGCCAGTTTGCACGTAATTTTGTTTTCAAATATTCCGTCATAAATACCCATCATATTGGTAAGCTTAAAGCCATCAACTATAGTTGAATCAATAATATAATCTGAAATACTGGATTTAGTTAACTCAGGAAAATCAACTGAAAGAGTATTCATAATGGCCTCGTATGCCACAAAACCTCCATAATCATTCCAGTGATTATCAGTTTTATGGAACATCCGTACATTACCTTTTGCGCTTTTAAGTGCGGTTCGTAAATCAATAACAGTTATCCCGTTTACTGTATCAAGAAGGCTAACTATTTGATCAGTAATAGTTGTTTCTACGTTTTTTCGTTTCGATAAGGGAAGATACTCAGGGTAAATTGATGTTTTAATAGGCGCAATTACAATATAATATTTACATTTAATACTATCCAGTACTTTTTTTCTGTACTTAAAAATTTCGTAATATCTATTTAATTCTTCCTGGTTTGCAAGGTTGTTACCCCAATAAATATCCATTTCATGTTTAACCAGATACATCCATCCACTTCTTCCCATAATGGCTTTACCACTTATAGGTGGGATATTAAACATATAGTACCTCAGCTTACTATTGAACCAAAGAAATTGGTTTCTCAGATCGAAATTATCAGAATAATATTCATTATATGAATTGGGAAATGTATCATGAAGCGGAAGTAAAAACTTGGGTTGTTTTTTAAATTCGCGGTTTTCGGTATTTTTTACATCAGGTATAAAATGAAAAATTGAATCAACAGTTGGTAGAACCAATATAAGAATGAAAGTTATGGGGATGAGTATTTCTTTCAGCCTCTTCATCGTTAGAATCTAAAATAGATAAATGGATTATACGAGTTTGCAACAAGATAGTTTGTTGATAAGGCCATAACTCCAATTACAAAAACCATAACAAGAAATGACCAGATCACTCTGGCAAAATTCATTAGCTTTTCATTATTTGAAAATTTTGCTAAAGCACTATTATAAATAATAACCCATATGCGAGTTGAACTCAAAATAGCAATAATTAATACAAAATAAATTTCATTATTGAGAAATTTATAAAGTATATCTAAATTAAGATCAGTACTTTGATTTGAAAACATGGCTCTATAATAACCCCATGCATGAGTAAAATCATCAGCCCTGAAAAGTACCCAGGCCATCATAACAACAAATAGTGTATAAATATGCTGAAGGGGTTTCCATACTTTTTTAAGAATTTTATCGAGACCAAGTTTTTCAATAATCATAAACAAGCCATGCAACATGCCCCAGGCTACAAAGTTCCAGCTGGCGCCATGCCAAATTCCAGTAATAAAAAAAACTATAAGCAGATTAAAATAAGTTCTGTGGTTTCCCTTTCTGTTTCCACCAAGTGGTATGTATAAATAGTCTCTGAACCAGTTGGATAGGGAAATGTGCCAACGTCTCCAAAATTCTCGTATTGATTTGGCTATATATGGGAAATTAAAATTCTCAAGAATTCTAAAGCCAAACATTCTACCAAGGCCAATGGCCATATCTGAATAACCCGAGAAGTCGAAATATATCTGTAAAGAATATGCAATAATTCCAGCCCATGCAATAAAAGTGGATAAGTTCTGCGGAGCAATACTAAACGCTGTATCGGCAAGCAATGCAAATTGATTAGCAATCAATACTTTTTTGCCAAGCCCGATCACAAACCGCTCTATTCCGGAAACAAAATTTGCACTGTTATTTTGTCGCGACGAAAGTTGCTCGGCAATATCGTTATACCTTACAATAGGTCCGGCAATTAACTGTGGGAATAATGATATGTATAAAGCAAGGTCAATAAAGTTATTTTGGACAGGAGTAGTGTGCTTAAAAACATCAATGAGATATGATAATGCCTGAAAAGTATAAAATGAGATACCAATTGGTAGTAGTATTCCCGGGTCTTCAATGGAAAATGAAATACCTGTACTTTCAAGTAAAGTGTTTATGTTTTGAATAATGAAATTACCATACTTAAATACTCCCAGAAAACCAAGGTTAATAATAATTCCTAATGTTAAATATATTCTTGACCTGGGAGTGCCAAGATTGTTGCCGATTAGTTTTCCGGTTATAAAATTAAAAACAATTGAGATGATTAATAATAAAGTATAACTAACACCACCCCATGCATAAAATACAATGCTTGCGATTAACAATAATGCATTTTTGAATTTATTTTGAATAATAAAGTTCAGAATGAGAACCAGCGGAAGGAAAATATATAAAAAAGTTAACGAACTGAATACCATAAATCAATAGATAATTTAATCAGTAAAAGTAGAAAACAAAAATTAATCTGTATGAAAAAAGTTGAAATCCTGCAAAAGATTTAAATTTGCATTTTTTAATTTAAACCCTTTAAATGTGATTATGAAAAAATATCTCATACTAACTATAGTAAGCTTGTTAATATTTCAGACGAAAGTTATTAGCCAAATATCTTTAATAAACACCTATGATGATGCAGTATATGTTGTAGATATTGAAGATGTTGGATACAAATACTATGGAATAGATTTTGAAACTAGCCAGTGTAAAATTTACAACATGGATCATACTTTGTGGAAAACCATAGATGTTGTGCCTCCTGTTAACAATTATATTAATGAAATAGCATATGTATCTACAAAACTGTTTAACAACGATAGTAATATTGAGTTGTTAGTAGTTT
The DNA here is from genome assembly GCA_964460905.1 of uncultured Lentimicrobiaceae bacterium. Lineage (GTDB taxonomy): Bacteria > Bacteroidota > Bacteroidia > Bacteroidales > F082. The sequence goes on from CAYWRM010000002.1 coordinate 122,632, forward strand.
TTAGCGAATACATAGAAACAAGCGATACCAGTGGATACTATATTTACACAACAAAAGTAATAAATGAAAATCGTGTTACTTTTCTTGACGTTCCGGGTGGCGGATATTCAATTATTTATAAAATTGACGAAACCGAAGCTAACTTGTTAGTATATATTTATGATTTTTCTGTTTCACCTATTAACGTAACCACAAATATTTATAGTATTCCTGGAACGCCTTATACCTTGAGTGAAACTAATTTAGGGATAACATTAAAAAATGCTTTTCCTAACCCATCACGTAGTTTTATAAATGTACCATATGATATAGCACAGTCGTCAACTAGTGCCGATATAATTATTTATAATGAGCTTGGTGCAGAGGTTTATCGGAATAAAATAAACTCAAATGAGAACGTTTTCAGGTTAAACACTAATCGGTTTTCTAAAGGAGTATATTTCTACAAGATTGAGAGTAATGGCTATGCATCACCATCAAGGAAAATAGTTATACAGTAGGAAGTTATAGTTCCTGTTTCAGACAGCTATTGCGAATAATAATGCATATGGTTAAAAGTTTTCGGGGTGTAGCGCAGCCCGGTTAGCGCGCGTCGTTCGGGACGACGAGGTCGGAGGTTCGAATCCTCTCACCCCGACAAACCAAAAGTTTTGCACGTTAGTGCAGGGATTTTTTATAGATCAAACCCAAGCTTGCTTGAGTTTTGGTATATAAAAAAGACATGGAGACGCGAAGCGTATCAAAGATTTTGTTTTGTACACCCCCATAATGGATCAATGAAATTAATCCTCTCACCCCGACAATATACCAATAAAGATAACTATAATTCAAATAGTTAGAATATATCATATCAAATTATTCTCGGAATAAACTTAAAATCAACTTAGGGTTGTTTTAGATTTATCATTGAGAAAGGTAAGTGTTTCTTTATCCAAAGATGAAACATGTTTCACTTTTATAAAAAGTGAAATATAGCTTAAAATCACCTAGGCAAACCTTGAATATAGGTATTCGGGGGCCCAAAAATTGATATCTATCATCTTATCTATCATTTGTTCTTTCATTTTAATGTGGTCTTATTTGACTTGCAACTATAAATAACATGTGTTTGCTAGTTCATCAGTTTAGCCTAAATGCTTATTAATCATCTCTATCAGCAATTGTTTATCGATTGGCTTTGAGATATAGTCGTTACATCCAGCTTCAATTGCTTCTTCATTGTCACCAATCAATGCATAGGCGGTTTGTGCTATGATAATCAAATCTTTGTTAAATTTCCTGATTTCTCGTGTGGCACTATAACCATCCATTACAGGCATTTTGACATCCATTAAAACCAGATCAATATGTGTCTCATTTTTACATAATTTAATTGCTTCTATTCCATTCTTCGCAAATGTAATTTCTCGCACAGAATCTTGTAGAATAGTCTCTAAAAATTGTGAACTAACCTCATCGTCTTCAACAATTAGCAGGTTCAAATTTTTGATTTTTGATGAGTCTTTATCGATGTATGGAGTAATTTGCTCAATTTCATTTTTAGCATTTTTGATGTATGGAAGTGTAAACATAAATTTCGATCCCTTTCCTTCCACTGATTCAACAAATATCTCACCCCCTAGCATTTCAACATAAGCCCTAGCTATTGCCAGCCCTAATCCCGAACCTTCGAACACCTGTCTGTCCTCAATATCTGCCTGTTCAAAACGGTTGAATATTGCATGTGCCCTATCTTCAGGTATGCCAATTCCTGTATCTTTAACAAAAAATTCAATAAAATTTTCCTTTAACAAGCAGCCAAAAATGATATTACCTCTATCAGTGTACTTAATTGCATTTTTAATAAGGTTAGTTAATATACCATGTAGTTTATCGCTGTCAGTAATTATGTTTACTTCCTCGTTGTTTCGTAAAGGTTCTAAATGTAATGATAACCCTTTCAGGTTTGCCTCAGGAGAATGGAAAGAATAAAGTTCATCCATCATATTATCTATAGAAATTTCATTTGTTATAACAACCATTTCTCCTGCTTCAATTTTCGAAATATCAATTATATCATTGATGGTATTTAACAGCCTGTTACCACTTTTGTTAATGATTGCTGAGTATTGATCAATTTGAGTTTTTTGTAAGTTTGGTTGATTAAGTAGGGTTATAAATCCAAGAATCCCATTCATAGGTGTACGGATTTCGTGGCTCATATTTGTGAGAAATGCAGATTTTAAACGGTCGCTTTCTTCGGCTTTTTCTCTTGCTTTAATAAGTTCAAGTTCAGTTTTTTTTCTTTCTGTAATATCTCTAAATTCTACAACTCTTGCATCTATTCCTTTATATGGTATCATTCTTGCCTCTAATCTAAGTGGATACACTTCTCCATTTTCTCTTAGACCCATAGCTTCATAAGGTTTTTCATAATTTTCAAGAATATTTCTCATAACTAATTCTTGCGAATCTTTGGCAATGAGCATTAAGCCATCCATACCAATTAGCTTATCTAATGTATATCCTGTTATTTCTGAAAGTCCTTGATTACAATCTAATATTATTCCTTTATCATGTATAGCAATCCCACCGAATGAAGCATTGTGTAAAGCCCTAAAACGCATTTCATTTTCTTCAGCGTTTAATCGGGATTTAGTAATTTCTATATTCTTTTTCTTGAAAAAATAAATAAGCCAACTTAAAAGAAGAATAATACTAATTGATAATAATGTTGTAATAATTAAGAAAAGTGCTTCATTGTTTTTCTTTTCTAGTTTTACTTTTTCAGCAATTGTTTTTTCTTTTTCCAATTCAAATTGAGTTCTAAAAAAAAGAACTTTCTCATTGGTTCTCTTCGTTATTATCGAATCGTTATATGATATTTTTAAATTAGTAAAATATAGGGCATTTTTATAATTACCCTCTAATATATTAAGAACTGATAATTTATTATAGCCATAAACTAAATAAGAAAATATATTTTGATCTTTAGCTATTTTTAAACCTTGCGAAAGATAAGAATGAGCATTCTTGTAATCCCCTAATTGAGTATAATTACCTCCAATATTTAATAATGAGGCACAAATTGACACTTTGTGTCCTACTTTATTTCTTAACTCTAAAGCTTGAAAGTTATACGTAAGCGAGTTTTGGTAATTTCCTTTTAAAGAAAATATATGTGCTTTAAATGTTTTTAAAGCTGCCAGCTCGTTTGGTAATAACAATTCATTGCAATAAATTATTGAACTGTCAATATATAAGTTAGATTTATTGTATTCCTTTTTTTGAATATAATATTCAGAGATTTTTCGATATGCTTTCTGTAGCATATTTTTGTTATTCGTATTTTTTGCAAGAATTAGTGCCTTATTGAAATAATACAAGGAGGAGTCGAGTTCATTATTATAAAAGAATATTTTACCAAGTATAATAATACTATTAATATAATTTGTTTTGGTTGTTTCTTTCTGGGAAAAACTAATTGCTAAGCCAGTATAATATTTAGCAATTGAATAATCCTGAATTAATATATATATGTTCCCATATTGTTTATATACAATTGGTTTTAGTTGAGAAATGTTGTTGTTATTTATAATACTTAATGCTGTATCTAAAGAACTTATACCCGAAGCAAAATCTGATATATTCCTATAATATCGCTCTAAATCTAAATATATTTTTGCAAGAAGATACTGATTCCCAACTTCTATACACATTTGTTTTGCTTGATTATATAAAATCAGAGATCTTTCCCTGTTTCCTATGCTAATATTAATATATGCTAATTCTATTAGTGACTCAATTATCAAGTTTTTATCTTCTAAAAATAATGCATGATCAATGGATTTGTTTCCATAAAAAACTACACTGTCATAATTAATATAGCGAAATTCTTTAGCTATTGATAACAAAATCCTTGATTTACAACTGTCTGAAGAAGTTAAAGCTACGACCTTAAGACTATCAATTGTATGGGTTTGTGATATACCTGTCAAGACAGAGAAATAAAGCAAATATGAAAGCAGAAATACAGTTTTATAATTTTTGGTATTTAGCATAACATCATTAAAATTTCTTTATCAGAATTAATTTAGATTGGTCAAAATGCTAATATAATAAAATACCATTTCATATTAGCCTCTTCTTGCTTAATTTGATTGTCCAAATCAAAATTGCTTTTTTCATTTTTTTCAGCTAAAAAGATTAGTTCTTTCTTCAATAAAGATATAGTTAAAATCTTTTTTATGGGTTTATGTATTTGTTAATACTTGGGTTTCTCAAAATCACAGATTTATATTATAAATATCATCGTACAAGTGGTTATTTATATTCGATATGTCTTGGTTGCTAACATGTGTACATATTTCTGTGGTGCGTGAAGATGAATGACCTAGAAATTAACTTTTTTACTATATGAGAAAGTTCAATTGATTTATCGTAAATATTATCGATCATTAAATTATCAAATTTCTCTACCAAAGATATTTATTCGATTTTCAAAGATTGGATTATCAATATTTTCATCTATCAATTGACTTAAATCAAATTCATAGGTTAATTCATAAAAGAATTGTATCGTTTTAATTCAAAAATAAAAACGATACAAATTGACCAGTAAAATAAACAGATTTTAATCTTTTAGTTCATGTTTATCTGGTAATTTTTTAACAAGGTTAAAGCTTCGGTAATATCGTTATTATTTATAGCTTTACTAATAGCATCTAATTCTGATTTGTCAATTTTGCGCAACGCAAGTTCGTCTAGTAGGTCGAAGGTACTAGGATCTTTTAAATGTAGAGCTTCAAGCAAGTCTACTATCAGTTCTCTTATTGAACGTGGATCTATTTCTGTTAGATCAGCAGTTTCTTTAAAATAATTTTGAGCTTCCAAAATAATATCCTTCATGCTGGTTTCAAGCAATTGTATTTCGTTATCAAAGCTGGAAATATCTTTTTTTAAGATGGCTTGCTCTACCAATTTTGATAGTTCATGTATTTTGTTAGCACCAATATTGCCACTTTCGCCTTTCAGGGTGTGAATTAAAAGATGAGCTTTTTCAAACTCTTTGGCTTGGACTAATTTTCTTAGATCTGAGCAAGTTTGGTTATTTGTGGAAAGAAACTTTTTAAGCATTTTAATGTATAGCTTTTTATTTCCCCCAAAACGGTGAATTCCTGTTTGTATATCTAGATCATGAATAACAATATCCGTTATATTTCTATTAAACTCATCAGATAATTTGTTGGTATCAATATGGGGTTCCTCATATTGTATTGCCCATTTTAATATTGTATTATAAAGTAATAACGGATCAATAGGTTTTGTTATGATATCGGTTATTCCTACTTCGTTGCATCTGGCAGCTACTGTATTAACTGAATCAGCAGTAATAGCAATAATTGGAACTTGAGTGTTGAATTTACGGATCTGTGCAGAGGCATTGTAGCCATCCAATAAAGGCATGTGCAGATCCATTAAAATAATTTCATAATTGGTTTCACGTGCCATATTTACAGCTGTAACCCCATTTTTTGCTATATCAACTTTAATATCTACTTTCTTCATGAGTTCATAGATAACCTGTTGATTAGTTTCATTATCTTCTGCAAGCAAAATATGATTACCTGATAAGGTTTCTTTAAGATGATCATAATTTATTTCTTGCTTGCTCTGTTCGTTAATAGACAGTTCCCTAATTTCAAATACACTGAGTATTTTATCTAGTAGTACCGAAGGTAAGAATGGTTTTATAAGATAGTCGTTAACATTATAAATATTATATTCATAACCTTTTTCGCCCAGCTCAACATTACTAATTGTAATTATTTTTGTACTTGAAGAATTTGGGTTTTTGTGAATTGAGTTGATAATATCCATATTATTATAACTACATGCTTGTAAGTCTATAATCAATAGATCATAAGGTTTTTTCACAAATTGTTCCAACACTTTTTCTCCTGACGATACAACATCTATATTAAACAAAAATAATTGTAATGTAGATACTATTGACTGCATTGCTAATGGATGATCTTCGCATACTAAAACATTAAGTTCCTTTAATTTATCGGGTATTACATAAGAAGAGAATTCATAACCTGGTTGAACACCAACTTTACAATTAAAGAAAAAAGTAGTACCTTTATTTGGTTTACTTTTCAGCCATATATGGCCATCCATCATTTCGATTAACGATTTACTAATAGCAAGTCCAAGTCCGGTACCACCATATTCACGGGTAATTGAGTTATCGGCCTGTTTAAATTCATCAAACAGGAATGGAATTTGATCTTTGCTAATACCTATACCGGTATCAGTAATAGCTATTTGCAAATAGATTTCTTGGTTATTTAATTTTTTATCTATTTCAACATTAATAGTTATTCCTCCTGAAGATGTAAATTTAATGGCATTACTACATAAATTAGTAATTACTTGTCCTAATCTTAATGGGTCGCCAATTAAAAACCTGGGAACATTAGGGTTTATACGAACAATAAATTCCAGGTTTTTTTTACGTGTATATTGAGAATTCAGAATAATAATAGAATTCAATACAATTTCCAGGTCGAAATTTACTTTTTCAAGCTGCATTTTGTTTGCTTCTATTTTAGAAAAATCGAGAATGTCGTTAATTAAACTAAGCAATGTATTTGACGAGCGATCAATTTTTTGGAGATAATCTTTTTGTTTTGGATTTAAATTCGAATCTATTGCAAGATGTGTGAAGCCCAGGATTGCATTTAATGGTGTACGTATTTCATGTGACATGGTTGCAATAAACTGACTTTTCGCAATTGTGGCTTGCTCGGCTAAGGATAGTGCATTGTCGAGTTCTTTTGTCCTATCTAAAATTAAATTTTCTAATATGATTTTCTGTTTCAAAACAATATTAACTCTCCATTTAATAATAAGCCAAAAAACTAAAACAAAGGTGAGTATATATAGTATAATTACCCACCACGCTAGCCACCAGGGCTTTCGAATTATAAATGGATATTCAGTAATTTTACTCCAATTACCAGATTTGCTAATTGCCTTGAGAAGAAAGGAAAAATGACCCGGAGGGATATTTCGATAGTCAGCAATATTATCTTTAGTAACCAAGCTCCACTCTTTATCAAACCCTTTTAATTTATATTGATATTGAATTTGGTTTGGTGTACTCCAATAGGTGGCAGTAAACTGAAAAGTAAGGTGGTTTAAATTATGAGGAAGGCTTAAGTTGATTGGATTGTTTGAAAATGGCGAAACATCTGAAAAGTAAATTCCTGATTGTGAAATTTCTTTGTCAGTCCTTATTAACTCATTAAAGTTTATAGTTTTATTATTAATAATTAATCCGTTAATTTGAACATTTGGAGCATCTTCAGGGGTTTTGAAAGTATTTAATTCCAAAAGTGATAGTGCTTTTCCTGTTCCCCACCATATGCGGTTTTTATTGTCATGAAATACAGAATTTGTGTAAAAATCAATATCTTTAAGGCCATCAACTTTTCCGTAATTAATCAATACATATTTGTTATTTAATAGCGAATCCTCTTCAAGTAATAAATTATCAGGCACATCAATCTGTGTAAGCCCCCTTGTAGTACCAGCCCAAATAGAATTATTATGATCCCTTACCAACGAGTACACATAATTATTACACAAGCCATTTTCTGTATTGTAAGTTTTAAAGGAATGTCCATCAAAACTTGTTAATCCTCCACCATTTGTGCCAAACCACATATTGCCGTTATGATCTTGAGTTATTGACCAAACAGTATTGTCTCCAAGCCCATGATTAGTTGTATATTGTATAACTGAATCATTTTTTAATTGTGCAACTCCACCATCCATAGTTCCAAACCAGAGATATCCTTCCCGGTCTTGAAATATGCTTAAAATTTTGCTGCTTCCAAGTCCTGCTTTTTCTGTTATTGTTACAAACTTGCTACCATCAAATTTTGTTACACCACTTTCAGTACCAAACCACATGTTTCCTTCGTCATCTTGCAATACAGATCTTACAATATTATTAAGAAGCCCTTGTTTGGTAGAATAATTTGTAAACTTAAGGATGCCTGAATTTAAGCTACTACCATCTAATTTACTTACTCCTCCTCCATAAGTTCCAAACCAAAAATCACCATTAGTGTCTTGCATGCTGGCAAGAACAATATTGTTTGCAAGCCCTTGTTCAGCTGTAATATGAGTAAATGTGCTTTGCTGACCTGGAATTACTGACTCATCAAGAATTGTTACACCCCCCTCAAAAGTCCCAAACCATAATCTGCCCTGATTATCTTGTAATATTGATAATACCAGATTATCTGTTAAACCTTGCTCTTTTGTATAATTAATAAAGCTGTGCAAGTTAAAATTACAAACTCCACCACCATCTGTTCCAATTAAAAGATTATCATTGCCATCTTCAAATAAGGTTCGTATGTAATTATCGCTTAATCCCTCTTTAGTAGTATAATATGAAAAAGATTCTCCATCGAAACAAGTGATTCCATCACCAAATGTTCCAAACCACATATTATTATCTGAATCCTCAGTTATTGATAGTATTATATCGCTGCCTAGCCCTTGGGCAGTAGTATAATTAGTAAAAACCTGCCCATTGAATTTGGATACACCTCCACCAAATGTTCCAAACCAAATATTCCCAATGTGATCTTTTTTAATAGATAATATGGTGTCTGAGGTTAACCCCTCCTCTCGTGTATAAGTAGTGAAATATTTTCCATCGTACTTTGAAACACCCCTTTCATGTGTTCCAAACCAAATATTGCCATAATCATCTTCACATAAAGTTGTAATATTATTACTAGCTAATCCTTGTTGTTTAGTGTAAGTAGAAATGGTACTACCATTATATGAAGAGACTCCTTTTGGTGTAGCAAACCATATATTCCCTTCATCGTCCTCTAATATGTCAGTTATATTATTTGATGGGAGACCTTGTTTTTTAGTGTATTGGGTAATTGTTTTTCCATTAAAGCGATTTACGCCACTACCTTGGGTGCCGATCCACAGAGTATTATTTTTATCAATTAGTAACGAAAGAATCATATCACTTGATAGTCCTGTTTTTGTGGTGTAGTGATTAAAAAACTGACCATTATATGAAATCAAACCTCCGGTATGAGTGCCGAACCATAGAATTCCATCCTTATCTTTGGCAATAGCTCTTATGAATGAATTAGGCAATTCCTGATCTGCATCTAAAAAACGGATATTAAATGATGCATTTTCTTTATGTTTCATCGGCAAAGCCTTTATCTGACGTGGTCTTGCAGCAAGTAAGCTAATAGGAGGTAATATGGAGTCGTTATGTTGATTTGATGATTGTCTGCTTTCATTTATAATTTTTTCATAGGACGATAGATTGTTATGGTTTATATTTATCTCTTGCGGAAGAATAGTAATAATGGGAGAATTATATTGTTTAGAATGTTGTTCTCTTATTTTAGTTCGATCTATATTAATTATTTCAGGTTTTTTACTTTTCACAGCCGGTTCTTCTGCTAGTTTTTCTGAAAAAGATTGCTGTAAGAAAGATATTCCTGGTACTACCTCATAAGGGCTAGTAATTTCAACAGGAGGAGGAATATTGTTGTAAATTATTGTTGGTTCTTTAAATCCGTTTTTCCCCGGTATTGTTATTATTAATGAATCAGCAACAACTTTTTGAGGAATTAATTCCGCTGAGAGCTCTTTTAAATATTGAGTATCAGATTTATGTTGTTGAATCTTATTTTCTTCACATGCTGATCCAAGTAATAAAACGCATATCACAAAAATAAATAGGAGATTTTTTAATGTCATTTTGCAGTATTATTAACAGAAAATAGGGGTTAATTTTTGTAATATTCTTTAGCAAAATATTTGTTGCTGTAAATATACAATTGTTTTTTCACATTCATATTTTTAAAAATAACCTTAGTTTTGTACAAAAATATATATCTTGATAAATCCTAATACCATACAAACAATATTTGAAACAGCTCGTGTTGAAGAGGTTATTGGTGATTTTGTTACATTAAAAAAGAGGGGAGTTAACTACTTAGGACTGTGCCCGTTTCATAACGAAAAGACACCTTCCTTTAGCGTAAGTCCTGCCAAAGGTATTTATAAATGTTTTGGATGTGGCAAGGCGGGTAATGTTGTTGGCTTCATAATGGAGCATGAGCATTACACTTATCCTGAGGCACTTCGCTATCTTGCAAAAAGATATAATATTGAAATAGAAGAAGAGGAAGTTACGCCTGAAATGCAACAGCAACTGGATGAAAAAGAAAGTATGCTGGCGCTAAATTCTTTTGTTACTCAGTATTTCACAAAAAATCTTTTTGAAAAGAATGAGGGTAAGTCTGTTGGATTAAGTTATCTTAAAGAAAGAGAATTTCGCGAATCTACAATAGAAAAGTTTCAGCTTGGATATGCAATTGATCAGTGGGAGGATTATTCAAAAGAAGCATTAGCAAATGGTTATAAAGAGGATATCCTTGTATCAACAGGTTTAAGTATTGATAAAGATGATAAACTACTCGACCGATTTAAAGGAAGGGTAATTTTTCCGATTCATAATCTTACCGGAAGGGTTATAGGTTTCGGAGGAAGGATTCTTTCTTCTGAGAAATCAAAAGCTAAATACGTTAATTCACCCGAGTCGGATATTTATAATAAGAGCAAGGTGTTGTATGGCATTTACTTTGCACGTAATGAAATAGTTAAGCAAAACAAATGTTATCTTGTTGAAGGTTATACTGATGTAATTTCGATGCATCAGGCTGGCGTTGAAAATGTTGTATCATCTTCGGGTACGTCATTAACAGTGGATCAGATTAAACTGATTAGCAGATATACCCCCAATATAACAATACTTTATGATGGCGATCCGGCTGGAATTAAAGCATCATTTAGAGGAATTGACCTAATATTGGAGCAGGGGATGAATGTGAAAATTGTGTTGTTCCCGGAAGGAGAAGACCCTGATTCATATGCCAGAAATCATAGTACTAGCGAAACAGAAGATTTTATTGTTAATAAGGCGGTTGATTTTATTAAGTTTAAAACTAATTTACTTCAGCAAGAGACTGTTGGTGATCCCTCAGGGAAGGCCGCGCTTATTAAAGATATTGTACATACAATTTCAGTTATTCCTGATGGAATAAGCCGATCGGTATATATTAAGGAATGTAGTGTATTGCTTGATGTGGGGGAACAAACCCTTATGAATGAGCTAAATAAGTTGCTCAGGCAAAAATTTAGAAAGCAATCGAATATCCCTCCCGAAGTAATCCCTCCTGAAGATATAAAGGAAACCAGGTTAAAACAGATTGATGTAGACCCGCTAGATATAAGCCATTTGGAGAATAATTTGATAAGGCTAATGTTGTTATATGGCGAAAGCGAATTGCAGATAAGCACAGAAGATGAAGAAACTGTTGATATTTCTATATCTGAGTATGTTATAAGTGATCTTGAAAATGATAAATTAAAATTTGAAAATGATCTTTATTGCAAGATTCTTAATGAGTTTAAAAGAGCACGAGATGAAAAAAGGGTTCTAAGCACATCATATTTTACAAATCATTCGGATCAACAAATTTCAACATTGGTAATTGAGTTAATTACTACACCATATGAGCTGAGTGATAACTGGGAAAAAAATAAGATTTTTGTAAAACAAGAGGGTGATGATTTGTCAAATCTTGTTCTTTCTACTTTAATGTCGTTTAAATCGAGGCTTATAAGCAAAAAACTAAATGATATTTCAAATCAGTTAAAAACTGCAACTGATGAATCAGAAGTTTATCTATTGCAACAGGAGTTTTTTGAATTAAAGAAACTTACAAATCTAATTGATGGTGAATTAAATAGGACTTTTAATTATTAATATCTCTAACTACTATTGCTCTTTCGGATTTGAAATCCGAAAGTAAAAATAATGGATTTAAAATCCATAATCAACAGCATCCGGATTACAAATCCGGATGAGCGAAAAGTGATGCGAATTAATATAGCGAGTCTTTGTCATTCTGAGCAAAGCGAAGAATCTCAAAACATTGATTATCTGAGTATAAGAGATTCTTCGCTTTGCTCAGAATGACAATGGGTTTATTATTCTTATGGCTTTCACGGTCAGTAAAGCAAAATTCATACAAATAATAAGCTTATATATCCCTGAAATTTAGTTTTTTTGCATATTATTTTAAAAATTACGTCAAGTGAGAAGAACTGAGATTAAATCATTGCTCCAATCAAAGGATTTTGGTAGCGAAATAGTTGTACAAGGATGGGTGCGTACAAAGCGTGGAAGTAAAAATGTTGCATTTATTGCACTTAACGATGGATCCACAATCAATAATATTCAAATAGTTGTTGATGTTGACGATAATTCAACTAAAATTTTGGAAAAAGTGAATACCGGAGCAGCTCTTTCGGTAGTTGGTGAATTAATAGAATCAGCAGGTAGTGGTCAAAATGTAGAAGTACATGCTAAGAATGTTGAGGTACTGGGAGTGGCAAATCCTGATGAATACCCACTTCAGCCAAAGAAACACTCACTGGAGTTTTTGCGTGAAAAGGCACATCTACGCTATCGTACTAATACCTTTGCCACTATTGCACGTGTAAGGCACAATATGATTTTTGCTATTCATAAGTTTTTTAACGATAGGGGATTCTATAATATTCATTCACCAATAATCACCGGATCAGACGCTGAAGGTGCCGGTGAAATGTTTCAGGTTACCACATTAGAACTTGATAATATCCCACATACTGATGACGGGAAAGTAGATTTTAGCAAAGATTTTTTTGGAAAAGCTACAAACTTAACTGTATCAGGTCAGCTTGAAGCTGAATTAGCTGCGCTTGCATTATCGAAGGTTTATACATTCGGCCCAACATTCCGTGCTGAAAATTCAAATACTGCACGTCATCTTGCTGAGTTTTGGATGATAGAACCCGAATTTGCATTTGCTGACATTATTGATAATATGGATCTTGCCGAGGATATGTTAAAATATGTAATTGCTTATGCTCTTGAACATTGTATGGAAGATCTTGCTTTTCTGAGCAACCGTTTAACAGATGAAGAAAAGAATAAAAAGGCAGATGATCGCTCAATGGAACTTATTGAGAAGTTACGCTTTGTTATAGATCAACCATTTGAGAGGCTGACATATACCGAGGCAATTAAAATACTGTTGAATTCTAAACCCAACAAGAAGAAAAAATTTCAGTTTGTAATTAATGGTTGGGGTGCCGATTTACAATCGGAGCACGAAAGATATTTAGTAGAGAAACATTTTAAAAAGCCGGTTATTCTTACTGATTATCCCAGCTCCATCAAAGCTTTTTACATGAAGCAAAACGATGATGGAAAAACTGTTAGGGCTATGGATATTCTTTTCCCACAGATAGGAGAAATTGTAGGTGGTTCACAGCGTGAAGAAAACTATGATAAACTATACAATCGTATGAAGGAGATGGATATTCCTGAGGAGTCGATGTGGTGGTACCTTGAAACCAGAAAGTTTGGGACTGTTCCACATGCAGGCTTTGGATTAGGTTTTGAACGATTGATCCTGTTTATTACTGGCATGGGTAATATTCGTGATGTAATTCCATTCCCTCGCACACCTATGAATTGCGAGTTTTAGATATAAAGTGGAAATTTGGAGTTAGAAAAAGGGATGCGGTAGTAGTTTGCTATGGCTTAAAGAAGCTGAACAATAGAATAATAGAATAGTTGAATAATTGATTATTACACTATCGTTAATAACAATTTTAAAATTTTGCTAACCAAAATTGTGCCATAATAAAAATCTTGTTACATTTGTCTTCATTGAAATATTAATTACGACAAATGCTGAACCAACGATTACAGCAAAAATTACTTCAGAAACTTTCGCCACAGCAAATACTGCTGATGAAGTTATTACAAATACCAACTGTTGGTTTGGAACAACGAATTAAACAAGAAATAGAAGATAATCCTGCACTTGAAGTAGATTCTAATGAGCAGGAGGATAATGATCAGGATATTGAAGTTAAAGATGATGTAGGTGATACCGAACTGGATGACTTTAAGTCTACGGATGATGAATTCGACTTTAATGATTACATAAATGAAGATGATGTTCCATCATATAAACTGAAAACTAATAATTACAGTTCTGATGATGAGAGGAGGGAAATTCCTTTTGTCTCAGGAACAAGCTTTCACGAAAATCTTCAACAACAGTTGACCTTACGTCAGTTGAGCGAAGTAGAAAATCAAATTGGCACATATATTATTGGTAATATTGATGATTCCGGTTATCTCCATAGATCTATTGATGCAATTGTGGATGATCTGGCTTTTGCTCAAAATATTGATGCCAGCAAGTTGAATATTGAAAAGGTATTAATGATAATTCAAGAGCTTGACCCAGCTGGAGTAGGTGCAAAGGATCTTAAAGATTGTTTGTTAATCCAGCTAAACCGTATATTGGCAGAATCTCCATCTGAGAAGGTTGAACTTGCAATAAAAATTATTACAAGATATTTTAACGATTTCTCAAAAAAGCATTATCAAAAAATCATGAAAAGGGCTGAAATAAGTGACGAGCAGCTAAAAGAAGCGATGGATGAAATCCTTAAACTAAACCCTAAGCCCGGTAATTCGTTAAGTGAAACAACAAAAGAAAATCATTATGTAATACCCGATTTTACCATTGTTAATAATGGTGATAAACTTGAACTCTCTCTGAACTCATGGAATAGCCAGGATCTTAGAGTAAGTAGCTCATTTTCTAGTATAATGGATGCTGTTGGTAAACAAAAGAGAAGCAAGAAACAAAGAGAAGCTGCTTCATTTATAAAGCAGAAAGTTGATTCAGCTCGGTGGTTTATTGATGCAATACAACAACGCCAAAATACATTATATGCAACAATGAATGCAATAATGGAATACCAATACGATTATCTGCTTACAGGCGATGATACTAATTTGAAACCAATGATACTTAAAGATATTGCTGAAAAAGTAAATCTTGATATCAGTACCATATCACGCGTAGCTAATAGTAAATATGTTCAAACCCCGTTTGGTACATTGTTAATTAAGAGCTTTTTTAGTGAGTCGATGCAAAAAGAGGATGGTGAAACTGTTTCCACCCGAGAGATTAAAACAATATTAAAAGAGATTATTAGTGAAGAAAACAAAGAAAAACCATATACAGATGAATATCTTACGTCTAAATTAAAAGAAAAAGGATATCCAATTGCCCGAAGAACGGTTGCTAAATATAGAGAACAACTAAAAATTCCGGTAGCACGATTGCGAAAGGAACTATAACTGTTGTCAAGTTATCGTGTTGTATGTTTATCAGGTTGATATAACACAGCGACAGATGATAGCAATAACAACCTTACAATATCAACTATGAAAGCAGGTTTAGCAAAAATAATATCTATAATATTTCACCCTCTTCTGGTTCCAACATATGCGTTATTATTACTTATAAACCTTCAAACTCACTCAATACTTGCATTACCTCTTAACTATCGATATATAATTGTAGGCATTGTTTTTCTCACAACGTTTGTATTACCATCTCTAATTATATTTTTCTTATTAAAATTTAATAAAATAAAGAGTTTGCAAATGCTATCTCAACAAGAGCGTGTATTACCGATGATAATAATTACAGCTGCATTTTATACTACTTACTATTTGCTTAAGCAAACCTCCGAAAGCGGTATAATGGCTCTTTTTATGATTGGAGCCACAATGCTTGTCCTTATCGCTCTGATAATTAATTATATAACAAAAATCTCTTTACATTTAACAGCATGGGGAGGTGTGTTTGGCACTTTTCTGGGAATGGCAATTATATTTCATTTTAACTTAACCATGTTACTGTACATAATTATATTAGTAACTGGAATTGTTGGTACGGCTCGTCTAAAACTTAATGCACATACTCCCGTACAAGTTTATAGTGGGTTTTTCCTCGGCGCAGGTGTTATGTTACTGTTGTTTTATATGATTTGAGAAGAAAATGACGTTATTTGGTATAGCTGCTAATATTAACTATTCCCACTAAACTCTAATAAAAAAGCTTTAATAAAATCGTTAAGGTCGCCATCCATTACATTTTGCACATTAGATGTTTCGTAATTTGTACGAACATCTTTAACTAATTTATAAGGATGCATTACATATGATCGTATTTGCGAACCCCATTCTATTTTCTTTTTATTTCCTTCAATCTGTGCCCTAGCATCTTGTTTTTTGCGGAGTTCAATTTCATAAAGTTGCGAGCGAAGCATTTGCATTGCTTTTTCACGATTTTGTAATTGAGAACGAGTTTCCTGGCATTCAATTACAAGCCCCGAAGGTTCATGATGTAACCTTACTGCTGTTTCTACTTTGTTTACATTTTGTCCACCCGGACCACCTGATCGAAAAGTGTCCCAACTTATTTCACTAGGATTAACTTTAATTTCTATTGAATCGTCAACAACCGGATACACATATACTGATGCGAATGAGGTATGTCGGCGGTTAGCTGAATCAAATGGTGATAGACGTACCAGACGGTGAACACCGT
This sequence comes from uncultured Lentimicrobiaceae bacterium, assembly GCA_964460905.1. Taxonomy (GTDB): domain Bacteria; phylum Bacteroidota; class Bacteroidia; order Bacteroidales; family F082. The sequence continues at coordinate 139,215 of CAYWRM010000002.1, forward strand.
TTTCACCTTTTAGATATCCAAAGGCAAATTCTCCGCTAAACTGTAAAGTGACTGATTTTATTCCTGCTACATCACCTGCGTGATAATCAAGCTCTTTAACCCTAAAGTTATTTCGCTCACCATATCTAATATACATTCGCATGAGCATCTCTGCCCAGTCCTGACTTTCAGTGCCTCCTGCTCCCGGGTTTATTTTTAGAATAGCATCAAAAGCATCTTCCTTATTGCTGAGCATTTGTAAAAACTCCAGATTGGCAATGACATTATTACTCACGTCGAATTGATCATCTAGCTCCTTACGTGTTGCTTCATCAATTTCAAAAAATTCTTCCAATACGATCAGGTCATCAAATGATTCCTGAGCATTGTTGAATGAATCTACCCAACGTTTTTTTACCTTGATTTTTTTTAGATGTTGTTCTGCTGCTTTTGGGTCATCCCAGAATTGTGGTGATTGAGTTTTTTCTTCCTCCTCATCGATTTCCATTTTTTTTCGGTCAATGTCAAAGATACCCCCTTAAGGCTTCAAGCCTTCCTTCAAGTTTTTTTCTGCCTTCTGTTGTAAACATTCTGCTCTATTGTTAGATGGTTTAATTGTTAAATTGCTTGCCCTACCGAAGTATGACTAAAGAGGGTTATGTGGTTTCTAAAACTTACATATGTGCTATAATTCACCTTTAATGACTTTCCAAACCAACTCGGGCTGAAATCCTTTTTGTTGAGCATATGCTACCAACTTATTATTTCGGCGGAATTCATTATCATCATCTATTTTCTTTGATGATAGTACGGCTTTCAGCGTTTTCAGGTATTCTGCTTCATCCAATGAATTTAGAGCAATTTGGATAGTTAGCTCCGGAATTTGTTTTTGATGAAGAGCATAACTAATTTTGTTTCTTCCCCATCGATTGTTCCGTAGTTTTCCAATGGCATAAGCAAATGTAAATCGTTCTTCGTTAACGAAGTCTTCCTTTTTTAATCTTAGGATAATTTCTGAGACAATCTTTTCGTTAACGTTCCAGCTTTTTAGTTTCATTTTAACGTCAAAGATCGAACGTTCCTGATATGCGCAAAATTTACGTGCTTTTTCCAGTAAAAATGAATGTTCGGGTGCCATAATAGTTGTTTATACTAGTCTTGAAAATAGTGAAGTGTTATATCAAATGCAAGTACTTCATCGGATCCGATACTTCCTGAACCATTTGTCCCATATGCCAAACCTGAGGGTATAATAAGTTGAATCTTACCGCCTTCACCAAGTAACTGTAGCCCTTCCTGCCACCCTTTTATAACTTGAAAAAGCCCAAATGTTATATATTCATTTTCATCAAATACAACACCGTTAAGAGTGTATCCCACATATGAAACAGTAACTTGAGAATTGATTGTAGGATGGTCATTAGCTCCGGGTTCTTCAATTATATAGTATAGTCCGGTTGAAGTAAATTGGCCATCTAATTCGTTTTCTATTGCATAAGCTTCAATTAGCACATGGTCAACTTCCGGTTGATTTACATCTTTTTTACATGATAAAATCACTAATGTTAAAAATAAAAAAGAAATAATTGTCGTAATACGCATTTTGATCATAATATTTTTATTAAAAAGCAAAATTACATTTTTAACCGGAATATGCAATGCAGCAATATTCTAAACAATTCTCCCTTATTTGTTAATATTGCTAGTATGTTATTAGCTTCTTTTTAATAACTTACCTACTAGTTCAGGAACACCATCTCCACCTTTTTTGGCAATTATATTAAGATTTGAAATGCCGGGTATCATAGTTGCATTCGGATCGATATAATATTTTGGAACTTTGTTACCCACAAAATTTATTAGGCTGGCAGCAGGGTATACAACCATTGATGTGCCAATTACAATAAAAATATCTGCTTCAGAAGCAATTGATATTGCTGTTTCAATCATTGGTACACTTTCTCCAAACCATACAATATGAGGCCGTAGTTGTGAACCCAATTCACAATTATCTCCATTTTTTAATTCCCAGTGATCAAGAGTATATATAAGGTCGGGGTTTTTAGTGCTTCTAACTTTTTTTAGCTCTCCATGTAGATGTAGTACTTTTGTTGAACCGGCACGTTCGTGTAAATCATCAACATTTTGTGTAATAATCTGTACATCATATTTATCTTCCAGTTTTACTAGCCACTTATGCCCTTCATTTGGCTCAACTTCAAACAATTGTTTTCGGCGCAGATTGTAAAACTCCAGAACCAGCTCCCTGTTATTTTCCCATGCAATTGGTGATGCAACCTCTTCAATTCTATTATTACGCCATAGTCCATCACTATCACGAAAAGTGCTAACGCCGCTTTCAGCACTTATTCCGGCTCCGGTTAGAACAACAATCTTTTTCATATTTAAATTTATTATTATCGTTAAAGGTAATATAAATCAGTATTCTTATCGTGGTTATAAAAAGGTGTCAAGAACAAGGCTTGCGAAGTTATTGATGCCTTTTTGTAGCCATGATATAAAAAAAGCGCTCCCCGAAGAGAGCGCCAAATACCTAAACAAGAATCGCAACCATTAATGATTAGGTAAGAACATTAGCTTATCTATTTTAGAAAAGCTTCATATCGTCTAATGTTTTCATTACTTCTTTTACAGAATTTGCTGAAGTTTCAAGAAGTTTCTTTTCGTCTTTGTCAAGATCAATTTCAATAATTTCTTCAACACCATCTTTACCCAGTTTAACAGGTACACCAAGGTAAACATCTTTTAAACCATATTCGCCATTGAGGCACGCACAAAGAGGAACGATTTTTTTCTGATCATCAACAATAGCTTCAACAAGTTGTGCTGCAGCCGCTCCAGGAGCATACCATGCGCTTGTTCCCATTAGATTTACAAGTTCGCCGCCACCTTTTTTAGTTCTTTCAACAATCTTGTCAATTTCGTCTTTTCCTAATAGTTGAGTTATAGGGATACCATTTACAGATGTATATCTTGGTAGTGGTACCATAGTGTCACCGTGACCTCCAAGCAACATAGCATGTATATCAATGGGAGCTACATTTAAAGCACTTGCAAGAAATGCGCGATAACGTCCTGTGTCAAGTGTACCTGCCATTCCAAACACTTTTCTTGAAGGTTTGTTTGAAGCCAGATACGCAGCATACGTCATAACGTCAAGCGGGTTACTTACTACTATAATGATTGCATCAGGTGAATACTTAATGGCTTTTTCTGTAACATCTTTTACTATTGATGCGTTTGTTTTTATCAAGTCATTACGCGACATACCGGGCTTACGCGGAATACCAGATGTGATAACAATTATACCGGAACCTTTGGTTTTCAAATAATCGTTAGTTACACCTGTAACACGTGTGTTAAAATGATTAATGGCAGCAGTTTGCCATATATCAAGAGCTTTTCCCTCAGCAATACCTTCTTTTATATCAACTAATACAACTTCTTTTGCAAGATCTTTTTGAGCAATTACATTAGCGCATGTAGCCCCAACATTACCAGCTCCAATAACAGTTATTTTTTGCATTTTATATGGTTTTATTTTTCGTTTTACTTTTTTATTCATTGGCGCAAATGTAGTAATATTTTAATATATAGATATGCTAAATATATCCATATTAACATACTATTGCTAATTTAGCAAGTGTCTAAATTGCCGAATGCAACAATTATTAAGCAATGATGTTATTAATAAAACATTTATATCCGAAAACACACACAATATAGCGTTATTTGATGTTTATTTGTGATTACATAAATTACATATCATTTTTAAATACATAATATAATTAAATCAATAGATGCAAAATCAAGTATTTACAATAACCGATAAACATCGTGCTGCTGCACGAATAATTTTCAATAGAGTGTTAGAGGATCATATACCAAAAAATATAATTACTGTAACCGGTGAAGTTGGAACAGGAAAATCAACGGTTTCCTATTTGGTTGCTAAACTTCTTAAAAAACAAGGAATCCGTGCTAAAATTATGGATCTTGATAATTATTATAAAATTCCACCAATCGATAGAAAAAAATGGAGATTGGATAATGGTCTTGAAAGTGTTGGTTTAGATGAATATGACTGGAATAAAATCTATGAAAATATTCAGGATTTTAAAAAAAGTAAAATAGCCAGTATGCCATTAGTTGATATGGTTACCGATTATGAAGATGAGCTTATTACAAATTTTGATGGGGTTGATTTACTCATTATTAAGGGGTTATATTCCATAAAATGTAAAGAATCAAGGCTAAAGGTTTTTATAGAACTATCCTATCAAGAGGCTTTGAAATACAATACATATGAGAGAATTGAAGAAACTGATGCCTTCCGTTTAAAGGTAATGTCGAAAGAGCAGGATATAGTTATGAAATTAAAAAAGGATGCCGATTTTTATATCGACTTTGATACTGAAAATTATCATTTATAGACTTAAAAAAGGAGCAATATTTTTGAAATATGCTCCTTTCTAGATTGCTTTTTTAACCTGCTTGCAAGTCTTCTGCTCCCGGTAGCATTCCTTCTAACTTTGAGGGATCATGTATCAGAACAGGTATATGTTGTGGGCATATCCAGTAGTTATTGTTTTTAAAATCAACAGCTACTAAGGGTACCTCTTGTTCGTTACGTTTGCAGAATAAGCAAACTTTTTCAGTATGATTTTCCATTTGTTTTCTATTTTGTATTTAAAAAATTTTTAAGGCGGCAAATATCTGAAATTATCTTATAGGTAGTACACTTGGTTCTTTATCATTCGAATAGAATTTGTAATATTGCAGTATAAGCGTGAAGGAGAATGGATTATCCTTAATTGATTTGTTTATATGCCTAACATTTTATTATAAATCATAAAATCGTTCAAATATGAAAATTATAAAGCAAATATTCTTCATACTAATAATTATTGTTGTTGTATTTGCAATGGCAAGTTATTTTTGGCTAAGATCAACTAAACCTGATTATTCGGGGATAGTAACTATGCAAGAACTTGAAAATAAGGTGGAAGTGATTTTTGATGATTATGGTGTACCACACATTTATGCTGAAAATTCACATGACGCATATATGGCATTGGGATATGTTCAAGCTCAGGAACGATTGTTTCAAATGGAGATGATAAGGCGTGTTACATCAGGAAGATTATCAGAGCTGCTTGGTGAAAAGTTTATCAATACTGATAAAACTATGCTTACACTTGGGATTCGGGAGATGGCCGTAAAAAGTGCTGACAAATTTTTTAATAGTACCAATGAGCAATATAAAAAAGAGACAATTGCCTACCTTGCTGGAATAAATAGCTTTATTGAAAATGGAACTTTACCCATTGAATTTACTTTGTTAAATTTTAAACCGGAGCTATTTAAACCTGTTGATGTATATACTGCCATCGGATACATGTCGTTATCATTTACATCGGCACTTTCGCAGGAGCCTATAGTTACCCGAATATTAGAGAATCTTGGTGAGGATTATCTTTTGGATCTTGATCTTGATTCGATTTCAAATAGCTTACATTATCCTAAATCTGGAGATTCCACAAAGCAATTGAGTAAATTGTCTTCCGTTATACAGCATATATTTGAGACTCTGCCTATCCCTGTGTGGTATGGCTCAAATAACTGGGTGTTAAGTAGCGACAGATCAAAATCGGGTAAGGTATTGCTTGCCAATGATACACATATTAAATATTCACAGCCGGCAGTTTGGTATGAAGCATATCTTGAATACCCCGGTTTTTCTATGGCAGGTTATTATCTTGCTGGGGTACCTTTTGCTATTGTTGGTCATAATAACGAAATTGCGTGGGGAACTACTATATTTCCATTTGATAATATGGATCTATATCGTGAAAAACAAAACCCTGATAACCCTAACCAGGTATGGGTTAACGATCACTGGCAGGAATATAGTACGGTGACAAAAGTCATTCCTGTTAAAGGAGCTGAAGATATTGATTTTACAATTCGTAGTACACGTCATGGGCCTGTTTTAAATGGAATTTATAATAATATTGCAACAGATAATGATCCTCCGGTTACATTATGGTGGGCATTAAACGAAATGGAATCTACTGTTCTTGACGCCTTATATAAAATTAATAATGCTCATAATATGTTGGATTTTGAAGCCGCAATGGAACTTGTTGATTTAATTGGCATGAATATGATTTATGGTGATAATGAGGATAACATAGCACTTTGGTCGGTAGGTAAAATACCCATTAGGCCGGAGCATGTTAATTCGAAAATAATACTTGACGGAGCAAGTGGAAATGATGAGATATTGGGCTACTATCCGTTTGAAAAGAATCCGAAAATAATTAATCCTGAGGATGGGTTTATAACCACATCAAATGATGAACATCAGCGGGTTGATAGTGTTTTATATCCTGGTTATTACTCGGCAGGATTGCGGGCAGCACGCATAAAAAGGTTGATAAATTCACGTGATAAGTGGGATATTGATGGTTTAAAGGAAGTACAACTTGATAACACTTCAGAAAGGGATACAACGCTTGCTGCACTAATATTATCCGAAGCTGATACACGAAGTGTTGCCAATATCAGTCCTACATTTGCATTAGCAATTAATCAACTTAAAGATTGGGATGGAAGTACCGGAATTCAAAGTATTGGTGCAACAATATTCAATAACCTGGTTTATTTTTTAATGTATAATACCATGGCAGATGAGCTGGTTGATCAGGATTTTATTAGTTTCTCAAAATCATTTCTTGTTCGATCAAAAATGGCAGCAATATTTTCAAATCCAAATTCAATTTGGTATGATGATGTGGCTACGGATGAATTGAATGAATCAAGAAAACAAATTTTTACGCAATCATTGGAAGATGCCATAACCTCGCTTATTGCTCAAATGGGTGATGATGTTGGTACCTGGACATGGGGAAGAGTTCATACACTTACACATGTTCACCCAATTGGTCGTGAAGAACCATTGGATAAAATCTTCAATGTTGGTCCGTTTGCAAAGGCTGGCGCCAATGATGTTATTGATAAAGAGGGCTTTAAATATAATAAGTCTGGAATTTTTAAGATAGTTGATGGTCCAGCAATGAGAATGCTTGTTGATTTTGCAGATACAGATCACGCTTTATCGATTATTCCAACTGGCCAGTCAGGAAATGTTATGAGTCCCTATTATTCAGATCAGGCATATATGTTTAACAAAGGTGAATATCGTGTTATTAATACGAATAAAAAAGAGCTTGATAAAGAGAGCGTGCTAATTCTTGAACCATAGTCTGAATTATGATTCTTGATGTTAGGTCAGAATAGTTATATTCATTTTTAATCATTGTATATCACATTAATCATAAATAAATCAGGGGTTCAGACATTTTTCGTTTCTTTTAATCCATTAACAGAAAGAGAAATTTGAAGAATAAAAAAGAATATAAACACAAATATTCCAGTCAAAAATGTACTAGATACAGATATTGAAAAAGGTACTATTGTAATACGATCAAGATATTGAATAAAAGTAGAAAAACTCAAAGTATATGAATCGAATACTAATAGCAGAGTAAATATTATAATTATTATAGCACCAATAGTAACCCAGCCTTTCCATGATATTATTGGACTTGTAACCGGGAGTTTCTTATTTGCAACATTGATATCTTCAATTTTATTCATTACTGATGAAATAAACTCATCACCAGGCTTTTCAAGTGATGCAATTTTAACAGCTTTTTTCACAAAATCATCAGTATTTTCACTAGCTATATTCATAATAATCAATTTTTTGTTGTCCCACTTTGTCTTTTAGTTCATTATAAAGTTTTTTTCTGCTTCTATAGAGTTTAATTTTAACATTTTGGGGAGTTATTCCTATAATTTCAGCTATTTCTTTAATTGGTAATTCTTCATAGTAATATAAAGTTACAATTATCTTTTCTGTTTCCGGAAGTTTTAATAGCGAGTCATTAATAATTTCTCTTTTTTCATTAAAATTAATATCACGATGAGTATCAGTAGAATCAGAAATATTAAATTCAATGGAATTATTTATTTCTATTGCGTCTATTTTTCTTTTATGAGATTTATATTTGCTAATAGAAGCATTATATGTTATTCGGTAAATCCATGTGGACAATTTTGACGTCCTATTGAAACTGCCCAACGATTGATAAACCTTTAGAAATACATCCTGGGCTAGTTCCTCGGCCTCCTCTTTGTTTTTTAACACCCTGTAAGCCAATGTGTAAACCATCATATTGTAGTCTTTAACAATTGACTCAAAAGAATGTATATCTCCTTTAAGTGTTTTTTCAATTAATATGTTTTCATCTAATGACACCATTTTATTTTAGACACACAAATATATAGTTGGTTACAAAAAAAATAAGGAAAGTTTCAAGTGTCACTATTAATCCTTTTATTAATAATCGAGCCATAGTAAACAAAGAAAATTATTTCTGTAACCAAAACACAAAACTACTGTCAAAGATATTAAAGTTATTAATCATAAAATTTAGAAAAATGGAAGTATCAATTGTGTTTATCAGTCTATTTATTGTAATCTTTGGAATTTGTTATCTTTACTTCACTGCTCGACATAAGGAACGTCTTGCGTTAATTGAAAAAGACAAAGATGTAAGTGTTTTTTATAGTAGTAAAAAAGCGTTATCTTCAAGTTCAAATGCATGGAGAAATGTTGTATTAAGTCTTGGTCTTGTATCTATTGGTGTTGGTGTGGGTATTTTATTGGGTAGTTTCTTAAATCTTACTGTTGGAATGTCAGAAGAAGTTGCTTTTCCTGCATCTATATTTTTAATGGCAGGAGTTGGGTTGCTGACAGGTTTTTTTATTACAAAGAAAAATGAAAAGGAATCAATTTGAGATTGAAATTTGTGCTAATTCTGTTATATCTGCAATAGCTGCAGAAAAAGGAGGTGCCGATAGGGTTGAACTTTGTGATAACCTATACGAAGGCGGCACTACTCCATCACCCGGAATGATATTTCAAACAAAATTAGTTACCTCTCTTAATGTGTTTCCTATTATTCGCCCTCGTGGGGGCGATTTCCTTTATTCAAAAGATGAAATGGATGTGATGTTAAAGGATATTGAAGTAGCATATAATATAGGTGCTGATGGTATTGTTATAGGTTGCTTAAGGGCCAATGGTAAAATTGATTATGAAAAGTGCTCTCGATTAATTGAAGCTGCTAAAGGACTACCAATAACCTTTCATCGGGCATTTGATATGACTATAGATGCCTTCGAGGCATTAGATACATGTATGAAGCTTGGTTTAAGCAGGGTTCTTACTTCCGGGCAAAAAAACAAAGCAATTAATGGTGTTTCTTTAATCGCTGAATTGGTAAGGCATGCCGGAAACAATGTTATTATTATGCCTGGAAGTGGAATTTCAGAGGATAATATACAATATTTAGCAGGGCAAACTAAAGCTAAAGCGTTTCATCTGTCGTTACGAAATAGTTATGAAAGCGGAATGGAATTTAGAAGAAATGATATTTATATGGGAGGAACTGAAGAAATACCTGAATTTGCACATAAATATACAAGTGCTGAAAGAGTTAGCGCATTAATTGCCCAAATTGAAAATATGTAGTAATCACCTCTTGTTAATTATTTAACAATAATTCATAATTATACTTATTTGCCAATTATTTTCTATTAATTTTGCTCCAAATTAAAAATCATTATTCTTATGAATAAAGAGAAACTTTTTGGAGAATTTCCTCCTGTTTCAAACGAGGAATGGAAGGAAAAAATAATTAAGGATCTTAAAGGTGCTGATTACGATAAGAAATTGATCTGGAACACCCGTGAAGGATTTAAAGTACAACCTTATTATAGAAGCGAGGATTTGAATAGCTTTCCTCACATGAATACATATCCCGGCAGTTTTCCTTATGTTAGAGGAAATCAAATTAAGCATAATAACTGGCTTATTCGCCAGGATATTAAAGTTGGAAATATTGAAGAAGCCAACAAAAAAGCGTTGAAAATAAGGCTTAAAGGTGTTGATTCTTTGGGGTTTTATTTTGATGATAATTTTGAACCTGATGTTGAAAGTATAGAAAATCTTTGTCAGAATATTCGTGCTGATATCATGGAGATGAATTTCAATACCAGTTATCCTCTGGAAACCCTTAAGGCCATTGATCTGCTAGTAAAAAAATATAATCGTGACCTTGAAAAGGTAAAGGGATGTGTTGAATATGACCCAATTGGAGATTTCTCATTAACAGGTAAATTCCAAATTTCTGAAGAGCAGGATCTTGCAATGTTGTTGAAGTTACATTCTGCTTCAGTACATCTGCTAAAGTTTCAGTATTTGAACATTAATGCTTCTATTTTCAATAATTCGGGAGGAAGTATTGTAAGCGAACTTGCTTTTTCAATGGCTATTGCAGCTGAATATCTTACCTATCTCACTAATAACAATTTGGAAATCGATGAGGTTTCATCTCGTATTCGTTTTCATTTTTCAGTGGGGTCTGATTATTTCATGGAAATTGCAAAGTTCAGGGCAGCGAAATACCTTTGGGCAAAACTGGTAAATGCATATGGACTGAATGATGCTTCAAATGCAAGTATGAATATTCATTGTAGTAATTCTGTTTGTAATAAAACAATTTACGATCCATATGTAAATATGCTACGTACAACAACCGAAACTATGTCGGCTGTATTGGGTGGTGTTAATTCGATGAGTGTAATACCATTTAATTCGGTTTATGAAACCGAAACTGAGTTCTCAGAACGGATAGCTCGCAATCAGCAACTTGTGATAAAAGGTGAATCATATTTTGATAAGATTGCAGATGTAGGTGCAGGTTCATATTACATCGAAAGCCTTACAGATAAACTTATTCAGAATGCCTGGAAACTATTTTTAAAAATTGATGATGAGGGTGGATATATTAAAGCTTTCCGTAAAGGAATTATTCAGAATATTGTTAATGAAGAAGCTGTTAAATTGAATACTGACATTGCCACACGAAGGAAGTCAATACTAGGAATAAATCAATATCCAAATGCAACTGAATATTTTAATTCTAAAGTTGAATTTCCAAAGAAAAAAACTAAAACTGGCAGTGCAGAAGCTGAACCTCTTGTAATTTATCGTGGAGCAGAACAACTGGAAGAATTGCGATTCAAAACCGATGAGTTTGCCTTGAGTAATAAACGACCTGTTGTTTGGATATTTACTTATGGAAATCTGTCAATGCGAAAAGCAAGATCACAATTTGCGAACAACTTTTTTGGTTGTGCAGGCTTTGAGGTTGTGGATAATCCTGGATTTAAAAGTATTGAAGAAGGTATAGATACTGCTAAAGACTCAAATCCTGAAATTGTAGTTATTTGTAGTTCTGATGATGAATATGCAAATATAGTTGAGCCAATTTATAATGCATTAAATAAAGATGCAATTGTTGTTGTAGCGGGATACCCCAAAAATTTAATTACAGGATTTAATGAACTTGGGATAACTAACTTTATTCACGTAAAAAGCAATTTGCTGGAAGAATTAACCAGGTATCAGGAGTTAGTTCTAAGAAATAAAAATTAAGGCTAAGTTTGAGGCTAAGATGATCTCAATACTCAACCTTAATCTCAATCTCAAAAACTTAACCACATTAAATAATAAAATCATTGTACCATTACATAATTGATAACGATGAAACCAAACTTTAAAAATATAGATATCAACAGCAATCCTAAACAAAGTAAGGATAATACTCATTGGGAAGCTGATAATAATATTGCAGCCGATTGGAAAACACCGGAACAAATTGATATAAAATCTGTTTATACTTCTTCTGATTTAGATGGCATGGATCACTTAGAATATGCTGCTGGAATACCTCCATATTTACGCGGACCTTATTCAACAATGTATGTTACCCGTCCATGGACAATCAGGCAATATGCAGGTTTTTCAACAGCCGAAGAATCAAATGCATTTTACCGTCGAAACCTGGCTGCCGGTCAAAAAGGTTTGTCAGTAGCTTTCGACTTGGCTACTCATCGAGGTTACGACTCAGATCATGAGCGTGTTGAAGGTGATGTGGGAAAAGCAGGTGTTGCGATTGACTCCATCCTTGATATGCAGATATTATTTGACCAAATACCGTTAGACAAAATATCAGTTTCAATGACTATGAATGGAGCTGTTTTGCCGGTATTGGCTTTTTATATAGTTGCAGCTCTTGAGCAAGGGGCAAGTCTGGAAGAACTGCAAGGAACCATTCAAAATGATATTCTAAAAGAGTTTATGGTTCGTAACACGTATATTTATCCTCCACTACCATCAATGCGAATAATCTCTGATATTTTTGAATATACTTCGCATAAGATGCCAAAATTTAATTCCATTTCTATTTCGGGTTATCACATACAGGAAGCGGGAGGAACGGCTGATATTGAACTTGCCTACACACTTGCTGATGGTCTTGATTATATCCGAACAGGTCTTAAATCAGGATTAAAAATTGATGATTTTGCACCCAGACTTTCGTTTTTCTGGGGTTCAGGTATGAATCATTTTATGGAAATAGCAAAATTACGTGCCGGACGTATGTTATGGGCTAAGATTGTGAAGGAATTTAATCCCAAAAATCCGAAGTCGATGGCATTGAGAACCCACACTCAAACATCCGGATGGAGCCTTACGGAGCAAGATCCGTTTAACAATGTTGCAAGAACGTGTGTTGAAGCAATGGCGGCAACTCTCGGGCATACTCAATCACTTCATACCAATGCGTTGGATGAAGCAATTGCACTCCCTACAGATTTCTCTGCGCGAATAGCTCGTAATACACAGCTGTATTTACAAGAAGAAACAGATATTTGTCGTTCGGTTGACCCATGGGCAGGATCATATTATGTTGAAAGCTTAACCCATGAGCTGGCTAATAAAGCCTGGCAGTTAATCCAGGAGATTGAAGAAATGGGTGGTATGTCAAAGGCAATTGAAACAGGCTTGCCAAAAATGAGGATTGAAGAAGCCGCCGCACGTAAACAAGCTCGTATTGATGCCCATAAAGATGTGATTGTGGGAGTTAACAAATATAAGCTTGATAAAGAAGATCCACTTGATACTCTTGAAATTGACAACACCGCAGTTCGTGAGTCTCAGTTGGAAAGATTGGCAAAATTACGTGCTGAGCGTAATAGTAAAAAAGTTCAACAAAATCTTGATGCGATTACAAAGGCATGTGAAACAGGCGAAGGAAATTTATTGGAATTAGCAGTTGAAGCAGCAAAAAATCGTGCAAGTCTCGGAGAAATTTCGTATGCTTGCGAAAAAATTATGGGAAGATATAAAGCAGTTATAAGATCTATATCGGGAGTGTATGCATCAGAAGCAGGAAATGATGCGTCATTTAAACAAGCTCATGAGCTTGCAGATGAGTTTGCCAAATTGGATGGCCGCCGACCAAGGATTATGATTGCCAAAATGGGTCAGGATGGGCATGATAGAGGAGCAAAAGTTGTTGCCACAGGTTATGCTGATATTGGCTTTGATGTTGATATTGGACCATTATTCCAAACTCCTGCAGAAGCTGCAAAGCAAGCTGTTGAGAATGATGTTCATATTCTTGGGGTTTCCAGCCTTGCGGCAGGCCACAAAACACTTGTTCCACAAGCTATTGAAGAATTAAAGAAGCTTGGCCGTGAAGATATTATGGTTATTGTTGGTGGAGTAATCCCACCTCAGGATTATCAGTTTCTTTATGATTCAGGTGTTGTTGCAATTTTTGGTCCCGGTACTGTTATTTCGGAGGCCGGTGTTAGTATGCTTAATTTACTTATTGAGGCAAAGAAGTAGTTTTAAATTTTTTTTACTAGTTTAAGTTTGCAACTTAAACTATATACTAGCTTAAGTTTATAACTTAAGCTAAACATGTACTTCATAGGTATTAAGTTACAAACTTAATCCAGTAATAGGAGGAGGATTTCAATCTATTAGCTCCAGAGGAATTAACCCTTTCCCACCAATATAATCAACAGCACTACTATGGACATAGTATTCTGCCTGGTCAACTATATTTACCTTAACAGGATTATTATGTAGATAGTCCAATCTCTGATCTATCATTTTATTTGTATCTAATTCAATTGGGTGGTTGTCTTGCTGCCAAAACTGGATCTCCTTATTGTTTGGATTTTTTATGCCATGACTTTTGAAAATCTTCATCATCCACTTTTTTCGACTTTCATCAATATTGGTTTCAATTTCTTTGATTATTCTTTTTGAAGTAAACTTCTTCATATCCCTAAAAATATCTGGCAAATTATGTTTTGGACGGGAAGATATTATAAAATGAACATGATTACTCATTATAACCCAAGCATGTAGAACTAGGCCTTTATGCTTAATTGCATATATTAAGCTGCCAGCAACTATGTCTTTGTATATTGGCCTTGTAAAAACATCAATCCAGTCAACAACAGTCATTGTGACGAAATAGGTGCCTTCCGGGTCATGAAATTTATATTTACTTGCCATGATTACTATTTTGTCTTTTACTAGTTTAAGTTTGTAACTTAAACTCAATATGTGCTTTATATGGATTAAGTTACAAACTTAATCCAGTAATGTGTTGCAAGGCAACTACCCTCGTGATATTATTACCTTCTAATAATAATACGTTTGGTAACTACTCCGCTTTCGGTTTCAATTTTAACAAGATATATTCCTTCTTGATATAAATTAGTGTTTAACTCAACTTTAGTATCACAGTTTACATCTTCAACATAAACTATCTGCCCAATATAGTTGTTTACAGTTATACGTATCATTTCATGCATTGATGTAATAGTAATATAATTTGATGTAGGGTTAGGATACAATGATACTTCATTTTCTCCTAATTCATTAATACCGTCCCATAAATAAGCACATGCTTCGTTTGAAGGGTCTGACTCACAATTGGTATATACAGAAGTTACAGTAAAACAATGGTAACTATCACCTATTGATGGATAATCATAGGTATTATTAGGCCAAAGTGTTTCTATTAATTCCCCATACAGATATATATTATAACCAAAGAATAATTTTGTTTGTTTGTTGTCAACAGGTCTTTCAACCTTAGCAGAAACATGATTAGATACAGCTATTGCAGAACTATTATTAAGAGCATTAGCAGGACTTAATACAGTAGAGCTAGGTACAACATCAGCACTTAAATTACCATATGTAACAAAAGCCTCATGGCTACCAACATAGTAGTATCCCCATGTACCTAATTCAGTAAAATCTCCCGGTGATCCAAAGTATAAAGTACCATCATAAAAGCTGTCATCAACACCTACATATGGTCCATTTGGTAGTACGTTTGCCGTGTATACCATAAATGTACCTGATTCGAGAGTAATATCATCAACATCAATAGTTACCCATGTATCACCAGGTTCTCCGGTAACACTATATGGTCCTGCCAATATTGTAGAACCATCTCCGGTCAATACATATACTTCATTCTCTTGATCAGGATAAAAATAGGCCGTATTATAATATCTAACTTCTGTTACTGTTACTGGATATTCCACTGGTGTAAACATCTGAGCCAATCCATCTCCTCCTGCTGTTGAACATAATCCATTCTCAAATGTTCCATCGTTATAGGATATCCATTCTGCTACCGGTGGGGGTGGTGGCTGATCCCAAGAAAGATGAATAACATAATACCAACAATCCTCTTCTGCAGTTAAATTCCTTGGAGGGATACAATCATCTTTAGTTTGAATACTAACATTGCTTAATGTTGCATCAGAGTTAATGCTTATGCTTTCCTGTCCGTTCGTAAATGTATCATCTGCCTGTATTGCCCGGTTATTATTACTTGCCCTAGTGGTACTACTTGCAACTTGAGCTACTGTATTTAGCCCAAAACTTACGAGTATTACTAGTAGGATGGTTTTTGTGGGTTTCATTGTTACATGTATTAATACAGACTAATGGCTAGCAATATACATATATTTCTTTGTTTTTCCAAGTATTTTCAAGAATTTATACCGCAAAGACCCGACGGGTTTTTTTCAAACCGTCGGGTCGGAAGCAAAATGAGTACTAATCTCTTCTCGGTTTCTTACAGACTCATTTAGCAAGTCCTTATCATACTGAGTGTAGCGAAGTATCTTTAAGCTCACAAAAAGAGTTCCTTCACTACGATCAGGCCGACAGACTCGCAAAATAGACTTGGTATTGTGTTGTTAGGCAACTACCCTCGTGATATTATTACCTTCTAATAATAATACGTTTTGTAACTACTCCACTTTCGGTTTCAATTTTAACAAGATAAACTCCTGCGGGATATGAATTAGTGTTTAACTCAACTCTTGAGTCACCGTTTACATCTTCAACATAAACTATCTGACCAATATAGTTGGTTAAAGTTATGCGAGTTATTTTATGTATAGATGTAAGAGTAATATAATTTGATGCAGGGTTAGGATACAATGATACTTCATTTTCTCCTATTTCATCAATACTTTCCAAGTGAAAGCAAACTTCGTTTGAAGGATCTGACTCACAATTGTTATATTCAGAAGTTACAGTATAACACATTTCTACAACATTAAAATTATGAGAATAGAAATTATAAGGCCATAAGGCTTCTATCAAATCATCGTCCAAATAAATATTATAACCTAAGGGTGATCTTGTTTGTTTGTTATCAAAAGGTCTTTCAACCTTATCAGAAACATGATTAGATACGGCCATTGTAGGACTATTATTAAGAGCATGATTAGTAGGACGTAATATAGCAGAGTTAGGGGCAGCGTTTGTACTTAAATCACCATATATAACTGAAGCTTCATGGCTACCAACATAGTAGTATCCATATGTACCTAATTCAGTAAATGCACCCACTGTCCCATAGTACAATGTGCCATTATAAAAACTATCATCAACACCAATATATGGTCCATCAGGCGCTACATTAGCTGTATATACCATAAATGTACCTGATTCGAGTTTAACATCATCAATATCAACAGGTACCCATGTGTCTCCATATTCTCCGGTAACACTATATGGTCCTGCCAATACTGTAGAGCCATCTCCGGTTAATACATATACTTCATTCTCTTGACCGGGAATACCATAATCATCATTATAATATGCAACTTTTGTTACTGTTATGGGATATTCCTCTGGCGTAAATACCTGAGCTAATCCGGCACCTCCTTCTGTTGAACAGAAACTATTTTCAAATGATCCGTCATGATAGTATATCCATTCATCAACTAAAAAAATAGTATCCCATAACAAATGAGCAAGGTTATCATTCTCAAGTGTTACTGTTAAATCCTTTGGTGGGATACAATTATCTTTAGATTGAATACTAATATTGTTGAATGTTGTATCAGGGTTAATGCTTTGGTGCGTGGTTTTTTGCCCACTCGCAATTGCTGCATCTGCCTGTATTGCACTTTTATTATTACTAGCTTTTTCATTGGTATTAATAGCAACTTGAGCTACAGTATTTAGCCCAAAGCTTACGAGCAATACTAGTAGGATGGTTTTTGTGGGTTTCATTGTTACATGTATTAATACACATTAATGACTAGCAAGTTACATATATTTTTTTGTTTTTCCAAGTATTTACTAGTTTAAGTTTGTAACTTAAACTCAATATTTATTTTATTAGGATTAAGTTGCAAACTTAATCCAGTAATGGTTTTTTATTCGGCTCAATGGCAATATAGCCATCTTCCCGTACCGAGTTGTGTTTGTATATAATAAATGGAAGGTTTGCTTCAATTATTATTGTTAAAAAAATATCAGGTTTTTCATTAGCAACAATGTCTTCATGTAATTCGTAGCACCACGTATCCCAAATATATGTTGTTTCACTAAAGGAATTAGGTAGTTTGTCAATCAGGGCATCGGTAAATGAATCGCGAATGACCAATACTTTGGGTAGTTTTTTATCATTTGATGAATAATATACCTGATGCCTGTCTTTATAAGGGAAAACCTCGGGAATAGGATAAATTAAGGTGTCAATTTTATTGCTTTTCGTTGAATCAATATGGTTTACATCTATCACCATTTCTTTAATTGATTTTTGAAGCATGAGCATTCTGGCCAAGCCACGTCCATCTGTATATGTGGTATCAATAATAAGGTCACTTAGTTCAACATCCTTCATTCCAGGAAAATCTTTTTTGATTTCACTCACAATCTTTTTTACGCCAACTGTTGCTCCATATTCATTCCAATGTTGATCGGTTTTGTAGAATAAGTTATATGGAGATTTTTCTTTCTCTTCAAGCAATGCATCTCTTAAGTAAAACACATTAAGGTTAGGTATTTGTTCAAGTGCTTTAATAAACTGGTCTGTTTTTGTGACCCTGCTTTTTTTTAAGTGATCAGGTAAAAACTCCGGATAAACGTGTGCTTTGTTGGGAACAATTGCAATGTAATGCTTAATCCCTTGTTCATCAAGCCATTTCGATCTTTGTAAGTAAATTTTATATAAACTGTCAAGCTCAATATTTGTAAACAACCAACTATTAATATAAGATTCAATGTATTTAGAAGTATATAGCCATCCATCCTTTCCCTCAACTACAATTTTAACGGGCGAAATATTAAGAATGTTAAATTTGAATTTACTATTTAAAAGTAGGAGTTCGCCGCGAAAATTATGATTGTCATTAAAATATTTCTCATATTCAGATGGATAAGGATCCAGATATTCAATATCGAATTTCGGAAGAGGTGCTTTTGTTCGATTTTCAGTATTTTCATATTCAGATGAAATATTTAGCACATTTTCCAGGATTGGAAGAGAAATTATACATACAAACAGTATAAAAACAATTATTTTTCGAATTCGAGTACCAATGCTAATTATGTGATCTTCTTTCATGGATTATACTAAAATCAAAAATGGATAATGGATTGTAGGTGTTTGCTATTAACCATTACTATACAGTAGAATTTTTCATAGATATTCTTTGTGAATTCTAAGTTAAATTACATCAATTACATCTAATTTATCTTTGCGAGCAGAAGGATGCTTATAAATAATGTATGGAAGATTACTTTCAATAATAATTGTTATAAAAATATCAGGTTTTTCATTTTCAACAACTGATTTATTTAACTCATAGCACCAAGAATCCCAAAAAAAAGTAGACCAACTAAACGATCTGGAAAATTGTTTTTTTAATATACTAGAAAAAGAATCACGTATTATCAACACTTTTGGAAGGTTTTTTTCATTAGTTGAATAGAATTGTTGATGTATAAACTTATAAGGAAATTTTGCGGGAATGGGATACATAGTTGTATCATGATATTGTAATTCTTTAGGAATTTTATTTATCATTTTAATCTCTAATTCCTTGATCGATTTATTTTGCAATAAAGCTTTTGCCATACCCTTCCCTTCAACTGAAATCGTATCAATATTAAAATCAGATAATTGAATAGATTGGAGTTCCGGAAAATCAAGTTTAATTTTATTAATTATTGCAATTAAACCTACAACTGCACCATATTCATTCCAATGCTGATCAGTTTTATAGTATAAGTTGTATGATGATTTTTCTTTTTCTGATAATAGTGCATCTTTTAAATAGAATACTTCAAAGTTTGGAATTTTTTTAGTTGATTTTATAAACTGATCTGTTTTTGTCAGTCTGCTTTTACTGTAACGATCAGGTAAAAACTCTGGATATATCTGTGATTTATTTGGAACAATGATAAAGTAGTTTTTAATACCCTTATCGGCAAGCCAACTAGCCCTATAAGTAAAAATAGCATTAAAGCTATCTAACTCAATATTATTGAATAGGCGCTCATTAATATAAGGCTCAATATACTTTGTGCGATAATACCAACCATTTTTTCCTTCAACGATATCTTTAACAGGTGAAATATTAAGAACATTAATTTTAAACAAACTGTTAAGTATTAGCAGGTCGCCTCTAAAATTATGATTGTCACTAAAGTACTCGTCAAACCTGTTTGGAAATGAATCTATATTGCTAATGGTAAATTTGGGAAGTGTTGCTTTGTTTCTGTTTTCAGTGTTCTCATACTCGTTCGATACATTTAGCCCATATTCTAATAACGGCAAAGTTATAATGCAAATGAACAGAGCAAACAGGATAATCTTTCTTATTCGTTTACCTTTGGATATGTGCTGGTCTATCTCCATTAATAATGATTAAAATCTAAAATAGATAAATGGATTGTAAGAGTTTGCAGTTAAGTATATAACCGATAATAGAAGTATTGAGAATAATCCAACTCCAGCAATTATTTCTAAAGTGTAAAGAATAGTTTGCCTCCAAGGATTTGATATTATTCGTTTTAAATATTGAATGAGATGTTTTTGAATTATTAACAAAACAGTTGTTGACCCAATAATTGCAACAATTAATGCTATCGTAACATCTGTGCTTAAATATTTGTTGAGCATCCAAAATTCGGAATTAATTTCTCTTGCTCCAAACATCGTTTTCAAATAAGATAAAGCATATGGCAGGTCGTCGGCACGGAAAAATACCCAGCTAATAAGCACCACAAACAAAGTGTAAAAATGTCTTATGGGGCTCCATAATTTTTCTAGAAATTTACCAAAGCCAACTCTCTCAATAATTAGAAACAACCCATGAAAAAGCCCCCATACAATAAAATTCCAACTTGCTCCATGCCAGAAGCCCGTGAGAAGAAAAACGATAAAGAGGTTAAAGTAAACTCTGTGTTTTCCAACCCTGTTACCACCTAGCGGGATGTATAAATAGTCGCGAAACCATGTTGATAATGAGATATGCCATCTTCTCCAAAATTCTTGTATTGAACGGGCAATATATGGGAAATTAAAGTTCTCTAATAAGTCGAAACCAAACATTTTGCCAAGTCCGATAGCCATATCTGAATATCCAGAGAAATCAAAATATATCTGTAAAGCGTAAAGAATGACTCCTAACCAAGCTACAATACCTGACATATTCGCAGGGTCCATCGCAAAAATTGTGTCGACTACCAAAGCAAATGTGTTAGCAATCAGTACTTTTTTGCCAAGACCTATAATAAAACGTTCAACTCCGGTTGTAAATTTATTAAAGTTTACAAATCTTTTTGATAACTGTTTGTTAATATCATGGTAGCGAACAATTGGTCCTGCAATAAGTTGGGGAAATAATGATATAAATAGTGCGAGTTTTGTTAAGCTTTTTTGGACTTCTGTCTCTTTTCGGTAAACATCAATTATATATGAAAGAGCCTGGAAAGTGTAGAATGAAATTCCAATTGGCAGAATAATATTTTCGTAATCAATTGGCTCAATATTGAGGGAAACAAAAATTTCATTTAAATTTTCAATAAAAAAATTAGCGTATTTAAAAATTACAAGTATCCCAATATTTATTGTTATACCAAGGGCCAAATAATATCTGGCTAGTTTTGTTCCCAGATGTTTATTAATGAGCAACCCGACAAAATAATTCGTGAAAATTGAAATAATGAGTATCAATGTGTAGCTAACTCCGCCCCATGCAAAAAAGATAATACTGGCAAGAAGAAGGAGAGTATTTCTGTATTTTTCTTTCACAAAGTAATAAAAGAGTAATACGATTGGCAGGAAAATAAAAAGGAAAACCAGAGAGCTGAAAACCATTTTTATGAGCTAATTAAGTCAATTTTTCGGCTGACAAATATATGAAATGAATTAATATAATAATGAATGCAGTATTGAAATAAATAAAAACAATAAAAACTTTTAACCTAATTTAAGTTTCCAAAGTTTATTATTTTACTATTTTTGTTTCCTTTAAAAAAAATCAGTATAAAATATGAATAAATTTCTTAGTCTGATAATAACAATAGTCATAGCTAACAATGTTATTGCTCAGGAAATAAAGTATATGTCGGTAAAGCAAGCAATCGATTACGCAATGGAAAACAATTATGAGATAATCAATGCAGGAAAAGATGTTGAGTCGGCAGGTTACCAGGTTAAGGAGTCAACTTCAATTGGGTTGCCTCAAGTTAATGCATCGGTTGGATATAATGACAATATTGCCCGTCCGGTTATGATTATCCCTGATTTTAATGACCCCTCAAAAAACATGGAATTGCAATTTGGAACCAAATACGATGCGAGCCTTTCTGCTTCTGTATCACAGATATTATTTAGCGGTGAATACTTAGTTGGCCTTCAAGCTGCTAGAAAATATCTTGAGAAAACAAATGCAGATTATTTTAAGAATAAAGTTAATGTTAAACAACAAGTTGCAAATTCTTATTATGCAGCTTTGTCTGCTGCTGAGGGGTTAAGAGTAGTTGATTCTACATTGGTAATAACAAGTAACCTTGCTGATGAAACCAGAGAAGTATATAAAGTTGGGCTTGCTGAAGAAACAGACGTCGACCAATTAGATCTGTTAGTTTCTGATCTTGAAGCTTCAGCTCTTTATTTAAAAAATCAGAGTATTATTTCCCATGCCTATTTGAATTTCTTTCTTGGCTTGAGTGCTGCTGATAGTGTAGTATTGACTGATAGCATGGAGGATATTATTGCTTATAAGCACAACTCCGATTTATTAGTAAGCCCATTTTATTTCGGGCAAAATATTGATTTCATGTCACTTTCCAGGCAAAAAGAACTCACCTGGCTACAGGTTAAGTTAGAAAAAGCTGCTTATATGCCATCTCTCTCTGCTGATTTGTATTATCAAACACAGGCACAGAGAGACAGTTGGAACTTTTTTGATAATAAAGGTGTTTGGTATTCAAGCTCAGCCTTGGGTATAAAAATGCAGATACCTATATTCTCAAGTGGACAAAGAAGGTCGAAAGTAAAAATGGCACAAATAGCATACGATCAAATTGGCATTATGGAAAAGCAGCTTGTTACAAGCTTAAACCTTCAATACGATGCTGCAAGAAACGAATATTTGAATGCTTATCGGGTTTATGAGAACAAACAAAAAAACAGAAAAACAGCGGAAAAAATATATAACAAAACAACCCAAAAATATGTTGAAGGCATGGCTTCAAGCTTAGATCTTCTAAATACGCATAACCAGTTTTTAAATGCAGAAAATGCATACATTAATTCGGCACTTTCGCTTTTAAAAACAGGCGAAGATCTTGAAAAAATCCTAACTAAATATGAATAATAAAGTATGGATGATAAAGTAAAAACAATTGTTGAGAATATAACCAAAATGTATCTAGAATATGGGATCAAAGGAGTTACCATGGATGATGTTGCTCATAAGCTATCTATTTCAAAAAAAACACTTTACCAGTATTTTAATGATAAAAAAGAACTGGTAATGGCAGTTCTTGAACTTCAAAATAAGAATAGAAATATTGATTTCTCGATATTGGAACAACGTGATACTAATGCAATTGAAGAACTATTTTATTATTACAAAATTCAAGTGCAAATGATTAAGAATCATAAACCTGCTTTTGTTTATGATTTAAAGAAATATTACCCCGATATTTTTATGCATTTTCAAAAAATTAAACACAAACGAATAATTGATAGTGTTATAGATAATTTGATTAAAGGTAAAAAAGAAGGACTTTACCGTGATGATCTTGATGAAAGTGTTATTTCCAGAATTAATCTAATTAGGGTAGAAGGAATTATGAATTCTGATATATTTAGTATTGAAGAACTGGTTTCAACAAATTTATTCTCAGAAATATTCAGATATAACCTTTATGGTATTGTTAGTGATAAGGGAAGAGAATTAATTCAACAAAAATTCAATAAAAATTGGAATCAATAATAAAAACAAAAATATGAATCGTATTATAATTATAATTTTTCTTAGTAGTTTAATAATGTCATGCTCAACGAGTGATAAAGAAACATCTAATGCTGACAATCTAAAATATTATAAAGAACAGGTTGGTGTGCTAAATGAAAAAATAGCAGAAATAGAAAATAAAAACAAAAATTTAAAATATACAGGATTAGAGATTCCCGTAAAAGTTAAATCAATAGAACAACAAACTTTTTCACATAATTTTATTGCTACGGGCGAACTTGAAAGTATAGAGGAAGCATACATTAGCCCGGAAATTGCAGGACAGATAATATCTGTTAATGTAACCGAAGGGCAATATGTTAAAAAAGATCAAGTATTGGCTAAGTTAAATACTATTATTATTGAAAACACAATTAGTGAAGTTAAAACACAATTAAGTCTTGCTAAAATTCTTTTTGAAAAACAAAGCGTTTTGTGGAATAAAAATATTGGATCAGAACAGCAATACTTGCAAGCAGAAAATGGCTACGAAAATCTTAAAAACAAGTTAGTTACACTTAATGCTCAATATGATATGGCAATAATAAAATCGCCTATAGATGGAATAATCGAGCAAATATTTCTTAAAAAGGGAGAATTAGCAAGTCCCGGAATGCAATTTATGCAAATTGTAAATATTGATCAGCTATACGTTACTCTAAAATTGTCAGAGGCTTATCTTTCGTCAATAAAAAAAGGTGATATTGTTGATATTTCGTTTCCTTCATACCCTGGAATAACTTTTCGTGAACCTGTTTATCGAACTGGTAATGTTATCAGTAAACAAAACCGAACATTTGTTGTTCAACTTAAAATTGACAATAATGATGAAAAACTAAAACCAAATTTGCTAACTAATGTTAATATTAATGATTATAATACTGATAAGGCGATAGTCATTCCATCTATCATTATAAAAGAAGATATGAAAGGCTCATTTGTTTATGTTATTGGAAAAGATAAAGGAAATGATGTGGCTGTTAAAAAATATATTAAGACCGGTATATCATATAGAGATAAAACAGAAGTGATAGAAGGGCTAGTTGCTGGAGATGTGATAATTACCGATGGTTATAATAATGTATCCAATGGTTCGGTAGTACTAATAGTAGATTTATAAGAAAGTTCGAATATGAGTAAAACAGATAATAATATACCTGATAAAGTAGTTAGAAATTTCTGGCTTTCCACCTGGGCCCTTAATAATAAAAATACTGTATATTTAATAACAGTTGTTACAATATTTTTTGGATTCTATTCGTACATTTCTCTACCAAAGGAACTCTTCCCGGAAATAAATATACCAACAATAATGGTACAAACCGTTTACCCGGGAAACCCTCCTGTTGACATTGAAAATCTAATTACACGACCTCTTGAAAAGGAAATTGAATCGGTAAAGGGAATACATGATATGACTTCGGTTTCTACTCAGGATGCATCAAGTATATTTGTTGAGTTTCGTACAGATGTAGATATTAAAGTTGCGCTTCAGGATGTTAAAGATGCTGTTGACAAAGCTAAAAGTGAGCTTCCCGATGATCTTCCTTTTGATCCATTAGTTGAGGATATAGACTTTTCTGAATTTCCGGTTATAAATGTTAATTTATCAGGAGAATTTAGTGTTAATGAGCTTAAGGATTTTGGTGAAGAACTAAAGGATGAATTTGAAGTTATTTCTGAAGTGTCGAAAGTAAATCTTACGGGAATAACTGAAAAAGAAGTTAAAATAATCCTCGATCCTTTTCGCATGAGCATACTACAAGTTAGCTTTACGGATATTGAAAATGCTGTAAAGGCTGAAAATGTTTCTTTGTCAGGGGGTGATATGCGATTAGGCGATATTAAGCGTACTATTCGTGTTATAGGGGAGTTTGACGATCCTGCCGAAATTAACAATATAATTGTAAAAAGTGAAAAAGGTAATATTGTTTATTTAAGAGATGTTGGTTATATTGATTATGGTTTTAAAGATCGTGATAGTTATGCCTACCTAAACAGTCAGCCGGTAGTTTCATTACAGGTTGTTAAAAAAAGTGGTGAAAATCTATTGTCAACTATTTCACAGGTTATGGAAATTCTTGATGAAGCTAAACTTAAAGGGCAAATTCCTGAAGATTTGATTGTTACAATAACTAATGATCAATCAGATATGGTTAAAATGCAGTTGAGTAATCTTGAAAACAGCATTATTATGGGAATAATATTTGTTGTAATAGTATTATTCCTGTTTCTTGGTACAAGAAACTCATTGTTTGTCGGGTTAGCAATTCCAATGTCTATGTTCCTTTCATTTATGATAATGGGAATGATGGATTATAGAATTAATATGATTGTGCTTTTTTCGTTGATACTAGCACTAGGTATGTTAGTTGATAATGCCATTGTTGTTACCGAAAACATCTATAGATTTGTACATAGGGGATATCCTGTTTTGGAAGCAGCTAAACAAGCTACAGGCGAGGTGGCAATGCCTATTATTTCATCAACAGCAACAACACTCGCAGCATTTTTTCCTTTGCTGTTTTGGAAAAGTATTATGGGTGAATTCATGTCGTATATGCCATTAACTTTAATCATTGTTCTTGCATCGTCACTATTTGTTGCTCTTGTTATAATACCTGTTGTTTTTACCGACTTATATAAAAAAGGAGCCAATGTGAGCTTGCCCAAGTTAAAAAAGAGTATTATAATAATGGGAGCGCTTGTAATTTTGGCAATGATATTTTATTTCTTTAAAATTAATTGGGCAGGTACATTATCGTTATTATTTGCTTTTATTGGATTATTAAATCTACTTTTCCTTTCTCGGTTAGCAATGTGGTTTCAAAAAGTAGCTTTGGTTTGGCTCGAAAGTACTTATACCAGGTTTATCGAATTTGCTTTAACAGGGAAAACGCCATTGTTTTTATTGATTGGAACAATTGTATTAATGATACTTACTATTCAATTTTATTTTGGAGGAAATCCAAAAGTTGAATTTTTTCCATCTGCCGATCCTAAGCTAATAAATGTTTTAGCAGAAATGCCAATTAGCACTGATATTGAAATTAGTGATTCTGTAATGCGTGTTTTTGAAGAAAAAGTTTTTGAAGTATTAGAACCTGATATGGATATTGTAGAATCAGTATTGACAGTTACAGGGAAAGGTGCAGTAGGTCAAAATGAAGGATTTACAGGAAGGGGTGGAATGCCTAATAAGGGATTGATAACCATTAATTTTATAGACTTTAAAGATCGTGGTGGAATAAGTACTGCAAAAATTCTTGAACGACTTTCGGATGCTATGGTGGGTTTATATCCTGGAATAACTCTATCTATAGAAAAGCAAAGAGAGGGTCCCCCAACTGGCAAACCAATTAACCTTGAGGTTAGCGGTGCCGATTTTGATGAATTGTTGGTGCTTACTGATGATATAAGAGCTGAGATTAATAAAGCTAATATTCCGGGTATCGAAAGTTTAAAAATTGATCTTGATGTAGATAAACCTGAATTGCTTATAAATATCGATCGTGAAAAAGCAAGACGTTACGGCCTTTCAACAGGACAAGTTGGTGATGCTATTCGCACATCCTTGTTTGGTAAAGAAATATCCGACTTTAAAGATGGTGAGGATGAGTACAAAATTGTTATGAGGCTTGATGATAAGTATAGATATAATATTTCAGATGTAATTAATCAGCGAATTACTTTCCGAAGCCAGTCATCAGGTAAAATTGTACAAGTTCCTATTTCTGTTGTAGCCGATTTTAAATATAGTTCAACGTATGGAGCCATAACCCGAAAAGATCGTAATAGACTTATAACAATAAATTCAAATGTACATGAAGGATATAATGCTAACGAAATAAATACAGAGCTTAAAAAAATCATGGCTGATTATTCAATGCCTGCAGGGAATAAATATAAATTTACCGGTGAACAGGAAGAGCAAGATGAATCAATGGCGTTTTTATCTAAGGCATTGTTAATTGCATTGGCATTAATAATGATTATTTTGGTATATCAGTTTAACTCATTTGTAAAACCGGCAATCATTATGTTTAGCGTTGTTATGAGCACTATTGGAGTATTTGGTGGTTTGGCAACATTTAAAATGGATTTTGTTGTGATAATGACAGGTGTAGGAATTGTTTCACTTGCAGGCGTTGTTGTAAATAATGCTATTGTGTTAATTGATTATATCGGACTTCTCAAAAAGAGAAAGAAACAAGAATTAGGATTTGCCGATGACGAATTTATGCCCGCTGACATGGCAAAGAAGTGTATTGTAGAGGCAGGCAAAACACGCTTGCGACCGGTATTGTTAACCGCAATTACTACAGTACTTGGCCTTATGCCATTGGCAACAGGATTGAATATTGATTTTATCTCATTTTTTAACACATTTAACCCTGATATATATTTTGGTGGTGACAATGCTGTTTTCTGGGGGCCAATGAGCTGGACAGTGATATTTGGTTTGAGCTTTGCAACTTTCCTTACTCTTATTATTGTTCCATCATTATATCATGTGCTTTATAGTGCAAGGGTTAGTATGTCGAAGTGGGGTAGGAAATGAGCAGACAATACATAGAAGATACAGTTTTTAAAGGTGATTATTTTACTGTAAGAGAACAACTTGCTGATGAATACGAAAGTTGCACTTTTATAAGCTGTATCTTCTCCAATGCAGATTTATCAGGCATATATTTTACTGATTGTACATTTGAGAGTTGTGATTTTAGTATGGCGAAATTGAAAAGCACAGCCTTTAGGGATGTGATATTCAAAAACTGCAAACTATTGGGATTGCATTTTGATGATTGCAATATATTTTTACTCTCGTTTTACTTTGAAGATTGTATTCTAAATTTTTCGTCATACTACAAGTTGAAGCTAAAGAATATTCATTTCAAAAATTGCAAACTGGAAGAAGTTGAATTTGTGGAAGCTGATTTGACAAATTCAGTATTTACTAACTGTGATTTAGCTGGAACAGTATTTGAAAATACAATACTGGTAAAAGCGGATTTTCGAACCTCATATAACTATTCAATTAATCCGGAAACTAACAAAATCAAAAAAGCAAAGTTTTCTATTCTGGGTGTTGCCGGGTTGCTTGATAGGTATGATATTGTGGTGGAAGGCTAAATTTGTTTACTAAGAACCTGACATTTTTAAGGCTTTCGAAATGCTTTTTTGTTTGTTTGGCTACCTAAAACACAAATAAAGGTAAATTTGTATTTTATAGTGAACAAAATGGATTTTTTTACCCCATCCAATTTTAACTATTTTTGCACACTGAAATAAAAATCTGAATAATAAACTTATAACACTTTTCTTGATGAATGTATGTATTGTAAATAAGTCAAAACACTCTTTACCTAAATATGAAACAATTGCATCAGCAGGAATGGATTTGAGGGCAAATATTGAAAAGGCTGTTGAGTTGTTACCACTTGAGAGGGCATTATTACCTACTGGTCTTTTTATTGAATTACCTGTTGGATATGAAGCACAGGTAAGGCCTCGCAGTGGATTAGCTGCTAAACATGGTATTACAGTATTAAATACTCCGGGTACTATCGATGCCGATTACAGAGGTGAAATAAAAGTTATATTGGTTAACTTATCTAATACTGCATTTAAAATTTTAGATGGTGAACGAATCGCACAGTTGGTAATTTCAAGTCATGTACAAGCTCAATGGGAACAAGTTGAGGTGTTGTCTGAAACAGAAAGAGGTGCTGGTGGATTTGGCCATACAGGGAAGTAAATAAATGTTGTCAGGTTATCAGGATGTCAGGTTTCCCAACATCTCATATCAATGACAACTTGTATTACCAGTAGGCAGGCAACGATAACATTGACAACAATAATAACTAATAAGAATCTTAATGAAATTTTACACAACTATAACCCTAATACTGATTGCACTTTTATTATCTTTTTCGGCAACTTCTCAGAATAACAAAGGGAAAAGAAAACAAAAACAGAAGGAACTTACTGAGAAACAGAGATACGATGAAGCCAATATATTTGCTAAAGGATTAATAGCAAAAGAAACGGGTAATCTTCAGGAAGCACTCGACTTGTTTGTGAAAGCGTTAGAAATTAATCCTGATGATGCAGCTGCTAATTATGAAACTGCACGTGTGCTAACAGCATTAGGAAGAAGCGATGAAGCACTTGAAGCTGCAACTAAGGCAATTAAAACAGACCCCGCTAACATCTGGTACAAAGCATATTATGCAAAAATTGCAAGAATTAATGAGAATTATGATGATTATGTACATGCATATGAAGAATTGGTTGAAGGAAACCCTTATAACTTAAATTTTCTTTATGAACTTGCCTTTGCATATCAATTTACCGGAGACTATAAGAATGCCATTGGAGCTTTTGATAAGTTAGAGGAAATGGTGGGGGTTAACGAACGGATGACAATTCAAAAAGTAGATTTTCACACTAAACTGGGTAACCCTGATGATGGAGTGGTAGAATATGAAAAACTAATTGCAACTAATCCGGATGATTCAAGATATTATGCTTTGATGGCTGAATATTGCTCAAAAAATAATCTTGGTGACAAAGCTGTTTGGGCATATGAAAAAATAGTTGAGATAAACCCTGATGATCCATATGTTCATATTTCACTTGCTGATTATTATGATAAAATTGGTGAAGAAGATAAATCATATAATGAATTAAAGATTGGATTGGCAAATCCCACTTTAGACCTCACTACGAAAATTAATTTATTAGTAGGTTATTATCGTGGAGAGTTAGCAGAAGAACAAAAAAAGCAAGCATTGGAATTGTCGGAGATATTATTGAAGGTTCACGAAGGAGACCCCATGGCTAATACCTTTTATGCATCTATGCTTTATGAAAATGGTGAATATGAAATTGCCAGACCTCTTTTTAGAGAAATTGTAAATGCAGAAAATGCAACTTACGTAACATGGGAGCAACTACTTTTTTGCGATTTATACCTTGAGGACTATCAAAAGCTTGCCGATGACTCGGAGGAATGTATTGATTATTTTCCAGTTTATCCATTACCATACTTTTTTGCCGGAGTTGGAAATCATCAAATTAAAGATTTTGTAAAAGCAAAGGCTTTTCTTGAATCAGGTAAAGAGTTTGTTGTAAATAATAATGCTCTTCTTGAACAGTTTTACTCAACATTAGGTGAAACTTATAATGAATTAGAAAA
Organism: uncultured Lentimicrobiaceae bacterium; assembly: GCA_964460905.1. Taxonomy (GTDB): domain Bacteria; phylum Bacteroidota; class Bacteroidia; order Bacteroidales; family F082. The sequence goes on from CAYWRM010000002.1 coordinate 170,218, forward strand.
CTATAAGGCTTCTTATTTAGCGTACGACAAAGTGCTAATGCTAAATCCCCTTAATTCAATTGTATTAAATAATTATGCATATTATTTATCACTTAGAGACGAAAACCTGGAAAAAGCAAAACAGATGGCTGAAAAGTCAGTTGAAGTAGATCCATATAATAATAATAATTTGGATACATATGCCTGGGTATTATATAAATTAGCAGATTATAAAAATGCACTTGAGTGGATTGAAAAAGCCTATAATAACGGAGGTGGTTCAAGTGGTGTAGTACTTGAGCACTATGGTGATATTCTATTTAAATTAGGTAAAAAGGAAGATGCTCTGGATTATTGGAAGCAAGCTTATGAGAAAAAAGATTTCTCAGAATTTCTTGAGAAAAAAATAAAAGACAAAAAGCTATATGAATAATCATACTAATAAAATACTGCTTTTGTTTTTATTCGTTGGTATCTTAATTTTGGGATCATCCTGTAAATCAAAAAAGCATGTCCTTAAAACCTCAATTAAAGAGTATGGCTTTTCATATTTATATGCACGTTTGCTTGATAACCAGGTCGATTTCAATAGCTTAAGCGCGAAATTTACAATGGTTTATGTAGACGAAAAAAGCAAAACGAATTTGCGTGGTCAACTCCGAATCAAAAATGATAGTTTGATATGGATGTCGATTACACCTGCACTTGGAATTGAAGCTGCAAGATTAATGCTAACTAATGACTCAATTAAATTTATAAATAGATTAAATAAAACATATTTTTCAGGTAGATATGAACTTATCGATAGTGTATTAAATACAACGATTGATTATTCTTTGTTACAATCAATGTTTGTTGGAAATGACCTGGCTCAATATGATATAAATAAATTTAGGTCGAGTGTTGATAATGGATTGTACAGAATGACTATTCGTGAGCGAAAAAAGATAAGAAAATATATTAAAAGAGGAGAGATTGATACAAGAGTATTGGTACAACAAATTTGGCTTGAGCCTGAAACATTTCGTATTGCACGAATTGACGTAAAAGAGCGGGGGGAAAATGAAAACAAGAAATTGCAGGTTTATTATAGCGACTATATTGATGTTGATGGCCAATTATTTCCTTCAAAAGTACGTGTTGATATAACTTCTAATAAATCAATTCTTATTAACGTTAGTTTTAGCAAAGTAATAATAAACTCTCCATTGAGTTTTCCATTTAAGATCCCGAAGAAGTATGAGAACATGTTTTAATCAATATGACATAAAAGTATGATTGGAAAATATTTTTCCATATTGACGATTGTGTTGATTTTCAGTTTATCGATTCTTGCTCAAGAAAGCCAGAAGCAACTTGAAGTAAAAAGAAAAAAACTGGAGAATGAAATTGCTTTTACTAATAAGCTGCTGAGTGAAACACAATCAAGTAAAGATGCTACATTAAACCAACTAAGGTTATTAACTGTTAAAGTAAATAAGCGCACAGATTTAGTAGCTACGTTAAAAAGCGCGATATATCAGCTAAGCAACAAAATTAATCAAACAGAATCGTCTCTTTTTAAACTTGAGGAAGAACTTAGTGATTTAAAACAAAAATATGCTGCAATTGCATGGCATGCATATAAATACAGATCGGCATATAACAAACTTGTTTTTCTTTTCTCAGCGAATGATTTAAATCAGTCATATCAACGTATGCGGTATCTTGATCAGATAAGCAGTTATATTAGAAAAGAAGCTATCCGTATTAAGGAAGTTGAGGAGGAGAGGAGCAATGTTCTGGTTACGCTAAAAAAAGAAAAGTCGAATAAAAAGAACTTACTAGAAACAGAGCAAGTTGAGGTGTTTAATTTAGAACAGGAGCAGTCAATAAAAACCCGATTAAAAACTGATCTTCAGTCCAAGGAAAAGCAATTAAGAAGTTCTATTAAAAATAAAAAAAAGCTGGCAAAAAAGCTCTCACGGCAAATCCAAAAAATTATCGCTGCTGAAATAGCTCCCAAAAAAGATATTAAAACAGGACGAACATATGAGCTAACGCCTTCTGAGAAAAAATTAACAACATCGTTTGTATCCAGTAAAGGGAAATTACCATGGCCCACTGAAAGAGGTGTGATTTCAGAAACTTACGGAGTACATGTACATCCTGTACTAAAAAAGGTTAAAACCAAGAATAATGGTATTAATATACTAACTGAAAAAAATAGTAATGCAAGAGCAGTTTTTAGTGGGAAGGTAGTTAGTATTACAAGAATATCAAATACTAACCTTGCTATTATTATTAAGCATGGCGAATTTTTTTCTGTTTATTCAAATCTTGATAAAGTAAATGTTAGCAAAGGTGATGAGGTTGGTATAAAACAAGTGATTGGTAAAATTCATACTAACTTAAAAGGAAAGACAGAATTACATTTTGAAATTTGGAAGGGTATTTCAAAGCAAAATCCTGCATATTGGGTAGCGAAAAAATAAGTTACAAAAGTTGAATATTATAAGATATATGTGATATGTGGAACAATCGAGCCACTATAAGTATTCACTAAGTTTTTGACTTTCCATAAATGACACAAATTCGTCAGAAAGTCGTTTTATAAGGTTCTTTCTTACACACTTATTAACTGGACAAATATAAGAATCTGGTGCGCATAGTTTTACATGTGATTTTCCCTCAATTGAACAGTAAATATCATATAAGCTTACTTCCTTTGGGTCAACAGCTATACTAAACCCTCCTCTTGGTCCACGGTACGATGTAAGTAAACCGTCTTTTACTAGTCTTTGGAGTACTTTTCCAATATGATGTTTCGAATTTCCAAGTTTCTTAGATAATTGAATAGCATTTATGGGTTTGTTGGATTTTGCTATTAACATCATGCTGTGCAAACCTATTGCGGCAGCATCTGAAAAATTAATAATATTTGCCATCAAAATTTTATTTGATATCTCAAAGATACAAATATATTTGATTTAAGCACTTAATACCCTTTTTTGATAAAATACAGATAGATAGATACATGATTTTGTTTGTTAAATTGTAATTGTATTTGAGATAAATATAAGTGAGTCTTATTTAAACCTAATGACAGTCCTAATAATAATTATGTTAGTTGGAGTTATTTTTTATTTCTTAGTTTCGCGTATAATTAATCATTAAAACCATAAAGAAAGTGTCAGAAAAAAAATGATGGACCATAGCCCAGCTAAATACTACTCGCTATTAGAGTTAACTAAGAGTATTGAGACTGTTATAAAAAAAACTTATACTCGTTCGTATTGGGTTAAAGCCGAAATTGCGAAGCTTAACTATTATCCAAAAAGCGGGCATTGCTATCCTGATCTTGTGGAAAAAGAAAATGGGGTGGTGTTAGCTCAAATACGTGCAACAATATGGGCTGGACCTTTTAACGATATTAATCATAAATTTTTAAGTGTTACTAATGAACCTTTGTCTGATGGAATGACAGTTTTAGTTAGAACTTCGGTAAGCTATCACCCTGTTTATGGGTTAGGTTTGCATATTAGTGATATTGAACCATCGTTTACCCTTGGCGAAATGGCCAAAGAAAAACTTTTATCCATTGAGAAACTTAAAAGCGAAGGAGTGTTTAACAGAAACAAGCAATTATTACCCCCTTTGCTAATGCAACGAATAGCAATAGTATCAGTTGAAACCAGTAAAGGATATCATGATTTCATAAATATTATTGATGGAAATGAGTGGGGATATAGTTTTTTTCATATGCTCTATCCTGCAATATTGCAAGGAGAAAGTGCAATAAGCTCTATTATTGATCAACTAAACAGGATTAAAAAAGCACAAAAACATTTTGATGTTGTTGTAATTATTCGTGGAGGTGGTGGTGATATTGGATTAAGTAGTTATGATAATTATAAGATGGCTAAGGCTGTTGCTCTTTTTCCAATACCGGTAATTACAGGCATTGGCCATGCTACAAACGAAACAGTTGTTGAGTTGGTGGCGTTTATAAATAAAATAACTCCAACTGATGTGGGTTATTATTTAATCCAGAAATTTCATAATTTCTCAGTACGTGTGCAAAATGCGCAAAAAGTTCTTGTTGATAAATCAAAACATATCTCTATAAACGAAAAACTAAAACTTAAAAACATAACTTCAGCTTTTAAAAACAATACAGATAGCCTTATTTTTAATAATAGGATGAAGCTAAATTCAAAAGTACATGAGTTTAATAGAATTGTTGTTTCCTATGTTGAAAAAAAAAGAGTGAGTCTTTTAGGTATAGTATCAATTATTTCTCATGGTACAAAGCATCATTTTTCAGAACAGGAAAAACTAATTCAGCAAAGTGAAAAACGAATATCTTCTTCTGTAAAGATTAACATGCTTTCAAACAATATGTTACTGTCTTCTTTATCAGATAAACTACGTTTGTTAGAACCTGAAAATATTCTGAAAAGAGGTTATAGTATTACAACCAAAAATGGAAAAATAGTTTCTAACTCCAACGAACTGATGGTTAATGATATTGTAGAAACACAAATCTTTAAAGGAAGTTTTAAGAGCAAAGTACAGTCAATTTAGAAAATCAAAAAATTTAAAACAGATGCAAAAGAAAATACCATATACTGAAGCAATTGAAGAACTTGAAAAAATTGTTACAAGCATTGAAAACGAAGATGTAAACGTTGATGAATTATCAGTAAAAGTAAAACGTGCTGCCCAGTTGATAAATATTTGCAAAGAAAAACTTCAGGCAACTGAAGAAGAAGTTGATAGTATATTGAAAGAAATTAATAGCTGATATGCTTATCAGATTAGCGGGGCTAATAGATACCGGGTTACAATTTCATTTCAGGAATATCGCCATCCACAATTACGGGAGCATCGGTTTTTTCTAAAATTTCCTCTACGCTTACTCCGGGTGCTCTTTCTAACAGTTTAAACCCTTTATCGGTTACTTCGATAACTGCCAAATCACTGACTATTTTTTTTACACACTTTATTCCTGTTAATGGCAGTGCACATTCTGTTTTTAGCTTGGCATTTCCGGCTCTGTCAGTATGTGTTGTGGCTACAATAATATTTTTTGCTGCTGCTACCAAATCCATTGCACCACCCATTCCTTTTACCATTTTGCCGGGAATTTTCCATGAGGAAATATCTCCTTTGTCGGTAACTTCAAAAGCTCCTAACACAGTTAGGTCTACATGACCGCCACGTATCATGGCAAAGCTAAGAGAAGAGTCGAAAAAGGAAGATCCCGGAATAGTAGTTACCGTTTGTTTTCCTGCGTTTATTAAATCAGGGTCAGCTTTACCCTTTTCAGGGAAGGGTCCTATACCCAGCAACCCATTTTCTGACTGCAATACAACTTCCACGTTTTTAGGAACAAAATTAGCAACCAAAGTTGGGATGCCAATGCCAAGATTTACATAATAACCATCTTGTAGTTCCTGAGCTATTCTTTTTGCTATTCCGTTTTTATCGAGACTCATTTTTTCTATTTTTAAAGTTTTCAATTTCAATTTTTTAATTCTTAGTCAAAAATCAACAAGTTCGAGGCTTGCGATGTGAATAAAGTCAGGAGTTTACTTTTCGTAAATGACTGAATTTATATGCGAGCATAATGACGAAATTGGTGATTTATGGCAAGTATTAATCTCTCACTGTTTCAAATTCAATTCTTTTCTCATAATCCACTCCCTGGAATATCCTTTGAACAAAAATACCCGGAGTATGAATCTCATTAGGATTAAGCTCTCCGGCAGGAACTAATATTTCAACTTCTGCAATTGTAATTTTACCGGCCATGGCCATTGGCTGATTAAAGTTATTGGCTGTTTCGCGATAAATCAGGTTCCCCATGGTATCACCTTTCCAGGCTTTTACAATGGCAAAATCAGCACTAAGGCCAAATTCTAGCAAATGCATTTTGCCATTAAATTCCCTTGATTCCTTACCTTCTCCTACTTCAGTTCCATAACCTGCAGGTACGTAGAACGCGGGAATTCCTGCTCCCCCAGCCCTAAGACGCTCGGCCAATGTACCCTGAGGAATTAAATCTACCTCTAATTCACCAGAGAGCATTTGACGTTCAAACTCCTTGTTCTCACCTACATATGATGAAATCATCTTCTTTATATGATGCTTCCTAAGCAATAACCCAAGTCCAAAATCGTCTACTCCGGCATTATTCGAAATACAGGTTAGATCTCTCAATTCTGAATCAACAAGAGCATTTATAGTATTTTCCGGAATACCACTTAATCCAAAGCCACCAAGCATAAAAGTCTGTCCGCTTTTCATTCCTTGAATGGCTTCATTTGCATTTTTTACAACTTTATTCATAATATTATATTAAGTTTTTAAACTTTGATTAGCTTTTCTTTCATGCCTTAGGCTTTATCTTTACTTGAGAATAATGCCTATAAGAACATACTTTGTTGCTTAGCAACCAATCAACCTTGAAATTACCAATCTTTGTATTTCAGAGGTACCTTCACCAATTTGCAATAAGCGCTGGTCGCGATAAAAGCGTTCAACATCATAATCTTTCATTAAACCATAACCACCATGTATTTGTACAGCTTCGTCAGCAACTTCCTTTGCAACTTCAGAGCAATATAGTTTAGACATTGCCGCTTCTTTACTATATGGTTTTCCTTCATCTTTCAGCCAGCAGGCTTTATAAAGCAGATTTCGTGCAAGTTCAATCTTTAAAGCCATATCAGCTAACTTAAATGCATTAATCTGAAACTTTGAAATGGGTTTACCAAACTGTTTACGTTCGTTTGCGTATGCAAGAGCCATTTCAAAAGCACCCTGTGCTAAACCAAGTCCCATGGCTCCAATTGAAAGGCGACCTCCATCCAGCGTGTTAAGCATAATATGAGAGCCTTCGCCCTCTTTACCAAGTAGGTTTTCTTTTGGAACTTTAACATCATCAAAATAGAGTTCAGCTGTATCTGATGCCCTCCACATCATTTTGCCATGCATTGGGATACGTTTAAACCCATGAGTATCTTTCTCAACAATAATTGTTGTGAATATTTTTTTACCATCTTTCTCCCCTGAAACTGCTTGTACAGTACACCCCATCGATATATCAACTGATCCATTTGTAATAAATATTTTCGATCCATTTATTATCCATTCATTGTCCCTAAGTTCAGCTGTGGTTTTACTACCTCTTGAATCTGACCCGGCTCCGGCTTCAGTTAAGCCAAAACTCCAAAGAGCCTCACCTGTACATAGTTGAGGTATGTATTTCATTTTTTGTTCTTCGGTTCCATAATTAATCAAAGGTCCAATTCCCAGAGAATTGTGCGCAGCTAGTGTGGCAGCTTGTGAACCATCAACTCTTGCAAGTTCTTCGACAGCAATTATATATGATAACGTATCTAAACCCTGACCTCCATATTTTTGAGGAATATTCATTCCGAATAATCCCATTTCACCTATTTTTTTTGTTAGTTCAAATGAGAATTCAGATTTTTCATCCAAATCCTTTGCTAAAGGTTTTATTTCACGCTCAGCAAAATCACGGACTGTTTCACGTATTAATTGTTGTTCTTCAGTTAATTCAAAATTCATAACACAAAAATTTATTTATATTTTTTATTAAATTATTCAAATTTAACAAGCACTTGACCTGCATCAACCATTTCATCAATTGAAACAACAACATTGGTAACAACCAAATCTTTTTTAGCTACAATATTGTTTTCCATTTTCATAGCATCAATAATTACAACAACATCATTTTTTTTAACCTCATCACCATTTTTTACATTGATTTTAAAAACCCTTCCCGGAAGTGGGGAAATGAAACTATTTACTTCATCAACAGAAGATGTACCATCATCGGATGCAGTTATATCTTCAGAGAGAATATCGTTTCGTACAAAATGAAAATCTTTATTGTTGATAGTTACTTTCGTTTTACTGTTCTCGCCTTTAAAAATATTAGCAAAATATTTTACATTATCAACAGTAATATCAATTTCTCCATGATTTATAAATTCAAGTTTTGTTTTGTAAGTTTTCTCAGAGATAATAAATCCGTATTCTTCATTTTTTGATTTATTTGCAGTTACCGGATATTCTTTTTCATCAAATAAAATATTAATAGTTATTAGATGTCTCCAATATCCAATTGACTCCCAAATATTATGTTTCTTAAGATAAGGTTCGGGTGGAGATATTAATTTATTATTCAAACCATAGACCAAGTATGCTATCATTGCAATTGGATAATCAACTTCGTTTTTTGAATATGAGTTACGATTTGGTGTTTGTTTTTCTTTCACAGCAACTTGTGTTTTTGAGTTTGAATTTTCTGATTTTATTTTGTGAATTTCTTCATCGAATCTTTTTTTGGCGAGACCTGATTTAAAATCTCTGTATTGAGTTTCATGCATAGCAAACTCGAATAATTCTTCATCATTTTCGCCGGTTTCCCAATTATTTTCCTTCATTTCTTTTCTGTATTTGTCAAGAACGTCAGGATATGCATCTTGCGGAACACCGGTATAAAATTTCATTCCTTTTTCTTTTGCCAGCTTAATTATTTCCTGAGCAAGAGGACCTGGTAGTTTTCCTGCTTTTCCAAGTATCATATTCCATGTGTTTTCATCCATCATCGAATATCTTTCTTCACCTTTTGCCAGCTGAACGATATTGAGCAAAGCAACGTTTTTTACGTACTGGCTGAATGGAGTAACAAGAGGTGGATATCCAAGTTTTGGCCATACAAAAGCAACTTCTTCAAATAGTTTAACAAGAAGTTCATCTTCGGTAAGTTCACCTTTTCCATGAGCTTTAAGCGAAATGTTAATTCCCTGATGAACACCTTTCAAGTCAGCCATCAAGCTTCCCATCATACCACCCGGCAAACCCGATTGTATCATTAATGAAGATAAGAATCTGTTTTTAGGATTTATAAAATGACCTAAGAAATCATCCATAAAACTTTGTGTTAAAGCTCTTGCTTCCATGTATGCTTTCATGTTAATTTCAGGAACGTCAAATCCTGCGTCATAAAGCATCTCACGAATTGTAATTACGTCGGGATGAACCATTCCCCACGATAATGGTTCCATGGCTACATCGATATAATCAGCTCCTGCTTTGGCAACTTCCAGAGTAGAAGCAACAGAAAATCCAGGACCTGAATGCCCGTGATACTGTACAATTATTTTGGGATATTTGTTTTTAATTGATTTAACTAATTTCCCGAGAGTAACAGGACGACCGATTCCAGCCATATCTTTTAGGCAAATTTCATCAGCACCAAATTCTACAACTTTATCAACAATATCCATATAGTATTCAACAGTATGAATTTTAGAGTGTGTAATACTTAATGCAGCTTGTGAAATCATCCCGGCTTCTTTAGCGTATTTTACCGAAAGTTCGAGGTTCCTGGGGTCATTTAACCCACAAAATGAGCGTGAAATGTCTGTTCCTTGTGCTTTTTTGACTTTGAACATTAAGCGTCGAACATCAGCAGGAACAGGAAACATTCTGATACCATTTAATGCTCTTTCAAGCATATGAGTTTGTATTCCTGCTTCGTTAAATGGCCTTGTCCAATTTCTGACAGCTTTGTTTGGATTTTCGCCATAAAGCAGATTAACTTGTTCAAAAGCCCCTCCGTTAGTTTCTACCCTCGAAAAGCATCCCATTTCAACAATTACTGGAGCAATTTTTATAAGTTGATCAACCCTAGGCTGATATTTCCCCGACGATTGATACATATCCCGATATACTAAACTAAATTTTATAGGTCTTTTTTTCATTATATTCCTCTTAATAATTTTAATTCTGTTTTATCCAATTAGGCTTTCTTTTTTCAAGAAACGAAGCCATACCTTCTTGTCCTTCTTTTGAGGCCCTTAATTCTGCAATTAATCTTGAAGTATAATCAATGAATTCTTCAAACTCCATTTTATTTGATATTGAATAAAGTAATTTTTTGCATGCAGCCATCGCATCAGGGCCGCTTGACATTAATATTTTTATAGTCTTATATACTTGCTCATCTATTTCTTCGAGAGGCAATGATTTGTTTACAAGACGGTAATATTCTGCATCTTTTCCAAGAAATCTTTTTCCTGTAAGCATTAGCTCTCTTGCCGCAAATTCGCCTATACGTTTAACCACATAAGGTGAGATAGTTGCAGGTACAATTCCCAGTTTTACTTCCGAAAAGGCAAATTTTGTGTCATCGGCACAATAGACAAAATCACAAGCAGCAAGCAGTCCATTTGCTCCACCGATTGAAGCACCTTGCACAATGGCAATAGTCGGTTTATTACAAGTATAAATTACGTTAAAACATTTTGCCAATCTTAGACTGTCCTGATAATTTTCTTCGAAACCAAATTCTGCAATACCTTTCATATAATTAAGGTCGGCACCGGCACAAAAGGATTTTCCACGTCCGCGTAAAACTGCAACACGTACATCATTCATTCTGTTTATTTCTTCGAAGCAATCGATTATTTCTGCAATCATCTCGGCATTCATTGCGTTATGCTTGTCGGGACGATTAAGCCAGACAGTACCTATATTTTCAGTTAAATCGAATTCTATATTTTTATAGTTTTTCATAATTGTTGAGTTATAAAAAATTACATTCAAAAAAATTTCTTACATTCTGAAAACACCATATTTCTGTTCGGGATATATGTGGTTTAATGATGAAGCAATTCCCATTGCCAGGATTTTGCGAGTGTCAACGGGGTCTATTATTCCATCATCCCACAATCGTGAAGTACTGTAATATGCCGATCCTTCTTTTTCGTATTTAGCAAGTATTTTGTTACGAAGGTTTTCAATTTCATCTTTGGGGGCTTTTTTACCCCTTAACTTGTACTGATCTTCTTTAACAGTAGTTAATACAGTTGCTGCCTGTTTGCCACCCATTACCGAAATCTTTGCATTTGGCCACATCATCAATAATCTAGGATCATATGCTCGTCCTGCCATTCCATAGTTTCCGGCACCAAATGATCCACCAAATATAACTGTGAATTTTGGCACATTTGTATTTGAAACTGCATGAACCATTTTAGCTCCATCCTTTGCTATTCCACCTCTTTCAAAATCTTTACCAACCATAAATCCGGTAATATTTTGTAAGAATACGAGAGGTATTTTGCGTGAAGTACATAGTTCGATAAAGTGTGTAACTTTAAGAGCAGATTCTGAAAATAGCACACCATAATTAGCAATTATGCCCACAGGATATCCCATTATATAAGCAAATCCTGTAACTACTGTTGTTGCATACTTTGTTTTAAACTCTTGAAAACGGCTGCCATCAACCATTCTCATTATAACTTCTCTTGGGTCAATCATTTTCCGTAGGTCAACTGGGGCTATTCCATAAAGTTCTTCCGGATCGTAAATAGGATCTTCAACTGGAAGTATATCTAGTTTTTGCTTTTTCTTTTTTCCAAGATTCTCAAATATATCTCTGCAAATTTGAATAGCATGGGTGTCGTTTTCAGCAAAATGGTCAGCAACACCTGATATTGCAGTATGAACTTCTGCCCCCCCGAGCTCTTCTGCTGTAACTATTTCACCGGTAGCAGCTTTTACCAATGGAGGACCCCCTAGAAATATTGTTCCTTGATTTTTAACAATTATAGTTTCATCGCTCATTGCAGGAACATATGCTCCTCCAGCTGTGCATGAGCCCATTACAATAGCAATCTGGGGTTGTCCTTCCGCCGACATCTTCGCTTGGTTAAAGAAGAACCTTCCAAAATGATCCCTATCAGGGAAAACCGTATCCTGCTCCGGTAAAAATGCTCCACCCGAGTCAACCATATAGATACAAGGAAGGTGATTTTGCATTGCAATTTCCTGTGCACGCAAATGTTTTTTAATGGTAAACTGCATATATGTGCCACCTTTTACGGTAGCGTCGTTTGCAATAATCATAGTTTCACGACCATGAACCACACCAATGCCAGTAACAATACCTGCAGAGGGGAAACCATTATCATATTGATTATATGCAGCTAATGACGAGAGCTCCAAAAATGGTGTGTTGGTGTCAATTAATAAATTAATTCTTTCTCTTGCTAGCAGTTTGCCTCGTTCTTTGTGTTTGGTTATGGCATGTTCAGAACCACCTTTGGTATTTTCTTTAAGTATTGTTTTATACTTATCCAGAAGCTTAACAAATTCTTTTTTGTTATTCTTAAATTCTGATGAAGCTGTATTAATTCTTGTTTTTAATGTAAACAAAGTATCCTGTATTTATTTAATAATAAAAAACAGCTGATTTTCAACTGCCTCAATAGACTTGCAAGTTTAAGAAAATTTGTGGAATTATGAAGAAAATAATTTTAGACATAGATAACTTCATAATGTTTTTTGATAAAAATATTTTTTAAACTAAACTAAAATAACGTTGAAACTTCCAGTGCTAATTTTAATTGTAATTTTATGATCTATTATTTGATAATATAAATATGAAAACTATAGGATTAATTGGCGGCATGAGCTGGGAATCGTCAGCAGTTTATTATGAACTAATAAATACAAGAGTAAAAGAAAAACTTGGAGGCTTTCATTCTTGTAAGAGTGTTATGGTTACGGTAGATTTTGCTGAAATAGAGAAGTTACAGCATCAAAATGAATGGGAGACTTTAGATATGCTGATGGCTAGTTCAGCAAAACAACTCGAGTTGGCTGGGGCTGATTTTGTTGTGCTATGTACCAACACCATGCATTTATGCACAAAGGCAATTATTGATAATATATCTATTCCTTTTCTGCACATAGCAGAGGCAACAGGTATGGCTATTGTAAGCAAAAATTTAAAGAAAGTTGGGTTGCTGGGTACAAAATTTACTATGGAGAAAGATTTTTATAAAGACTATATATTCAATAATTTTGGAATTGAAGTAATAATACCTTCTGTTAAAGAAAGAGAGAAAGTTCATAATATAATCTACAGTGAGCTTGTTCATGGCAATATTAAAGATGGTTCAAGGGAGACTTTTAAACAAATAATAAAAAAGATGGAGCTGGCTGGGGCAGAAGGAGTGATACTTGGGTGTACCGAAATACCATTACTAATATCTGATTCAGATGTAAATATCAATGTTTTCGACACAACTACCATTCACGCTAATAAGGCAGTAGATTGGGCTTTATCTGATAGTTCATTAGTAAAATAATGACAGAAACTAAAATTATAGCGCATAGAGGAGAATCATTTGATGCTCCCGAAAATACTCTCGCTGCCATAAATCTTGCATGGGAAAGAAAGGTTAAAGCTGTTGAGGTTGATATTCATTTAACTTATGATAATGAGATTGTTGTAATTCATGACTACAACACTTTAAGAGTTGCCGGAGTAAAAAAAATCATTAATAAAGCATTTCTTAAGGAATTAAAACTACTAAATGCGGGCTACTACAAAAAAGGAAATTGGGATGGTGAACAGATTCCAAAACTCAGTGAAGTCCTCGCAACCATACCTGTGGATGGTAAACTAATTATCGAAATTAAAAGTGACGATAGCATTCTCCCCAAATTGATGTATGAATTAACTCAATCAAACTTGCAATCAACGCAAATTGAGCTAATTGCTTTTAATGTGTCTACAATTGCCAAAGCAAAAAAATTAATGCCTGAATATAGTATGCTGTGGTTACTATCTCTTGATTATAATTTACCAAAGTGGCTAGTGTGGAAGAGTACCAGTAGAATAATTAAAAAAGTTAAAAAGTTAAACATTGATGGCGTAAATGTTTGGGCAGGGGAAATACTTACTAATGGCTTTATTTCAGAGTTTAAAAAAGCAGGTTTGCTGGTTTATTCATGGACTGTAGATAATCCTAAAAAAGCAATAAGTCTTTTAAATAAAGGGGTTGATGGTATAACAACTAACAGAGCAGGTTGGATGGCGAAACAATTGGAAATATATTAATAGTAGAATGGCAAATGTGATAATTGGAATTCATGGGCTGGGTAATAAACCTTCGAAAAGACAATTGAGAAGGTGGTGGAAGCTTGCCATGAAAGAAGGTCTCAAGACTAATAACTATCCATCAGTTTTACCTAAATTTAAGCTGGTTTATTGGGCTGATGTAATGCATGAAAAAGTGCAAAAAATAACTGAACAAGACGAAAATAGCCCTTGTTTTTTGCGTGAAAAATATATAGAAGCACCAGATACTTTTCCTCAAGAAGATCATACCACTAGAAAAAAACTTGTTGATTTTATTGGAAAACAGATGAATCGTATTTTGCTTAATAAAGACTTAACCCTTAATTACTCATTTATTTCCGACACGATTGTAAGTAGGTTTTTCAAGGATTTGGAGATATATTATAAAGAAGATTGTACGGATACAAATGATAAACAATGTAAGGCGAAAGATATAATTAAAGGTCGGTTAATTAGAGTGTTGGAAAAGTATAAGTCTGATAGAATAATGCTTATTAGTCATTCGATGGGCTCCATTGTAGCATTCGATGTGATTAATTTTCATACCCTTGATATACCTATCAATACATTTATAACCGCAGGTTCTCCACTGGGCTTACCTGTTGTAATTAGTAAAATAGCTGCCGAACAGAAAAAGAAGTTAAATCATAATATTACAATTCAAACTCCTCCAGCTATTTCCAAAAGTTGGTTTAATTTTTCAGATATTCTTGATAAAGTAGCACTTAATTATAAGTTAGCAAATGTTTTTTCGAAGAATGTTTATGGCGTAAAACCGATTGATTTTCTAGTGATTAATAATTATGAAATAGTTGGCAAACGAAATCCCCATAAATTGTATGGATATCTGAGAACACCAGAATTTTCAAAGGTGCTGAATGCGTTTATTCAAACGGATAAACTAACTTTGAAACAAAAAGCTATTTTGAGAATAAAAAAATATGTTAATTTGATAAAGTCTAAATTTCAAACTAAGAAAAGTAAAGCATGAAACGAGAGAAAATGATTTCCGATATAAAAACACCTAACTTACAATGGGATATTGCTATAATAGGAGGGGGAGCTACTGGTGTAGGAAGTGCTATTGAAGCAGCTTCTCGCGGTTATAAGGTTGTATTAATTGAGCAATCCGATTTTGGAAAAGCAACTTCAAGCCGAAGTACCAAACTTGCTCATGGTGGCGTTAGATATTTGCAGCAGGGGAATATTTCATTGGTACTTGAAGCATTAAAAGAGAGAGGTGTCATGCGTCGAAATGCTCCACATCTTGTGCACGATATGCCATTTATTGTTCCTGTTTACGATTGGTGGGAAGGTCCATTTTATGGAATAGGTCTTAAAATTTATGATATGCTTGCTGGTAAGGAAGGGTTTGGTGGATCTAAAATCCTCTCAAAAGAAGAGACTATTAAACTTATTCCTACCGTAGAAACTGTAGGGTTGAAAAGAGGAGTAATTTATTATGATGGGCAGTTTGACGATGCCAGATTATTGATAAATATGATGCAAACTGCAGTTGAGCAGGGGGCAACAATGATTAACTATATGAAAGCGGTTTCGTTAGTTAAAGAAGATGATGAATTGACCGGTATTATTGCGAAAGATGAGGAGACCGGTGAAGAACATATTATAAAAGCAAAGGTTATTATTAATGCAACCGGAGTTTTTACAGATTTTGTCAGGAAGATGGACGATATATTTGCTGAAGAAATTATTACAAGTAGTCAGGGTGTTCATATTGTACTGGAAAGTTCTTTCCTCCCTGGTAATTCTGCAATTATGGTTCCTCATACCGATGACGGAAGGGTGCTGTTTGCTGTCCCATGGCACAATAGAACACTTGTTGGTACAACTGATACTTTCGTTGAAAGCTATCCGCTGGATCCTGTTCCTTTTGATAGTGAAGTAGATTTTCTACTTGAGCATGCTGCAAAATATTTAACCAAAGATCCCACTAAAAAAGATGTATTAAGTGTCTTTGTAGGATTACGACCTTTGGTTAAAGGGAGCACCGATAGTAATGACACAGCAGCCATATCGCGCGACCACACAATAACCATATCCAGAAGTGGCTTGATTTCAATAGCAGGCGGAAAATGGACAACTTACAGAAAAATGGGTGAAGATGTTATAGATCAAGCTATGATATTAGGAGATCTTGATAACAGCAGTTCAGTAACCAGCACAATGCAAATTCATGGTTATCATAGTAACTCACATAGTTATGGCTCTTTGAGCGAATATGGTTCTGATGCCAGAAAAATTGAAGAACTTTTTAAAGAAAAAAAGGAATATAAGGAGTTATTGCATCCTAACCATACAATTAAAATTGGTGAAATAATTTGGGCAGTAAGAAATGAAATGGCACGAACCATAGAAGATTTCCTATCGAGACGAACCAGGCTACTGATTCTTGATGCAAGGGCAAGCATAGAAGCTGCGCCAATTGTTGCGAAGTACATGTCGAAAGAATTAAGAGAAGGTAGTAGATGGAGAAAGAATCAGGTAAGCCAATATTCTGAACTTGCAAAAACCTATTTACTTGATTAATACTGATGGATACAATTACAATTAGCACTCATAAAAGAGAAGCATTATACGATATTACACATGAAGTGGAAAAAATTGTAAGTAAGTTAAATGTGATCAACGGACTTGTAAATGTTTATGCACAAGGTGCTACAGCTGCTATAATGATACAAGAAAACTGGGATGATTCAGTACAGTTGGATGTGGTAAATTTCTTCCAAAAAATTATTCCGAAAGGTGTGTGGTTACATGATGCTCAGGATGGCAATGGTGATTCTCACCTAAAAGCCGGGTTGGTTGGACCATCAGAAACCATTCCTGTTATTAATGGAAAACTAGGACTTTCAACCTGGCAGAATATTTTTTTCTGCGAATTTGATGGCCCGCGTAGCAACAGGACGATTGTTGTAACAATTTGTATAACAACATGAAATGAGCATAAGCTTTTTTAAGCCTGTCTGCCGAACAGGCAGGCATACCACAATTAAAATACTTCCTAAGGAGTAACTAACTAACCTTTTGAACTGCAAAAATAACAAGCCTGTCTAGGATTTGTAGACAGGCTTGTTATTTAATATTCAATACATTGTATTATAAAAAATGTTGATTACCCCCTTTTATAAACAATTGCAACTACAGTAACATCATCACCTCCCATATTTACGGTCATTCCATATGGTCTATTGTCTGCTATACTAATTTGTGCTTTTCCTGCTTTCCCGGTAAGTTGTTGCCACATTGTAACAGCCTGATGTACACCTGTAGCGCCCGTTGGGTGACCCCAGCCGATAAGTCCTCCGGTTGTATTCATTGGCATTGCTCCATCACGGGCCGTATTTCCGGCAGCCACGTAATCAGCACCTTCACCTCTTGCAGCTAGCCCAAATGCTTCAGTAGCTAAAATTCCTGCAATTGAAAAGCAATCATGTGTTTCAATAGTACCTATTTGATCAATAGTAACTCCGGCATCTTTCATTGCTTTATGTGAAGCTTTTTTAATGGTTTCCAGTTCGGTTAGGTCTGTTGGGTCATTGGTAATATTTCGTATAACCTGACCGTAACCAATTACTTCAACAGCATTTTTTTTATCAACTCCAATCTTCTTAAGCCCATCTTCTGAGCAAATTGCTATTGCAGATGCACCATCACTCACTTTAGAACAATCAAGTACACTGAGGTTATCAACAAAAGCAGCTCCATTTGGTTTTAGTTTATCGTAAAGAGCATCTAAATCAGGAACTTTATTGTGATGTTCCTGGGCGGTTTCATCTAAACGTGCATTTTCCATTGCATTACGAAACCATCGTTTCATACCAGCACGGGCGCGATCGTAGCCAATTTTTTCGTAATATGCTCCTGCACGATCGCTAAACTGGCCGGGGAAGAAATATGCATGTCCGTTTTTTCGTTTCTGATACCATCCGGCACCGGCAAGAATATCAGCTCCATAGATAGCTTTTACTGTATTTTGAACTTCAACGCCCAAAGACAACACAACATCGGCTGTTTCAGCTAATATCGATTTAATACCACTCACTAATGCAAGTCCGCCTGATCCACATGCACCTTCAACGCTAGTAGAAGGTTTCCACTGTAGTTCTTCATCAATCATAGGTACAAATCCGGGAAGATTGGCCTGCTTATTAAAACGGGGTGCCATAAAATTTCCAATTACTGCTTCATCAATATTTTTTGCACCACCAATTTGTTTAAGTGTTCCTTGTCCGGCTTCTTTAATATAATGTTCTAAACCCGGGCGAGGTTTTTTAGGGTGAAATTCACTACGTCCGGTTCCCATTGATATGGTGTTATAACCGCCTGTCATATATACTTTTTTTCTCATTTTTCTGAATTTAAGGGTTAGTCGAAGAAGTTATTTACCGGACCATATGCATGGAAGAAGCCTGTGAGCATAACCGTGTTTACGTGATCAATTTCGTTGGCAACCTCATCGGCAACAAGTTTTTCGCCAATTGCTTTTGAACGACGGCCATAATTTACTGCTGTAATAGCACCCAGATCATCCGATGCTTTAAGATCATTGAAGAAAGATGCTAACAGATTATCTTTCTTTTTATTTCTAAGAATAGACTTCCATGTAACAGCAGAGTCAGGAAGATTACCTAACAATTCGTCACACTCATCTTTAAATTCATCAATATCAATGTAAGTTTGTTTATGGATATCCCAAATAGAAGTTACACGAGCCCCCTTATATTTGAGGAATCCATCTTTTTGTGCACCACTTGATTTCTGTCCACCCTTAACTCCCTGCAGTATCATCTTATCCAGAAGGTCGCTGTGTAGACCTTCATCAGCAACAAACGGATTCATCACATTAAGTATAAACTGAACAACGTCAATACCCACATAATCTACAAGCTGGAAGATTCCCATCGGCCTTACAAGATAATCCTGAGTAACCTTATTTATCATATAAATTGCTTTATACAAAGTGATGTTTTTTTCTTTTGCAAGAGCTTCCGCCTCCTTCATGCCGTGAAGTGCATCACGCATAAAATGACCATTACCTATAAAGCCGGCAAAATCGTTGGAGGGTACTATAATTTTACGCAGTTTTTTGGCATATTTATTTGCAAACTCAACAACTTCATCTTTAGTGTTTCCTGTTTTAATAAGTTCAACCAGGCGCTGTACAGCAGGTGGGTTATAAAAATGGAATCCGATTACACGTCCATCAAGTCCTGCTTCATCTTCAATTAGTCCAATAGGTACCGATGATGTATTAGTAAAGAACCATGGTTTATTTTCATTATTTTGATCAATATCCGATAATAGCTTTACCTTCAAAGCTCTGTTCTCACTAACAGCTTCAAAGATCAAATTAGAGTTGTATGCAGTAGCCATTGAAGTTACAGGGCGTACAACATTCATTACATCAAAAATATATTCATCAATAATGTCGTAATTTTCAATAAGGTCATCACGGTCGGCATACATACTCCGCAACCATACTGTTTTTTTCTCAGCTACTTTACGGATTTGATCTCTTAGGTAGTTCATTAACCCCGACAATCCTTCAGGAGAAACGTCGATGGCATTTAACACAAACGACTTACCTTTGTTTTCTGGCAAGAGGCTAAGGTCGGCCATTTCAACAGCAGTAAGCAGCAGTATTCCACTACCCATTTTACCTGCGGCTCCAAGTACCGATACATTTTGCAATCTTTCTTCGTAGGTCATGTTTTAATATATTTAGTCTGAAATTTAAAAGTTTCAAAGCTAATAAATTTACTGTAAATACATGTCTATCTTTGCAGCATATAATTTAAAACATCATAAAAATGAGTAAATTTATTTTATCAAGTATAACAATATCATTTTTCGTGGTACTAATAGGTGGTTATTATTTAACATATCAACCATCCAACCAAAGGGAAAAGTATGAAGAAAGTATTTTGCTTAAAGCTAAAACTTTAGGAACTAATATTATCAAAAACAAAGAAAACCTAAAGTCACCCGATCAGCCCGACATGGCTGCTTTTCAGGAATACATTATGACTGCTGATCCGGCAACTGGTGAAGTTCCTACAGATAGGTTGTTAGATGCTTACCAACAAACACGTGAATTGCAGGCTGACTTGAAATCGTCAGGTAACGCAAATAATTTAATGGATTGGGAAGGTACAGGGGCTAATATGGGAGGTAGAACACGTGCCATAATGTTTGATCCAAATGATCCTGATAATAAAAAAGTATGGGCAGGTGGTGTAACCGGTGGTTTGTGGTATACAAACGATATTAATAACACAAATGAAGACTGGATTTCAATTGGTGATTTTTGGAGTAATCTGGCAATTAGCTGTTTAGCTTACGACCCAAATAACACACAAACATTCTACTTAGGAACTGGTGAGGCACAAACAGCACGAATTATATATAGGGCATCGTCTGGTTTGGGTGCAGGAATTTTCAAAACTAATGATGCTGGCTTAACGTGGGATTTAATTGAAAGCACGGATAATTTTGATTATATAACAGACATTGCTGTGAAAGATGAGGGTGGCATTAGTGTTATTTATGCTTGTGTAGCATCGGGAACTTATATGGGTGAAGATCATCAAAGTGAGCCATCTGATGGAGTATTCCGGTCAGATGATGGTGGTGATACCTGGGAGCAGGTGCTGCCAATGATTCCAGGAACTTTAAGTAACAAACCATTTACTCCTGCTGATATTGAAATATCTTCAAATGGAAGAATATTTGTGGGAACAATGGAAAATCTTGATAAACAAGGTGGAGCTACAGTTCTGTATTCTGATAGTGGTCTGCCAGGAAGCTGGACAACTTATGACTATTACAATAATCTGATTTCAAATGAAGCTTATTATAAAATTCCTGCACGAACATTGGTGGCCACCTCTCCATCTAATCCTGATGTAGTTTATGCTCAGTTTGCTGCCGGCTATGTCAATGGGTTTGTTTATTACCGTGGACGGTACATAGCTAGCTCAGCTGATGGTGGTACAAATTGGTCTCCAAAAAATAAGCCTAATAACGATTGGTCTACACTTGCCTGGCATGCATTTGTTCTAAAAGTTGATCCTTCTGATCCAAATACACTTTACACTGGTGGACTTGATTTATACAAATCTTCAAATGGAGGTCTTAATTGGGATAAGATATCAGATTGGGCCTTAATGTATTATGGAGGAGGAGCCGAATATATACATGCTGATCAACACAATATTCAGTTTCAACCGGGTTCAAACTCAACAGCTGTTTTTTCGTGTGATGGAGGTGTGTTTTTAACAAATACTGCAAACTATAGTCAGCCGATTTTTATTGAGCGAAATCAAGGATATAACACATTGCAATTTTATAGCTGTTGTATCAGGCCTACACTATTCCCCCAACAATTTATTGGTGGTCTTCAGGATAATGGTACATTACTTTATAATGGTCAAGCATTTGATATAGATGACATGATTGACGGCGGTGATGGCGCTTATTGCTTTTGGGATCAGGACGAACCGAATATTTATATTACTTCTGTTTATTACAATGATTATACATCATGGAGTAATGGGAATCAGGCTGATTATTTTGGCGGAAATTCAGGAACATTTATAAGCCCTGCTGATTATGACTATAAAGAGAATATCCTTTATTCAAATGCTGTTAGCTTTTTTGGAGAAAACAGTAATAAGCTACTAAAGGCATCTAATATCCCTTTTAATGTTAGTACGCAGTTAATTGATATTGGTACAGGGATAGGTGTTCCTTTTTCACATATCACATATTCAAAGTATTCTCCAGCTGGGACATCAACATTATTTGTTGGCTCGCAATCAGGACATTTATATAAAGTAGCAAATGCACAAGGTGACCCAGAGACTATAGAAATTGGAAGCCCTGATTTCCCAACAGCCAATATTTCTTGTGTTGCCATTGGTGAAGATGAGGATAATTTGTTGGTAACATTTTCAAATTATGGTGTATCATCAATATGGCTTACAACTGACGGAGGAATAATATGGGAAGAAAAAGAGGCCAACTTACCGGATATGCCTATCCGGTGGGCTGTATTTCACCCTGATAATAATGGGCAAGCAATTTTAGCTACCGAAATTGGCATATGGTGGACAAATACATTAAAAGAAAATATTACATACTGGATTCCATCAGTTGATGGTATGGCAAATGTTCGTGTTGATATGTTAAAACTAAGAAGCAGTGATAACAAAGTGTTGGCTGCAACACATGGACGTGGTTTGTTTACTGCTGATTATGAAGAAAATCCTTTTTATGTTGGCACAGAAGAATATCAATTCAACAAGAGTAAGTTTAGTGTTCACCCAAATCCGGCAATTAGTAATATTACTATTTCAACAAATTCATTAGTTGAAGGTTCTCTTGGAATTATTATTACTGACCTTAGCGGGAAAGTTGTTTATAACGAGAAGCTAGAAGATCAATTTGGAAAAGTTAATCATAATATTAAGCTTCCAGAGTTAGCCAGTGGAATGTATTTTATTAATATTAATTATAATGGAAGAAGTGAGAGTATTAAATTGATTGTTAGGTAGTAACAGATTATAGCATATAGAAATTGATATTTGTCATCTTGAACGCAGCTTGCGGAGTGAAAGATCTCCTTTTTATTTCTAAGATAAAGTTCCTTCACTCCATAAATTCCGTTCAGGAGGACAGAGACTCACAAACAACTCGCTAAATTATAAGGTGCTTTTTAATAATTATCTTTCATCCAATCATATGGTTCGCGTTTAATCCATTGTGCTCGTGTAAAGTCGGGAAAATCCTGAACTTCGCCATTGTTTGCAATCGACACTTCTGATAAAGGAGTAATAGCACTCCATGCAGCAGCATCATAGGCATCAAGAGGAGGAGCAACATTGTTTTTAACACTTTCAATAAATGCATTTAGTACAAAAAAGTCCATACCTCCATGTCCTGCACCTGTTGCTTTATCTTCATATTTTTTCCATAGCGGATGATCATATTTCTCAAGCCATTCAGTGGCATCATCCCAATGGTGTGTATCTGATTCTCCTTCAATATAAATTCTGTTACCATCCACTTCCCAAAGGCCGTTTGTTCCCTGAACCCTGAACCCTAGTGAATAAGGTCGTGGTAAACTAGTGTCATGTGTTACAATTATTGTTTCTCCATTGGCTGTATTAATTGTAGTTGTTACAATATCTCCTAACTTCCAACGTAATTTTGCATTTGGATTATCAGGACCACCTTCTTTAACAATATAATCGTGTAGCCCACGAGATTTCGTAGAATGAGAAGTTAACGAAACAAATCTGTTACCCCTGTTAATATCTGCATAAGCTGCAATAGGGCCTACACCATGTGTTGGGTATAGGTCGGCATTTCGTTTAAGACTATGTAATGTGCGCCATTGTGCTTCACTGGTTGCTTTTTCACCAAATAGTACACCGCCACCATATGGTTGCATACCATTATTAAATTTTACAAACCTCAAATCATGCTGATAACCACATCGATAATGAATAAGTTCACCAAAAACATTTTGTCGTACCATATTTAATACTGCCATCACATCACGACGATAATTAACATTTTCAAGCATCATCATATGAATTCCGGTTTCTTCGTGTGTATTAACAAGATCCCAACATTCTTCAAGTGATGTTGCTGCACTCACTTCAGTGCCGGCATATTTCCCGGCTTTCATGGCATCAACAGTCATAGGGGTATGCCACAGCCATGGTGTTGAAATAATTACTGCGTCAATATTTTTCTCTTCTAACAGGTTACGATAATCGTAATCACCTTTATCAAAAACTTTAGCCTTTGGATAATTGGCTTCTTGCAAATAATCTTGAGCAATTTTTATTCGATCAGCATCGATATCACAAATTGCAATAACTTCAACATCATTTCTGTTAATAGCATTATATAAATGGTTTATGCCTCGTAAACCAAGTCCTATAAAGCCAAGCCTGACTTTTGTTTCTGAAGGGTTACCACCGAAAGCAATGTTTGGAGCCAGTGCTATTCCAGCTCCTGCAATGCTTGCTGTTTTTATAAAATCTCTCCTGTTATTTTTCATGCTTAACACTTTATATTAAAATTTAGATCACAAAATTAAGTAGATTTGCATTAAAACCTAATTGTCATGAATTCATTATATCCGTTAAAATTTAAGCCATTATTTAAAGAGAAAATTTGGGGAGGACAAAAAATTAGCGCCGAATTAGGTATGGATTATGGTAATCTTCAAAATTGTGGTGAAGTTTGGGTTATTTCTGGAGTTGAAGGTAATGAATCCGTGGTGGAAAATGGTTTTTTAAAAGATAACGAGCTTAATGAGCTAGTGGAGGTCTACATGGGCGACCTTGTTGGTGAAAAGGTATTTGATAAATTTGGGAATGAATTCCCCTTACTTATAAAATTTATTGATGCCAATGATTGGCTTTCTATTCAGGTTCATCCTGATGATAATCTGGCTGCCAAAAGAAATATTGGGAAAGGAAAAACAGAAATGTGGTTTACCCTTGGAGCAGATAAAAATACACAATTGATAAGTGGTTTTAATCGTGAGATGGATAAAGACAAATATCTACAACATCTAAATGATGGAAAGTTAAAAGAAATCATGAATTATGAAGATGTAAAAAAAGGTGATGTATTTTTTATTCCTGCCGGAAGGGTACATGCAATAGGTCCGGGAATGTTGTTGGCTGAAATTCAACAAACAGCGGATACTACTTATCGTATTTTTGATTGGGAAAGGGCTGACGATGAAGGCAATACAAGAGAGCTTCACACAGATGAAGCCCTTGATGCCATTGATTTTGACTTACATGACTCATATCGTACTACATATAATTCTGAAATAAATCAAACAAATGAAATAATAAAATGTGATAAGTTCACTACAAATATTGTGGATTTTAATAAGACCACCTATAAAGATTTGGAAGTATTGGACTCATTTGTTATATACATGGGTGTAGAAGGTAGTACAATTTTAATTTGGGATGATGGTGAAATTAAAATAAATGTTGGTGAAGCAGTAATTGTACCTGCACTTATTAGCCAGATTGAGCTTGTTCCAAAAACAACGTCTAAATTATTAGAGGTTTACCTTGAAATTTAAGTGTCTCAAACTTTCTATAGTTGTGACGGCATGGAAAAGTCGATTAATTCCATATTTAGAAAATCTAATTTAGTATGGATAAAAAAATTTGCATTCCATTAAATTAAAATTGATTACTTTTTATTGTTAGAGACCGGCAAACTTAAATGGAGTTTCCTCTTTAAATAGATTAACCACATCACCTGAATAGACCTGAGTATTATTGATTACTAACATTTTTGATGTACTGATCTTTCCGAAGTCAATATTTTTCATATCAACCCAAAAAATATTAGGTGTTAAAACTGTTTCGAAATAGTAAACCAGGTTTTTTTGGTCTGAAACAGATCTCCATCTTGTGGAAGAGATATTAGGTTCTTGTTCTGAAGATATCCCAAATGGAACCGAACAATTTCGTATTACACTAAAAACACTTGCAATGGCTACTCTTGTATTATCAGTTTGTGGAATGGCTTTGATATAATAAGATGCCCTCACAAATCGGTCAGCAGCACGATTAGTCCCTGGTAGCATTATTGTTCCCGGTATACCATCCCAATAAGTATTAATTGCCAGTTGTTTTTCGAAAATTGGAGAGTTTGTCATTACCTGATATGACCTGTTATGATGTATAACTAAACTACCTTCAATATATTCAAAAATAGCATTGTCGCCTGACGCATCAGAAATGGATAAATGAAGTGTTGTGAATTTGTCAGTACCTGGTATATATTTGGATACAATTACAAATTCTTCCTTTTTTAGTTCGTTTACAGCTTCTTCAACTGATGCGAAATTATCGAGTACATATTGGGCCCATGCCGCGATTGTAAGACCAGGTTTTGTTCCGAGGGAATCAAACTCAGGATATTTTGATTCAGCAAGCCAGAGTACATTTGCAACTAGCCCCTTTTCGTTCATACCATCTGTTGTGGCAAAATCCCAGGCACTAGCTATAACACTTCCATATTTTGATGTCCAATTTATAGAGTTGATTCCAGCTTCACCATTTCTTTGCATACCCCTTGGGAAAATCCATAGGTTAGCCGGAATTTTATCTTTCCAGTCCATTGAACGGGCTGTTATAATTGTGCCGTTTGGTCCTTGGTACATTATTCTGGTACAGGCTACTGCGTCATTAATAAAGAGTATATTTACTAAAATAGATGTAATTAGAATCGACGGGAAAAATAAGAGTTTTTTCATAATAGATTGAATAATTGATAAGAAGTGAAAACAAACTTTGAAAAATATTATTCAAAAATAAATATAATGTTATTATAAACAAGGGTTAAAGCATATACAAGGTTGGCCAAGAATTTTTTCCAGCAAATTTAAATCAATATCTTATATAAATCTGACTTAGGATAATCTGTTAGAGTAAGATACTCACAGGTCATATTGTTATCTAAGCATAAAAACAATACTTTTTAAATTATATTTGCACTCCTTCTAATGCAACTGATTAAAAATTGAAGTTGTCAGATTGTGTAACGAAATTGTAAACATTAAAACTTTATGAAAAAATCATTAATTATTGTAATAGCTCTGTTAATAAGTGGTTTTGTAACTGCTCAGGAGGCAAAGCAAGGAGCCAAATTGCCATCAGTAAATGTTAAAACTCTTGAAGGTGAAACATTTAACATACAAAATAT
>CAYWRM010000002.1:197036-247380 GCA_964460905.1 uncultured Lentimicrobiaceae bacterium
TGCCATCAGTAAATGTTAAAACTCTTGAAGGTGAAACATTTAACATACAAAATATAAACAACGATGGAAAACCAATAATTATTAGTTTTTGGGCTCTTTGGTGCAAGCCTTGTAAAAAAGAACTCGATGCTTACAACGAAAATTACGAAGACTGGAAAGATGAAACCGGAGTAAAGATTATTGCTGTTTCAATTGATGACTCTCGTTCCACAGCAAAAGTATTACCATTTGTAAATGGAAAAGCGTGGGAATTTGAAGTATTGCTTGATCCCAATGGTGACTTAAAAAGAGCAATGAGTGTTAATATGATACCCCATACTTTTATTCTGGATGGAGAAGGAAATATAGTTTACCAACATACATCATATTATGAAGGGCTTGAAGATGAGATATTCGAGCTTGTAGAAAAGGTTGCTGCCGGAGAAGATATATCAGGTAAAAAATAACAATTGAAAAGTTAAGAATGAAAAAAGTAATTACAATTTTGATCTTTACAGTCGCGCTTACATCAATTGTAACTGCACAAGGCTTTCTGAGTAAATCACAGGTACATGGAAGCTTTGAGATTGATGGAATGTATTATCAGGCTGATGATGCTTTGGGGATAACCGAATCAGATATAGATGGAAATATTTTTGGTTTTAATGCCTTTGCAGATATTATTTATTCAATTGGTGATTTTAGCGCAGGGTTCAGATACGAAGCATATTTACCACCTATTGCAGGATTCGACCGTAGCCTGGATGGGCAGGGGTTTCCTTATTTATGGGCATCGTATACAACTGATAAATTCAGTTTTACTGTTGGTAATTTTTACGAACAGTTTGGTAACGGACTTACTCTCAGAACATATCAGGAGTGGACACTTGGTTACGATAATTCAATAAACGGAGCCAGAGTAGTTTACGAACCTGTAAAAGGATTGATACTTAAAGGAGTATATGGTACACAACGATATTTTTGGGCAAAGTATGAAAAAAACGGTAGAGGAATTGTTAAAGGTTTTGATGCAGAATTTAATCTTAATGATGTTTTTGCTTCGATGGCTGAATCTAAAATTAAATTAACGATCGGTGGAAGTGCTGTAAGTAAGTATCAGGCTGATGAGAATCCATTTTATAAAATGCCTAAAAATGTAGCCTCCTTTGCCGGAAGGTTTAATCTTGGTATTGGAAAATTTAATTTCTCATCTGAATATGCTTATAAAATAAATGACCCTTCTGCTGTGAATAATTATATTTATAAAAACGGTGATGCATTGGTTGTTACAGGGTCATATTCCACAAAAGGCCTCGGTATTTTTGCAATGTTCAAGCGTATTGATAATATGAGTTATAAATCAGATGCAGCAGTTACATCAAATGCTCTTGATATTAATTTCTTACCTGCAATGATTGAACCTCATACTTATATGCTAGCTGCCATGTATCCATATGCAACTCAACCTAATGGTGAAATAGGATTCCAACTCGAGGTTGTTTATAAAGTGCCTAAAAAGAGTAAAATAGGAGGCAAATACGGTATGGGTATTACTGTAAACTATTCACAAATCAATGATATTGCCCGTGAAAAAGCAAACGACACTGCCTATATAGGGCAAAGTGGAACAATGGGTTGGAAATCAGATTTCTTCAAATTTGGTGATCAGGTTTTTAATAGAGATCTAACCATAGAAATTGATAAAAAGTTTAGCAAAAAGTTTAAAAGTATTTTCAAATATATATATCAGGATTATGATATAGCTACAATACTTGGACATACAGGAGATCCAAATGTTAAAGCAAATATTGCTATTGTAGATCTGACATGGAAAATTACATCTAAAAAATCAATTAGGTGGGAATTGCAGGGTTTATGGACAACAGAAGATAAAGGTGATTGGGCTGCTGCTTTAGCTGAGTACACTATTTCTCCTCATTGGTTTTTTACGGTGGCCGATCAATTTAACTATGGTAATAAGCATTCCAACGAAAGAATACATTATTATACAGGATCATTTGGATACACGCTTAAAACTACGCGTTTTGCACTAACCTATGGTCGTCAGCGTGAAGGTGTTGTTTGTGTTGGAGGTGTTTGCCGACAAGTACCTGCATCAAGCGGCTTTTATGTAACTATATCAAGTAGTTTTTAATTTTGAAGAATATGAAAATCAAATATATAACCATCGTATTAATACTAATAGCATTTGTATTAAATTCATGTGACAAGGTATCAGCTCCCTACATTGAAGCTCGTGATTATTGTAGTGGGAATAAGAAAGTGCTGATTGAGGATTATACCGGACATGGGTGTGTAAATTGCCCTGGTGCTGCTGTGCTTGCACATGATCTTAAAGAAAATTTCTGTGATAGGATTGTAATTATTGGAGTTCATGCTGGTTTCTTTGCGCAACCTAACTTTGAGAATAAACCAATATTTGCTGCTGACTTCACAACTGATGCTGGTGATGCCTGGGATACCTTTTTTGGCAATAGCTCAATGGGCAATCCGAATGGATTAGTTGATAGAAAGGAAGGGCCTACAGGATTTGTATTATATCCACAGAGTTGGGCTGAAGTTGCAGATGCTCAACTTAGTGAATCAGCAAAAGCATTACTTACAATAAGCAATGATTTTGATATTGAAAATAATACTCTTTCAACAACAATAAAAACGGAGTTTCAGGAAGCTGTTACGGGAACTTACAAGCTTATTGTTTGTATAACTCAGGATAATATTATTGCTGCTCAAAAGAATAATGACCCGGAGGTTGGGCCTACTCCAATTGACTCCACCTATGTCCATAATCACGTGCTTCGCGGTACTATTAACGGTACATGGGGTGAAAACCTCAGCGCCTCGGGGGAAGTGGATATGACAACAACTTATGAAAATACATATACGCAGGAATTTATTGTTGATTGGATTCCTACCGATTGCCATGTTGTTGCATTTGTTTATAATGAAGAAACTAAAGAAGTGCTTCAAGTTGAGGAGTTAGGAGTGTTAGAATAGATTATCGTGGTTGTAATTGTTATCGAATCAATAACCCGACAACTTACCAACTGATTTCAATTTTTTTCTGTATCTTAGTACGATAATTTAACTCAACACATCGTACATCATTATTCAAATGTGGATAACTGACTTCCTCAATTTATTCTTTCCAAACCTTTGTCAGGTATGTGGTAAGCCTCTTGTGAGTCAGGAGAAAATTCTCTGCCTTTCGTGTTTATTCAAACTTCCAAAAACAAATTTTGAAAAACATGAAGATAATCCAATATCCCAAATTTTTTGGGGAAGGGCTATTATTCATGCTGCAACATCATTTCTGTTTTTTAATAAGGGGGGAAGTGTTCAAAAATTAATCCATCAGTTTAAATACAAAGGCAATACCGAAACCGGAAAATATTTGGGATATTTATTAGGTAGCGATTTAAAGAAATCTAAGTTTTTTAATACTATCGAACTAATAGTCCCAGTCCCTTTACATAGTAAAAAGCTTCATAAACGTGGTTTTAATCAGAGTGATATTATAGCCGAAGGAATAGGTAATGCAATGAATGTACAAGTAGTTAATGATGTATTGCTAAGAAATGAGCATACTGAAACGCAAACTAGAAAAGCCAGATATTCGCGTTGGGAGAATGTAAAGGGTAAATTTGGAATTATTGATTCAGAAAAATTAACAGATAAGCATATATTACTGGTTGATGATGTGTTAACAACCGGGGCTACTCTTGAATCATGTGCTCAAGCATTACTCGAAATTCCACAGACAAAAGTTAGTATCGCTACTCTTGCATATGCTCAGGTTTAGCAGGTATTGTGTCTAAATATCTGCCCATTTGATACATAAGTTGATTATACTCTTTTCGGTTCTTTATTAATCTCCTTTGTAAAATAGCACTATGATTAAATGCATCATACAGAGCTTGTATTGGTCCCTTAAACGACATGGGATGAGGTTCCATATATAGTAATTCGGTACCTGTCCAATCAGGATAAAACTGGCTAAGGTCGATGGGTTGCATATTAATTACAATTTGTTTCATTGTAGTATAATCCCAATATGCCCTTATAACTACCTCGTTAATTGTTATTGTGTCCTTTGGTAATTGAATTCTTAAAATACTATCTTTTATTAATATTGAAGTGTCTATTTGTAAAATTAAGGGGCTAAACCCGATTGATGTTATTAGAATAGAGTCGGAATCCTTCATATAAAGTTTAAACCTGCCTTGTTTATTACTGATTGTACCCCACCTGTTAAATTTGCTAATAACATGAGCATTCTCAATAGGAAGTAAGCTGTCGTTGGTTAAAATTACTGCATCAAGTACATACAAACTATCTGTTATCTGTTGTGCATATACCGATTTCACTTCGTATATGAAAAACATTAAAATCAGTAAAAAACTGTAATTCAGATATTTGTATTTTGGCATTATCAATTAAAGTGCTTTTGATTTCAGCAAACGAATATAAAGTTTAAATTAGCATCAAAAAATATAATGTTATTTTCATGCCTTATAAAAAGTTAAAAAAATGAAAAACCTTATTATAACTACTATTTTGGTGGCATTAAGTTTAGTTAATTTTTCTCAAACTCTTCCAAATGCTGAGTTTCAATCATGGATTGATAATGGTTTTTATGAAGAACCAGAATTCTGGAATACCCCAAACCCGGCATTACTGCTTTTAGGAAGTTATACCGTACTCAAATCAGATATTGCATTCTCGGGTGATTATTCAGCTATGCTTGAAACAAAAAGTTTCTTTGGTAGTATTGTTATACCCGGAGTTATAACATTAGCACAAATAAACATTGATCCAAGTTCTCAGCAATACACAATTGATGGAGGTCTTGCTTTGCATGAGAATGTATCAAAATTAACAGGGATGTATCAATATAGTGGAGCTAATGGCGATTCGGCATCTGTTCTCATATATAATTTTAAACGCAATGATGATGGCATTATGGACACCATTGGATATGGGTTCGGTTACCTAAAGGATGCAGTTTCCTGGACTTCTTTTACTGTTAATATGGTTAACCTAAATAATCATGTTCCTGATACCTTTAATGTTATAATTGTGTCATCAGGGGTGGAGTTTCAGGCAGGATCGGTATTGCTTGTTGATAGTTTGGCAATAGAAACTAATACTGGCATCATAAATCTTGGTGATGAGCTAGTTAGCGTTAAAATATACCCAAATCCATCGAGTGAATTTGTCACTTTTGAAACTTATAACTTTGAGAAGGACAGATTAATTAGTGTTTATAATGCGGTTGGTAGTTTAGTAGGCATTAAGTATTTTAGTGAAAAATCTACAAAAATGTCAGTAGTTGATTTCCCTTCCGGGATTTATACATTCAGAATAACTAAAGATAGTAGATTATTAAGCAGAGGGTCTTTCCTTAAAGAATAGTATTAAACTATATATGTTTTACCTGAAACTATTTTAAAGCTTAGCTAATAAATTTAAACCATAAAAATCTTAATATGAACAATTTTAAAAAAATCATTTTAATAATTCTTGGATTAATTATTATTATTCCTGTTGCCGAAGCACAGAAGAAAGAGAAAGAAGCAAAAACAGAAAAAATAAAAACGGGATGGAATCTGGGGGCACTTCCTGTTATTTCGTATAACTCTGATCTTGGGTTTCAATACGGTGCGTTAGTTAATTTATATGATTATGGTGATGGTTCCAAATATCCTAAATACGATCATTCGCTTTATATGGAAGCATCTTGGTATACAAAAGGTAGTGGTTTATTCAGATTTTATTATGATTCGGAAGCACTTATTAAAGGTGTAAGAGTAAGTGCTGATGTTAGCTATATACCTGATCAGGCATATAGTTTTTATGGATTTAATGGTTACGATGCTGTTTACAATCACGATTGGGAAGAAACCTCTAATGCTGATTATATCTCACGTGTCTTTTATCGTCAGAAAAGAGAATTCTTTAGAGTTAAACTGGATTTTCAGGGTAAGATAGCTGGTAATTTTAAATGGTTGGCAGGATTTAATCTTTTCAGCATTTATACAACATCTGTAGATATTGATCATTTGAATAAAAATAAATCAGCAGAAGATATGCTGCCTGATACACCTGGGCTTTATGACAAATATGTTGATTGGGGTATTATTTCCGAAGATCAAAAATCTGGTGGTTTATTAACCAATTTTAAGCTTGGTGCAGTTTACGATACACGTGATAATGAGCCAAACCCAATGCGTGGAATATGGTCTGAAATAATCTTGATTGGGGCACCAAAACCATTATCAAATATGGAAAGTGGTTTTACGAAACTAGTTGTTACTCACCGGCAGTATTTCACATTAGTAAAAGATAAACTATCATTTGTTTATCGGCTTGGTCTTCAATCTACAATTTTTGGTAAAGTACCATATTATGTGGAACCAATTATGTATATGTCGAAAATGAATGGAGCGTATAGCGAAGGCTTGGGTGGCGCAAAAACTCTTAGAGGAATATTACGCAACCGAATTGTTGGTGATGGAATAGTATACGGAAATTTTGAGTTTAGATGGAAAGTTTTCAGTACTGTATGGTTTAACCAGAATTTTTATTTCGCATTGAGTACCTTCTTTGATACAGGAAGGGTTATTAAGAATTATGAAGTTGAAGATAAGCTTAGTTCAACAACAGATTATTCACCTCATACTGAAGCAAATTATTTTGATTTTGGTTCTGAAACATTCCATAACAGTGTAGGTGGCGGACTTCATATTGCCATGAATCAGAATTTTATTCTTGCAATTGATTACGGTAAAGCTCTTAATGAACAGGATGGTAACTCAGGTATTTATATAGGATTAAATTTTCTTTTCTAAGCTATTTCTGTTTGTAACTGATATTTCGTTTGATGTTGATTATCAATATTTTAGTTGCTTTGTAAGGATTGACAATCATAAAAAACAAACCCCCTTAACGAATTATTCATTAAGGGGGTTTAATTTAATATAAAGTTTATTTACTTTATTATCAGACGTTTACTAATGATAGAGTCTTTGGTTTCAATTTTGATAGAATAAACTCCTGATGGATATGAGGAAGTGTTAATTTGATAACTATTCTTATCTAACTTCATCCTTTCCATTAGTTGTCCTTTAAAATTGTGAATACTGATCGAAACCATTGTAGATTTAGATAGTATATTTACAACATCAACTGTAGGATTAGGGTAAATCTGCACTGCAGCTTCATTTATTTCATCAATTCCTGTACAGGCATCAACGAATAAATTTTCTTCAGCAAAATTTTCACAACCATCATCAGAAATATAGGTGTAAGTAATTGTATGATCACCCAAGCCTGCAACAGAAGCATCAAACATGCCATCAGTTACTCCGTATCCGCTATATTCTCCGCCATCAGGCATTCCTCCGGTAAGTTCAAACGGTACCCAAAAAACGCAGGCAACATCAAAAGGTTCTTGTGTAACTTCAGGAATTTCAAAAATATCGATATAATCTTCTATTGTAAATATATCTCCATCAACTCCATTAACATTTAATGTTACATCCCAACTTCCTACGGAATTATACAAAACTGTTGGATTTTCTTCTGTAGAAGTTGCAGGGTCACCACCTTCAAAAGTCCATAGCCAGCTTGTAATGTCTCCTTCCGACATATCAGAAAAGCTAACTGTACCTTCTCCACATGCTGATGTAATATCTGAAGTAAAATCTGCAGTTACACCACCACATGATGCCTGTACTACACCTTGAGCCTCAAATGCAGTTACAAATGTTTGTGTACTATAAGGCCAAATTGACTGAATAACAATGTCGTGATCAGGAGCAATTAGTATGTAAGTAGGAGCAAATTGAACACCATATGTATTAAAAATGGCATTTCCTCCTCCTTGTAAACCACTAACGGTTGGAAATTCAATTCCGTATGTATTATCAAATGCAATACACTGTGCATCTGTATTATTCCAATCAACTGACATAACAAAAAGATCAGCAGTGTTGCAACCAAATGCTTCGTAAGCTCCGACTATATAAGGGGCGGTGCTTATGCATGATGGTCATGTAGTAAAAAAGAAGTCAATACAAACGTATTGGCCTCCATCCAATATCGAAAATAAATTTATCTCATTACCATGCGTATCTGTAACTGTAAAATCAACAGCTCTAGTTAATGATGTTTGAGAAAAACCGAACGTTGTAGCTAACAACAATCCTAAAAAAAGAGTTAATTTTTTCATATACAATGTTTATAATTATGCTAATAAATTAATTCTAAGCTAGCGTCATTTAAAACAACGCTGGTTTACTTTATTATCAGCTGTTTATTATTAATATTATCTTCTGTTTCAATTTTAATTGAATATACTCCTGATGGGTATGAAGAGGTGTTAATTTTATAACTATTCTTATTCAATTTTGTCCTTTCCATTAGTTGCCCTTTAAAATTGTGAATACTAATCGAAACCATAGTAGATTTGGATAGTATATTTACAACATCAACTGTAGGATTAGGGTAAATCTGTACTGCAGCTTCATTTGTTTCATCAATACCTGTGCATGCGTCTACGTATAAATTTTCTTCAGCAAAATTTTCACATCCATCATCAGAAATATAAGTGTAAGTAATAGTGTGATCTCCTAAGCCTGCGGTAGAAGGATTAAACATTCCATCTGTTACTCCATCTCCGCTATATTCTCCACCTTCGGGCATACCTCCGGTAAGTTCAAACGGTACCCAAAAAACGCAAGCAACATCAAAGGGCTCCTGCGTTACATCAGGAATTTCAAAAATATCAATATAATTTTCTACTGTAAAAGTATCTCCTTCTTCTCCATTAACATTTAATGTTACATCCCAGCTTCCTACAGAATTATAAAAAACTGACGGGTTTTCTTCAGTAGAAGTCCCGGGGTCACCCCCTTCAAAAGTCCATAGCCAGCTTGTAATATCTCCAACTGACATATCAGAAAAGTCAACTGTACCTTCTCCACATGCTGATGTAATATCTGATGTGAAATTTGCAGTTACACCACCACATGATGCCTGTTGTATACCTTGACCTTCAAAAGCATTAATGAATGTTTGTGCATTTGGAACAGGCCAAATATCCTGAATAACAATATCATGGTTAGGAGCAATTAATATGTAGGTAGGGGAAGCGTTAATCCCATAAGTATTAGTGATGCCTTGACCACCGCCTTCTACTGCGCTTATGGTTGGAAACTCAATGCCTAGATTTGCATTGTATGAAATACATGTCGCGTTATTATCGGATGATGAAACGCTGATAACAAAAAGGTCTGCTGTGTTACAGCCAAAAAGATCGTAGGCCTCGACTAAATATGGTACGGTGCCTGTGCATGATGATCAATTAGTAAAGAAGAAATCAATACAAACGTATTGTCCTCCATCCAAAATAGAAAATAAGTTTCGCTCAACACCATTGATGTCTGTAGCAGTAAAATCAACAGCTTCAGTTAAAGGTGTTTGGGCAAAGCCAAAGGTTGTTGCGAACAACAATCCTAAAAAAAGAGTAAGTTTTTTCATATTGTTATATTTAATTAGATAAATAAATAATTATATCACGCAAATTTAGTTATTTATAGTTAAATAAAAATTAAATTTAACATAAAAATCTAGTTTAATTGTATTTATTAATGGAATATATGCTATTTTCTAGATATTAACGAAATAAACACCAAAGTATCTCTTTCTACACTAAATTGTGCTTTATTAAATATAGGCAGCAAGAATGAATTATTAACAGAATAATTTGATATGCCAATTGGTTCTATAGGAATCTTAAACTCCCGCATATCTAATTTGTTATTGCTATTAATATCCTGGAAAATAGCAACTGCATATCTACCAGAAGGAATATTCTTCAATGATACTTCAATGTTTTCAGAATCAGGAATTAGTATTACTGAATCAACAGCACCTGATTTTAACTTAAAATCGTTCTTGTTATCATATAACCCAACAAATATTTTACTCCCGTTTAACTCAATATTTGAAATGCTAATTGTAAGGGTTGCAGTATTTTGCCCGTAAACAAAGGCTACAACCATAATTAATGAAATTAATAAAAGTATTTTCTTAATTTTCATAGTCAAAAAATAAATCCCATTTCACGCTCAGCTTTTATTAGGGCATTATAAAATGAATTTGCCCAGTAGTTACGTATTCCGGCACCAGAAGGGATACCTATAATTTGTTCAGTTAGCAATACTTTTTTAGTTTTTATGTCGAAGAATGTAATCCAGTATGTTGCTTCACGTTCTGGCTTGTTTAGGCTTTCAACAATTATCACTAGTCCAACACCAACATTATTCTCTCGTATCTTGTAGGTATCTACTATTTTCTGTATTGAGTCGCTGTTAAAATGCCTACGGTGAAATATGTAGTTACCAATGTTTTTAAAAATATCAACATTCTTATTACGGTTATTAATAAAACTAGTGCTATAAGCCACATGGCTTTTATTGAATGACGTTGCAATATCAAATTTTTTATTTTCTTTAAAAACCAGGTTATTCCACTCGTAGAACAATTTATCTCTTAATTTATAAGGATCAGGAAAAGCACTTTCATCGGTGAAAAATGTAACAGAATAATCCAGTCCAAACCATGTTATTTCCTGTGCACAATATGCTTTGTTTGATTGTGAATAATTATTGCTTGTGAACAATATTAACGATATAAAAACTAACCAGAATGCTTTCTTCATTTCTTATCTATAGTCGTTAAATATTATGGGTTTCCGGCTACCTTCTTGTAATTGCATATCTGAAATTTCTTTAGGTTTAAAAAATAATATATCAGGAGCGACCCTTAATTTAGCTCTGAAATTATCTTTTATTTTCTTCTCGGTATTTGAAAGCACGTTATTACAACCTACTTTAATCAATAGCTTGTCTGTGCCAAGTTCATTAGTTGAAACTTCAACAATATAATTTTCAACACAATTAATGTCGTTGAGGACATCGTAAATTGAAGGTGGATATAAAGTAGTCCCTTTCAGTTTTATCATTTGTTGCTTGCGTCCTATTACAGGACCCAACCTCATTGTGTTTCTGCCACAGGAGCATGGCTCTGTATGATGATGGCATATATCACCTGTTTTAAATCTAAGCAATGGCATTGCTTCTACTCCAAGTGTTGTTATAGTTACTTCACCCGGCTCTCCTTCTTTAACAGTGTTATTATTTTCATCAAGAAATTCAACAATTATCATTTCCGGATGATGATGTCCACCTTGTCCTGCTGCACATTCTGTGAATGCCGTACCCATCTCTGTGGAAGCATATGTAGAATACAATTTAATATCCCAATTATCAGTTATTTTCTTACCAAGAGTGTTAAGTGAAAAATCCGGATTACGAATCGGCTCACCGATACACACTGCTTTTTTTATAGATGAATTTTTATAATCAATCCCATTTTCGTTGGCAAAGCTTATAAGTCTGGGTATAAATGATGGAACAGTAACAAAGCCTGTGGGATTGAATTTGCTAATCGATTCAAACTGTAGCTTTTGCAAACCAGGGCCGGTACGGATAATTCCAGCACCAAGTTTTCGCAATCCTAAAAAGTAGGCCATACCGGCCATAAACCGCTTGTCGATAGTAACCAATAATTGAAATATATCATCTTCGGTTGTATCGGCACATGAAAATGAAATATATTCGTTGTACGCAAGCCGATCAAGGTCATTGTTAGTCATTGCAAATGTAACCGGCTCACCCATTGTGCCTGAAGTTGTAACATAGTCAATTATTTTCTTTCTATCAACACACAAGAAATCATCGGTATGCTTTTGAAGATCATTTTTAGTTGTTACAGGAATTTTTGTAAGATCTTCCAGGGTTATTATGTTATCAACAACAATGTTATTAGCCTTGAATAATTTTTGATAGAATTTTGAATTATTCTTAAGATAAGAAAGTGTGTTCCTTAGCTTACCTTCCTGGAATTTTTTTATTTCAGCTAATGACTTAAGTTCTATTTTGGGTATTGACATTTTTTGAGTTTCAATATTTAAATTTGTGTAATCTGTTTCTGGAGAAGTTTAACACGAAATATCACACTCCCGATAGCATCGGGAGCACAAAGTTACACAAAGAAAGGTAAGTACAATAGTTATTTGCATTTCAAATACCTTTTTCAATCTCTACAATTCTTTCCTTAACCATAGTTTTTGTTGTAGTATTCTCAAACTCTTTGTCCAACGATTTCTTATAGTAGGTTAAGGCTTTTTGTTTTTCGTTAATTGTATAGAAATAATTAGCTGCTAGTACATATGCCTGATAATATTCAACGTTTCTACCAATTAAATCTTCAATAAATTCACTTTCGTTTTCAATACGAGTTTTTTCTTTTATATGTGTTTGAATTGCTTTACGCAGCTTTTTGTATTTCTTAAAATTATTAAATTCACTAGAGTATAAAAAGTATGATGGTTCTATGTTAAATGAAGAATCGTAAAGCACTGTATTTTGATTTATATTAGATGTATTTAATACTTGATACAAATTATACGAAAGGTATTCACCTAGCTGGTATGGGGCAGTAGAAATCCATGTTTGTAATTTTTCAGGAAGAAAGATAATACTATGATGAGAGATCATTTGAGCCATGGTTTTTTCATTTCCAATACCAATGTCAACATCATCAATGCCGTTGTAATCTCTAAGAATATTTGCAACACCAATATAATCTATATTTTGTTTATTGTTAATTAACTGTTGACAACGCAATTCACGATATTCCGAAGCAGATTCTTGTATATATTTTATATTGTTTGAATCACTACTAAAAACATCGCTTTGAAAATGATTTGAGCAAACAATATTCTTATTTTCAGTACTATAAACTCCAAGTTTTGAAGGTGATTTTTCAATTATAACTGTGTTATGATCTTTGGCGGAACCAACAAATATCGATTCTGAAACAAATATCTGGCGCTTTTCCGCAATGCTTATAGCTTCTTCAATATTTCCGGCATATTGTAATATTTCACGAGCTAACAAAGAAATTGGCATTGTTGCTTTTGTAGGGATATCAGATTTCGCAGCATTAATTGATACAGTTAATCCTTGTTCGTTCATGCCCGATACAACACCTATCATACTTGCCCATGTTACATACATAAACTTATGTCCCTTTTCGGGAGCTACAAATGCTACAATTTTATTTTTGGCAAAAGATTCGTTAATGTAAAAATCAAAATTTCTGCCAATTATCATTGTGCTATCATCAGTATGCATATTTGCGGCAAAAGATGTACATCCCACAAGTGCCAGACTCTGAAGAGCATGTCCAATATCGTGTGCCCCATGATAGTTCAACATCCTTTCATAGTTATTTCCTATATATTCATAACCACCCGAAGCACCAAATGACACACCATATATTTCCTGTAAATATTCTTCAGGTATATATTCTTCAATATCGCGATTAAACCACCCGGTAAAATACTTCAGAAATTTAAGGTAGAATTTTGAAGGAATCAGTGTGTTAATTTGCTCTACAAAAGCATCTTCCTGAATTTTAATTAGTTCCTTGGTTAGTTTGCCATTTATTACACCAATCTCAAACGGACTACCTTCAAGATACATTTCCCAAAGTCCATAACTGTTCTTACGGAGCCAGCTGTTTCCAATTTTGTAAAAATCAGCTGAGGGGTTTTCACGTTCTACTTCTAATATTGATATGTCATCAACTTCAGGAGCAGAAATTTTTGTTTTTGTATTGTAAATAATAATTAGTGTAGCAATGAATAACGCTATGATTATTATTGTGTTGCGCAATCTTCGCAGGCCTCTTCCTTTTCGTATGGTATTAGTTTTGTGCATTTATTTCTTTTAATAGATTGTTAACACCAACAAATTCGCCACAAGTAAGTATTGAGCTGAGGCTTACCCCTAACATTCCATGCAAATTTAAATTTTGTCCCGTAAAAAACAGATTGCTAATTTTAGAACGAGGCGAAATATACGATCCCACCGGGTTGTTACTGTCCCTTAAAGTTCCATACATCGAACCCTTAGGCGTTCCCAGATAATCCTTATAGGTTAGCGGAGTTGATACATTAAAATCAATAATATTATTTTCCAGCTCCGGAAAGTTCTTAGTAACAAGGGCAATTAGCTGTTCGGCTTTTTTGTTTTTGAATTCCTTATAGTCAGCTCCCCGCTTATTTATTGGAAGATCTTTCCATTGAGCAACTTCTTCAAATTTCATATGCGTGAGTAATCCAATACAGTTGGAATATTCACTCCCATTCTCTGGAGTTGAACAATGCATAAAGTAATGTTCGGGCCATGTTTTTTCATCATAATAAGAAGCATACCATACATCATCACGTTTATAGTAATTATAATTTGCATTAATATACTTAAAAGTGTTTTTCTTAATGTTTAGGTGTACAGCAAAAGCCGACATAGTATTTTCCTTATTTTTCATCCTATTCCTAAATGATTTTTTTATACTTCCTTCACTAATTATATCCATTGTTGTTGCAGGATGCACATCGGAAATAATATTGTCAGCCTTATATCTCATGTTATCTTTGGTTTCAACTGTAGTAACTTTATTATTTTCTATTACAAGATTTGTAACCTCTTTTTTAGTTAGTACATCTCCACCGTTTTCAATTATTTCATCCTTTAGCTTTTTTGCTATCATGCCTGAACTGCTAACAATACGATATGAACTTGTAATGAAATGGTAATTTACAAGTGCATGAAGATAGAATGGAGATTTTTCTTTAACCCCTCCATATACAAAATTTAGTGCGCGCAAAACTTGTTGTAGTCTAGTATTTTTTGTTAATGAACAAATAAAATCCCATGTATTCATCGTCAGGTATTTAGTAACATCGCCTGACTTATTTTCTGTATCTTTTAACAGGTAAATATCCTGAGTATCAATGGTGTTCTGAATTTCTGTTACATATTTATCAATAGCATCTTCTTCCTCGGGGAAATATTCATACATCTGCTTTCTGAAATTATCCAGTCCCATTGGAAAACGGTATTCAGTTCCACCAATATTAAAAATGTCGAATCCTTTTTCATCAAGTCTTTTATATTCTATTCCGTCAAACAGATTAAAATATTTGAATATTTTGTTAAGCGTCTGACCTTCATCTAAACTACCAATATAATGCATGCCTGTACTAAATGTGCATCCTCTTCGCTTAAAGGTCTGCAATGATCCGCCAACCTGATAATTTTGTTCTAGAACTAATACTTTATAACCTTTTCTACTTAGTATTACGCCACTTTGTAAACCACCCAGTCCACTACCTATTATAATTATATTGTATTTTTTCGTCACAGTATTTTTTTAGATTAATTATGCAAAGATAGGAAGAATAAGAAATGATAGATTCAAGAATATCTGAAGGAGATTTGTTTTGTGAATTCCCAAATTAAATAATTAGCATTAAATAACTACACGTTATTCATCCTTGAAGCTAAATATCAGCTGATAAACAATAAATAGTTCTTTCTTGAATTATTCGTCCTTATAGCATCACTCTAAATTTTACAAAAAATATATAGAAGTCAGTTACAAAATTCTTTATTTTTGACTCCCAATAAGTAATAGCTATGGCTTTTGTAAACTCAGTACTTAATTGGTGGATTAAAAAACGAATTCATCAGATTGAACTTTTCAGCAAATATCCTGTTGAAGTTCAAAATGAAGTATTCAAAAAACTTATTACTACTGCACGCGATACTGAATGGGGGAAAAAGTATGATTATAGAAGTATCAATTCAAAAACTACTTTTCAAAATAGACTACCTATTAGCTCATACGAAGACCTAAAACCATCAATTGACAGATTACGTAAAGGTGAACAAAACATACTTTGGCCGGAAGAAATAACATGGTTTGCAAAGTCATCAGGAACTACTGCCGGAAAAAGTAAATTTATACCGTTGAGTCCGGCAGCTCTGGAAGAATGCCATTATAAAGGTGGTAAAGATATGCTAGCCTTGTATTTTAGTTTGTATCCTGAATCGGAACTGTTTGAAGGTAAGAGCCTGGTTATGGGAGGAAGCAGAAACATATTTGAAGTAAGCCACACAACATACATTGAAGGTGATTTATCGGCTATATTAATGCATAATTTGCCTTTCTGGGCTCAGTTTAAGCGTACTCCATCATTAACTATTGCTTTAATGGATGAATGGGAGAATAAACTTGAGCTAATGGCTGAATCAACTATGAACCATGATGTTAGAAGCATTTCAGGAGTACCATCATGGATGCTTGTGCTTCTTCGTAAAATACTTAAAAAATCGGGGAAGCATAATTTGCATGAAATTTGGCCAAATCTGGAAGTGTTTTTCCATGGTGGAGTTAACTTTGAACCATATCGTGAACAGTACAATAATATTATACCATCTGAAAAGATGGCATATTCAGATACTTATAATGCTTCGGAAGGGTTTTTTGCCATTCAGGATCAAAAAAATAATACAGATCTGCTTTTAATGCTTGATTATGGAATTTACTACGAATTTATTCCTGTTAGTAGTATTGATAACGAAAACCCTAAAATTGTGCAGTTAGCTGATGTAATAATTGGAATAAACTATGCAATAATAATTAGCACTAACGCAGGACTTTGGCGATATATGATTGGTGATACCGTTATTTTTACCGGGAAAACCCCATTTAGAATTAGAATTACAGGTAGAGTAAAGAACTTTTTAAATGCGGTTGGAGAAGAGCTTATAATTGATAATGCTGAAAAAGCTTTTTCAATTGCATGTTCAAAAACAGGGGCTATTATTAATGAATATACTGCTGCTCCTTTGTTCAATAATAATGAAGTTGCTCATCAATGGTTAATTGAATTTGAAAAGAAACCATCAGACCCTGATTTTTTTAACGAGGCATTCGACAATGCTTTAAAATCAGTTAATTCTGACTATGAGGCTAAACGATACCATAGTTTACTTCTTAAACAGCCTATAATTGTAAATTTGAAAAAGAATACCTTTTATAAGTGGATGAAAAAACGCAATAAATTAGGCGGGCAAAATAAGATTCCACGTTTATCGGGCAGTAGAGAATATGTTGAAGAAATTCTTAAACTGTAATATTTTATATACTTTCGTAAAAAAAATAACACAAATGCATGTAGCTATAGCTGGAAATATCGGATCAGGTAAAACAACCCTTACAAAACTAATGGCCAAACACTTTGGTTGGAAACCACATTATGAGGATGTTGAAAACAACCCTTATCTCCATAGTTTTTATGATGATATGCAGAGATGGTCATTCAATTTACAGGTGTATTTTTTAAATTCAAGATTCAGACAAGTTGTTGAAATTCGTCAAAGCGGTAAAAATATTATTCAGGATAGAACGATATATGAAGATGCTTATATTTTTGCTCCTAATTTACATGAAATGAATTTAATGTCGACCAGAGATTTTGATAATTACAGCTCACTATTTGAACTTATGAATTCATTTATCC
This sequence comes from uncultured Lentimicrobiaceae bacterium, assembly GCA_964460905.1. Lineage (GTDB taxonomy): Bacteria > Bacteroidota > Bacteroidia > Bacteroidales > F082. The sequence goes on from CAYWRM010000002.1 coordinate 214,540, forward strand.
AACCTCCCGATTTATTGATTTATTTAAGAGCATCAGTGTCAACAATGGTTGAGCAAATTCAAAAACGAGGTCGTGATTATGAAGAATCAATACGCCTCGATTATTTAAAATTACTTAACGAAAGATATGAATCATGGATTCAAGGTTACAAGTTAGGCAATCTTTTAATAGTTAATGTTGATGATATCGACTTCAATAAACCTGAAGATTTAAGTATTGTTATAGAAAAAGTAAATGCCGAGGTTAACGGACTATTTTAATTGAGTACAAGATAGAAAAATCAAGAGTCGGGAATGATTTTTGAAGTCTGGTGGTTTATATCACATCAACCAATTACAGACTTCTAGTAATAGCAATAAAACCAACACATGAAAAGCATTGGTATAATTCCTTCCAGATATGCATCCACTCGTTTTCCAGGAAAGCCCTTGACCATTATTAAGGGGAAAAGTATGATACAAAGGGTGTATGAACAAGTGGCAAAATCACAAAAAATTTCAAAAATTGTTGTTGCTACTGATGACGAACGAATTTATAACCATGTTAGAAGTTTTAACGGGGAAGTAATCATGACGGACATTAACCATCCAAATGGAACTTCACGTTGCAATGAGATAATTACAATTCTTTCAGAAAAAGGTGAAGATTTTGATGTTGTTGTTAATATTCAAGGTGATGAACCATATATTAATCCTGAACAAATTAACAGCATAATTAATCTTTTTGAAAACAATAGTGTTCAAATAGGTACTCTTGCAAAGAAAATAATTTCAAAGGATGAACTGTTTGATACAAATGTAGTTAAACTAGTTTTAGAAAATGATAATAGGGCATTATACTTCAGCAGACATGCAATACCAATGCTTCGTGGAATAAATAAAGAAGACTGGTTAAGCAACTTTACTTTTTTTAAGCATATTGGTATTTATGGTTATAGATCAAATATTCTTAAAGAAATTGTCAATATGCCTGCTGGTAAACTTGAGCAAGCTGAAAAACTTGAACAACTACGTTGGCTCGAAAATGCTATTCCTATTTCTGTTGATATTACTGATTATGAAAGTGTTGCCATTGACACTTATAACGACCTGCTAAAACTTGAAACTATTTCTTGAAATTCACGTACAGATTGTTTACTTTAGCAGGTTCGGAATAAAGGTTATCAAAGATGAAAATAGCAAGGTACGTTGGCGATTTATTGTATGATTACGAATGCGTAGTCATACCCGGCTTAGGCGGATTTCTTACTAATGATAAACCAGTATTAATTAATGAGGTAAATTATAATTTCTCACCTTCTTTTCGTGAAATTCATTTTAATGTTCATCTTCGCACAAATGATGGACTTCTTGTAAATTATGTTGCTCAGCAGGAACAAATTGGATACAAAACAGCAAAACAAAGAGTTGATCAATTTGTCTTTCAATGTCACACTGCATTAAATTCAGGTAAAAAAATAAATTTTAAAAATATTGGATCCATATATTTTGATGTGGATAAGAACGTAGTCTTTCAACAAGATGCTAAGGTTAATTATAATCCTAATTCTTTTGGACTAAGCAGTTTGGTTTCTCCTGCAATAAGAAGAGTTTCCGATGAGGAAAAGGTTAAGAATATTGTAAAATCGGCTATCAATAAAAATAAAACAAGAAAAAAACCTGTTGATAGAAAAAAAAATAAAGACACAAAAGAAATTAAACAACCCCCCGGAAAAAAAATGCAAGCTAACCGGAGGAAGTCTACTTTTTCAAACAATATTATCTTTTTATTAGTAGTTGCTTTTATTATGGGAAGTGGCTATATATATATGCGTAGGGATTCGATGTTATATTATATTAGCCAGTATTCCTCGCAAGTTCCTTTCTTTTATTCTAGTGTAAACGATTATTTATCAACGAATATTAATTCAACTTCCGTTGCCAGGTTAAGCCGTAGTACAACATCATTTTTCCCCTTTTTTCTTGAAGAAGAAAAAACAGAGGTAGTAGCAAATGATGATAAAGAAAGTGCTGTTGTACAAGAAAAAGCTACAGATCAATTATCTGAAGTTCCTGCTAATGATGAAAATGAGAACCCGGTTGTTGTAACTGAAAATGAATATCTAGCAGAAGAAATGCCAACTAAGGTTATTGAAGATATCAATATCCCGGTTGTTAAAACCGAAAACATCAAAATTTCTAAACCAATTTCTTTAATAAGTTCTTCCTCTGAGAAATTCTTTATTATTGCAGGCTCGTTTTCAAAAGAATCAAATGCAGTGCGGTTAGTAAGTAAACTTAAAAATCAGGGCTTTGATGCATTAATTGCTGATACAAACAAATACGGGATGTATAGGGTTGCTTTTTCAACTTTTGAAAACCGTGCTACTGCTGAACATAAATTGGTGGCAATTCGTAATGAGGCCAACCCAAAGGCCTGGTTACTTGTTAAATAAACAATAATTTCCAGAGGTGAGCAAAAAGAATAAGCTTCAACACTTTGCCGAAAACGCTACATTCGACAATATGTTTCAATTAAGTTATGAAGAAATTATTGAAGGTTTTAAGTACAAAGGCAATTGGAATAAAGAATTTTTTAATAATGAGAATAAAATAGTACTTGAACTAGGTTGTGGCAAAGGTGAATACACTGTAGGCCAAGCACAAATGTTCCCTAATTCAAACTTTATTGGGATAGATATTAAGGGTGCAAGAATATGGCGTGGCTTGAAAAATACTGAGGAACAAAAACTAAAAAATGTAGCTTTTATCCGCAGCCGAATTAATCTCCTTGAATATTTTTTTGAAAAAAATGAAGTATCGGAAATATGGATTACATTTCCCGACCCTCATCCAAGTAAAATTAGAGAGAAGAGACGCTTGACTTCGCCACAGTTTTTAAACAGGTACTATGATGTATTAAAGCCGGAGGGTGTTATTCATTTAAAAACTGATAACATAATCTTTTTCGAATATACTTTGGATGTGATAAAAGAAAATAACCATGAGTTATTATATTACACGTATGATGTTTATGGTGAGGAAAATGACAAAGCGCTCACCCAAATTCAAACATACTATGAAAAAAAGTGGCTTGAGAATAACACAAAAATTAAGTATTTGAAATTTAGACTTAAACCACTTTGATTAATTTTTAATTCTCAACACAACCGCAAAAATGGAAAAGGGTTTTTTTCAAAAAGTATATGATGTTGCTAGTCAAATTCCATACGGAAGAGTAACTTCTTATGGCGCTATTGCATCATATATTGGTAGCCATGGATCTGCACGTATGGTTGGCTGGGCAATGAACTCAAGTAAAAACTTACCTCAGAATCTTCCTGCACACCGAGTTGTAAACCGAAACGGGCTGCTAACCGGAAAACAACATTTTGGAGGCAATGATGTTATGGCCCAATTGCTTATTAGCGAAGGGCTGAAAGTTGAGGACAGCAAAGTTTTATATTTTGAGAAGGTTTTTTGGGATCCAGCTATTGAGTTATAGATATTTTAGTTTTTGAAATTCTGTTCCACGAAAAATATCTATATTTATCACCTTAAAAAAATATTACTTTGCAACAAAGCAAAATCACTTCTGTTATTTTCACAAATCCTATTTTATAATGATTTCTACAACCTTGCTCGTTATATTTTACGTATTTACACCTTTTCTAATTCTATACTCTTGTCAAAAATTATCGATTTTAAGAAGAATAGGTGCTATAATTATTGCTTATGGTGTTGGTTTAGTAGCGGGTGTTTCGGGCTTATTGCCTGAGAATAGCGCCGAAATACAAGATATTATAGCAACAATTACTATTCCTATAGCACTTCCATTGATGCTGTTTTCTTCGGATATAAAAGCATGGACCAGACTAGCCGGAACCACTGTTATTTCGATGATAATTGCTTTTTTTGCTGTTGTAGCTGCAGTTGTAGTTGGTTATTTTGCATTTAGGACAGATGACATTCAGGATTTATGGAAAGTTGGTGGATTACTAATTGGGGTATATACTGGCGGCACACCCAATCTTGCAGCATTAAAATTGATGCTTGATGTTAATAATGACACATATTTAATTACTCATGCTTATGATATGCTTATTGGAGCAGGTTATTTCTTTTTTCTAATTACAATTGGACAAAAGGTATTTGGCTATGTATTACCAAAGTTTAAGCCCAGTTTAAAAAGTAACGATCAGAATGTACTAAATGATATGTCGGTTAACCCTATGTGGGGACTTGCCAAAAAGGAAAACCGCATTCCAATGCTTAAGGCATTAGGATTATCGGTGGGAATATTTGCAATTGCTGGCTCAACAACACTATTTACGCCTGAAAAAAATCAGATGATAGTAGTTATACTATTAATAACTACACTTGGAATTTTATTTTCATTGTCTCCATCTGTTAATAAGCTTAAAAATACCTTTGAGTTGGGTATGTACTTCATTCTTGTATTTAGCATTGATGTGGCTTCAATGGTTGATTTAACAAATATAGCTAACGCTTCACCTACAATTTTCTACTATGTATTTCTCGTAGTTTTTGGCTCATTATTTTTACAGGTTCTTCTCTCGGTATTTTTCAAAATTGATACTGATACTGTAATAGTTACATCAACAGCACTTATTTGCAGCCCGCCATTTGTACCAGCAGTTGCAGGCGCTATCAAAAACAAAGAGATTATAGTTTCTGGATTAACAGTAGGAATAATAGGTTATGCCGTAGGTAATTATCTTGGAGTACTTGTGGCAGAGTTTCTACGTGCCTTATAACCCAGATTATGAAGTAGAACTTCGTCTGGAGAGTTATAAATGCAATAAAATCTAGCAGAGAGATATTTTTTGAAGTAGTTATAACTCGTAATAGATTGTATGTTTACTCAACATAAACAAACTTCTCAGCTTTGTTGATTACCTCTCCAACTACAGAACAACCTTCTCCTGCTTTTTTTAAATCAGAAATTAGTGAGTCAGCCTCAGTAGCAGCAATTGATAATAGTAAGCCTCCTGATGTTTGTGCATCCGCAAGCAACATCTTTCTGTTGTAATCTAATGTATCGCTAAAAAAGCAATCTTTTTCTGCGTATTCAAGATTTCTGAATCCGGCACTCGGAATAACTCCTAAATCGATGAGTTCCATTACTCCAACTAAAACAGGTACTCTTTTTGAATACAATCTAATAGAAACATTACTGCCTAAAGCCATTTTTAACGTATGTCCGAGAAGTCCAAAACCAGTAATATCAGTTGCGCTGTTTACTGAATACTTCATCATTATTTCTGCTGCTCTTTTATTTAATAGTTTCATATTTTCAACAGCAGCCAAATAACTGTCATCACTAACCAGGTCGTTTTTTTTTGCGGAGATAATTACTCCTGTTCCAATTGGTTTTGTAAGAATTAATACGTCTCCAACCTTGGCATTAGCATTTGTAATAATTTTATCAGGATGCACCCAACCGGTAACCGCAAGGCCATATGTTGGAATATCATTGGTAATAGTATGTCCACCAAGTAAAATACCTCCGGCTTCGCTAACTTTGTCCTGTCCTCCTCTTAAAATTTCTTTAAGTATTGTTAAAGATAAACTTGACGGGAACAAAACTATATTAAGTGCGGTTAATACCTGTCCGCCCATAGCATATATATCGCTAAGCGCATTAACAGCTGCAATTTGCCCAAAATCATATGGGTCGGAACATACTGGAGGAAAAAAATCGGTTGTTTGAACAAGTGCATAATCATCATTGATTTTATAAACACCCGCATCATCATGAGTGTCAATATCAACAAGTAGATTCTTGTGTTTCATTTTTGGCAATCCTGCCAGAGCCTTGTTTAATTCTGATGCTGATAGTTTAGCAGAGCATCCACCTTGTTCAACAAAATTCAATAAATCTATTTTCTTTTTCATTTGTCAATTAAATGTTTACCACTTTTGTATAGGTTGTTAATACCTCCAATATTTCATCCATATTTGAGATATTTCCTACTTTAATGTTATTCACTTTATTATAATATTCTAGGCATGTACCACATACTAGTAGTTTGCTTCCGTTTATTTCCAACTTTTTTAATATGTTCAAAACAGTCGAACCTTCTACTACTAAGTTAATTCCCGAGTTCATAAAAATAATTTTTTTAGGAATACGTTCCGTTTCATAAAAGGCAGTTAACATACCTCCCACCATCATTTTTCCTAGCTCTTCCGATCCTTCTCCTAATCTGTCCTTACCAAATACTACGGCAAAACCTTTATCATCTGGTTGTGAGCCAGTACAATATTCTTCAGCTTCTTCAATTATAGGTTCTTCTCCATTCTTACTAAATACTAATTCATAGCTATTACCTATAATTTGCTGATTCACCTTTATTCCATTATCGTTTAGATATCGTATTACATTTTTTGCAGAGGTTTCACTATTGGTTATTATTTTAATTTGCTCATCATTAGTGCTTTCTTTGAGTGCTTTTTTAGTAGCAATCAGTGGCAAAGGACATGGTTTTCCTTGTACATCTATTGTTTTCATAATCTAATTAATTAACTCTTTTCCCTTTTCAGTTATATGAATATAAAATTCTGATTTTGTTATTATTCCTTCTTCGACAAATATTCTTATAGCAGTTTTAACAAATATTTTTGTGCTGTCTATTAATAGTCGGAACTCTTTTTCATTAATCCCTTTTTCCTTTTTATTTAACTCGAAAAGAAGTTGTTTTTTAACTTCGTTAACGATATCTAAATGTATATATTCCCCTTCTGTTAACTTTAATTTTCCATTGTTAACCAAATATTTTAATAGCATTTTCAGATTTTCTTTATTGATTTTTTCTGAAAAGGCCTTAGACTCAACTTCCTTTATTAACGGGGTTTGTTTGTTATATTTTTTCAAAGTATCCTCAAGCCACTTAAGCTGCTTCAACGTTTTGTCATTAATTCTAACAAAATGCTCATAAAGTGCCCAGGTATCACCAACTTTTTTAATTATTTTATCTTTTTCCAAAGAAGCTAACAATGCACTTATGTACATTTTGCCGGCCTCATTTAACTTAAAATTAAATTTTCCTGAAAACTCATTAGCTTCCATTCCTTCATCAATCAATAAATTATTTGAATGATATTCTTTCAGCGCATTAAGGATTACTTCAATAAAATCATTTTGTAAATCTTTGTTTATCAGAATATTTTTCCCTGAAACTTTATATATTTTTACTGTTCCATCATTATTTTCCAAACACTCTGTAAGAACCTTATCTGGTTCCATTTCTATTACTTCAGCTAATTGCTCAGCCATAAGGGGTAATCTTCTTTTCTTTAATTCAAACTTAATAATATTGAATTGCTTATCACTATTTAAAGTCACATCTAGCAACTCATTAATTGCTTTTCCTAACTTGGGTGTTCTTCTCCTGTGATGAAGCGGTTTTACATCTAGTATAATGCCGCCACCAAGGGTAGTGTCATTTGATGAATTTCTAATTATGAATCTGTCTTTGTTTACTAGTATTGCAGGCTTTTCGAGATGAATCTGAATAATGGCCTTTTCACCGCTTTTTAATATATCCTTATTTAAAAGATGCATTTTTGCAGCACATTCGAATGTTCCGGAATAAAAAATAACTCTTGACCAGATACCTAATTCGTAATTGTCAGCAAATAATTGTAAAGTAGTATCTATTAAAACTGTTTCTTCAATAATTTTATCAGATAATACCATTCCTCTCTCAAAATCTTCATTTTTAAATCCTGACAAATTTATGGCAGCTCTGTCACCAGTTACGACATCACTTACGGAAATACCATATCGTTCAATGTTTCTCACCCTTAAATTCTTAACTTTCCCTGGTAAAAGGTATAGATTTTTTCCTGTTTCAATTCTTCCTCCCAAAACTGAGCCGGTTACAACAAATCCAACACCAACTATATTAAATACCCTGTCAACGTACATTCGAAAAAGTTCTGTATTAGTTTTGTTTTTAAGCTTGGGGATCAAATTTGATATTTCGGATATTAGTTTATCAATTCCTTCACCTGTTGTTGATGAAACCGAAACAATAGGTGCATTTTCTAAAATTGATCCCTGGAGAAACTCATCTACTTCAAGTTGGGCAAGCTCAAGCATTTCATCATCTGCCAGATCTTTTTTTGTAATAACAACAATACCATTATTAATACCAAGAAGTTCAATAATCTGTAAATGCTCAACTGTTTGAGGCATAATACCGCTGTTGGCAGCCACTACTAAAAGAGCAATATCTACTCCAAAAGCTCCTGCAACCATTGTTTTAATAAAATCTTTATGACCAGGAACATCAACAATTCCAATTGTTTCGCCAGAAGGCAGGCTAGCATGTGCAAACCCCAGGTTTATTGTAATGCCACGCTCTTTTTCTTCTTTATGGGTATCGCAATCAATTTGAGTAAGGGCTTTTATTAATGCTGTTTTACCATGATCAACATGTCCGGCAGTTCCTATTATCAAGTGGCGCATTATCCAGATATTTGTTTATACACATCACTAATTAACTTTGCAGTTAATTCGAGTTCCTTATTCTGTATTGTTAACACATCAAAATAAATATTACCTTTTCGTAAAACACCAAGTACCGGGATGCTCTGCAGTAACAGCTTTTTATACAGATTTTCTGCAAATACTGACCTCTTTTTTGAAGTGTCTTTTATTATTATTAATTTAACAGCAAAACTAATAATTTCGCTACCTGGTAAAGCTCCACCACCAAACTGACCTTTGCTGGTAACAACTTCAGAATCAATTCCATACCTTTTCAAATGCTTTTGAAGCAGTATGGCCTTGTTTTCAATTTCAATTTGTTGCTGATTGATAGTATTATAAAAAAGATTTTTTTTATTAAGAATTTTTTCATCCAAGAAATAGTTGCAGTTGGTTTCTAAAAAGGCCAAGGTCAATTTGTCAACTCTTAACGCCCTTAATAGCGGCTCTTTTTTCAGTTTTTGAACAAGTTCTTTTTTCCCTGCAATTATTCCGGCTTGTGGCCCTCCAAGTAATTTATCTCCACTGAAACATACCAATCCAACACCAGTTTTTAGAGTTTGCATTACGTTGGGTTCATTTTTCAGATCTTTAGTGTATTTGCTATTTAAGAGTCCCGAACCCATATCGTAAACCACCGGGATATTATTTTTGTTTCCTAATGAAACCATCTCATTAAGCTTCACTTCATGAGTAAATCCTTCAATGGAATAATTTGATTTATGTGCTTTGAAAAGAACACCTGTGTTTTCGTTAATTGCATTCTCATAATCTGATACCTTTGTTTTGTTAGTTGTTCCAACTTCAATCATTTTGCAATCGGAAGCAGCAATAATATCGGGTAACCTGAATGAACCACCTATTTCAATCAGTTCACCTCTTGAAACTATAACTTCTTTTTCTTTCGCAAAGGTTCTCAGGATTAGCATTACTGCAGCTGCATTATTGTTAACTACCAACACATCTTCTGCGCCACAAAGATATTTAAGCAAGTCGGAAGCATGAGAATTTCTGGAGCCTCTACTTGCTTTTTCAAGATCAAATTCAAGATTGTTATAACCTTCAAGTGTTTTTAAAGTATCAGCTAAAATTTCTTCACTATATGGAGCACGTCCCAGGTTTGTGTGGATTATTATTCCGGTAGCATTAATAACATAAGTAAGATTTTTAGATCTTATTTTGTTTACTTCAGAAACTATTTGATTAACAATATTGGATAGATCGGGAATTGAGTTTCCACTTTTTGCCTCATCCTTTATTCTGCTTATAATGTTTCTGGTAATATATTTTACTAAATCAACATCGGTACTTGAGATCAAATCTTTGATTTCATGATTATTTAGTATTGTATCTACACCAGGTATTTTATTAAACTCAACCAAAAATAGTATCTTTTTTCAGGATTTGAACTATATACTTGCAGAGGGGGCAGGAATCGAACCTGCCACAGCCGGTTTTATACGTCTGCTACTGGTTTTGAAGACAAGGCGGAACACCAGTTCCATCCCCTCTATAGCACATATAGACAACAAAACTATATAAAAAAGTTGCACGAGTTAGATGGGTAATTTACTATTCAAAAAAAATCAAATACAAATATACCTGGTTTTTAATAAATTCGTTACCAACCCAAAATGGCTCTGAAATCCAAATTTTCCGGATTACTCACAAACTTTTTAGCATTCTCAAAATCACCAGGCTCAATGAACTGCAAACCATCATTAAATACCATCTGTGCTTTATCACTAGTTAAATCTACAAGCCGTGGCTGTACTTTTCCCGATTTATCCGCTACATCATCAAGATAAAGCGGAGCTATTTTACCAGTTGAATCAGCTGTAACCATACAACTTGTTTTACCTTCATCATAAAGTTTTTTTACACCAAATCCCAGCATGCCACAATACATCAAATCATATGCATTTGGCTGAACACATCTAAGTTCATAACCAAGTTCAACCGGGCGACTTTTAACACTAACGCCAAGTTCCTTCAGCTTATTCTGTAATAATAAATTGAATATATGTGCCTTGCTAACATTTCCAAGTTCGGGATGTCCGTGATCGTCATATGTAAAATTGATGCCTGAATTCTTGATTTCTTCATCGTTCATAAAATGAAAAACACCCTCACTTATAATGGCTACACCATAATCAATGCCTTCAATTTTTCTTTTAATTATTGCCGAAATAACAAGGTTAATAATCCTGTCGAATGTCACCTTAACTTTGTCAAACATTTCAGGAATTATTATCATTGGGAAATGACAAGCAGCTCCTATTCCAAAGGCTAAATGGCCAGCTTCTCTTCCCATAGCAGCTAGCACAAACCAGTTACCACTCGTTCTGGCATCTTCATAAATAGTTTGTGAAATACGAACACCTTCCTGCTTTGCAGAATGATAACCAAAAGTTGGAATACCAGCAGGTAGGGGTAAATCGTTATCAATAGTTTTAGGTACATGGATGTTTTGAATACTTACATCGTGGTTGCGCAAAAACTTTGAAATTCTGTTGGCTGTGGAAGCAGTATCATCACCACCAATTGTAACAAGAAGCTGAACATTATTGTCTACAAAGAACTTAGTTGAAAACTCAGTATTTTTTGGTTTATGTCTACTCATTTGAAGCGCTGACCCGCCTTGTTTATGGATATCATCAGCAAATTGGAAGTCAATTTCTACCGTTTTAGGAGTTTCAGCAAACAGACCCTTATATCCTTCATGAATACCTATAACTCTAAATCCTGATTTTAGAAATACGAGTGAAACTGAGCTAATTACTGAGTTAATACCAGGTGCGGGACCTCCGCCACATATTATTGCAATTGATTCTTTCATTATTTAGTTTTCTTTAAATATAGGATTGCAAAGATAAAAAAATTACAAATTATTTATTATCACTTATGGTAATCTTAATTTCGGGGCAGTTGTTTGCTCAAGCAAAAACTAATATCAATGCTCTGAATGGAATGGTAATTGAGCTTGAGAAAACCTGGAAAGAAAAACAAGCAAGAGTTGATGAAAAGTGGAATAATGCTGATGTCTTGATTACTAGCATGGTAGGTTAGTATGTTTACAATGCTGGTCATTCATTAATTACTAATACTAAGATACCGGCAAGTAATCAATCTGGTCTTTATATTGTCTCATTAAATAAAAATGGGATGGTATATACAAAGAAGTTATTTATGTGATAAATCGAATACCTTATGGAATGCCAGGTGGAATAATTCTATCTGGCATTTTTTTTGGATTCTTTTGGTATAAAATAGTTTTACGTATTAAATTTTATCTTTAACCAAAAACTGTGCATTAACACGGCTTTTTTGAAACAAATAAACTTTTTTGTTTCCAACTAGTTCATTAACAAGTTCATCGGTATAATGCCTAATAGTAATAAGCTGTAATCCGGTATTATACTTCATGCTAAAATCATCGGAAAGTTCAGAAATTAATGCCTCGAGTTTAACCAGGTTTTCGTTAAAACAAACCGAAAAACTTACAGCTGAATTTTGCATTAAGTTTATATGAATCTTGTTTTTGCTAAAAGCATCAAAAATATTCTTTAGATTTTCTTCTTCAATAAACGATAAATTACGAGTACTTATTGATAAAAGAATTTGATTGTCTTTAACTATAATACTTGGTAGTTCTTTATCCTTACTCGAGTCTTTTGTTATAGATGTTGGTGATAAAGATGAATCATAAAATGGCCGTACAAAAAGCGGAATATTTTTTTGTTTTAATGGTTGTATTGTTTTTGGATGAATAACTGAAGCACCGTAATAAGCAAGTTCTATAGCTTCATGATAAGATAAATTGTCGAGTTTAACAGCATTTGAGAACCTATGAGGGTCAGCATTCATTAATCCGGGTACAGTTTTCCATATTGTTACCTCATCAAAGTCCAATAAATTACCAATAATAGCAGCTGTAAAGTCTGATCCTTCTCTGCCTAATGTAGTGGTTTTGCCATGCATATCAGCACCAACAAATCCCTGTGTAATTACTACTTCATTATTTTTGAGAACCGGAAGTAGCTTTGCACTTACAGTCTTTGAAGTAAATTTCCAATCAATTGATGCATCAGTAAAATTACTATCAGTAACTATCAGCTCTTTAGCACATATTAACCGTGTTTTTAAACCTAAATATTGTAAATAGTGAAATATAATACAACTCGAAAGCTCTTCTCCATACGAAACGATACAATCGTATGCATCATATCTATTTTCATATTTGTCAGCTAAAGCATCCCAAAGCTTGTCGAAAATAATATCAAGTTGTGCACTTAATTCATTAGGTACTTGTGGTAGTATATCATGAACAATGGAAAGATGAAACTGCTTAACTTTGAAGAAATCATCAGCCATTTCTTTTCCATCCAAATAAAGTTCATATAAATGTTCAAGCGCATTAGTTGTTTTACCTAAAGCTGAAACAACTACAATTAATGGTTCGCAACTATATTCTTCAATGAGTCTTCCTACCGTAATAATGCCGGAAGCATTACCCATTAATGCTCCCCCAAATTTCATAACTCTTTTCAACGTTTTTCTTTTATAAGTCCCTTTCTGAAAGCAGCCAGTAACATCTTCAAATTACTTATCTGAACCCTTAACTCTGTACCAACATCGGTGTCACCTACATCTTTTCTTATTGCGTTGGGTTCGGTAAATACACGATTTGAAATTATATCTTTTTCTTCTCTAATGGCTTTCGACATTGATTCGAATTCTTTATGTTCAACCAAAACAATTCCATATGAGTTATAAATTAGTGTGTATCCGGATAACCCGGTTACTTTTTGGTATGGTATCGACATGCCTCCATCAATAACAAAAAGCTTTCCATTTGCTTTTATCGGGCTCTCTCCTTTTTTTACTTTAACCGGAACATGCCCATTTACAATATGTGATATTTTTGGATCTAAACGGAATTCAACTAATATTTTATCACAGTATTTTTCTTCGTTAAATGCCAATGTGTAATATGAATTTCTGGATTCTATATGTGTTTCTTTATCAGCAATATAATAACGTTCAAAAGTGGCCATCTTCATTTTTCCAAACAATGGCGACATTGATCCACACCATAAATACCACATGTAATCAAGAACTTTGTTTTGTTCACTTTTTAGGCTTCGGTTATAATATGCTTTACGGGCAACCCTATCAAAAAAATCGCATAACATTTTTCCTGAAAAGCGAGCCCCTTCTGTCTCAAATTTCTCAAACTTTCCATCTTTAGTCATTGGTATACACCCATGATACAGTAAGTTTGAATTATAAGTTAAGTACATACTTCCCTTTGTAAACAGAAAATCTACATGCTCCTGAAGACGAGTATTGTTCAAAAAGCTCGACTTAAGCAAATCCATAACTCCCTGTTCTTCATCGCTTAACTTGTATGGGTTACTGGGGTCTACAGTTGAGAAGTCCGAATCTAATAGCTTGTGTGGTTTACCATCAATTACCATGGTTCCTTTTTCAAAATCGATATTGTCAAACACTAGTCTATCATCCATTTTATAATTAGGATTTCTTTTAACTGTTTGGCCTTCAAGTTTAAATTGGATTATTGATATGGCTTTCTGCATTTGTTTTAGCAGTTTGATATCAGTATGTTTGGCTTCACCTTTCACAGCATACAAGTCGCAAGGATCATTTTTGTACTGATCCATTGCAAACCTTGCTAATGGTAGCATATTTATGCCATAAGCATCCTCAAGAGTGTCGAGATTATTATAGCGCAACGAAATACGTATAACACTAGCAATAAGTGCGAGATTTCCAGCTGCAGCCCCCATCCAAACAATATCATGGTTCCCCCATTGAATATCAACTGCATGATAATTAATGAGCCTGTCCATTACTTTCTCAGGATGTGGCCCCCGATCAAATATATCCCCAATAATATGTAGCCTGTCGACCAACAACCTTTGTATAAATTCACAAAGTGCCACAATAAAAGCTTCCGCTCTATCAATATTTATTATTGAATTAATAATTCCTTCAAAATATTCTTCTTTGTCTTCACCACTTTCATTAAGCAACTCATCAATTATATAAGCAAAGTCGGTTGGCATAGATTTTCTCACTTTCGATCGTGTGTATTTTGAAGCAGCTCCCCGTGCCACTTTTGCCAGCCTTTGCAAAGTAATGGCGTACCATTCATAAATATCCTCTTCTGTTTTAATAACTAATTCTAGTTTTTCTTTGGGATAATATATTAATGTTGCTAATAAAGATTTTTCCTTTTTACGTAAGGTTTTGCCAAAAATTTCATCAATTTTGCGCTTTACTACACCTGATGCATTTGCAAGTACATGGCTAAAAGTTTCGTATTCCCCATGAATGTCTGATAGAAAATGTTCTGTTCCTTTCGGAAGATTTAATATTGCTTCAAGGTTGATTATTTCGGTACTTGCCGATTGAATATCATGGAATCTCTCAGCTAACAGATTTAAGTACTTAATATCTTTTTCAAGGTCTTTGGAAGCATATTGTTTTATGTCAAACTTATCCATATTTATCATTGAAGGTTAATTGAATTTTTCTACAAAATTACAAAAACCATAATCAAATAAGCGTAAAGCCGGAATGAGATTGAAAATTAATTAGTTTTGACAACTGAAAAATATTGGAAAAGTTGTCGGGTTGCCGAATTATTAAGTTGTTGGGTTGTAGATTAATTCAAGTGACTAACAATGACAACCAATGACTAACAATGACAACAAATGACTATCAATGACAAAAATAATTAACTCTTGATTCCATCTCAACTCATAAAACTATTTTTGGAAAATCCTGTAACTGGGCTATTCCAAAAGCTAATTGATGATGGTAATCAACATATACTTGCAAAAGGTTTAATTGGGTCTTCAACTGCTCTATTGGTAGCTTCTGTTTTTAGTCAAAAAGGAAAACAACAACACTTGGTTGTATTACCTGATAAAGAGCAAGCAGCATATTTTTACAATGATGTTGAAAGTTTACTTGATGAATCAGATTCTGACTTAAATCAAAAGAGAGTATTATTTTATCCCACATCGTACAAACGTCCTTATGAACCTGAAACTGTTGATCGCACATACCAACTTTCAAGAACAGAGGTTCTTAAGCGTACCATGTCTGGTGATAAAAAAACTATTATAGTAACATATTCTGAGGCATTAGCGGAGAAAGTTATTACTAAAAAATACCTTTCTAAAAATCTAATGAAATTAAGAAAAGGTGAAGAGGTATCGTTAGATTTTATAAGTGATTTGCTTTTTGATTTTGAATTTGAGTACGTTGATTTTGTTGCTGAACCCGGACAGTTTGCCATAAGAGGTGGAATTATAGATGTGTTTTCATTTTCCAATGAACATCCGTATCGTATTGAGTTTTTTGGTGATGAAGTTGAATCAATCAGAACGTTTAATCCTTCTACCCAATTATCTCTACAACATTTAACCCGGATTACATTGTTACCCAATGTTCAAAACCGCGAGATAAGTGAAGAGCGGGTTGGCTTTCTGGATTTTATACCTTCTTCAACGTTGCTATGGTTCGATAATATTGATTTTACTATTGATAGTATTGAAAATGAATATAAAAAAGCTTTAGCCGGTTTTGCTAAATTAGAAAATGCTAAAACAACTAATAATCCGGAAACTCTTTTTTCTGATAGTAAGTCAATTAGTAACCATATATCTGATTTTTCTACAGTTGAGTTTTCAAGTGATAGTTTTTTTAAGGATGTACAAAAGATTGAATTTAATCAAAAACCTCAACCATCATTTAATAAAAACTTTGAATTATTAATAAATGATATTAAGAAACAATCGTTAGCTGGATTTAGTTGCCTGATTTTTTCAAATAACCAAAAACAGATTGAACGACTATATGACATCTTTGAAGATATGCAAGCCGAAATATCTGAAAAAGATAAGGCAAGGTTTATACCTGTAAATCAAAGTATTAGTAGTGGGTTTGTTGATGGCGAACTAAAGCTGCTTTGTTATACAGATCATCAAATATTTAATCGCTATCACAAATTCAAATTGCGCGAAGGATTTGGTAACAAGGAAGTTATTTCAATTAAAGAATTATACAATTTAAATCCCGGTGATTTTGTTACACATATTGATCATGGAGTTGGTCGTTTTGATGGACTACAAACAATTGACAATAATGGCAAAAAACAAGAAGCGATTAGAATAATCTATAAAAACAGTGATATACTTTATGTTAGTATTCACTCTTTACATCGAATTTCAAAATATGTAGGAAAAGATGGTACTCCGCCTACCCTTAATAAGTTAGGGACAAAAACATGGAGTAAATTAAAAAGTAAAACCAAAAGCAGAGTAAAAGATATTGCCCGTGATTTGATTAAGTTATATGCTCTTCGTAAAGACGTAAAAGGAATTCAATATTCTCCCGACACATATCTTCAAAATGAACTTGAGGCGTCATTTATTTATGAAGATACTCCCGATCAGCTAAAAGCTACTATTGATACAAAAAAAGATATGGAGGCTTCCTTCCCAATGGATCGTTTGGTATGTGGTGATGTTGGATTTGGCAAGACGGAAATTGCAATTAGGGCAGCATTTAAAGCCGTAAGCGAAAGCAAGCAGGTAGCTGTTCTTGTTCCAACAACAATTTTAGCTCTTCAACATTTTAACACTTTTAGCCAACGACTTAAGGAGTTTCCTGTTACGGTTGATTATGTTAATCGTTTTAAAAGTGCGAAACGGCAAAAAGATACTCTACTGAAGCTTAAAGAAGGTAAAGTTGATATTCTTATTGGAACTCACAGGCTGTTAAGTAAGGATATTGAATTTAAAGATTTGGGGCTTTTTATTGTTGATGAGGAGCAAAAATTTGGTGTTGCAGCCAAAGAAAAGCTAAAGCAAATTAGGGCTAATGTAGATACGTTAACACTCACAGCTACACCAATTCCTCGTACGTTACAGTTTTCACTTATGGGGGCTCGCGATTTAAGTATAATAAATACAGCACCTCCTAACCGTCATCCAATCCAAACTCAAATCAGATCGTTTGGAGCAGAAGTAATAAGTGATGCTATAAATTATGAAATTTCAAGAGGCGGACAAGTATTTTTTGTGCACAACAGGGTGCAAAATATATTGGATGTGCATGATATGCTAATGAAGTTTGTGCCCGGAATAAGAATTGGCATAGGCCATGGACAGATGGAAGGACAGAAGCTTGAAAAAGTAATGCTTGATTTTATTGATGGCGATTATGATGTTCTACTGGCAACAACAATAATTGAATCGGGGCTTGATATTCCAAATGCTAACACTATAATTATAAATGATGCCCAAAATCATGGTTTGAGTGATTTACATCAGCTTAGAGGTAGAGTTGGGCGTTCTAACAGACAGGCTTTTTGCTATTTATTGTCGCCACCACTTTCTACATTAACATCTGAAGCACGTAAAAGGCTCAAAGCTATTGAAGAAAATGGAGATTTAGGTAGTGGTTTTAATATTGCCATGCGCGATCTGGATATTCGTGGAGCCGGTAATATACTTGGTGCAGAACAAAGCGGATTTATTTCTGATATTGGTTATGAAATGTATCAAAAGATACTTGATGAGGCTATACTTGAACTAAAGGAAAGTGAATTTGCTGAGCTCTACAATAATGAACAAAAAGAAATTGATTTTGTTAGTGATTGCCAAATTGAAACTGATTTGGAAATTCGTATTCCTGATGACTATATTAACAATATTACAGAACGATTGAGCCTATATAAGGAGCTTGATAACATGGATAACGAACAAGGATTAACTACATTTATTGAAAGCATGACTGACCGTTTTGGCCCTCTTCCTCATCAGGCAGTTTCACTTATTAACACTATTCGTTTAAGATGGCTTGCCAGAAATATAGGGTTTGTTAAGTTATATCTGAAAAACAATCGTATGACAGGGTATTTTACCGAAAGCCACGATTCTCCATTTTTTCAGTCCGACAAATTTGGGAAAGTACTTGAGTTTATTCAGCAAAATCAAGACTCTTCCGTAATGAAAGAAATTAAAGGCAGCCTAACACTGAGGTTTGAAAATGTAATATCTGTTGAAAAAGCTATTGCCTTTCTTCAAAATATTTCAAATAATGATTAATACCAAATATACCCCATAATGTCACATATAAATTGATCCTTTTTCCCATATTCTTCAGCTAAAAATATTTCCGTAGCATATGGCTATGCAAAGATTTTTAACTTCGTATATGAAAAAAATCACTCAATTTCTTATACGTCATTATGAAATATAATTGGTATAGAAGGAAATTGGGTGCTCCCATTTTCCCTATTTCGTTATACCCACAAAATTCTTTTCTATCTTTGCATAACTTTTAAATTCTGTGCCGAATGTCAAAAACCCTTTCAATAATTATTCCGTCATACAACGAAGGCAAAACTATCAATTTAATTCTGGATAAAATTATTGAGGTCAGCCTTATTAATCAAATTAATAAAGAGATAATAATTGTTGATGATTGCTCAACAGATGATACACTAGAAGTTGTTGAAAAATATAAGCATGATATTAAGGACACTATAATCAGCATATATAGTCAGTCAAAAAATATGGGCAAAGGTGCGGCAATTCATCGGGGAATAAATGAAGCAACAGGAGATTTTATTATTATACAGGATGCTGACCTTGAATACGATCCTAACGAATATAACAAGTTATTAGAGCCGATTTTAGTTGGTTTTGCAGATGTTGTATATGGTTCGCGTTTTATGGGAGGTAACCCCCATAGGATACTCTTCTTCTGGCATTCTATCGGTAATAAATTTCTTACTTTTCTGTCAAATATGTTTACTAATTTAAACTTATCAGACATGGAGACCTGCTATAAACTTTTTAATGTAGATATTATAAAATCATTACACCTCAAAGAACAACGTTTCGGATTTGAACCTGAGGTTACAGCAAAGATTTCAAGAATACCCAATATTCGCATTTACGAAGTTGGTATTTCATATTATGGCAGAACTTACACCGATGGTAAAAAAATTGGCTGGAAAGATGGGTTACGAGCAATTTACAGTATTTTGAAATATAATTTGTTTTCAAGATAATGCCACAAAATATTATGCAATTAATAAAACAAGTATTCCTGTTCTTTTTAGCAGCATCTATTTTATTATCGTGTTCCGAAACTTCATCAAACAATGATTTAAAATATAATCCAACTACGCTAAAGGAATTACATGATGGTTTTTTTGATGAAGAAATTATTCCTGAAATAAACCAGATAAATAATAAGGAAATAACAATTATTACTACCGGTCATCTTTACCCGTTGCTTAATTATCCACTGGCTTATAATGCTATGATTGACAGTGCAATAAATCAAAACCCAGATTATATTTTCCTGCTTGGTGATTTAGTGCGTGACAATACTGATGCTGAATGGGATTCGGTGTTAACTCGATTTGATAAAATTGGTTGTAAAATATATTTTGCTCCTGGGAATCACGATTTAAACTACCATTACGAACGCTGGGATGGAAGTCGTGAGCACCAGTTTGAAGCCGAAATGAATTATGTGAATGAAGTTGGTTACCGGTATAAATTAATGAAAGACAATTTTGCAAATTACGTTTTCATTAATCCCAACGATTCGATTGACAGAGTGCTAAGTTATTTGGAAATAATAAAACCAGAACTGGACACTTCGAAATTGATGATATTACTGAGCAGTCAGTCACTATGGCACAATAAGCATCAAATTAAAGGTGATAACCATACATGGATGGCTAAGGCTTTTACTCGTGATGAAATACTACCTAAAGTTGAATATTTTGATTATTTGACACATGGTGATTGGGGTGGTAAATTCTACGAAGGTATGTGGCCAAAAAGCGAAGGTAGATTTAAAGTATTTGCTGTTGGTAACAGAGTACCAGGTGATTCCTTGTATATTGCCAAGCTTGTTGTTTCTAATAATGAAATTAAAGGTTCATCAATTAGAATTGAGGTGCCTGAGGAGAGTGCCTGGTTTAAGGTAAAGTAATTGAAAACTAGTACTAAGTTATGGTGCTTAATGCATTACTGAAACTATTTTAAACACAATAAAAACACTAACCTACTAGGTATAAGTGTCAAATTAAGGGAGATTACTACTCAAACCTACTAATCCCCCACTTAGTAACTACCCAAATATTCTTTTGTTTATCTTCAAACACTTCCTTTATGTAATTGTCCTCCAGCCCGTTATTAATTTTGTAATTTTTGATTTCATTATCTACAATTAAATATACGCCGTTTTTCTCGGTACCTACCCAAATTTCACTCTTAGAACTTTCGAATATTGAAGTTGCTTTCCAGCTTTTTTCCGGTGAGTAAACCACTTGCAAACTATCGGACTTCAATTTGTAAAGGCTTTTTTGTCCTGCAAACCAAAGAGTTTTGTTTTTTGTAATAATAAAATTGCTAAAATCATCATCAGTGATTCCATATTTCTTCACAAAACAAGTCCAGTTATTTCCATCAAAGAATGAAAGTCCCTTTTTCGAAAAGGCAATGAGCTGATTATCAAAATCAAATAATTGGCTAATGTTACCCTTAATCTTAATATTATCTTTGAAATAGGGTTTCCAACTGTCGTTTTTGTAAACACATAATGAGCTAAACCTGTTGTCTTTCTTTACGATAGCCCAAAGTCGTTGTTTGTTATCTTCAAGTAAATCGCTAACATTATTTTCTTTTATGCCTCTGTTTTTTTCATATTTGACCCACTTGTTACCAACTTGTTTTGCAATTCCGTGTCGTGTTGCTACCCAAATTTCATTGTCTGATGATTCTATAACTTTATTACAAATATCAGAAGGCAACTGTTCTTTATTAAAATTAGTCCATTTTTTACCATCAAATTTATAGAGTCCATCTAGATTAGTTATCCAAATATTTCCTTGCTCATCCTGCAAATGTGACGTAAAGTATTCCATCGGGTCTCCAATTGTTACTGCTGCTGACCCACCAATTTTATCAGGAAAGGTATGCCATAACTGACCATTGAACATTTGAATTTTTCCCTCAACAAAAGCAAACCCAATATCTGAGATATCTTTTATACTACGTTCTTTTTCAAGCAGTATCCATATCCAACCACGCCTGTCCTCAAAAATATCTGCAACAACAAATCCATCATTATCGCGATCGTAAAATAGTGTCCAGTAACTACCATTGTATATAAACAATCCCTTTTCGGTAACAATCCACATTTCACCAACTATTGTCTCAAATATTTTTGTTACCCTACCCATATTTATTTTGGTTCCATTAGGGTCAGTTATGTTCTTTATTGACACCCATTCATCTCCTGTAAAGGCATTAATACCTGAGTTTGTAGCAACCCAAATAACCCCTTTATGATCGACTTTGGTAAATAATATATTTGAGGAAGTAAGCCCGTCACTTTTCGTAAAGGTATGAAATTCATTTTGTGCAGTTGAGTTTAAAAACAATACACAAAAAAACAATAGCAAAATTTTGTTGGCTGCGAAACTCATTTTACTTGCGACTTTTATTGATGGGTTAAAGGTAAGAAAAAGTTGGTGGCAATTAAATTAATGATATTTATCTACTTATAAATGGTCTTAAGTTAGTAGCATATTACATTTGACTTTGCTACTAATTTTTCTTATTATACTACTAATTATTTATTTAATGTAAAGAAATTCACTATTCAAAGAAAAAGAGATTACTAACATTTTCTCTAAGTTTTTCTGCTCCCAGCATATATGCTTTCTTTCCAGCTTTTTTATAATCACTTCCACCTCCCTTAATCTGATCCAGATGGGTACTATACATTTCTTCATCGTTGGAAGCATCAACCACTGAAATGTTTATATCCAAAAATGCAAAATATATCCCCTCATATTGGCTACCGGTAGTTGTGTTGGCGTTTATATTTATGATGAAATCAGCATCCGTTTCGTTGTCAACAAAATTGTACCCTTTATCTGCCAGAGTTTCTTTTACTATAGGTTCAAGTGTTGAAATATCCATAGGTTTGCTTTGAATCATTTCTTTACTCACAATAAAAACCGTTGGCTTTTCTGTCGCTAAGTCAATTGAAATCGGTATTACCGGATTTTGCTCTGATGCAATAGCATAATATATTGAGCTCTTTAATATGTTTAAATATTCAGCTAAATCAATTGAAGCTTCAAGCCTTAAAATTGGATTTTCAGTTCTTATTGAAGGAAGATAACATTGTGAAATTCCCAACTCACTTGTTAGGCTGGTGCATAAAATTTCTCCCGTTTCTATATTAATCACTTTAACAGGAATTCCTTCCATTAAAACTCTTTCCGCAGTCGAATTTTTCAATAACTCAATTTCTATTGGTGAGGATAATGGTATCCCTAATTTAATTACTTCAGGGGCTTTTTTGACAAATAATTGGTAACCTTCAAGAGCTTTTATTTTTTTAATTTGCTCAGGCAAATATTTAATATTCTCTTTGTCAATCCATGATAATGGAACACTTCCTTTGGAAACGGCTATCAATTTTTCATGCTTGGTTACGGAAGCATTTATCTTTAGAAATTCACCTTCTTTCCAATAATTTCCATATGCAATCAAGTCATTTCCCCCCCCAGTTCCTGCCTTTACATTATAATTTCCTGTACTAACAAGTGCTGATTTAAATTCCTGATTCCATTTTTCAGAAAAAATACTACTTAGGCCTGTATTTTCATAAGTAAAATTGTCGGTGTAAAGGACTTTATCTATTTCACCAAGTTGAAGGGAAATCCCATAAGCAACAAAATAAGCTGATTCACTTAAATTCAAGTCATTTGGTTCCAATAATGCATCTATCTCACCAATAAGCTCAAGCTTAAGGTTATTAATTTCATCCATATCAATATCGGCAAACATCTTTCGGTTAAGAGCGATAAGAAGAGTTCGGGCTTCATCAATATTACTTAGTACAGGCATAGCACCATAGAAACTTTTCAAAGCATTTTCCTTGCTGCCCTTTTTTACGTATTTGCGTCCCTCTGCAAGTTTCTGAACAATATCTTCTTTTCCTGATTTGATTAAGTTGCGATAATAGAATGCCAACTCTTTTTTATTCACAGTTGCAATGGCATATACTTCATTTTTCTTTCGGTCGTAATAACTCTGTGTGGTTAAACCACTAATATTTGCTTTTGAGAAGGAAACACTTTTAGAAAGAAATTCTTCGTCAGATTTGCCATTTTTATTACTAATGTTTAAACTGTTATTAGTCTCTATTTCAACTTGTATACTTTGCAAGACTTGATCTTTAGCCATAGCTTCATAAACAGATTTCACTTTCCCCGGATCTTCATCATTAGTATTACCCCCAGATACAAAACCAACCAGGAATTCATTTTCAGGATACGTGTTTTGTCGATTGTAATAATCTGTCCATGCCGGTTGTTGTGCAATTGCACCAAATGAAAAACCAAGAATAGCTATTACTATATTTATCTTTTTTATCATACACATAACTATAAATCAATTTTAAGTTCAAATAATCGAATTTTCTATCATTCCAACCCTCCAGTTTACCAAAATCCTACATTATTTAACATCAGATTTATGAACAAAGCCTGACTTAGTCCCTCTTAATTGAATTTTATAGAAAGCACCACTTTTTTCAATAACCTTAAACTCAAGTCCTCCTGGAACTTTTGCAGTTACTTCTGAAGTTTTATCAGGTAGTTCATAAACAATAACCCTGTCGCTGCTATTTCCTTTTATTTGAACTCTGTCGGCAAGAGCACCGGCTGCTCCACCTCCAGTAAAAGTATATGGGTCTACCGGTCTTCCAATGTCATCAAGATATTCGTTCAATCCAATTCCGGCTTTTGCACGTTTTGTTGCTTCAGCATATCTCTCATTTGAATAGTCAAGATCATAGGCTATATTATAATATTCATAAGCATCAGGGTATGAGCCAACCATTTCATATAAAATTCCTAAATTATATGCAGCTTTTGGATTATAAGAATCGGCTTCAAACATTGCATATACAATAGGAAAGGCTCTATCAAGATCCCCATTCTGAACAAACCCCAAGGCTTCTTTACTACTTTTCTTAAACTCTTTTAATTTAATTCTTTCAAATTCATATTCAATATATTGGTACCCGGGGGCAAAATAATCTGAGAATTCTCTGGCCAACTGCTTCATACATGATTCTGCCATCACCTCAGGTCTTGGAATACCTGATCGTTGATCATCGCATTTCCTAATTGAAAGTACTGTCTCGGCAGACTTTGTTCCAACAATCTGAGCGGTTTCAACGCTTACCATTTTTATTGTGCCTTTGGCAGTTACTTTTCGAGTCAGGCATGTTGAGCCAGATGAACTTGCAAGACCTAGCAACGTAGTTCCTTTCTCATCAACACTGCTATAACTAACGCTTCCCATTATAATAACATCAAGCCCAAGTAAACGACCTACTTCAGCTGCTGAGCCTTCATCAAGCGCACCACTCAACGAAAGACGCTGCTCTTTTAACACTTTCTGAAGCTGGTCGCGTTCGATTATCTGATAAAAATCAGTTTTTACTCCTTTAACAAATGTTTGGCCTTCTTTTCCTTTTTGTATGCCCCAGAATTTACTCCCCTTATCATAAATACCACGATACTGATCAAGCAGATCTGTAACCATAAAGTCAGTTACCATTTTATTCATTCGTCTATTATTAGTGCATTCAAATTCCAGAACACCTATCTTCTTAATAGTATAAAAAGGTTTTTCGGGTGCTTTTAGTATAAAACATTCAATATCTTGTGATATAAGAGTCATATTGAAAGCCAAAAGTAAAATCAGAATAATTTTAACTGTTCGCATATTCATATTAATTTAATTTCAATACTTTAATTTTTTTTCTTTTTGCAGCTGCTCTAATTTTTTTGTAAGCAACTTTGTTGTCGATATTCTCTATTTCTTTTAATATTAACAAGGCCTGTCTAAAATCACCAAGTTCACGATGCATTTCTGCTAACATTAAATTCATTTCATCGTTTTCCGGTTTATATATGCTTATTAATCTTTTAAGGTTACTCTTAAAAAGATGATTAGAATTATTACTATCTCGTTTTGAGTGTGTTTTTTTAAGAAGTGTTCCAAGAACATATTTTCCTAGATTTTTAATAAAGTTATCCGAATCACTCCTAATATCATTGTTTAGAAGCTGCCATAACTTAATCCTTAGATAAACTTCTTTTTTAACAGTATCTGCAAATCCTCTTTCCAATAACTTAGAAAAATAAGTTGCCAGTTTAGATGTATAATCATTATCAAAAGCATAAGTCAGGTCAATAAAATCTTTTGCTTCAGGAAGTTCATTGTATGAAATATTTAAATTTTCACGCTCTAAAAATGCATCATCACGCCAAAATTCTTTATTGCAATCACTACAAATCAATATTTTTTTATCCTCCATTCTGGGAGGATTGCAGTCAACTTTACCATCAGAATAAGCTACCGAACTATGTACAAAATAAGAGGTCAGTTCGTAAGTAGACATCAGGTTACCACAGTGCGGACATTGAATTATACGGGACCTAAATGTTGTCATTCTTTTTTAAATTACACGTAAAACTACATTATTTATTGTTAATTTTGTAACAATAGAAAAAAAATCTTTATATTTGATGTGAAATTTTAACAATATTGATCATGAATTCATAAAAAACTTACAAAATGAAACAACTATTTAAATTATTAATTTTTACACTTTCAGTATTAATTGTTGTACCAGTAATTGCACAAAGTAAAAAAGATATCAAGAAGGATATTCATCAAAAAGCAATGAAGGAAGCCAGAAAAGAAGCCAAAAAATTAAAGAAAGAGGGATTTAAAGTTGCCCCCGGACAGCTGCCAATGGAAAAGCAAATTGAATCAACTTGGATTAAACGTTACGAGATTGATAACAAAGGCAATAAAAAATGGTTTGTGGTAGATGCACGCGCTGTTGGTGAAACTCATTCTGCTGCAAAAATGCAGGCCTCTGAAGTTGCAAAGGTAAACTTGGCTGGTCAAATTGGAAGTGAAGTGGCAGGACTTATTGAAACTAATATTGCAAATGCACAATTAAATGCAGAAGAAGCCGCATCTGTTACGGAGACAGTAGCAACATTTAAGTCGATAGTAGGCTCAAAACTTGGAAGAACATCTACTTTTTTTGAGGCTGATAAAACTATAGGTAAAAATACTGAAGTGTTTATTACGATTGGTTATAGCTATGACGCAGCGGTTGAGATGGCTAAAGAAATTATCAGGAAAGGGCTCAAGGAAAAAGCAAAAGTGCAATCAGATAAATTTGATAAAATACTGGATTTTTAAAATTCCAAGGGAAATATTATGGAGAGGCTGAAATACATTATTGCCTTAAATATAATTCTGGTTCTGGCAAATACAACTGTTACTTCTCAAACTTTTCAAGACTTTAAAAACCAGATAAGAGAAGAATACAATACCTTCGAAAATGAAACTCAGGAAAAGTTTAACAACTTTGTTGTTGAAATTGATAAGGAGTTTGCAGATTACCTTAGTGAGAACTTCAGAACCTATGATATTGGTTATGAAAAATTTGAACCTTCAGTACCTAAACCCAATAAAATTCCTGTAGTTGAGGAAGTTGAGGTAACAGGTAATGAGATTGATTATGAAATAAGCGAGTTAATTAGTACTTATCAGGGACCAGTGTTTCCAGGAATTAAAAAATCAGAATCAAATGATTTTGAGGTTAAACGAATAAATGTAGATTTCCTGGGATGGCCATTATATTTTGATCTCGACAAATCTTTCTTTAATATAGAAATAGGTAGCTTAACAGCTGATAATATTAGTACCTATTGGACAAAGATGAGTGAAGTAAATTACAATCACTTCCTCTTCCAAATTTCAGAAGTTGCAAATAACCTTAACATAAATCAATGGGGATATTATCAACTGATAAAAGAATGTAGTAAGCAAATATTTGCCGGCGATGAGAATTTGCAGTTAATGTTTCAGTGGGCTATGCTTAGCAGGAGTCGTTATAAAGTTAAGGTGGGGTTCAACAATGAAAAAGCCTTCCTTCTATTCCCTACAGTTTACAAGATGTATAATATTGACTTTGTAAATATTGCCGGAATTAATTATTATATTATTGATGGAAAAGGGGAGAATATTGAAACATATGAAAAAGATTTTCCCGAAGCTGACATACTAATGGATGTTAGTATAAAAAAACCAATGTATACCAATGAGATAAAAAAGAGCAGGGATTTTAATTTTACTTATAAGGGCAAAAAATATACAGTAAACTTGGGTTATGATGAAGAAATGATAAATTTCTACAATACAATTCCTTTATCAGATATTGTTATTTATTACAATTCTGTTGTAAGCAACCGGACAAAAATGTCTGTAATAGAATCATTTGACACTATTTTGCAAGGAAAAGATGATGTTGAATCTGTGAATATATTATTAAGCTTTATGCAGCAGGCATTTGGATATAAAACAGATCAATACGCATACGGTACTGAAAAGTACTTTTTTGCCGATGAATTGTTACATTATCCTTTTTCTGATTGTGAAGACCGTTCAGTGTTGCTTGCATATTTAGTAAAAATATTACTTAATAAAGAAGTAGTTGCAATAGGGTTTCCCGGACATATGGCTACGGCTATAAATTTTAATGATGAAGTAGAAGGAACATATTTTAAATATCAAAACAAAACATTCGTCGTGGCTGACCCAACTTTCTATGGAGCTCCTGTTGGCGTATTAATATCTGCTGTTAGCGGAATAAAAGCTGAGGTCATCCCACTTTCAAATAATACAAATGAGGCAAAAATTGCTGAATTGGTTTGGAAGAAAACAAATGAATTTGGCGGTATGAAAGCCGATAGATTAGCTGATGTGGTTTTTGATAACCATGGAAATGTTTATGTATGTGGTTATTTTATCGGAAGTGCTGACTTTAATGGATATAAACTTACCGGAGATGCTGAATCAAGAGATGTGTTTATAGCTAAGTATAATGCTGATCTGGAGCCACTATGGGTTAATTCTGCAACCGGAACAGGAAATGATTTAGCTATTAGTATGGCACTTGGAGATGACAGTAATATTTATATTTATGGTAGCGTTGAAAATGATCTAAATTTTTCCGGAGAAGAAATAACTGCAATTGATGCTCCTGACGTATTTGTGGCTAACTATACTGAAGATGGAAAACTAAAGTGGGCAACAAAAGCTGGAATCGATAAACTTGATCATAATTTGGACTTCATGTTTGCTGCCAAATTTAATCCACAAGGCGAAAAAATAATGGCAAAACTATATAGCCAGACGGAAGACTTCAATCATTACGGACTTGAAGTAGATGATGAAGGAAATGCTTCTATCAAAGGATCTTTTTTTGCCACAACCGGAATGAACAGTAACGATTATGTAAATTACAATTTTGAGGAAGATTTAGAAGACGTACCGACAGTTTTATACAATACAGATAAAAAGCTGAGGGGTAAAGAATACGAAGAAACAATTGCCGGTTTGTTTGCTGCGCTTAATCTGCTAAAAGCAAATACCGTTAAAATTAAGGGATCTCAAATTAAATCCGCCTTCGACGATTACAATAGTAATTTTAGTACCTATGCATCAGGGATATATGAAAATCTGGAACGCATGAGTTTTGTTAAAAACGAAAAAGGTATTGTAATTATTAAGACAGATCAGAACCAACCTGTGGAATTGGATAAAATTAAAATAGAAAATGATGCAAGGATTAGGATAGTGAAGTACAAAAGTGGTAATATATTAGTTGAAGTACTATCGGGGATATATATTGGAGGAGGTGAGACCTGGTTGGATATGAATTCCATAAAACTTTTTAAAGATTCGGGCGACTTATTATTTGATTTTGATACTGATAATTCTGTTGTTAAGCTGAATCTTAGGAAGGAAATATTAAAGCGCTGATTATGAAATATATCTTTAACCACTTTCAGCTTCTTTTGTTTATGATTATTTTACTTTCTACTGGGAATATAATTGCCCAGGAGGAAGAAATCATTGAAGAGGAAGTAATTGAGGATGAGATTGTTATTAAAGAAGAGAGAAAAGTTATAAGCCTGACAGAGTTGGCTGAAATAATGAGTGCTGACAAGTCAGAAATAACAATCTATAATTATAAAATAATTGCTAGTGAGAAAGATGAAAAACTAGTAATAAATAAATACTTTTTCAAAATTTTCGAAATTAATCCTAGAAAGGAAAAAGTATTAGAACAGTTGCTTTTTCATGATTGCATATTTGATTTTAATGATAAAGAATATCTAGTATTTAAAGATTGGAATATTAATAATCTTAAAATAATTGGTTGTGAATTTTTTGGTCGTATAGCATTTGAAAATGTTTATACAGACGATAAATCTTCAATATTCATCGAAAACTGTTTATTTAAAGATCAAATTAAAATTTCCAACAATATTATTAAAACAAGTAGCTTAGCATTTGTTAATTGTGATTTTAGCACAGATGTACTTGTTGAATTAGAAACAGAAAAACTGCTAGTTGATACTTGCAGGTTTACTGCCGATACCGTGCTGTTTAATTCAAGGGCCGAGGTAAAAACCTTCTATCAATTTGAAGTAAAGAAATACCCGATTGAAAAAGTAATATTTACACGAAATGTGTTTGACAACAGTAATTTGACAAATTTGTTTTCTGTAAACTTTGCATCAGCAGAATTTGAAAGTCTGGAACTTATTTCTAATAGTATACAAACATTGAATTTAAGTGAGGCTGAGGTGACGAAAACCCTTCTTGTTGATTCATTGTTTGTGGATGATTATATTGGAATTTTGAATTTCGACTTTCCTGAGGCCAATACTAATGTATCATGGTACAATCTGGGTGGTGAAAAATTATCCATTTTCACCATTGAGGAAAAACTCACTATTCCTTATCAGGCAAAAACGGATAAGCAACTCTCAGAAAATCTTAATTATAACGACCTTATTAGTGCATACAACAAGTTCAACAGTTTGTATCACGACAGAGGTGATATAGCATCTGCCAATGCTTCATACGTTGAAATTAAGGATATTGAAACCCGTAAACAAGCCTATATTCAAAAAGTAAACCCCTCTCTAAATAACCTGATAAACTATAAGTTAAATGAATTTTTAAAAAAATTCTCCGACTATGCAACCAATCCGGGAAAATCATTGAAACAATCAATTTTCATGATCTTGTTTTTTGCTTTTTTGTATATTTTTACTTTCTCAGGATGGGATAAAGTGACTTTTAGATTTTTCTTAGATGAGTTTGGTGTTTTTGACGATTTTACAAAATATAGAAAGGACATATCTATTTATCAAATAATTAAAGAAAAAAGAAAAAAGCTTAAAGAAGATGATAAAGAGTTTAGCAAGAGTTTGAAGACAGAACAAAAAAACCCGAAAAAAAAATTATCTCGATTTAAAAGACTATTTAGTAAGCCAATTTATTTTATTGGTAAATTCAGATATAATATTATTCCCAATCTTATTAGGATTGTTGGGTTTTCAAAAAAACCTTGGGAAAAACATAATGTTTTTGAAAAAATTATATCAGGTCTTTTACTAATATTCATATCACTTGTTTTTACTTTTTACGTAGTAATTGTAAGAGTCTTTGTTTCAATCATGCTAAGCTTAAATAGCTTTGTTGTAATTGGTTTCGGTAGTTTGCCCGACGAAGGCAAAAGTATAGCAATGTACTTAACAATTATTGAAGGTATAATAGGATGGTTTTTGTTAACAATTTTTACAATTACTTTATTAAGTCAAGTATTGCAGAATGCATAAGGATTCGGGATGCTTAACCTTCCAGAGTCCGCAGGTCCTGGAAGAGTTAATATAAGATTAGCAGGCTCAGAGTTTGAATGATAATTAATAAATTATATCATGGACACAACAGATTATATAACTTTTACTGAGTGGTATCACTATGCAATATTGTTTTTATGGTTAATATTATTATTAACCGGCATAAAATATTTCTCACTTCTTGAATCCAACTTTAAAACAAAAAATGATTTCGGCAATGGGGAGAAATACGGGAAGACATTTTTAATATCATCATTTATTATTGGTCTTTTTATGGTTCTCATTTTTACTTTTAAGCCAGCCCAAATAAGTGCTCATTCAGAACTAAATTGGGATTATGCCAAATATATACTATATGGTTTGTTTATAATTATGGTAGCAGTAAACGCATTTGTTTCAATTAAAAATTATGAGTCAAGAAGTGGTGTTATAAGGTTGATTATAATGACAATATTGATGTTGCTGTATTTTTATACCGGAATGCTTGGGGGACTATTGGTAATAGCAATATTTGTACTGTTTATACTTATTTATGCAATTATTAAATTTAAAAATATATTAACTATAAAGTGATGAACTTTCTAATATCAATAGTAGTTTTTGCGGCATCTGTTTTTATGTTGGCTGTAAGTGTCAGATACGGTCTTATGGGTGCAGGAAGATTGGATAATTATTTCTCGGAAAAGAATAATTCTAATTATCCCGGATTTCAATGGTATTACAGGATACCGTTTTCAATTGGCGTAATACCCGAATATTTTTATGCAATTGTGCTAACTCATGATAATTATTTTAATAGAAATTGGTGGGCATTAAAAACAGCATCTTTTATTTCGATATTGGTTTTTATTGCAGGCTTAAAAAGTCGCTCAGCAGTTACTGCATATTTTTCATTTGACTTTTTACAAGAAGGTGGAATAACAGCATTATTCACATCCGGTAATTTTGTGAACTTCATGAACATTATTGTGGTACTTTATGTTGCGCTATTTGTGCTAATCTGTATTGAAAGTATAAGAATGCATGGTATTTATGCTCCCATCAGGATAATTGCATACAGTTTATTAAGTTTATTTATGGCGAATCTTACGGTTATCACATTATCAATAATTGTGTTTGTAGCAGTGGTTTATGTTGTGATAAAAGTAATTTGGTTTCTATTCTTCTCATCTAAAAAAAGGAAAAATGATGAAGATGAGGAGGAAGAAACTGCCGGTACTATATTAAGCGGTGGTCTACGTGAGTTTCGCTCTGAGCTACATCAATGGGAGGAGGAAGAAAAAAATAATCCACAGGTAAGTTATAAACCTGAGTCTGCTGAAAAGACAGTGAGAAGACGACCAAAAATTACCAGAAGGAGAAGAAAGAGAACAAATGATGATGTGCCCAGATTGTATCCCGATTGATTGGGGTTTAAACCTTATTTAACCATTCTTGAGCTTTTTTACTTT
>CAYWRM010000003.1:0-183259 GCA_964460905.1 uncultured Lentimicrobiaceae bacterium
GCTAGTATTTCCAAATTATTCAAAGAAATATCACCCGACAAGATTGTATCTATTTATACACTTAAAGATCAAATCACCCAATTTTACGTTAAGGAACAAGATCAGGCAAAGCTAATCAGTGCTTTCGCAATACTGGCTATAATATTGTCTGTAATGGGTTTACTTGGAATGGTAATGAATACAGTTTCTAGAAAAACTAAAGAAATCGGTATCCGCAAAGTAAACGGTGCCAAAGTATCTGAAATAGTAACCATGCTTAATAAAGACTATGTTAAGTGGGTTGTTATAGCTTTTGTAATTGCCTGCCCAATTGCTTACTACGCCATGAATAGTTGGCTTGAAAATTTCGCCTACAAAACCGAATTAAGTTGGTGGATTTTTGCACTGGCTGGATTACTAGCTCTTGTAATTGCGTTGGTTACGGTTAGCTTGCAAAGCTGGCGGGCAGCAACACGAAATCCGGTTGAGGCTTTAAGATACGAATAAGAAAAGTAAAAATGAATGAATTAACTTGAAGTTACTAAAAGAGCTAATCCGGTATTTTGCAGACAATAAACCCGATTATGCAGAACTTATTTTTTTATCAATTTAACAACTCTGACTTTTGCCATATGTTTAACTAAAAAATTAAAACTATGAAAAAGTCAATTCGAATCACGTTTTATCTTTCATTTTTGATCCCTGTAATATTTTCATCTTGTAGTAGTTATAAAGCAGCAGAAACTGTATATATGACAAATAATACCTTGTGTATTAAAAAAAAGATATTGAAAATAGAAAACGGATTATTGCCAGCCGTATTAATTGAAAATGAAGATAGTATTACCTATTCAATTATTGAAAGGATGCAATATTATGATGTACCTGGATTAAGTATTGCAGTTATTAAAGATAATAAAATTGAATGGGCAAAATCTTATGGAGTTAAAGAAAAGGGAACAACCGATATTGTTACACTTAATACTATGTTTCAAGCAGCATCAATGAGCAAACCCATTACAGGCATAGTAGCTGTTAAGTTAGCAGAGCAAGGAAAAATTGATTTGTATAAGAGTGTAAATGAACAATTAAAATCATGGCAGATTCCCGAGAATGAATTTACTAAAAAGAAAGCTGTTACTCCTGAACTTTTACTACTACATCTGGGTGGTTTAAACGTTCATGGTTATCATGGGTACTCTGTCTCCGATACTATACCGAATATAATAGATATTCTTAACGGAACAGGTTCTGCCAATTCAGAGTCAATGGAGGTAGTAATTGAACCCAGAACTAAATGGATATATTCAGGTGGAGGATATACAGTTCTGCAATTGCTAATGGAAGAAGTATCCGGAAAGTCATTTCCCCAGTTAATGAAGGAAAATCTTTTTGATCCATTGGAAATTAAAAATAGCACTTTTTCCCATAATTTATCGAAAAATGAAGAAAAATCAATTGCAAAAGCATACAGATATGACGGTTCAATGGTTAAGGGTGGGTATCATATCTATCCTGAGAAAGCGGCCGCGGGTCTTTGGTGTACACCTTCAGACTATGCAAAAATGGTAATCGAAATTCAAAAAGCATACTTTGGTCAATCCAATAAAATAGTATCTCAAGAAGCTTCCAAATCTTTGTTTACCAGAAATCTAGGTTATATGGGATATGGATTTATGATACGACTTCATGGTGATAGTACTGCAATTGCTTTTGGTGGAGGCAATAAAGGTTACACATGTAATATTTTCAGCTATTTTCACCAAGGCAGTGGTGCAGTTATTATGGCTAATTCAGACAATGCTGAAATTATGGGCGAAATATTAAGAAGTATGTCGAAACAATATTCATGGCCGGAATTTAAGCCAAAGACAATGAAAGCCGCAGATGTGTCTGCTTCAACATTATTAAGCTATGTAGGAACTTATAACGGAATTTCAACTGATAGTGTAGAATTTACGTTTGAGATAACTTTAAAAGACAACTGCTTGTATTCTACCATAAACAACAAAACAAAAAAGTTATATGCTAAAAACGAGAAAGAATTTATAATTCCTGAACGTGATTGGAAGATTACATTTAAAGATACGGATGGGAAAATTGACTCGCTAGAGTTTTATGTAGATTATGAAAACGGAACAGCAAAACGTATAAATTTACAAAACTAAAAAGTTAGTATTATGAAAAAGTCAATTCTATTTATGTTTCATCTATTATTCTGGATAATTCAAAGTTTTTTAATAATTATAATTATAAAACTTTCTCTCGCACCTGCCAATATGTTTATAAAGGATGGGTTAAGTTTCAGTCTGAAATTACTTGAATTTCTAAATATTGCTCTTGCAGGAGCAGTGGTATTTTATGCGGCATATTTTTCACTTAGGTTTTTCGAAAAACGACCGATTCGTTTTCTATGGTTAGTAATAACATATTTAATTATAATTTCCGGTGTCATTATATATGATTATTTCGATGCAATCTATTATGATTCTAGTCGTGTTGATTTCTGGGGTATCCTGACTACTTTTTTCCACATATTATATTTTAATGTTTTTGGCTTTCTATTTAGTGCGTTTATTGAATGGATTAAGGATAGGAAAATTAAAGCCGAACTCGAAAAAGATAAGATTGCAAGCCAACTGGAATTGTTGAAATCCCAAATTAATCCGCATTTCTTATTCAATTCATTAAACAATATTGATGTTCTAATTGAAGATGATTCTCAGAAAGCCTCAGAATATCTTAAAAAGCTATCTGAAATATTGAGATTTATGCTATATGAATCAAATACTGACAAAATCCCTTTAATTGAAGAAATAGAATATATCGAGAAGTATATAGATTTACAAAAAATCAGGACTTCAAATGATAATTTTGTTAAATTTGAAATTTATGGGAATGCAAATGATAAGTTTATTGCCCCAATGATTTTTATACATTTTATTGAAAATGCCTTCAAGCATTCAACGAATAAAAAAATAGAAAATGCTATAAATATCAGATTTGACATATCTGAAAACCAGATAT
This sequence comes from uncultured Lentimicrobiaceae bacterium, assembly GCA_964460905.1. Taxonomy (GTDB): domain Bacteria; phylum Bacteroidota; class Bacteroidia; order Bacteroidales; family F082. The sequence continues at coordinate 3,007 of CAYWRM010000003.1, forward strand.
CATTTTTCTGTAAAAACCATAATAACACTTTGAATGAAACTAGTCCTAATAACAATGGCTTAGGCATCAAGTTAATAAAACAGAAGCTCGATTTAATTTACAAAAAGGATTATACTCTTGATGTTAAAAAAGAAAATAATTGGTATATTGTAAATCTTGAAATTCAATTAAATGGCCATTAATTGTATAATAGTTGAAGATGAACCTCTTGCTTTGAAACGCACAAAGGAGTATGTTAAAAAAATATCATATCTCAATTTACTACAATCCTTTGATAATGGTTTTGAAGCAATTGGTTTTATCAAAAAGCAGCAAGTTGATTTAATCTTTTTAGATATAAGAATGGATGAGTTGACAGGAATTCAATTGTTAGAATCCCTTGAAAAAAAGCCATATGTGATATTCACCACAGCCTATAGTGAATATGCATTAAAAGGATATGAACTTAATGTAATCGATTATTTGCTTAAGCCATTCACTATTGAGCGATTTATTCAGGCAGTTGAAAAAGTTTTCGTTCAATTGGATAAAACCACTAATGACAATCGGGATTTTTTCTTTGTAAAAAATGGATATCGTATCGAAAAAATATTCTTTGAAGATATTCTTTTCATTGAAGGTATGAGAGATTATCGAAATATTCAGACAAATACTAAAAAAATACTTACCCTTCAAACATTTACCGAGCTAGAAAAAGAGTTGCCAAAATCTAAATTTTGCAGGGTGCATAAATCATACATCGTAACATTAGAAAAAATTGATTTTATTGAAAGGAATCGCATTAAAATAAAAGATAAATTGATTCCAATTAGTGAAACATATAAAGAAAATTTTTTAAAGTTGATAGGAATTAGACTTATGGACAAAAAACAACCTTAACAAACAACAGAAATTACCAATGGATAGTTTTGAACACAACAGAGAAAGTTGGAATGAATTAACAACTTTACATGCTGAGTCAGGTTTTTATGATGTTGATAGTTTTAAGAAGGGAAAAACTTCACTAAACCATATTGAAATTGAAGAATTAGGAGACGTTAATGGAAAGAAACTCCTTCATCTTCAGTGTCATTTTGGAATGGATTCTTTATCATTTGCCAGACAGGGAGCAGAAGTTGTTGGTGTTGACATTTCTGACACTTCCATACAAAAAGCCACAGAGCTATCAACTGAATTAGGAATTCCTGCAAAATTTGTACGTTCAAATATATATGACATTGAGAATGTCTTAAATGATACTTTCGACATTGTTTATACATCTTACGGAGCAATTAATTGGTTGAATAACCTTGACAAGTGGGCGAAGATCATAAGTCGTTTCTTAAAACCAAATGGAATATTCTATATGGTGGAATTTCACCCATTTATTTACACTCTTAATGACGAATCCGAAATATCAGAAAGTTATTTCAAATCAACACCACTTGAGACAGTAGTCGAGAATTCTTATACTGACAAATCAGAAGTTTTAAAAAAGAACTTGAAGCACATTGAATGGCATCATAGTTTAGCTGAAGTTATAAATAGTTTAATCTCCAACGGCCTGGCAATTGAGTTTTTGAATGAATTTCCCTATCAGGTTTATAACTGTTTTCCTAACTTAACTGAAATTGAAAAGGGCAAATGGATTTCTGATAAATACTGTGATCAGATTCCACATATGTATTCTATCAAAGCAATGAAAGTTTAAAAACTATAATTTGTTAAAAAAGCGAAACCAGAAATAGATAATAAAAGTTTTGCGCTTGGATTTCTTAGCTTTCGGATTATCGCCACTGTTTTTTTAATCATGGGTGTTATAAGTCTGTTGATCTTACTAAATCTTAGTCAGCAATATGTAATGGTAGCACCTTCTGATTTAGTTTTTTATCAGACTATTGGAGAACTATTGCTTTAAGGCCATGATTTCTCGAATCATATTGCGATGATCATATCCTTAAATATTGGGCATTATGTTCTAAATATTGCTACTTCAAACAAGGTTGATACCGAAATGGCTTTCAGCATGGGGGCTCATTGGAGTCGATTTGGGATTGACTTAACACTAAGCTGAGTTCAACTATAAATTTATAATCGAACTCAGGCTAATACTAGTGACCAATATCACTAACTTTCCCTACGTCTATCGCGTTCATGTATTCCATTAAATCATCAGCGGTAAACTCACCTTTAATACGAATTAATCTATAAAAACAAAGATTATTGGTCTTTTGATAAGCATTTTTTTTGCGAACTATTTTTAAAAAAAGGATGTAAATTATATATACAGTTGGTGTAAAATATATTGACGTCTTGTCAATGTTATCTCAATTCACCAATTCGTATTGCTCATTCATTCAGCGATATAGCTTTCTTGGCATAGGGCTTGACTACATATATCATGGATTTTAATTCCAATTAAATAACAATCAACTAAAAAATTAGTTATAGACAATAACCAACTAAGAGTTTAGTTATAGATATAACCTATTAACAATGAAAAAACAAAAAGTCCCTACATTAACATTGATGATTTTTCTTCTAAGCTTTATTACTTGTTTCAGTCAAGAGAAAAACACTAAGCCATATAAAGTTTTAAGTGGTCATGACCATAAAGTTCAAAATGCTTTTTTTAGTCCTAACGGAGAATTCATAATAAGTCATGGTTGGGATAATACTATTAGAATATGGGATACAGAAACATTTAAAGAGTTAAAGGTACTAAAGGGACATACCGACCAAGTTTGGTGTGCAACTGTAAGTAATGACAATAAGCTTATTGCAAGTGGTTCAATGGATAGAACTTTTATTATTTGGGATGTGGAATCTGGAGAAAAAATTCATCAAGTTCAGATAAGTCCATACTATGCAAATATTGAAGGATCAATACCTGAACTGGATGGAAAAATACAGAATTCAATATATCGTGTTGCATTTAGTCCCAACGGAAAACAATTAGCTATTGCATCAGCAGATAAGTTAGTTAGAATTTGGGACATTGAAAATTCTGTATTTGTTGATACTTTGGATGGTCAACATCCTACAAATTGGATGTGGTCATACTATAGTCCTGATGGTAGTTATTTAATTACTGGCTCAGCTCATTCGTGGGATAAAAGTGGTGTGAAAGTCATTTGGGAAACAGAAACATTTAGTCAGGTATGTAGAATTAATTTATCCGGAGATATGCTATTCACCGAAAGTGGAAAACTAGGTATTTATAAAGGTAATTGTACAATGGACTATTATGACCTATCAAATGGAAGTTTAGTTTCTAATAAGCCTTTTCCCTGTTTTGAAGGTAATTTTAACATGAGTAAGGATAAAAAATATATAGCAACTTGTAATGAGGATTATTGCATCAGATTATGGGATTTAAATACACATAAAGTGATATGGAAATATGAAGGTGAAGAAAAAGAGATACAGCAAGCAAATTTTAGTCCGGATGGTAAGTATTTGATTGCAGGAACTCCTAATAGTGACATATTAGTTTGGAAGTTAAGTGATTTAATTAAAGATGAATAGCATACTGTTTTAAAAATATTGATATGAAAAAATTATCAATCCTTGCATTAGCATTAATGATATTTCTTTTTAATGCCTGCACCGATGACTACACTTCACCAGATTACTTGAAGAAAGTTCTAAATAAGCTTGAAACAATAGAATCAGCATCATATAAGCTAATAATTGAGAACTGGTACCCTGGAGATACGGCAGCTTTGGATATTTATTATTCCTTTGTGAGAGAGTACAATAATCCGTCAGATACAACCATAGGCTCTGCATTTGTAAGACTAAATAATCCAGATACTTCAATTCTTGAATTTTGTTATGATGGTGAAATGAGAGCGCTCGTTGATAATGATGAAAAAAGAATTGTACTCGATAGCTTCAAGTTAAATCGGCATCCATTCAGACCTTTAACTCCTCCTTTTTTTAATTCTGCAAAAAGTATTCTTCGTTACGCTCTTGAAACACAAGATAGTATTTCCTTGAAAATTAAAGATTTAAAAAACGCTGTTTATTTGAAATTAATAATTTATGAGAAAAATCAAATTGAATTCTTTGGCAAAGCTTTCCGTATGCCAATATCACCATATAGTTTTGGCGATAATACTTCTATCTATGAAATTTGGATAGACAAGACGAACAACCTGCCTCAAAAAATTAGGAGGGAAATGTATCACAATATTTCTGTAAGAATTTGTGACGACATTGAACTGAATGAAATTGATATAAAGGACTTTAAAGCTTCGGATTATTTTCCTGATGATTACAAAATCGAATCCTATAGCTTGGGAGGAAAAAGAACAAAGAAAAATGAGCTCATCGGTACTGAAGCTCCCATCTGGACTTTACAAACAGATGATAAATCGACATTCTCCTTAACAGACATGAAAAGCAAAGTATCAATGATACAATTTACAAGTGTAGCCTGCGGACCTTGTAAGGCTTCAATCCCATTCTTAAAAGAATTATCAGCAAGTTATAATAAAGAAGATTTTGATTTTGTGGCGATTGAGTGTTCGAGCAGAAATACGAATGTGTTAGTAAGCTATATGAATAGAAATCACTTCGAGTACAAGTTCTTGCTATCAACGAAAGAAGTTTTAAAAAGCTATTCTATTCGTTCTTTTCCTGTATTCTTTATACTCGATAAGGATCGAATAATTAGAAATGTCATTTATGGATATGGAAAAGGAACTACGGATAAAGAAATAAAAACAATAATAAATAAATTGATGTAAAGAAATTTCACCTCATTAAAATATAATTTAATAACCATGTATTAATAAAAAAAGTTATGATAAAAAAAACAGTTTTGACATTAAGTCTCGCACTAATTTTTCTTCAATGTGCAATGGCACAATGGAATAATAATCCCGAAGAAAACCTGATTCTTTTTTCTGGCGCCGGCATTACGAGTGTGGCCTCGGTAAAAACATCTGACAATAATATTTTCGTTAGCTACTTCTATAAAGAGAGCAACAATTACAATTTATACGCCCAGCTATTAGACTCAGATGGATACAAGCTTTGGGATGAAAATGGCTTGCTTATTAGTTCACACCCCCAGGATGCAAATCCAGAACCGCAGCAAATGTTATGTGATAGTGATGATAATCTTGTAATTGTGATGACCGACCAAAGGCAGAATGCCGATTTGAGTTTGTTCTGTTATAAATTGAGTCAGGAAGGTGATTTCTTGTGGGGAAGTGATGGTTTATGTATTTTCGAAAACAACAACAACGATTGGATCACTTCGATTTCAGCATTTTGCGATAGTGACAATGAAATTATTGCCTCGATAGGCGTTTTTGGAATGTCAACAAACAGTATTTTTCTGCAACGGATTATGAGTGATCAAACTTTACCATGGGGCCTTCAGGGAAAAAGCATCTCAGACGTTGAATCGCAACAAATCTTTTCTACTGGCGATCATATAGTTGTTGTTTTTAAAGAGTTAACCGGAGACTGGATGAACCAGTCTGCTAATATTTTGTTTCAATTGTTCGATAAAAACGGAACGCCAGTTTTTGCGGAAAATCAGATTGTAACAGATGCCGGAGGTATAACATGGTGGGATAAATATGATGCATTGATGACAAATAATAATCAAACTATTATAACATGGCATGATGATAGATATCAGGAAATGAGGGCTAAGGCCTATGCACAATGCATAGATATTGATGGAAATAGTTTATGGAATGATAATGGAATTTGTCTTAGCGAGGAGGCGAATATGAATCACTTTTATCCTATGGTTGTAGGCCAGGGATCAGATAATGATGTAGTAATTATCTGGCAAAAGACTGTGGGAGATATTCAATTTTACAAATCTCTTTATGGTCAGAAGATTACAGAAGATGGTAACCTTGAATGGGGAAATGATGGTAAGGAATTATTAGCCGAATGCGTTAACTTTCACAGAATAAACGGTTGCATTATGGATGATAACAACTTCTTTGTAGCTTTTGGTTTACATCCTACTGAAGGGTATTTTGATACGGTTTACACTTATCTAGGTTCTTACAGTATCGACAACGGAATTTCAAATTGGGCCGAACCTGTTCAATTTGCTTCCTCCAATAAGTCGAAAGGATGGCTTAACCTACCCATGATTTTTAATGACCAAATTTTGATTACATGGATGGAAGGATCCTCTGAATCCATAAAGGATGTAAAAGGACAAAATATTTGGTTTGATGGTACACTTGGGCTTATTACTGGCCAAACTACTGTTGAGGAGAATCATTTTATCATATATCCAAATCCTACAAAAGATTATTGTAATTTGAAGTATAACGGGGCAGATATTAAAACTGTTTTGATAATAAATGTACAAGGCATCGTCGTTTACAAGGAAAATGTAAATAAGCTTAGTCCGAGGATTAATGTTTCCAGATTAAAAAAAGGGTTTTATTATGTACAAGTCCATACAGCAGACAATGGAATTTATACATCGAAATTGGTTAAGAAATAACAAATCTGCAAAGAATTAAAGAGATAGTTTTTAATAGCAAAATAAATGAAAATAATACTATTCATATTATCAATCGGACTTTGCAATCTTGTTGTTGCACAGGAAAATAAAATTACGCCTATTCTAGTAGGTGAATATTTGGGTCAAACCCCACCTGGTGATAATCCTGTTGTTTTTGCCCTGGGAATTGTATCAACGGATACAACAATTGAACATGGAACTCCAACATTTTCACCTGATGGCAATGAAGTATTCTGGCAATCAAACTATCGCCAAAGTGGAAAAGAAACACAAATATTTGGCATGACAATGCAGCGTGTTGGCGACTCCTGGAATGCACCTAAAATCTCTCCATATACTAGCGGGCCAGTTTTTTCACCTGATGGTAAACGACTATATTTTCTTCCTTTTGGAAAAGATAATGGAGAGGAAAATGGGCCATACTATGTAGAGAAAAAGGATAATAATTGGAGCGAACCCGTATGTATGAATCTTCTTGCTCGCTTCCCAGAAATTAAACATGCTTATAATTATTCGGTCACCAGGGATGGTACATTCTATTTTCTTGGCCATGCCGAAGGTTTGGGATCAATGAATGATTTTGGCATTTACAGAATGGAACTTAATAAAGGAGAATACTCAAAACCTGAATTACTTCCTCCGAGCATAAACGCTGGTGAGGGCTTGCTTAGCTGGACCCCCTTTATTGCTCCCGATGAGAGTTATCTTTTGTTCTCATCCAATCGTCTAAATCCTGATACTGATTTTGGCGATATTTATGTATGCTTCCGCAAGTCTGATGGAAGTTGGACAGAAGTCATCAATTTAGGAACAAGCATTAACTCTGATAAGCAGGAGCGTTTTCCTTCGTTATCCCCCGATGGTGAATATCTTTTTTTTACTCGTTGGGTTGCCAGAGGTAACGAGGACGTTATGTGGGTGAGCTCAGAAATAATTGAGAAACTCAGAAAAGAAAATATGTAGAATATGTAATTATGAAACTCAAAGTTGTTTATTTAATCTTAGTCATCATTTTTGTATCGAGTAGTTTTGGCTTTTGCCAAGATTTAGTAAAGGGGTTTTACAACGTAGGTTTTAAATATTATAAAACTTATGATAAATCCAGACTTTATGTAATGAATGAGGATACTATTTCAAGACCCTTGTTGATCCATTTTTGGTATCCATCCAACGAGAATATCCAGAAGGACCGCTATTCTTTTATGAATTACATCGACTTGATTTCATTGCGTGAAAACTTCGATAAATCCTTTTCAGAAGTCGAAGGAAACAGTTTTAATTTCGTAAGTGCTTATGCTGGATTTGCCAAGCAGCACTTTGGAGTAGATACGAGTCTTACTACACAAAAAATATTAGATTATCCGGTGCTTGCGCAGTATGGAGTTGACAGAGTCTTATCAACAAAGAAGTTCCCATTAATTATTTATGCTCCTTCCAATAGTAAATCAGCAGTTCAAAACCATATGATATGTGAGTATCTGGCAAGTCATGGTTATCTCGTAATTGCGGTTGGTTCAGCAGGAGCTAATTCTTTAGTTAGGAAAAACGATCAGGAAAGCATATTAGCTCAAGTGGAAGATATGGAGTATATTCTTAAGTTTTTTGAGGATAATTTGAATATAAAATATTCTGGTTTGGGAATATTTGGTTTTAGTACCGGAGGATTAGCCACTACAATTTTTCAGATGAGGAATGAAGATGTAGGAGCTGTATTTAGTATGGATGGAAGTCAGGAATATGGACATTATATAACACTTTCCAAAGTAGTCGATTTTAATCTTAAAAAAACAAATGTGCCGTACTGTCTATTGATAAACAACTACGAAAACTTCTCGATATATCCATACTACAACTCTATAGTTTCAGATGATAAGTATCTGTTCCGTATGCCCTATATAGATCATAATGGTTTTGTCTCTTATTGGAAGTTCTTTGATTTATGCTCGGTCAGCCCAAATGTGAACAAGTTTTGTACTAGTTATGATTACATTTGTAGTACTGCCTTAATATTTTTTAATAAGTATTTGAAATCAGAGCATTTAACTAATAATGAATTAGAATTGAATTTTCAAACAAATGAATATATTCAATCCATTACTAGCGATAATTCAATTATTGCGGAATTAGGCAATATAATTCTATCCGATGGTATTGAGCCAGCTAAAGAGTTCCTAACTAGCAATCATGAAGTTTTTATTAAAAAAGAAAACGAAATAAACATTCTCAGCAAGTTGTTTAGAGATCCATATCCTCAATCAGCGATACAACTATTGTTATTCAATATAAAAATGCATCCCAATTCATGGCAAGCATACTACGAATTAGGCTTTACTTATAAACTGAATGGAGATCTGCCACTAGCAAAGGAAACTCTAATGAAAGCACAAGAATTAAATCCTGAAAATACAGAAATAGTTAGTTTGTTGGATGAAATTAGTGAATCTGGACGGTAATCAAAGTATGGACTAGAAGTATTAAAAACACAATATGAAAAAACTAATTCTATTTTTCCTGCTAATATTATCATCTTGGTTACTTTATTCACAAGTTGAAAATCCAAAGTTTAATCATAAGGTAAGTGAAGACTATATACAATTGATAGGGAACCAAATTTTAAGTGAAACAGATAGTATTACAATTCCTCTTTCTAAACAGGGATACACGCTTCATCTTCCTGATTCAAATCCCATTGCCACTATTATAATGTTAAGTGGATCAGCACTTGATACAACCAGAAACATTGATGAGTTTGCCATTATTAATCCAGCACTAGAAAAAAACATAGCAGTTATTTTTGTAAGTACAGGTAAGGTGATAGAGTTTTTATTTACTGATAAAGATCTTAATACGATAGATGAGCTAGTTGGTAACGCTCTGAAAAAATATAATCTTTCCAGCAAACCTAAGTTCCTAATTGGAATGTCTCTGGGAGGAACTATGGCTTTAAGATATAGTGAATATGGTTTGTTGAATAAATCTAAATTTGGCTTTCGACCTGATGCAATTGCTATTTGTGATGCTCCATTAGACATGGAAAGAATGTGGCATGAACAACAGCAAGCAATAGTTAATAATTATCACCCAAATGCTGTTGGTGAAGCACATTGGGTACTACATTATCTTAAAAAGAACCTTGGCGGATCACCAGACGAATCCATGGATGCTTATATTGCTTATTCACCATTTGTATATAGCGATGAAAAAAGAAGTAAAATTGAACTATTTAAAAATATTCCAATCAGAATGTACCATGAGCCTGACATAGTATGTTGGGTTGATAATAGGGGGAAAGATTATAATACAATAAATAGTATAGACCTTGCTGGATTTTACAACTATTTGAAGCAAGCCGGAAATACGCAAGTAGAACTAATAACATCTTATAACAAAAGAAAAGATTTTAATACAGGTTCTTCTCCACACACATGGACTATTGTTGATAATGAAGAATTGATTGCTTGGCTTATTGGGGGAATAAAATAAAAAAAATGAAGAAAAAAGTTGAAAAAGAGATTATTGATTCAAACAGCAAGAATCCTAATAATTGGAAGGGAATATTTTATGTGAATAGTAAAGATCCAAGAATAATAGTGCCAAAAATAAATTCATCATTTGGCTGGACTCTAAATTTTGGTCATAAAACGGCATATTTAGGCATATTAGTCATTATACTTTTTATAGTCGCTTATCAAATTCTTATTTCAGTTTAGGCAATTATGAAAATCTTAGTTAATGTCATTCCCATTTTCTTTGCATTTACAATGTTTGGAAATGCTCAAAATAATGACATTTTTAGTAATCCTCCAGATAGTATTCCAAAAATCTTTGCTAAAGGAATTGTTTCTGTTCAAGATAGGTATGAATATGGTTTGGCCATATCGCCCAATTATGATGAAATCTTTTTTACAGTATCAAATCCGGGGGATGGACTTATGATTATTAGAAAGTCTGGGGATGGAAATTGGAAAAGCCTGGAAATTGCCAATTTAAGAGGTGATAATAATTGTGAACAAGAAGCCTTTTATACACCAGATGGACAAAAATTGTATTTTGCTTCGGATGTAAACGATATTACTCAGCTTTGGGTCTCCATTAAAGAAAATTCTAAGTGGTCTTTTCCAAAATTAGTAGGTTCTCCTGTTAATGATACTCGTATATTTTGGGAAACATTTACAAATGAAAATACCATGTATTACTCAAATTTAGCTGATTTTAAAATTTATAGATCTGAGCAAATAAATGGCAAATATCCAACAACGGAATTCTCAGGCATTCCATTTGGTATGCATCCATACATATCAAAAGATGAAAGTTTTATTCTGTTCAATTACAGAGGCGATATCTACATTTCATTTAAAAACAAAGAGAACGGTTGGATAGTACCAATAAAATTCGACGGAGCTATTAATACTTCTGATTTTGCAGAAACCTGTCCTTCATTATCACCAGATGAGAAATATATTTTCTATAGCAGATATAATGACCTAAATGATAAGAGTGATATAGTGGGTTAGCTCTAGTGTAATTCATGAAATAAGAATGAAACAATTTTAATCCTTTGTTTTATATTATCTGTCTTAGAAATATCTACTATAACACATCTAGAAATAGAAGTGCTAGCTATTAGAAGGTTATCTGAATATATCTGAAAAAGAGATCGGCTTAACTATCCTTAACCGAAGCAAACCGACTACCTAAATCCAGATAGAACCCCTTTCTTAATATCTTTTGCTAAAAAATCACAAAAACACTTGACATGCATAACATTTTTATGTTAGTTTTGCAATGCATGCATAATAAAAAATAGTTTTAAAAAAATGATAGTAGAAGATACAGTAGATTTTCATCTTCGTTCAACGTTGTTTGCTATGCGTAGAATGTACAATTTGATAGCACAGGAAAACGGTATAACCCAGGGTATTGGTTATGCATTGATAAATGTTGGTGAGGAAGGAATGCCGGCAACAAAAATTGGTCCTCTTATGGGAATGACAAGCTCCAGCTTAAGTCGGATGTTAAAAAAAATGGAAGATGATGGAATGATTTATCGCAAACATGATAAAGAGGATAAAAGAATTGTTCGGATTTTTTTAACACCTAAGGGATCCAAACTTAAAGATAAAATAGAAGAATTTGTGTTAGAATTTAATGGCAAGCTTTTTAAAAAACTAGACTTAAAAGAACTGCAAATATTCGAAAAAGTAAATAATACTATTAAAGAACAAGTAAAACTGGAAATAAACATTCGCAAAAATAATGGTAACTCATAGTTTAAAATTAATATAATAAATATGATACACAGAATAAAAAAAGTAGCAGTGCTGGGTTCCGGGGTAATGGGGTCTGGTATTGCATGTCATTTTGCAAATATTGGAACTGAAGTGTTGCTGATCGACATTGTTCCAAGAGAGTTGAATGGCAAGGAAAAAGCAGCAGGCAAGAGTCTTGACGACAAAGCCGTAAGAAATCGTATTGTAAACGATTCACTAACAGCTGCACTTAAATCAAAACCATCTCCTATATATAAAAAGGAGTTTGCCAAACGTATCACAACCGGTAATTTTGATGACGATCTTCAAAAAATCAAAGACTATGATTGGATTATTGAAGTAGTAATTGAAAGGTTAGATATTAAGCAGTCAGTATTCGAGAGGGTGGATAGTTTACGGAAAAAGGGTTCGCTGGTAACCACTAATACTTCAGGAATCTCAGTTGAAGCAATGATAGAAGGACGAAGCGAAGATTTTCAGAAAAACTTCTGTGGTACTCACTTCTTTAATCCTCCTCGGTACTTACAGTTATTTGAAATTATTCCCACCAGTAAAACAGATCCCGAGATAATCTCATTTTTAGAAGAATATGCTTCTAAATTCCTTGGTAAAACACCAGTACTTGCAAAAGACACACCTGCATTTATAGCTAATAGGATAGGGACTTTTTCAATAATGGAATTATTTAATAATGTTAAAGATCTTGGACTTACTGTTCCTGAAATCGACAAACTCACTGGTCCTGTTATTGGTCATGCTAAATCAGCAACATTCCGAACAGCTGATATTGTAGGACTTGATACGTTAGTTCATGTTGCTAATAACATCAAGGAAACAACCAACGATGAGGCTAATGAACTGTTCAGTATTCCTGATTATCTTCAAAAAATGCTAGATAACAAATGGTTAGGGTCAAAAACAAAACAGGGGTTCTTTAAAAAAGTTGTAGAAGATGGTAAAAAGAAATTTCTTTCTCTTGATTTTGCCACCCTTGAATATGTAGAGGCTCCACGACCTAAGTTCAGTGTTTTTGAAAAAACCAAAGGCATTGACGATTTAAAAGAACGTATGCCAATTTTAGTAAAAGATAAAGGTAAAGCGGGTGATTTTTATAGAGCATCTTTTAATGCATTATTCCAGTTTAGCTCAAACCGTATTCCTGAAATAAGTGAAGATATTTATAAAGTTGATGATGCTATGAATGCAGGTTTTGGATGGAAGCTAGGGCCATTCCAAACTTGGGATGCAATTGGTGTTGAAGAAACAGTAAAAGCAATGGAAGAGGCTGGTAAAAAAGCTGCCCCATGGGTTTACGACATGTTCGATGCCGGAATAACTTCTTTTTACAAAGTTGAAAACGGATTAAAGTATTGCTACGATATTTCATCAAAAGCTTATAAAGTTATACCTGGACAGGAAGGTAGGCTTTCGTTGGAGGTTATACGTCAAACAAATGTCCTTTGGGAAAATAACGATCTCACAATATTTGATTTAGGTGATGGAGTGCTTAATGCAGAGTTTCATACGAAAATGAATACAATTGGAGCCGGTGTTTTGGAGGGGTTAAACAAAGCTGTTGATATGGCTGAAGCCGATTATAAAGCGTTGGTTGTTTCAAACGAAGGAGATCATTTTTCTGCAGGAGCTAATGTTGGAATGATATATATGCTAGCAATTGAGCAGGAATGGGAGGAGCTTGATTTGGCTGTTCAATGGTTCCAGAAAACAATGATGCGAATGCGTTATTCTTCAATACCTGTTGTAGCAGCACCACATGGAATGGCTTTAGGTGGTGGATGCGAACTTTGCCTACATAGCGATAAAGTTATAGCACATGCTGAAACATATATGGGTCTTGTTGAATTTGGAGTAGGACTTATTCCCGGAGGTGGTGGAACAAAAGAGTTTGCTGTACGTTTATCAGATGAGCTCAAAGATGGTGACATACGCACTAATGCATTCCTTAATCGTTACCTAAGTATTGGTCAGGCAAAAGTGTCAACATCAGCTTATGAAGCATTTGACCTTGGTTATTTAAGGCCAGGAACCGATGAGGTAATAGTAAGCCGTGCACATCAATTGGCATATGCTAAAAATGTAGCAATTCAGATTGCAGATAAAGGTTATACCCAACCTGCTCCACGTAACGATATTAAAGTACTTGGTAGAGAAGTACTAGGGATGGTTTACGTAGGCGCTGACGGATTTACTACTGGACATTATATGTCGGAACACGATAAAATAATAGCAGAGAAACTCGGATTAGTGATGGCAGGAGGTGAAATATCACAACCGCTTACAGAAGTATCTGAGCAATATTTGCTTGATCTTGAGCGCAAGGTATTTATGGAACTTGCCTCAACGCGCTTAACTCTTGAAAGAATTCAGAGTCTGATAACAAAAGGAAAGATATTAAGAAATTAAAATATAAAACTATGAATGCATATATAGTAGGAGGATATCGTTCAGCTATTGCGAAAGCTCCACGTGGCAGTTTTCGTTTTACACGTCCTGATGATATTTCAGCAGAAGTTATCAGGCATCTGATGAACGATTTTCCACAAATAGATAAAACAAAGATTGACGAAGTTGTAGTTGGAAATGCTTTTCCTGAAGCCGAATCAGGTTTTAATATGGGAAGGTTACTATCATTAATGTCACTAGATAATGTGGCTGTTCCGGGCTCAACAGTGAACCGGTATTGTTCATCAGGATTGGAAACGATAGCCATCGCTTCTGCTAAAATATCAGCAGGTATTGCTGATGTTATTATTGCAGGCGGTGCCGAAACCATGTCGATGATAAACATGGGTGGCTGGCGAATGGTACCCAATCCTGACGTAGCACGTGTGCATCCTAAGTGGTTCTTAAGTATGGGACTTACTTCTGAGATGGTTTCAAATGAATATAATATAAGCCGTAAAGAACAGGATGAATTTTCTGTAAAGTCAGTTAACAAAGCACTTGCTGCAATTGAAGCAGGTAAATTTAAAGATCAAATAGTACCTATTACCATTAAAGAAAACTATTTTAAAAATGGTAAAATGGAAACTCGCGAAAGGGTATTTGATACCGACGAAGGACCACGTAAAGGTACAACTGTTGAAGGTCTTGGAAAACTTCGCCCGGCATTTGCTGCCGATGGAAAATCCACCGCCGGAAATTCATCCCAAATGTCAGATGGAGCTGCATTTGTATTAGTAGTTTCAGAGAAAGCTCTAAAGCAATATAATCTTAAACCCATAGCACGTCTTATTGACTATCAAGTTGCTGGTGTTGAACCTTACAAAATGGGGGTAGGTCCTATGGAAGCAATACCAAAAGTGCTTAAGCACTCAGGTATGGATCTTAAAGATATCGACTTGATTGAGTTAAATGAAGCATTTGCATCACAGTCAATTGTAGTGATTGATAAGTTGGGGCTAGATATTAATAAAGTAAATGTTAATGGAGGTGCAATTGCTCTTGGTCACCCACTAGGTGCAACAGGTGCAAAACTAACAGTACAAATATTACATGAGCTAAAACGTACCGGAGGTAAATATGGTATGGTAACTATGTGTATTGGAACTGGGCAAGGGGCTGCAGGAATTTTTGAGATGCTTTAACAGGGTTGTCAGGTTACCAGGTTAAACAACCACAATAACCTGCTTCGCCGGTAGGCAGGCAATGACAACTACGATAACAACGACAATATTTAAAAACATAAACAATGACTAATAAAAAAGCTTTAAAAGGTGGGGAATTCTTAATTCGTGAAACTGAAGCGCAGGATATATTTATTCCCGAAGAATTTAACGAAGAACAGCGCATGATGGCGCAAACTTGTAAGGAATTTACTGAGACACAGGTTAATCCCCTTATGGATCAGCTGGAAAAGCATGATCGTGTATTGCTTAAAAAACTAATGAAAGATGCCGGTGAATTGGGTTTACTTGGTATTGCGGTACCAGAAGAATATGAAGGTTTTGGACAAAATTTTGTAACTTCAATGCTCACAACTGAAGAGATGGGTAAAGGTTATAGTTTTGCTGTTGCCTATTCAGCTCATACCGGAATAGGAACATTACCAATATTGTACTATGGTACTGAAGAACAAAAGCAAAAATATATTCCGGGTCTTGCAAGTGGTGAAATTATAGGTGCTTATTGCCTAACAGAAGCTGAAGCAGGATCTGATCCCAATTCAGGAAAGGCTGAAGCTGTTCTTACTGATGATGGTAAATTTTATAATCTTAATGGTGTTAAAATTTGGACAACAAATGGTGGTATTGCCGATTTGTTTATTGTTTTTGCAAAAGTTAAAGGTGATAAAAACCTTAGTGCCTTTATTATTGAAAAGGAATGGGAAGGAGTAACAATTGGTGCTGATGAAGAAAAAATGGGCATAAAGGGCTCTACTACTATTCAATTTTATATGGATGATCTTAAAGTTCCGGTTGAGAATCTTTTAGGTGAGCAGAATACGGGATTTAAAATTGCCTTAAATATACTTAACTTAGGTAGAATTAAACTTGCAGGAGCTACAACTGGTGCCAGTAAAGCAACTATAGATAATGCTTTAAATTATTCTAATGAACGTAAACAGTTTGGTAAATTGATTTCAAGTTTTGGAGCTATTAAAAACAAATTATCAGAAATGGCAATACGTACATTTGCTGTAGAATCACTAACATATCGGGCAAGCCAAAATATAGATGATGCCATTGCAGGCTTTGTTGCAGAAGGCATGGATAAAGGCAAAGCAAACCTCGAGGGGATTCGTCAATATGCCATAGAGGCATCAATGGCAAAGGTTTACGGTTCGGAAGTTCTTGATTTTGTTGTTGACGAAGCTGTTCAAATTTATGGAGGTATGGGTTACTCAGCAGAAACTCCTGTTGAAAGAGCATATCGCGACTCACGGATAAATCGTATTTTTGAGGGAACCAACGAAATTAATCGAATGGTAACAGTTGGTGAGCTTTTGAAACGTGGAATGAAAGGAGAACTTGATCTTATAACTCCTGCAAAGGCAGTTGCTGGTGAGCTTATGGGAATCCCTGAGTTTGGTAGCTCAAGTCCTGGTTATTTTGAAGCAAAGCATAAAACAATTGTTAACTTTAAAAAAGCAATCCTAATGGTTGCTGGTGCTGCGCTTCAAAAATACATGGACAAATTTGCTAATGAACAAGAAATAATAATGTATTTGGCTGATATGCTAATATATACTTATGCAGCCGAATCGATGATGCTTAGAGTTGAAAAATTAAGTACCATGTACGATGAAGAAAAAATGTCAATCTATAATGATATGCTGGATGTATATTTTTACGATATTGCTCCAATCATGAATAAACTGGGGATAGATGCTGTTAATTCATTTGCTGTTGGTGATGAGCAAATGGGAATGCTTATGGGAATGAAGCGTTTTACAAAAATTGCAGGAGTAAATGTAGTTGCTGCACGCCGTAAGATTGCTGACCATATGATAGAAGCGAATAAGTATAATCTTTAAATTAATTGGAGTTTTGGAGTAGTGGAGTTTTGGTATTATAGGTGCTCAAATAATACTCCAATATTCCATGACTCCAATACTCCACAGTTCTAATTTTATAGTTGCCTATGCCAGAAAAAAATAAAATCAGAGACATAGCTAAAAATCCCTGGAAGATGAAATTTTTCATGTTTATGAATCTTCCTATGGGATTTATTGCAGGGTTGAAAATTTTAGAAATTACTCCAGAAAAGGCACAGATTAGTGTACCTAATAAGTTCATTAATAAAAATCCTTTCAAATCGATGTATTTTGCAGTTCAGGCAATGGCTGCTGAACTTTCATCAGGCATAATCGCTATTTCAGAAGTTGCTGAGACTAAAAAGAACATATCAATGTTGGTGCTTAATATGAAAGCTTCTTTCACAAAAAAGGCAAGAACGAAAGTAGTTTTTACATGTGCTGATGGTGATAAAATTAGAAATGCAATAGCTTCAAGTATAAAAACTGGTGAAGGACAGACTGTTGATATAACATCTAAAGGAATTGATAAAGAGGGAGATACAGTTGCAGAATTTGTTTTTACATGGACATTTAAACTTAAATAAAAATTATAGTTATGGAACTAAAGCGCACATTTGATATTGTTGATTTAAATATTGCAAATCATCAAAAGGAAGATGCCCTTGCTGTGAAGCGAAACGGGAAATGGGAAAAGTTTAGCACAAAGCAGTACAAAGAATTTGTGGATGCTTTTAGCTATGGACTCCTTGCAATGGGTTATAAAAAAGGCGACAAAATAGTTACTGTCTCTAATAATCGACCGGAGTGGAACTTTATGGATAACGGGATGACTCAAATTGGAGCTGTACATGTTCCTATCTATGCAAATCAAGGTTTGGCTGAGTATGAACATATACTGTCACATTCTGATGCAAGGATTGTAATAGTTTCATCCAAGGAGTTTTATGATAAAATTAAGGAACCCGCAAAGAATACACCCAAGATTGAAAATATTTATTGTCTTGATGAAATAGAGGGCGTTAAAAGCTGGATGGAGATTATTGAATTGGGTAGGAAAGAGAAAGTGAACTTTAAGGATAAACTAGTTGAGATAAAGAATGGCATTGGAGATGATGAATTAATGTCAATAATTTATACTTCCGGAACAACAGGACTATCAAAAGGGGTAATGCTAAGTCATAGGAACTTTGTTCAAAACCTGTTGGGCACTATTGATATTCTCCCTGTTGAGCCTGAAGATAAGTTCCTTAGTTTTCTTCCTCTATGTCATGTGTTTGAAAGAATGGTGAACTATCTAGTTCAGTATCGTGGTTGTGCTGTATATTATGCTGAAAGTATTGAAACAGTGGGTGATAATATACGGGAAGTCAATCCACAGGGTTTTGCTGCAGTCCCAAGAGTAATTGAAAAACTTTATGATAAAATTATATTAAAAGGGAAAGATTTAAAGGGAATCAAAAAAGCTCTATTCTTTTGGGCTGTCAACCTAGGGTTGAAATATGAGCTCAATGAGGCAAATGGGGCATTATATGAGTTTCAACTGAAGATTGCCAATAAGATTATTTTTAGTAAATGGCGTGAAGCACTTGGTGATAAAGTTAAAGTAGTGGTTTCAGGCGGAGCAGCACTTCAGCCTAGATTGGCAAGAATATTTAATGCTGCTGGTATTCCGGTTCTTGAGGGTTATGGACTTACTGAAACTTCTCCGGTAATAGCTGTAAACCAGCGTTTTTATCCATATATTAAGTTTGGTACTGTTGGCACGATATTGAACAATGTTAAGGTAAAAATTGCAGAAGATGGTGAAATTTTAATGAAAGGACCAAGCCTTATGATAGGGTATTATAAGGATAAGAAAATGACCGATAAGGCAATAGATAAAGATGGATGGTTTTATACTGGCGACATTGGTGAAATTCACGAACATAATATATTGAAAATAACTGATAGGAAAAAAGAGATATTTAAATTATCAACAGGAAAATATATTGCACCTCAAGTAGTTGAAAACATTTTCAAGGAATCATCGTTTATTGAACAAATTATGGTGGTTGGGGATGGCGAAAAATATGCTGCTGCCATTGTTTGCCCGGCTTTTTACTTTCTTCACGGATGGTGTGCAAAACATGGCGTTAAGTTTCAGGATAACCGCGAGCTAATTCAGTATCCTAAAGTTATACAGCGTTTTCAAAAGGAAATTGATAAAATAAATGAGAGTTTTGGAAGCCATCGTCAACTTAAAAAGTTTGAACTTGTTTGCCAGGAATGGACTCCTGAAACTGGTGAATTATCCCCAACTCTTAAGCTAAAGCGTCGTTTTTTAAAAGAAAAATATAGAATCAAACTAGACCGTCTTTATGGGTATACCGAAGAATCAGGTCTTGTTGACGAAGGTGAATAGTCGTTAATTCTCAAAATAATTTATTATGATCTCAAGCATTGTTTTCATCCTGCTTCTAATTGCAACAATTGCTCTTTTTTATAAGAATGTAAGCGTTATTGTTAATAATATAAATCTTGGCAAGGACCTGGAAATAGTTGATAACAAAACTGAACGTTGGAAAAAGATGTTCAGAGTAGCCATAGGGCAAAGTAAAATGATCAGAAGACCTTTGTCAGGTATATTTCATATAATGGTGTATGCAGGTTTTATACTTGTAAATGTTGAAATGCTTGAGATCATGATAGATGGAATATTTGGTACTCACAGGTTTTTAAGCTTTCTGCCTTATTACAATGTACTTATATCATTTTTTGAATTTTTTGCCCTAACAGTAATAATTGCTTGTTTTATATTTTTAATGAGAAGAGATGTGGTTAGGGTTAGTAGATTTCATTCAAAAGAAATGAAGCGCTGGCCAATTTTGGATGCTAATATTATTCTTATTACTGAAATTCTTCTAATGACAGCTTTATTTTTTATGAATGCAGCTGATCGAACATTACAGTTGGCTGGTTCTGAACATTATGTTGATACAGGGCATATATTATTTAGTGGTTTTCTGGTTCCTGCATTGAGTAATCTGCCTGACACCACATTGATTTTTATTGATAAATTTGGTTGGTGGTTTCATATTGCAGGTGTTTTTATTTTTCTGAACTATATTCCATATTCAAAACATTTCCATGTATTTCTTTCTTTCCCAAATGTATATTATTCAAAGCTTAAGCCGGTAGGTTATTTAACCAACATGGAATCAATTACTAATGAAGTTAAAATCTCCATGAGTGTACTGGATGAAGAGGATGTTGCCGATGTAGAAATTGAACGATTTGGTGTAAAAGATGTAGATGACCTAAACTGGAAAAGTTTAATGGATGCATATACTTGTACTGAATGTGGAAGATGCATGGATGTATGTCCGGCTAATATTACCGGTAAGTTGCTGTCGCCCAGAAAGATTATGATGGATACCCGTGATCGTCTTGAAGAAGTAGGCAATCAATTGGTTGGTGTTAACAACAAGTGCGACAAAACCCACAACCTATTAGGTTATTACATAAGTAGCGAAGAAATATGGGCATGTACAACATGTAATGCGTGTACTACAGAATGTCCTGTGAATATTGATCAGGCATCCATAATAATGGAAATGAGAAGATATATTTCTTTGGAAGAAGGAGGTGCTCCGGGAACTTTAAATGCGGCTATTACTAATATTGAAAATAATGGAGCTCCATGGCAGTTTTCACCTGAAGATAGAATGCTTTGGGCAGAAGGTTTAGAGGTGCCTCTTATGTCAAATAGTAAAGATCATGAATATCTATTTTGGGTGGGTTCGGCAGGAGCTTTTGATGATAGATATAAAAAAGTAACCCGTGATTTTATAAAAATTCTCAATTACCTGAAAGTTGATTATGCCGTACTAGGTGTCGAAGAATCTGATAGTGGAGATATAGCTCGCCGGGCTGGTAACGAAATGCTTTATCAGATGCAGGCAATGATGAATATTGAAGTGTTAAATGGTTACGAAGTAAAAAACATAATTACTTGTGACCCACATGATTTCAATACACTCAAAAATGAATACCCTGATTATGATGGAAATTATAATGTAGTTCACCATACTCAATTTTTACAACAACAAATTTCAGTTGGTAACCTGAAAATTAATAGCAATGCATTTGCAGGAAAAAAAATTACCTTTCACGACCCATGTTATCTTGGAAGAGCCAATGGTGAATATGATGCACCACGAGATGTACTTAATGCAATTCCTTCAGTTAAAATTGAAATGAAACGCAACAAAAGTTTTGCACTTTGTTGTGGTGCTGGTGGCGGACAAATGTTTAAGGAAGCCGAAAAAGGAGACAAAGAAGTGTTTATGGAAAGAACAGAAGAAGCATTAAAAACAGGATGTGATATTATTGCTACAGCATGCCCATTTTGTATGGTTATGATGACTGATGGATTAAAGTACGCCAACAAGGAAGAAGAAATAAAAAACATGGATATTGCTGAATTGGTTAGTGTTGGGTTGGGGTTGTAGGATTTTTTATTAAGTGTTAGAAAGCCTAATTAGTTGTTATAAATAAAAATGACTTAAGTTTGTTGTGCTTAAAGCATGAACATGAATATTTTGAATTATAGCATACTAGATATAATACTTATCTTTTCGTCCATTGCAATATTTATATTTTTTATATACGCAGCAATAATTTCATTTATCGAAAAAGAAAATAAAGCTGCAACTAGTTTTATTCTGCTTGGAATTATAACTCCATTACCATTTCTTTTTACAGGTATCTTCGAATTCAATTATCAATCTATAGTTTCAATAATATTGTTGTTGGTATTAGCAATAGCCTTATTGATGTATATAATTCCTGTTAAGGTTAATAGAAAGATAGTAGATGTTTTTCCAGTAGGTAAAATTGATGAGAGAAACACAATGTTCTCACGAAACGAACTACAGAAAGACACTGAAAATTATAACGAGTATTATAATAACAATCCTGATAAATTAGCTGTTGATGAAAAATTTCGAAGTAACCCTGGTCTTCTGGCAGAAGGGTCACATAATTATAATCGGGTTATGTTTTCATCAGCTGACGCTAGCTTTTTTACTGTGGGAGCGCTTAAATCAATAGTTGATGGAAATGTATCACCAGTTAGTGCTATTTATGATCCTGATAAAATCACTAAATACATTAAAAACTGGACTAAAAAACTTGGTGCTGTAGATGTTGGTGTTACTGAGTTAAAAGATTATCACAAATATAGTTATCGGGGAAGAAACGGAAACTATAGCAATGAAGTAGAGCTTAATCATAAATTCGCGATTGCCTTTACTGTTGAGATGGATTATGATGCGCTTAAAACAGGCCCTAATGCTCCGGCAGTTATGGAGTCGGCCCAACAATATTTAGCTGCAGGTGCCATTGGAATTCAGTTGGCTGAGTTTATCCGGAAACTTGGTCACCCGGCAAGAGCACATATTGATGGTAACTATGAGGTTGTTTGCCCTCTTGTTGCAAAAGATGCCGGACTGGGTGAAATTGGCAGGATGGGTTTGCTTATGACACCAAAACTTGGTCCTAGAGTTCGTATTGCAGTGGTTACCACAGATATTCCTCTTGTAGTTGATGCTAGAAAATTTGATCCAACAATAACTGACTTTTGCACAGTTTGTAAGAAATGTGCTGAAGCCTGTCCTTCCAATGCAATTTCATTAAATGATCGAACAGAAATTGATGGAGTTAAGCGATGGCAGATTAATCAGGAATCTTGCTTTAATTATTGGGCAATCTCAGGTACTGATTGTGGCAGATGTGTTAGTGTTTGTCCATATTCACATCCAAATAATTTACTGCATAATGTAGTAAGGTTTGGAATTGGTAACTCCGTTATATTAAGTAGAGTTGCCTTATCCTTTGATGATGCAATTTATGGTAGAAAGCCAGCAGTAAAAACCCCGGATGATTGGATGAGGGTGAATTAATATTTCCTTTAGAAATGTTTTCTCTAATGAGGTGCAGTATCCTTCTTACAACAGGCCGGAAGTGCGTTGTAGGCCTTTAGTTTGGCAGGCATTTCATCAGCATCATAGCCAATTTTTGTAACTGCTATTTTAAGGTTCTCTTTAGTGTTTTTACCCTTTTTGTATTTGATTGTCAGCACTTTGGTTTCATTATTAAGTTCAACAAACTTTACGCCCTTTTCAAAAGCTATATCGTGTTCCAGCCTGTCTTTACATTGCCCACAAATTGCAGAAGTTTGAATCTCTATGGTTTCAAGATTTTTTTCATTTTTCTTTTTTTTGTCTTGTGCCTGCAAACTAATTGTTGCAAACATGATTATCATTGCTGATAGAATTAATTTTGTTTTCATATTTTTTATTAGTTAAGTGACTAAAATTTGAATTGTTTGGGGTGCCTAGAGTTTTCCTCTTAACAAAAACAATGTTTGGGGTACAACTTTAGGCACTCCAAACTTTAGGCACTCCAAGTACTTATTCTATTCTAAATCTAACCCCTGCAAAAACCTTTATCCCTGTAATTGGGCCCCAAACAATTGAAGAATCAAAATATTTTCCAAAAGGATCCTCCGAAGAAATTATTGGATCCATCTGACGGAAATTACCGAGATTTTCGCCGCCTATATAAAATTCAAACTTCTTGAAATATCTTGTTATTTGAGCGTTTATTAAAGCATAATCTGGCGAATGTGTAGGACGTTGATATTCTATCGGATAGAAATCCGTATAAAGTAATCGTTGATTGCCAATTGCCTGTATGTTTAAATCAAATTGCCATGTTTTTAATTTGGTTTGGTATGATATTGCAAGTAATCCTTTGTACTTGTTTACCAACGGCTTTTCCTGTAACTCGTTGCCAATAGTTGTTTTAACATCGTTATAACGAAAGGCTAAAGTTACATCAAAGTTCTTAAAAAGTTCGTAGTTTGATTCTATTTGAAAACTATTAGAATATGATTTTCCATTAAGGTTATATACATAAATTATAAATGGATCGTCTTCTCGGTCGATTATTATTTGATTATCAAATTGTGTACGGAAAAAATCAGCAGTAATACTAAGTTCTCTTGCTCCTATGTCAATGTATGTTGTATAGCTTAAACCATAATTCCACGATGATTCAATTTGTAGTTCTTCGGTAAAAACTAACTTTTTTGAAGTAGCTAATAACGAAGAATTTTCAGCTATAACATTTGGTGAACGATAGCCCTTTCCTGCACTTACACGGATTACATTATGCTCATTCAGGTTGTGTTTAACATGAATTCGAGGAGTGAAAAGTAAACCATATAAATTGTGATGATCTAACCGTAAACCAATAATTACATTCAGGTTTTTTGCATTTGAATAATTGTATTGTACAAAGCTTCCCGCAACTTTTTCAGTACGGATGAAAGTACTGTCGTTCAAATCTTCATCATATTTGTCATAGATATAACTAATTCCGGTGGTGAATTTATGTCGGGTATCTGCGATCCATGATTGGAACATTAAGTTTCCATAGTATGATAGTTGTTTTGCATCATAAGTTGTTAATCCAAAATATGAATTTTGATCATCAATCACTATTTGATTCTGGAATCCAAAACTGGTTTGAGAACGGTGTTCAAAAATATAACCCATTTTTAAAAACGTTTCGTAACGTTTAGTGCTAACACCAATTCCGTATCCATTATCAATTGTATGAGCTTTGTCAGGGTCAAATGTCATTTGTCCACCCTGCCTGTTTTCCGAAAGATATTTAAATCCAAACTGCATGCGAAACTGATGATTAGTATATTTCCACCTGTTAAACAAGTTAATTTGGTTCACCAATGGTTGGTCAAGAAAAGAATCACCATTTTTGTCGTGTTTCACTGACATATTTTCGATATGTGCCAACACAGCTGTACTCCACTTGTCGTTTAACTGAAAACGAGTGTTCATATTTGCCTCAACTTTACCTAGTTGATTTCCATAGGCATTCAGAAAGAATTTCTCACCTTCATCTGCTTTCTTGTATTCAATGTTAATTTGTCCGGTCATTGATTCATAACCATTTATAACCGATGATGTCCCTTTCGAAACCTGAATTGATTCCATCCAGCTTCCAGGTATATAGCCTAATCCCCATGGAGTGGCAAGTCCACGCATATTTGGAATATTTTCGGTTAATAGTTGAGTATATATACCAGCTAATCCCAACATTTGGATTTGTTTTGCGCCTGTAACCGCATCACTGTAACTTACATCAACTGTTGCACTATTTTCAAAACTTTCAGATAGGTTACAGCATGCAGCCTTTTGTAATTCATTTTCGTTAATAGTTACCACCGACCGGATTTGTGTTCGAGAAATAAAACTGCCTTTCTGCCGTGCTTTTATTTCTACTTCACTTAAGTTTTTAACCTCGTTTAAGCCAATATGAACATGATTATATCCAGTTTGTTTTAAATTAATAGTGTCAGTTTTATAACTAACAAAACTTACAACTAACACCTGAGGAAATTTTGGTTTTAGATCAATTTTGAAATGACCATCATCACCTGTAACGGTTCCATTTTGAGTACTTAATTGAATAATGGTTGCTCCAACTAATGGAATTTCATTGCCATTCACATGTTCAAAAACCCCTCCTGTAGCTTGTTGTGCGCTGAGATAATATCCCTGAAGGAATATTACTATTGTAATAATGATATATTTTATCATGATAAATTTCTTTATTAAATTGTGAATCTTTATGTCCTTATATTAAAAATATGGAATACTTCTTGAGAAACTTGTTTTCAATCTTGACCAGAGAAAAAAACGAAAATTAGGCATAGCCAAGTCATCCAAGCAAGCGGTTATTATTTCGAGGGAAACGACTGTAAGGATAGACGAGAAATCTCCTGAGAGAATGGTTTTTGTTCAGGGAATCTCTCCTTTCAGTCGACATGACAACAGAGTTTGAGAAGGATACCTTCTATTTCGTTGTCGAAATATAACTTATATCATCAGGTTTATGTTTGTAAGGTAAACTCGATAATATAAGTGGTCATTCCTTGACACACATCGCTTATACGGTAAGGTTAGGCTCGGTTTTCAATTGGTGATATAGAACCACGATTTCTTTCCCGGTTAACGGTGGTGGCAGACTATAAGTAACTACAGGTTCTCTATTACAAATCTTTAATTCCAGATTAAGAAGAACAAATGAAGATATTAGTGCATAACTATGTTTGCATATCTGATCCTCAGAAGGAGGTATAATGTTATATACGTCGGATATTTTGTAAAAATGTTTATTGTCTGTACAACAGTTGTTCGACTTTGTTGCAGTGTGGTTGTCAATTTTACAACACGAATGTGCATTTTGAATTTCACAGTCTGCAACTTCATCAGGGTGATTGCATGTAGCCTGCGATTCGATTAAGCTGTGATTTAATATTGCTGTATTGTTACAATAATGTGTATACACGGTGAACCCGGAAGTAACGCCTAAAAATGCAACTACCGAGAAAATACTAAAGAGATATGTAATAAGAATTTTCAAAATATCACAAGTAATAAAATAATTTACAAAATTAATTAGTTACTTTGATATTATTGTTAACCAGATGTTAAAAGTGTTGAGGACAGTAATTCGAAGTAGGGAGCCGGAAGTGGGAGAGTAGGGTTAACTTCCACCACCCATCTCTCAATAATTATCATTTGTCATAGATATTGTCAAGCACCTTAGTGTAATTTTTAATTACAATCTTACGCTTAAGTTTTTGAGTGGGAGATAACATTCCATTATCAGGAGTCCACTGATCAGCAACAATACGGAAAACTTTAATCTGTGCAACATAATCGAGGTCTTTGTTATGTTTATCCACTTCAATTTGATAACGGTCGATTATTTTTTGTTTAGTAACCAAATCGTCATTATCCCGGAAGGTTACTTTATGAATTGAACACCAATTGTGTAAAAACACATAGTCAGGAACAATAAGTGCTGCTGTGAACTTCTCATTTTCACCAACAACAATTATCTGTTCAATAAACTGTGATTCTTTAAATTGATTTTCAACTTGCTGAGGGGCAACGTATTTACCCCCAGATAGTTTAAATATTTCCTTTTTACGATCCGTAATTGTTAACATTCGGTTTTCATCAAGTGTGCCTATATCACCAGTATGAAACCATCCGTCTTTGTCAATTGCTTCTTTGGTTTTTTCTGGATCTTTATAATATCCTGACATTAAGTTTGGACCTTTCTCAAGAATCTCACCATCTTCGGCAATCATTACGTCAAGTTCATCGGGAACTAATCCTACGCTTCCAAACCTAACGCCAGGATAAAATGACAAAGTTGCAGAAATGAGAGGTGATGTTTCAGTTAAACCATAACCTTCCTGAACAATAATTTTAGCTGCCCAAAAAATCCGGGCAAGACGTGGCTGTAATGCTGCACCTCCACTAATAACACCTTTTAATTCACCTCCAAGAGCCTCTCGCCATTTACTAAATATGAGTTTGTTGGCAATGGCAAGTTTTGCATTATACAAAGCACTGCGGTTAGCAGGATTTGGATCATATTGATCGCCAATTTTAACAGCCCAGAAAAACAAAGCTTTTTTAACTCCACTTAATTCTCTACCCTTATTGATTATTTTATCATAAACTTTTTCGAAAACTCTTGGAACAGTAATAAAAACATTCACTTTAATTTCGCGCATATTATCGCCGATAGTTTCAATGTTTTCTGCATAATACAGTGTTAATCCCATTGCTTGCCATAAATAATTACCAACTCTTTCCAATACATGTGATAAGGGTAAAAAACTCAGTGCACGATCATTGGAATTAAGATATGGAACAACTTTTTGTGCCAGTAGTAGATTACTTATAACATTATTATGTGAGAGCATTACGCCTTTAGAAAGCCCTGTGGTGCCAGAGGTATAAAACAAAGTTAACAGGTCATGAGGCTTAACATCGTTTCGTCGTTCGACAAGCGTTTCCTTAAATTCATCAGCTTTTGAAATTCCCAGATCAGCAATTTCACGCCAATTATGAACTCCTTCAACTTCATCGATAGTGTAAATCTCTTCTATATTGGGAGTTTTTTTAAATACGGGAAGAAGTTTGTCGTAAAGCTCTTTATTAGAAACTATTAATATTCTTGAATCAGAATGTGACAATATATGCAGATATTCTTTGTCGCTAATTGTTGGATAAATACCAACATGAACACATCCAATTTGCGACATACCAAAATCTATAAAGTTCCATTCGGGTCTGTTATTAGTAACCGATGCAATTTTATCACCTTTTTTATAACCCATTGCCAGGAGTCCATAACTAAAAGCATCTACGTTTTTTCTATACTCGCTTGTGCTAAAGTTTTCCCATTTTCCATTACGTTTTACCGAAAGAGAAATTTCCTTGTTAAAATTCTCCTCTGCATTGGTAAGTATATCAAAAGTTCTGGTAATTTTTGCCATATTCTTACAAGTTTATTATGTATGCCAAATATAGAATTATTTATTGACAAAAATTAACAGATAAAAAGTTGAATGGCAAAAGAGGTTAAATCTAGTTTAATATGTTAACAATTAATAGATTTTAATCAAGTAATTTGGAGCCTGTAAAATCAATTTGGGGAAGGCTTTTTTCTACCCTTGCGTGGATGATTAGGGCTGGTATTTTGAAACCGTTGCTTTTTCATTTCCCAAACATGATCGAGACGTTTTATTTGATCATCATTAAGATATTTTTCTAATTCATCTTTAAGATCGAAGAAGAGTTCTTTTTGTCCTTCACGAAAGTCAGACATTAAATCGCAATTATATGAAGCATATTTTTTAAGTATAGGAATTATTTCATCGCGTTGTTCAGGTGTAGGGCGAAGTATATTCATAAATTCGCGATGAAACCCCATGTCAGTATAATAATTTTGCATTCTTTCAACACGGGTGCTGGTAATTCTTCCACCAACTAAAAATCCTATTATCATACCTATCAACAAGGTACCTATAATTACTATTGAATATTTTATTTTCTTGCTCATGGTAGTGGTTTAAAAGTTAACAGAAGTCAATAGAGGTTCATCGGAAGTGTATTCCATTAATCCGATAAGAGCATCTGCCGAAAATGAACCTTCAGTTATGTAAACTGTAAAAAGTAAAATAATTATTGCTGCAACTCCCGAAAGTGCCACCCATCTAAAAATATTATAAAATTCCATTTCGGCATTCTTTTTTTTACTTTCAATATTTTTCATCACACGCTGTGCGAACCCATCGGAAAAAGCTGGATTATATTCTGATAAGATGTTTGATAATTCATCTACTACATCTGGCTTATTCATATCGTAGTTTGGTTAGTTATTATCTTTTTTAATTTATTTTGCCCCCTGGATAATCTAGAAAGTACTGTCCCTAAAGGGAGATTAAGAATAGTTGCAGTTTCTTTGGTTGAGAATCCTTGTATATGACGAAGTACAATTACACTTCTGAATTTTGGATCTAAAGCTTCAAGTGAACTGTTTACCATATCGGTTATATCTTTACTTCTTTCATTTTCTACATTTGGTAATTCATTATTATTATCTAATGTAAGGTTTCTATGTTGTGATCGTTTTTTAATCTCATTTAATGATAGGTTTATAGCAATCCTGGCAAGATATGTGCCTAATTGTGATTCTCCTTTAAACTTATCCAGCGATTTATATAATCTGATAAATGTTTCTTGACCTATATCATCAGCATCGTAACTATTGCCCAACATTGGTATAATAATTTTTGCAACCATTGATTCATACTTATTAACAATGTCTCCAAAAGCATTCATATTGCCTGCTAATGCTTCATTAATAAGCTTAAAGTCGTCTAATGCTTTCAGATTTTTATTTTTCAACATTGTATACTTTATAGACAAAGATTGAGTGTGTTTTATTCCCTCAAAGATAAAATATTATAAAATCTAAAAGTTTGATGAGATGTTAGATAATAATCAACTCATCAGTTTTTGAAGGTAGGTTTAATTTAAGATACCAATTTTTTATAAAAAAGTCTTGCCAGGCTTCATCTAAAATTCATCTTCATTATCTTGATTGAACATACCATTTTGGCGTTCGCGGTCATATTTTTCACAGTCAAATTCAATCATTACATCCTTTAAAGGTTTATCAAACTCTCCCTGACTTATTCCAAGTGATGGGTCGGCGTAAACCTTTTTCATATATATAGCCCAAATTGGCAAGGCCATATTAGCTCCTTGACCAAGACCAATGGTTCTGAAATGTACGCTTCTATCCTCAGCGCCTACCCAAATGCCAGTTGTAAGATCTGGTGTGACTCCCATAAACCACCCATCACTTTGATTTTGGGTTGTTCCGGTTTTACCGGCGATTGGGTTATCAAAACCGTATTTCCATTGAAGTCTATTACCTGTTCCGCTTTCCACAACGCCTTCCATTAACTTCAGCATTTTGTAGGCAGTTACTTCATTCATAGCTTCTGTTTTTTCAGGAACAAACCTTTCTAATAAGTTACCATTCTTATCTTCAATTTTAGTAACAAAAGTCGGTTTAACATATACACCTCTATTTGCAAATGTGTTCATTGCACCTACCATTTCGTAAAGTGACAAATCGGGAGTACCTAGTGCAATGGACGGTACGGCAGGAATATCAGATTTAACTCCCATTTTACGTGCCATTTGCCTAACCGATTGTGGTGAAAACATTTGAATAAGATATGCTGATATCCAGTTGTTTGAATTAGCCAATGCCCATTTTAAAGTTACCTCTTCACCTACTCGATCACTTCCGGAGTTTCTGGGAGCCCAAAAAGTGCCATCGCCAAGTTCAACACTATATGATATATTTGAAACCTTGTAACATGGTGTATATTCACCTTCCTGCATTGCCAATGTGTAAAGAAAGGGTTTGAAGGTTGAACCTACTTGACGTTTTCCCTGAACCACATGATCAAATTTAAAATATTGATAATCAATTCCGCCAACCATAGCCCTAACGTACCCTGTATGTGATTCCATTGACAGTAGACCAGCTTGTAGGAAATATTTGTAATACTTTATTGAATCCATAGGAGTCATAATTGTATCAATTGATCCATTCCAGCTAAAAACACGCATTTCAGTTGGTCTTTCGAAGTAATCCAGTATTGAATCCAACTCCATACCTGAATTTCTCAGTTTTCTATATCTTTCACTTCTTTTAATTGCTTGAAGCATAATCCTGTCAACAGATTCTTCTACCTCATCTTCGTCAAAATCGAATGGAGCATATGTATATCCTTCCCAGTGTTCGTAAAATGCTGGTTGAAGATCAAGTGAAAGATGTTCGCGAACAGATTCTTCAGCATAACGCTGCATGCGAGAATTTATGGTTGTGTAAATTTTGAGTCCGTCCTTATATAAGTTATAAGGGGTACCATCGGGTTTGAAATGTGTTTTGCACCATTCTTTTAACGTTCCCCGTAGCTGTTCCCGTAAATATCTGGCAATACCCTGATTATGATCGCGCATTGAGTATTTTGAAACTCCAAGTGATAATTGATTAACAGAATCATAAACTTCTTTGGTTATAAATCCATATTTATGCATTTGATTTAACACAAGATTTCTTCGTTGCATCGACCGTTCAGGGTTTGAAATAGGACTATACCTTGTTGGAGCATTCACAACGCTGGCCATTAATGCAGCTTGTTGTATGTTTAATGAATCGGGAGTACAATCAAAAAACGTTGCAGATGCTGATTTAATGCCATATGAATTGTGTCCGAATGGAACAGTATTCAAATACATGGCAATAATTTCTTCTTTTGAGTAATAGCGTTCTAGTTTAAGGGCAGTTATCCATTCTTGAAATTTTCTCAGAATCAATTGTGGTGTTGACAGGCGGCCTCGTGGAAAAAGGTTTTTTGCTAATTGTTGGGTTAAAGTACTTCCTCCTCCTTTATGGTTACCGGTAATTACACCATAAAAAACTCTAACTAAAGCTTTTTCATCAATTCCTGAATGTTTCTCAAACCTGATATCTTCGATGGCAACCAGAGCGTTTATTAAATTTGGCGAAATATCTCTATAGCTTATATTTGACCTATTCTCGATGAAATAAGTCCCGAGCAGTTCACCATCAGAAGAATATACTTCTGAAGCCAGGTTGCTTTTCGGATTTTCTAATTCTTCAAAAGTTGGCATATTGCCAAACCATTCAGCAGCAACACCATAAAAGAAAACAAAACCCATAGCAAGCAATAAAACCCATATAAGCCAAAATTTTAATTTATAATTAAAGAATTTTTTCTTTTCTGAATTTTTATTTGTCATAATACTATTATCCTTGTGTTGAACAGAAATTTACTGAGAATTTATTCCTTAATAATGCACAATCCAATATCGTTAATTCCTGTTAATGTATCAACTCGCATAGCTTGTTGAACAAGAAACTTGTATTCACCTACTAATGGAAATCGCAAAGCAGACTTAAGCACAATTACGTTCTCTTTTATATCACCCCATCCTTTACCAAGCCATTTTCCTTCATTGTTAGCTAGTATACATTCTATTGTATCTCTGCTTATATTTCCGTTTGGAAACTCTGTTATCAAAAATAAATACAAATTACTATACCGGTAATTAATTGAATTTCTAATATTTAAACTGAACTTGTGATTGTCAATAGAGTCGTTTATGTTAACATTAAAAGCAATGGCGTTGTGTTTATACCATCCTTCGGTGGGTAGCGTTACATTATTATTATAAACAGTATCAGGATTACATGAGTAAAATACAACCGAAAATATGGTGATAGTAATAAATATACTTGCCGAAGTCTTAAACATATTAAACATCTATGTTATAACAATGTGAAATTGGAACATTTATTATCTAACCTCAAAAAAAATGTCAAATTGGTTTTAAATATAACCTGTAATATCATTTGAATAGCCATCATCAACATTATCCACTTGTGTATTCTTTTCAGCAAATTTTTCAAGTTCGTCAGGTAGTTTTCCCTCTTCGTTTTGACTAATAATAAATTTAACTTTATCAATAGGTATGGCCATCATATTATTAGTTTCACCTGCATATGCATACCACATTATTTTTCTAAACACTTCGCTTTTAATATAATAAGCCTTGCCCTTTTTAGTGTTGAGTGGTGCTGAACTATCCGGAAATTCATTTAGAGTTTCAATGTAATCATCAACTTCATAATTGATGCAACATTTTAATTTACCACACTGACCTGCAAGTTTTTGAGGGTTTAATGACAATTGTTGTATGCGTGCAGAGTTGGTAGATACACTATTAAAACTACTCATGTATGATGCGCAACATAGTTCACGTCCGCAGGGGCCAATGCCACCAACTTTTGCAGCTTCCTGACGGACTCCAATTTGTTTCATCTCAATACGTACCTTGAAAGAATCGGCTAGTTTTCTAATTAATTCTCTAAAGTCAACTCTATCGCTGGCAGTGTAATAAAATATTGCTTTTGTTTTGTCTCCCTGATATTCAACATCATTAATCTTCATGTCAAGATTAAGGTCTAGGGCTATCGATCTGGTTTTTAGCATGGTGGGACTCTCAAGCTCCATAACATCCAACCATTTCTCAATATCAGCAGTTCGTGCATGCCTAAAAATACGTTTTATATCTTTTTTTTCAGGATCTACCTGTTTACGCTTCATCTGAACTCTGACCAGTTCACCAGCCAGTGTAATTATACCGATATCATGTCCAGGTGATGCCTCAACAGCAACAACTTCTCCTTTTTTTAGTATCATTTCAGGTGGAAAAGTGAAAAAATCCTTTCTCCCATTTTTAAACCTTACTTCAACAAAGTTAAATCCGGATTTTGTTAAAGGGTCAGTATAGTCAGATAACCAATCATAAGCACTTAATTTGCAACACCTTTGTTGATTTACAAAGAGGTCTTCCTGCTTACTACCCGAAACGGTACAGCAACCTCTTGATAAAGCTATATTTTCTTGTTTAGTATTATTTTCTTGTATTTCTTCCATTTCCAATCTTCCAGTTCTAATATGCAAAAATAAACATTAAGTTTGTTTTGTGAAGTGTTTGTGAGAAAATGATAATACAGTCTGATTTACTAACAGGTTAGAGTATAGTATTAGGTTAACTCATATCCAAAATAAAGATCTAAGTATTAAAAAGATGCCAAAGCCTGATATGGCTATCCCGGCAATTTTATTTATTAGTATTAGAAATTTATATGTAATAAACCTTTTAAATCGCGAGGCTGCAAATGTTTTAATTATGTCGGTGATTAAAACAACTGATAAGGTTCCTGAAAAGAATAAGATTAGTTTTGAGGTGTCGGCACTAAAGCGTGCAGTTATTCCAACAATAATACTAATCCAGAAAATCCAGACAAATGGATTTACAGCATTAAGCAAGAAACCTTTGCCAATGTATATTAACGGATGAGGAGTTTTTATATTAGTATTCTTCTCTGCATCTTCAATTTCTGTTTTTTTGCGGTATGTAAATATACCAAATATAATCAGAAGTGCTCCCCCAAATATACCGATTAAACTAAAATTATCAACTCCGCCCATTATTGTTGTTGCACCCAAAATTGATAGTGAAACAATTAATAAATCATTTAAAAAGATACCTATGGCAAGTAAAATTCCGGGAATAAAACCGCGATAAATTCCAGTTTGTATTAATGCAAAAAAAGCAGGACCAAATCCAAAAAGAAAGGCGAGAGATAAACCCAGTACAGTTCCTTCAATAAAAACACCCATAACCAGGTTATTTGTTATTAATTGAGAAGTTGTTTTTTTTCAGAAAGTTTTCCCACTCATCAATTCGCGAATTCTTTAATACTCTTGGAAACTTATTTGCACTACCTTCCTTACCTTCTAATTTCATGTAACTATAAAAAATATCTGACGGTAGTACATTAACACAAACTTCTTTTATGGCTTCCATGCGTTCAACTCTGTAATCGTCGTTCAAGTTTTTAAGATGTTCGTCAATTAACTTTGCAGCATGTTCAGCATCAAGTGGATCATCGGTACCTATATACCATAGGTGAGCAAATAAGCTGCCATGATTTACTCCTGCAATGGTAAATTCTTTTATTTCAATATCCAAATCCTCTTGCAATAATTCAATGGCCCGATTCATATTTTCCTGAGAAAGGTGTTCTCCGCAAATACTGATATAATGCTTAGTACGCCCCGTTATAATAATTTCAGATTTAGCTTTATCCACAAACTTAATAGTGTCGCCTAATAAGTAACGCCAAGCACCGGCATTTGTCGTCATAAGTAGAGCATAATCAACTCCTTCCACAACATCTCCAATTGTTAATGTTTGTGGGTTTTCACGAAAATTACCCTCATCATCAAAGTTAGTGTCATTAAAAGGAACAAACTCGTAATATATTCCGTTATCAAGAACCATTTCCATTCCTTTAGTATCTTTTCCATTTTGGAAAGCAACGTAACCTTCCGATGCAAGGTATGATTCGCTGTATAACAGAGGCTTAGAAATAAGCTTCTCAAAACTTTTTACATAGGGTTTGAAAGACACACCGCTATGGACGTAAACAGCAAGATTTGGCCAAATATCATGTATTGTTTTTACATTATGCTCTTTAATTATACGTTCCATAAGTATCTGAACCCAAGATGGTACGCCTACGATGATACCAATATCCCATGATGGTGCTTTTTTAACCATTTCGTCAAGCTTTGTTGCCCAATCAGCTGTACGGGAAATACGTCTTCCTGGTCTGTAAAAATGCTGAAACCAAAATGGAATATTGCCAGCAGTTATTCCTGATAAGTCACCTTCGTAATATGTTCCATTGTACTGTAGATGGGTGCTGCCGCCAATCATTAATATCCCTTTTTCATAAAAATCAAGTGGGAAATCATATTTTGTTGTGGAAATAAGCTGTCTTAAAGTTACTTGTTTAATTCCACTTAACATGTCGCTTGTAATGGGAATATATTTACTAGATGCATCTGATGTTCCGGAGCTTAGTGCAAAATATTTAACCTTACCCGGCCATGCAACATATGATTCTCCGTTTAATGCTCTGTACCACCATCGTTTATACATTGTTTGGTAATCGTGCACAGGTACAGTTTCTTCAAATGATTTTTGAACATCGTTAGAAGTAATAAGATTTGAAAACTTATAATGTTCCCCAATTGCTGTAAATTGTGCTTTCCGCAATAACTTTACCAACTCCTTTTTTTGAGCAACTACAGGGTTCTGCTTTTGCCTTTGCTTTTCAACAGGCAGATTACGCAACTCAAATGCCTTTTTAATTATACTTCCCAATATTGGCATAATCTGAATTTTTAATAGCTGACAAATTTATTAAAATTATTGATTTGATCTGCAAGAGATGGAAAGACCTCCAGAGCTTCTAACTACAATAATCCTAATTCTAGCTTTCCTTCTTCTGTAACCATATCCTGATCCCAAGGAGGCTCAAAAGTAATCTCTACATTTATATTCTTTACTCCAGTTAAATAACTTATTTCTTGATTAACTTCAGCGGGTAAGCTTTCTGCAACAGGACAATTTGGTGATGTAAGAGTCATAAGAATATTTACATTTCCGGTTTCATCAATATTAATTTCATAGATTAAGCCCAGGGCATAAATACTAACAGGTATTTCAGGGTCGAAAATGTTATTTAACACTACTATGATCTTTTCTTCCAGCTCTCGTATTTCCTCTTTATTCATTTTATTAATGATTGAATGTATGAATATTATGACCCGCCGTATTTTTTCCAACCAGGTGAGTCATTTGCTATGCATTTCTTTTTAATTCTAACGCACGGGCATATAATTGCATTTGCTTTATCATTGAAACTAATCCGTTAGCCCTGGTTGGTGATAAGTGAGATTTTAGTCCAATTTCATCGAGGAAACTAAAATCGGCATTTATTATTTCAACAGGTGTACTATCAGATAATACACGGATTAACAACGAAATAATCCCTTTTGTGATAACAGCATCACTGTCTGCAGAAAAATTAACAATTCCATTATTTTCTTCGGCATGTAGCCAAACTCTCGACTGGCAACCTGATATCAAATGTGTTTCATTTCTATATTTATCACCAATCAGGGGAAGCTCTTTACCCAATTCAATGAGGTATGAATATTTATCCATCCAATCATCGAACATTGAGAATTCATCAACTACTGATTGTGATTTTTCTTGTATTGTCATGGTTGTGTGTTAATGGTTGAATGATTAAATAAGTTAATGGAATGTGTTAATATTAACTATTTCCTGATGATGTGGATTTAGCCTTTGATATAATTTTTGTTATTTCTTTTCCCCCATCTCTTTATTCTCTATTCATTCATTTTATCATTCTTTCATTCACTTTTTATGTCTAAACTAACATGTTTATTGCTTTTTTAAGTGCATTAATAAATACGTCTATCTCTTCGCGTGTATTATATATTCCAAATGTTGCGCGTATTGTTCCTGACAGCCCAATGCAATTCATCAATGGTTGTGCACAATGGTTACCAGTACGAATAGCAATCCCCATTTGATCTAGCAGGGTTCCTATATCGTATGGATGTACACCTTCTATAACAAATGATAATACTGCGGTTTTATCCTTTGCATTTCCAATTATTTGTACTCCTTCAATTTCAGATATTTTTTCTGTGGCATAAGACAACAACTCATCTTCATATTCCTTGATATTGTTTATCCCTAGTTTTTCTATATATTTTAATCCGGCTTCCATCCCCAGGACTCCAGCCACATCTGGTGTGCCTGCTTCATATTTATATGGAAGCTCGTTGTAAGTAGTTTCCTCAAAAGTAACATCACTAATCATTTCCCCGCCAAATTGATAAGGTGGTAATTGCTCAAGCCAGGCTTTCTTGCCATATAAAACCCCAACACCCATCGGGCCATAGGCCTTGTGAGCAGAGAATGTATAAAATTCACAATCAAGGTTAATTACATCAACCGGAATGTGAGCAATTGCTTGTGCCCCATCAACTAAAACAGGAACCCCATGTTCATGAGCAATATTGATTATTTCTTTAATTGGAATTATTGTACCAAGTACATTCGAAATTTGAGTTATGGCAATTAACTTTGTAGAAGGGTTTATTATTTCTTTAAGTCTATCAATATCAAAGCAATCGTTATCATCAGTTGGAACTACTTTTAGCTGAGCATTTTGCTTTTTGCATAAATGTTGCCATGGAACTAAATTCGAATGGTGTTCCATTGTAGAAATAATAATCTCATCGTTAGGTTTAATCCAGTCAGTCATTATAGATGCAACAAGATTTATTGATTCTGTTGTTCCTTTGGTGAAGATAATTTCCTTAGGGCTATTGGCATTAATGAAACTTGCAATATATTTTCTAGCATTTTCGAAGCTATCTGTTGCAGTTTGGCTTAGATAATGTGTGCCGCGATGCACATTGCTGTTTTCATATTTGTAATAATCAGATATTCTGTCTATAACTTCTATAGGCTTTTGAGTTGTAGCACCATTATCGAAATAAACAAGAGGTTTGTTGTGTACTTTTTGTGATAATATTGGAAAGTCTGATCTGATCTTCTTAATAGGAAAAGCCATATTATTATATTTTACTCAAGTCTATTTCAAATTCAATGGGTTTATCCGGAGTAGAGCAGTGTAATACACATTTGTCACAAATTGAAAGATCGCCCCGAAGCCTTTTCTTAACCATATCATCGATATTTATTTTAAGTGCTTCAATGCCAATTTTATCAGTTACTTCGGTAGCAAAGGCATACATTAGCAGCAGTTTGGCATCACTTTCAGGAATACCTCTTTGCATTAAATAAAACATAGCATCGTTGTCAAGCTGGCCTACTGTTGCCCCATGACTACACTTTACATCATCAGCATAAATCTCAAGAAAAGGCATAGTATCGATAGTTGCTTCTGATGTCATCAATATGTTAGCATTTTTTTGAAAAGCCAAAGTTTTTTGAGCATCACGGGCAACATAGATATAGCCATTAAATACAGCTGATGCACTTTCGTCAAGAACACCTTTGAACATTTCGTTACTTGTGCAATTTGGTGCTAAATGCCGTATCATTATCTGGTTATCAATATGTTGCTTTTTGTCCATTAAATAGATGCCGCTTACATCAGCATGAGCCTCTTCACCAACTAAATCAATATTAAACTCATTTCTGATTGATCCGCCATTAAATGTTAGTACATTTACATTTAGTTGACTATTTTTCTCTTGTTGTACAAAAGTGGAGTTTACAAGAGTTGTCTGATCGTTTAGATTCTGAAGCTTATATAAGTCAAGTTTAGCATTCTTACCCAGAAATACTTCTGTATTAGTAACTAAAAAACCAAAATGCTGATTTATCGAATCATCGCAATGTAAAAATGAAAGACTGCTATTATTGCCAAGAATGATTAGGTTTCGTGAATTAATCATTGTATTTGTATCACGATTCACCATTTTAATAAACTGAATAGCTTTTTTAGAATCTACATTGTCAGGGACATAAATGAAAATCCCATCGGTAAAAACAGCTGAGTTAATTGCTGATAATCCGTGTTGCGATTTTTTAGTTAACTCATTAAAATAACTATCTATTAGTTCAGGGTACATTTTCTGAGCAGAAAGAATACTACCTACAATTACACCATCCTCAAGCGTTTGTAGCTGTTGCTCATCTGAATTGTAATACCAACCATTAAGCAATGCAAAAACATTAGTGTCGAAACCATGAACATTACAGTGAAATATTTCATTTATTTGTTTATCGAAGACAGGTTTTTCATCTCCAACAATATATTCACGCTCGTATACATTACTCAGATTTGTATTACGCCATTTTTCAGAGGTTGTTAAAGGAAGTCTCTTTTCTTCAAACTCTTCAAAACCAATATCCCTTGCTTTTTGTATTTTTGGATGGCATGAATTATTTAATTCAAATTTATTATTCCTGTAATAATCTAACAAGGATAATTCCAAGGGTAAATAATTATTTTTTGATACACTCATTTTATCCTATCTGTTTTCCACATGTTCTTTTATCCAGTCATAACCTTTTTCTTCAAGCTCATGAGCCAATCCTTTCCCCCCTGATTTAACAATTCTTCCGTCAAACATAACATGTACAAAATCAGGTACAATATAATCCAGTAGTCGTTGATAATGTGTAATTACAACAAACGCGTTATTCTCCGAACGAAGTGCATTTACGCCATTTGCCACAACCTTTAATGCATCAATATCAAGTCCTGAATCAGTTTCGTCCAGTATTGCCATAGTTGGTTCAAGCATTGCCATCTGAAAAATTTCGTTCTTCTTTTTCTCCCCACCCGAAAAACCTTCATTAACAGAACGGTTAGTTAACTTCGACTGTATATCAACAAGCCTCTTTTTTTCTTCCATCTTTTTGAGGAATTCACCTGCTGGTATCGAGGGTAATCCATTAAACTCACGCTTTGCATTTATGGCCGTGCGCATAAAGTTTGTGATGCTCACACCCGGTATTTCAACGGGATATTGAAAGCTTAAAAATATACCTTCGTTAGCTCTTACATCAGGTGATAATTCCGTTATATCCTTACCTTTATAAATTATTTCTCCTGAAGTAATATCATACCCTTCACGGCCTGTAACAGCAGCAGCCAGAGTGCTCTTGCCTGTACCATTAGGACCCATTATAGCATGTACTTCGCCATTGTTTACCCCAAGATTTAATCCTTTTAATATTTCTTTTCCATTAATGGAAACATGAAGATCTTTTATATTTAGTAACATATTCGTTTTATATAATTGACATGTTTTAAATTATAAGTACTTAGAGTTTAGAGTGCCTAGAGTTATTCATCTAAACATGTGCAGTGTATAATTTATCTATATGTATTTTCAAATTTTCATTCTCTAGTTTATTTAACTCTAGTCACTTTAAGTACTTTAGGCACCTAATCTACCCTACACTTCCTTCAAGTGTTATTGCCAATAATTTTTGTGCTTCAACAGCAAATTCCATTGGGAGTTGATTTAATACTTCTTTAGCATATCCGTTCACAATCAAACTAATAGCTTTTTCGCTATCGATACCACGTTGCTGACAATAGAACAGCTGATCTTCTGAAATTTTAGATGTAGTTGCTTCGTGTTCAACAATAGCTGTGTTATTGTTAGTTTTAATATATGGAAATGTATGAGCTCCACACTTGTCACCTAGTAACAATGAATCACACTGCGAAAAGTTACGTGCATTTTCAGCTTTTTTAGAAACTCTTACTAAGCCACGGTAGCTATTATTGCTTTTTCCGGCTGATATACCTTTAGAAATTATTGTGCTCTTTGTATTTTTACCAAT
Source organism: uncultured Lentimicrobiaceae bacterium (assembly GCA_964460905.1). Classification (GTDB taxonomy): domain Bacteria; phylum Bacteroidota; class Bacteroidia; order Bacteroidales; family F082. The sequence goes on from CAYWRM010000003.1 coordinate 44,602, forward strand.
GTGTATCATTTTGGAGCCAGTATCAGCTTGTTGGTAATTATTAGTAACAGCCACTGAATAAAATTCACCAATTGAATTATCGCCAAGTAGTATACAACTTGGATATTTCCATGTAATTGCTGAACCTGTTTCTACTTGTGTCCAACTTATTTTGGAGTTAGCACCCTTACATAAACCACGTTTTGTTACAAAGTTATAAATGCCACCCTTGCCATCTTTATTGCCTGGATACCAGTTTTGTACAGTTGAGTATTTTACTTCAGCATTATTGTGGGTAATTATTTCTACTATAGCAGCATGAAGTTGGTTTTCATCACGCTGAGGTGCTGTACATCCTTCAAGGTAACTTACATATCCACCTTCATCAGCAATTAGTAATGTTCGCTCAAACTGCCCTGTATTTGCAGCATTAATTCTAAAATATGTACTTAACTCAATCGGACATCTAACTCCTTTGGGTATATAGCAAAATGAACCATCGCTGAAAACTGCAGAGTTAAGTGCTGCAAAATAATTGTCAGTATATGGGACAACAGTACCCATGTATTTTTTTACAAGATCCGGGTGATTCTGTACGGCATCACTGAAAGAACAGAATATGATATCGTGTTTAGCCAATGTATCCTGAAATGTGGTTTTTACACTTACGCTATCAATTACCGCATCAACTGCAACACCGGTAAGCATTTTTTGTTCATCAAGCGATATTCCCAATTTGTTAAAGGTGTCAATCAGCTCCGGATCAACCTCACCCATGCTAGCGAGCTCCTTTTTTTGCTTTGGAGCAGCATAGTAAATAATGTCCTGATAATTAATTAACGGATGGTTTAGTAAAGCCCAGTCGGGTTCTTCAATTGTAATCCAATGCCGGTATGCTTTTAACCTGTATTCAAGAAGCCACTCAGGTTCGTTTTTCTTCTGTGAAATTAGTCGTACTATATCTTCGTTTAAGCCCATTGGGGCTAATTCCGTTTCAATATCTGTTACAAAGCCATATTTATATTCACTGGATGTAACCTCCTCAAGTATTTTATTGTTTTCCTTTTCTTCACTCATTATGCCTATTTAGAATAAATTTAAATAAGACTGCAAAATTAGTAAATTAATCATATTTGGCGCATTAAACAGAGTTTATAATTTGTACAAAGGATAATTTTTGACTTAGTGTTCGTATATTTGTAGATATTGATTTATATTACTTTGAAAATTAATTGTTTATAAATGTAAAACTTATATCATGAAACCGAATCCTACACCTGAGCAAAACAGAAGCCATGTAAATATTATTTTGAAAAAAGCACTTTTTTGTCATCTTGGAATGTCAATAAATGATATGCCTTACGTTGTAACTGTAAATTTTGGTTATGATGATAAATACATCTATTTCCACTCGAACCAAAAAGGTAAAAAAGTTGAGATGATTGCTTCTAATCCAAATGTATGTTTTGAACTGAATTACGGGGGAGAAGTTTTTTCAAATCAGCAATCATGCAACTGGGGTACCAAATACAGGTCGGTAATTGGGTATGGAAAAGCTGAACTGCTCAAAAGTGATGCTAATAAGAAGAAGGGATTATTGGCAATTATGTATAAATATTCCAGCTCAAAAGAGCATGAATTTAATGAGCATGTGTTAGCACATACAAATGTTTACCGTATTAATCGGAAGAATACAAATGCTAAAAATAATCACTGGTATTGGACGGATTAGAATATTATTGTATCACTTGACCACTTTGTGGCATTAATACCATTTCTAACAAGTATGTAACAAAACTCAATACTATGCTGAATATTAGTGCCCACCAAAAACCTTCAACTTTAAATCCACCAATCATTGCGCTGGCAAGCATAATTATAACTGCATTTATCACAAACAGAAATAGCCCGAATGTTATGATTGTAATTGGTATGGAAAGGAATACCATAACAGGGTAAACAAAAAAGTTTAGCAGAGCCAAAACGATTGCAATTAATACTGCAGTCCAAAAACTTTTAATTTGAATTCCTGGAAGAATTGCACCGGTAATTAGCACTGCAATTGCAATAATTAAAATTTGTAAAATAATCATAACAGTTGTTTTTAAATGTTAGAAACTAAATCCATATAGGAATTCAAAGTTAGTTGAATTATTTTTAAAACGATAAGTTCCACGTAAACCTAATTTTATATTTGGAATAAGGCTTAGAAAATTCCAGTCGGTGTAAATTTCAACACCGACCGAATTATACAACTGTGATTGATTTGTTGCATCTTTTCCCGTAAGGTAATCATAAAAAATGTGTGCATAAACTCTTTTCAAATATGCAACTGCTGGAATATCCAAATCAGGATAGATAACTGGTAATATATAATCGGCCTTAATGCTGAAGGTTTCTTCTAAATTTATACCCGTATATCCTCGAGCAAGGCTAATAACGTTTCCATAACTGTAGTTTCCATTTTTCATATACTGATAACCAGAGTAAATCCTAATCCCTTGATGCTTCAGAATTCCAGGGAAGTAAAATGTTTCTGCAATACCATAAACCTTACTTACTGATGAAGAGAAGGGAGTATGCTTGAAAAATATATTTGTAGTATAACCCCATCTAGGAATTATATCTCTTTTAGAGCGCTTCAATTGTGTATAACCGTAAAAACCATATGTAAGTGATGTAATCTCATTTTCTTTGAAATCAACTGTTGCTTCATTAATTTTGTTCAGGAATTTTTGAGTTCCACTTGCATATGGTCTCATTACCATAACCCATTTGCTTTTAGTCAGGTTTAATGGTAATGAAAATCCAAGGGTTAAGTTGGTTTCCATCCACTTTATTTCTTGTGTTTGGTTATCCTTATCAAGATAATGACTTCGGCGTAAGCCATAATCAGCACTTAGGTTAATAATAGGATACCATCCTGCATAGTCAAAACTAAGTTTTGTTTTTCCTGTCATTTCATTGGGGTCGTAATAATAACCTAATGAACCGTAAGCTGTACTTAATATATTTTGGGTTAAAATGGAAACACCGGGAGTAAAATCATAATTATTTAAATCAACAGCTGCTAGTCCCCAGCTATGTAAATTAAATAGATGACCGGGACGGCTGTATTTCTTAACAGCGTATTTTTTATCAGGAACAATTGTGTCATCTAAATTAAATTTGTTTTCAGGCACAAGCTTGTCAACCAGATAGTTTGCTTTTAGAGAGCCGAGTACTACCTTTTGTTTATTATTAGAGTTCAGTTGAGTAAATGCAATTCTGTATCCATCGGCAGTGTATGTTGAGAAATATATTTTTTCATCAACAACTCCAAAAGATGCATCAGATACCCCAAATCTTACATTAGTTAGCTTTTGTGTTTCTTTTGATTGAACATCAATCATATATAAGTCGCTGGTTCCCAAATATGATCCTGTGTAAATCACTTTGCCGGCTTTCATTACGGGGCTTGAAATATCCACATAACTAAATGGTAGTAGAAACTCATAATTTAGTGTTTGAACATTAATAATAATTATCGACTTTCCTTTATCACCAAGTACCGTTGTAACTATATATTTGTCGTCATCAGACCATCGCGGGAACATGAAAAATAAATTATCAGGAGTGTTAAATTCAATAAGGATTTCTCCGGTAATATTATCATATATTCTTAATGAATAAGTGTTGGTTTCACTTACATTTACTGCAACAAGTTTTGCACTATTATTTGCCAGCGAAGGAGCAAACAGTCGGCTTTTTCGTGTAAGCTGAGTTAGTTTTTTAGTTTTGTAGTTATAGATTTTGATAACAGAATAATCACGATTTGTCCACCTGGGATCATAGGTTTTTTCGTTCCAGCACAGAAGGCTGTCGTTGGCAGAAAGTGATTTATTAAAGTCATATCCGGGCGTAAATAATTTTTGTTCAGTTCCATCCGTGAATACTTTCACAAATTTGTTAATATCATCAATACCGCTCTTTTCAACTATTATGCTACCATCTTTTAGTGGGTTAACGAATTTGTAATTTGTAAAACCTCTACTCTTTTTTGGAATAATAATATCAGCTTCTATTTTAGTGGAGTCAATAATTGCCCATTGACTTTTTCTTTTCTCCAACACATTTTTATAATAATTAACCTTTCCCGTACCTGTTTCATCCTTAATTGATTTTGTAAACGGGAATAACATATATGGTTGGCGGGCTACTTTATTTAATGTGTTATTCCAAAGCCCTGATCCATATTTTACAATTCCTTCAAGTACAAGTTCATAACCCAGAGTATAATGATCCGGTACATAATCTTTGAATGACCCAAATTGCGCTTTATCATAAGAGTATATCTTTTTATTCAACACCTGTGCCTTAAGGTCCATTGTGAAATCAGGAGATCTACCTCTTCCGCTTTCGCAAAAAATGGTTTCACTAAAAACTGCATCACCCTCAATAAACCAAAACGGGAGAAATACACCCATTATAGCTCCAATAGCCTGATCACCAAACATGTAATACAGTATGTTTGTTGTCCCTTGATTTAGTTTTTGCATTTGTACAACATGGCGGTACTCATGAAGCGTAAGTTGTTTAGACCATGTTTGTGCATATGTTGATTGATCGGGCATTTCAAAAAAATCAGCATGCATGGGAGTGGGCGAAACCATAGCATTTGATATCACAGTTTGGTTATGAAGTACAATCTGAAATTTACTATTCTTCTTCAGGTAAGGTAAGCTTACACTTGAGTGCGACAGTTCAAGTAAGTTTATATATTCTTGTGCTTTCTTCTCATATCCTGATGGAAAGATAATTCTAAAATCAGGTGAATTAATCTGATTCCATGTGATTGAAGCAGGATCCTGTCCAACTACATAATATTGAGCTACAATATTTTTGGAGATGGTTAGAATTATCAAAAGGATAAAACTAATTAGAAAGATTCTGATAAAATTCATCGGTCAAATATATAGGTTTTTGGGATGTTTATAATAGTTATAGGGCAAACATATCAAAATTCAATAAAAGAAGTTATATACTAATTATAACTAAGTAAATTATAGTTAGAAAAGTAAGGTACAATTGTCAGTTGATGTGTTTAAAAACTGATTAATTTATCTCGCTAAGTCGCAGAGGTGAAGAGATATGAAATAAAACGATTTATTACCTGACATTATTTTTTTACAAATGAAGTTCAATATAATATGCAATTGTTGTTAATGTGTTAATATTTTGCGACTTAGCGGCTTTGCGAGAAATTTCTTGTATTATGCAAGATAGAATGCTCATGTTTGTAGTTTTCATAATAGTAACATCAATAATAAGTATTTTTGCCGCAAACTAATTACATACTATTTTGAAAAATTTTGAAGAACTGGGAATACATATAGATTTTATTAAAGGTCTAAAAGAGCTTAATATAATTACTCCTACTGAAATCCAGAATGAGGTAATACCTCTATTATTGAGTGGTAATACTGATCTCGTGGGTCAGGCACAAACAGGGACAGGTAAAACAGCAGCCTATGGTTTGCCTTTACTTCAAAAGATTCACCCCACTCTGAGAGAGGTTCAGGGACTTATTTTATGTCCCACACGTGAATTAGGTCAACAAGTAGCCAAACAGCTATTTAAGTTTACAAAATATTCTGATAAAATATTTACTGAAGCTGTTTATGGAGGAGCAAAAATTGATAAACAGATAGCTGCTTTAAAAAGGCCAACACACATAATAGTTGCCACCCCAGGCAGGTTAATTGATTTGGTAAAGAAAAAAGCTGTTGATCTTAGCTCAGTAAAAACAGTTATATTGGATGAAGCTGACGAAATGTTAAGCATGGGTTTTAAGAAAGAGCTTGATGAAATACTTTCCTATTTACCAAAAACAAAAAATAGTTGGCTCTTTTCGGCGACTATACCTCATGGAATAAGTCAAATTATTAATCAACACATGTCGGCCGATGCACATAAAATTGTTATTGGGCGCAGTAATGTTGTAAATAAAGATATTGAGCATGAGTATATTACATGTTCTGAGAATGACAAGCTAAGTGTTCTGTTAAAATTTTTAGATTTAAACAAGAAGAACCGCGGGATGGTATTTTGCCGAACAAAAGTAAATGCTAAAAAATTGTCAAAACAACTTATTGCTAAGAATATTGCTGCAGATGCCATACATGGTGACTTATTGCAGAAGGAGCGTGACAAAGTAATGAGAGCATTTAAAAAGGAAAATTTACAATTGCTAGTTGCTACAGATATAGCCGCCCGCGGTATTGATATTGATAGCCTTGCTTATGTAGTACATTTTCAAATGGCTGAGAAAAAAGAATATTATACTCACCGTAGTGGACGGACAGCCCGAGCAGGGAAAAAAGGAGTTTCGCTATGCATCGTATCTCCTTCCGAAATGGAACAAATACGAAATTTCGAAAAAGGGTTAGGAATTAAATTTAAGAAGAGATCTTAGTTTGAAAGCTTGCTATTAATCACCTTAATTACAAATAGATAATCGCGCTGATAAGTAACGAAGGCTTTAAACTCCTGAAAAGAAATCCCAAAGTGCATCTTTCGGAGGTGTGGCAATAATTTTTATGGGTTCTTTTTTTACTGGATGTATGAATTCTATGGAACGGGCATGAAGACTTATAGAGGCATTCTTATTACTACGCGGCGAACCATATTTTAAATCACCTTTTATTGGACAGCCTATTGCAGCAAGTTGTGCTCTTATTTGATGATGACGACCGGTTTTTAAATCAATTTCTAACAAAAAGTACTTATCACTTTCTCCAATAATCTTATAGCTAAGCAAACCTTCTTTTGTGTCGTTAGATGGTTTTGTATATGCAAACGATTTGTTCTTTTGTCTGTTACGAACCATATAATGTTTTAGCTCGGCCTCATCCTTTTCAGGCTTGTTTTGCACGATTGCCCAGTATATTTTTTTAAGTCCACGGTTTTTAACCAGCTCATTCATTCTGGTAAGAGCTTTTCCTGTTCTTGCAAATACAACCACTCCGCTAACTGGCCTGTCGATACGATGAATGACACCAGTAAATACGTTGCCCGGTTTCTGGTATTTTGTCTTTATATAGTCTTTAACAGTTTCGCTTAAAGGAGTATCACCGGTTTTGTCTCCCTGAACAATTTCGGAGGGTAATTTGTTGACAATAATAAGATGGTTATCTTCAAAGAGTATACGGCTGGAAATCGAAGATGTGTTGGATGTTGTCATTGTTGTTAGGTTGTCGGGTTGTCGCTGTTATCGGGTTATCGCTGTAATAACTCGATAGCCTGATAACATTTCTAATACTGCTCCTTATCATTTGGGAACTCCCTCTCCTTAACATCATCAATATATGCCTCAAATGCTTTTATCATTTCGTCGTGCAAATTGTGATATCGCCTGAGAAATCTGGGTGAAAAATCCTGGTTAATACCAAGCATGTCGTGTAATACAAGTACTTGTCCATCTACCTCGCTGCCTGCACCAATACCAATTGTAGGGATAGAAATGGAGTTTGTTACATCAGCAGCAAGTTGAGCTGGGATTTTTTCAAGAACTACACCAAAACATCCGGCACTTTCAAGGATTTTAGCATCTCTCTTTAGTTTTTCTGCCTCCTCATGATCAGTCGCGCGAACAACGTAAGTGCCAAATTTATTTATCGACTGCGGAGTTAATCCCAAATGTCCTAATACGGGTATTCCTGCACTTAATATTCTATCAATTGATTCCAGAATTTCTTCTCCTCCTTCTACTTTTATGGCATTTGCTCCCGATTCTTTCATTATCCGTATTGCAGAATTCAATGCTTCTTTTGAGTTGCCTTGATATGTACCAAAGGGTAAATCGACGACAACCAATGCCCTTTCAACAGCACGCATAACCGAACATGCATGATATATCATTTGATCTAAGGTAATTGGTAATGTGGTTTTATGTCCAGCCATTACGTTGGATGCTGAATCGCCCACAAGAATAACATCAATACGAGCTTCGTCAAGCAATTGTGCCATTGAATAATCGTAACCTGTTAACATTGCAATCTTCTCACCTTTTTGCTTCATTTCCTGAAGCACATGCGTTGTTATTTTTGGAAGGTCTCTGGTTGTATTCATTATTTACATCATTAATGAAAAGGCAAATGTATAATATTTTAGTTATCAGCTATAATTTCTTTCAAGATTAAACATCAATGACTTAAAAAAAAGTGATATGCTCCATTTGCAGTTTATATGTTGCTTTAATAAAAAATATTTTAAACTAAAAACAATATTAGTAGAGAATAGTTTAACTACTAATACAATAATATCTACATTGCAATAAGGAACCTGATTAGCTAATGTTTTTATAATAAATTTGCACTTTTTTAGTTTACCCAATAATGATTAACAAAAGCATAAAATATATTTCAGTATTATTCTGTACAATACTATTGTTTTTATCTTTTCTAACTAGTGCTACCGCCCAAACTGCAACTATTGAAGGGAAAGTAGTTGATAATAAAAGCAAAGTTGTTGAACTTGCTAATGTGGCTATTGTTGGTGAAAGTATTGGCGCCACGACTAATAAAAACGGAAATTTTAGTTTAATTGTTGCTTCAAATAAAGAGATTACTCTTGCTATTACTTATGTTGGTTTTGCCGATGTCAAAATGCAGTTAAACCTAAAACCAAATGAGGTCAAAACTATTACAGTTCAGCTAAAACCCATATCCACTGATTTGCCAGATTTTGAAGTCAAAGATGAGCAACTTCGTACTCAAAGTATGGTTAGGTTAAATCCAAAAGATGCAATTGTAGCTCCTTCATTAACAAGTGGTGTTAGTGATATAATTAAAACACTTCCCGGAGTTACATCATCAAATGAAATGAGTTCACAATATTCAGTGCGAGGTGGTAATTTTGATGAAAACCTTGTTTATGTTAACGACATTGAAATATATCGGCCTTTTCTTGTTAACTCAGGTCAACAGGAAGGGCTTAGTTTTGTGAACTCTGCACTTGTTTCTTCATTGCTTTTTTCAGCAGGAGGTTTTGGAGTTCAGTATGGTGATAAAATGTCATCAGTTCTAGATGTAAAGTACAAAACCCCAACAGAGTTTGGAGGTTCGTTTTCTGCAAGTTTGCTTGGCGCGGAGTTAAGTTTCGGTGGCTTAACACCTGATAAAAAACTCACTTATTTGGTGGGTGCTCGATATAAAACCAATAGTTATCTGTTAAACAGTCTGCAAACTCAGGGTGAATATCAACCTGAATTTATGGATATTCAAACACTTTTTAATTATAGTTTGAGCGATCGTTGGAGTTTGTCATTTTTGGGTTATTATTCTCATAATAAATACAAAGTTGTCCCGGAAAATCGAGAGACTGATTTTGGTACGTTTGAGGAGGTAATTAGGTTTAAAGTATATTTTGATGGTAACGAAACCGATCGCTATGATATGTACCAAGGAGGATTAACGCTTGGTTATAAACCTGCAAAAAATATGAACTTAAAATTTATTCTGTCTGCATTTAATACAAATGAGTCGGAAACATATGATATTCAAGGTCAGTACTGGATTGGTCAAGTTGAAAATAATCTAGGCAGTGAAGAATTTGGGGAAGCTGTTCAATCGCAAGGTGTTGGAACTTATTTACTCCATGCCCGAAATTATTTTAAAGCAAATGTTGTTTCCGGTGAACACAAAGGTGTTATTATTCACAATAATAGTACTCTGAAATGGGGACTACGTTATCAGTACCAAGAGGTTGTCGATGTGCTACGTGAATGGGAAATGGTTGATTCTGCTGGTTATTCGCTGCCAAATCCAATCGATACTCCGGGTAATCCACATCCTGATAATTCTAACCTGGAGTTAAAGGATTTTGTTAGTGCAAAAAATACACTTAGCATGAACAGAGGAGCTGCCTATTTATCAAATCAGTGGGATTTTGTAAGTAAAAATAAAAGTAAAATTACAATAACTGCAGGGTTGAGGGCTAACTATTGGGATCTTAACAACGAGTTCCTGCTAGCTCCTCGTGCTAGTTTTTCATATAAACCTGCAAAAAACCCTAATCTGGTTTTTAGGTTTGCTACAGGTATTTATTACCAAACTCCATTTTATAAAGAAATGCGAAATGTTGATGGTACGATTAATTATGATATTAAATCACAAAAATCGACCCATTTTATTGCTGGTAGCGATTTAAGGTTTAACTCATGGAATCGTCCATTTATTTTTACAACAGAATTATATTATAAGATATTAGACAATTTAATACCGTATTATGTTGATAATGTGCGAATAAGATATTTGTCAAATGAACTCTCGAAGGGATATGCAACTGGCATAGATTTTAAATTGTACGGTGAATTTGTTAAAGGAATAGATAGTTGGATAAGCTTGTCGGTAATGCAAACAAAAGAAGATATTTATGGCGATTATTATTATGACTACTATAATATTGAAGGTGAAAAAATAATTTCAGGAGTAACCGTTGACTCAGAAGTTGCTGATAGTGTAAAAGTTGAGCCAGGGTTTATTCCAAGACCATCAGACCAAAGAGTTAATTTTTCAATATTTTTCCAGGATTATATACCTAATCATCCATATCTTAAGATGCATCTTCGATTGTTGTTTAGTACGGGTATGCCTTTTGGAGCACCTGATTCAGAGCGATATCAGCAAACTTTACGTATGCCAGATTACCGTCGAGTTGACATTGGCTTTTCATATCAGTTTATTAATGAAGGTACAACTTTTGGTTCTGGTAATCCGCTTAAACATTTTAAAAATATGTGGGTAAGCCTTGAAGTATTTAATTTACTCCAAATATACAATACGGTTTCTTATATATGGATTAAAGATATAAATAACAGGCAATATGCTGTTCCAAATTACCTAACTCCTAGGTTATTAAACATAAAACTTACTGCAGAGTTTTAATATTGGAAGATATAAAACCACAATACAGGTATCCAGATAACATTATTTAACTTGAAATTTCTGTTCTACAAAACTCACTTGTCTGCCATAGCTTGAACAGAGGAGAAAAAAGCTACTGCATATCAACTAAAAAGATCACCAAGGAAAGGAAAAGATATAAAAGTATAATAAAGGGTATTGCAACTATCTGTAAAAACAGAAGTAAAACTAACGATATACTAAGAAAAATATACTTAGTCATATTTTTCTTCCAGCCAAACCCATTAAATTTTAAGGCAAACATAGGGAATCTTGATACCATCAGTAGGGATCCAAATATAGCTATTGTGAGTAAGAAATAGGTATTAGTAATTATCATATAAAAAAAACCATAACCTTCTGATAAATCTATCCTGATTAATGGCAGTGATGCAATTAAAATTGCTAATGCTGGAGTTGGTAAACCAAGAAATGAAGTTGATTGTTCTTGGTCGATATTAAATTTTGCTAAACGAAGAGCAGCAAAAGCAGGCACCACAAAAGCTATAAATGGCAGTATGTTAAACTCTCCTCCTAGATTTGATGGCTGTCCGTGGCTTATATTGATCATCTGAAATAGTATAAAACCTGGTGCAACACCAAATGAAACAACATCTGCTAGTGAATCCAGCTCTCCTCCAAATTCTGATTTTGCGTTTAATAATCTTGCTGCTAAGCCATCAAAGAAATCAAAAACAGCAGCAATAAAAATCAAATAAGCAGCTAAATCTAAATAACCACTCATCGCAGCATAAATCGACAAAACACCCGAAAGCATATTTAGAAGTGTAATTATATTTGGAATTTGGCTTTTCATAGCTATGTTTATTTATTCAAAAATCAAATGTACGTTATTTATTATTGAAATGTTTTGTAAGTAATAATTTTTTACCCACTATCATTTTCATACCCCATTACTCCAAACCTCCACTACTCCTTTTCTTCTTCTTCAAAAATCTCATTCATATTAATAATTTGTTAAATTTGAGCACAATTAGTATTTAAACTAATTCTAAATTATGGCAAAAGTTGTTATATTAGGAGCTGGTATTGCTGGTCATACCGCATCTGCCCTTTTAAGAAAGAAACTAGGAAAAAAGCATGAAGTTGTAGTTATTACTCCTAACTCATACTACCACTGGATACCTTCCAATATATGGATAGGCGTTGGCAGGATGACAATTGATCAGGTACGATTCAGACTTGACAAAAGGTATAGTAAGGTTGGAATTTTATATAAACAAGCAAAAGCTATATCGTTTCACCCTGAAGGTGATAAAGAGACGGAGAAGGGTTTTGTTACAATTGAATATACTGGTCAGGATAGAGTAGGGGAAAAAGAAAAAGTTGACTATGATTTTCTCATTAACGCTACTGGTCCAGCACTTAAATTTGAAGCTACCGAAGGATTAGGGCCTGGTAATAATACTGTATCTGTATGCACATACGACCATGCTGCACATGCCTGGGAAAAACTTAAAGAGTCAATTTCTAAAATGGAAAAAGGTGAAAAGCAAAAATTCCTAATTGGGGTTGGACATCCTAGTGCAACCTGTCAGGGTGCAGCGTTTGAGTATATTCTAAATGTTGCATACGAGCTTAAAAAAAGGAAGTTATCTCATATGGCAGAAATTAAATGGATAACTAACGAATATGAGATTGGCGATTTCGGAATGGGAGGTGCTTTCATAAAAAGAGGTGGATATATTACTTCAACAAAAACATTTGCTGAATCATTCTTGAAACAGCGGGATATTAGCTGGATGAAGCGTGTTGGTGTTAAGAAAGTTGACCCGGGCAAAGTTCATTTCGAGAAACTGGATGGTACCGAAGGCGTAGAAACTTTTGATTTTGCAATGCTTATTCCTGCTTTTGCGGGCCCCGGTTTTACAGCTTTCGATAAAAGCGGTAAAGACATTACATCATTTATATTTGCCCCAAATGGCTTTATGAAGGTGGATGCTGATTATACAAAAAAACCATTTGAAGAATGGTTAGCCGCCGATTGGCCTTCAACATATCAAAACCCCGATTATGAAAATATTTTTGCTGCCGGTATTGCATTTGCTCCCCCCCATGCAATTTCAAAACCAATGACAAGTCCGAATGGAACGCCAATATTCCCGGCGCCTCCACGCACAGGTATGCCATCCGGTGTAACAGGTAAAGTTGTAGCCGAAAATATAATCGATTGGATTAAATATGGTGAGCCAAAAATGAAACATAAGGCATCAATGGCACGTATGGGTGCTGCATGTATTATCTCGGCTGGCTATGGCATGTTTAATGGGGCCGCCGCATCGATGACAGTTTCACCAATAGTTCAGGATTGGGAAAAATATCCTGAATACGGCAGAAGCCTGAAGGATACAGTTGGAGAAGCCGGACTTGCAGGTCATTGGCTAAAGTGGTTCATGCACTACATGTTCCTCCACAAGGCCAAAGGCTATCCATTTTGGTGGTTAATACCTGAATAATAAAAAGATTAAACAACTATTAAAAATAAGTAAAATGGATAATAAATTAAAAAGGACCATAGCATATTCCGATGAATCATATCCTCCAATGCCAACAAAATCAACACTTTTTTGGAGAAGGTGTATTATCTGGCAGGCATGGCGGTGGCTGATGCTTAACATAAAAATGATGAAAATTGTTGTGGGTGGACATTCTTAATAATTTCATGGGCAGCTTATCGCGCTTTCCGTTTTAGCCTTTTTGTATAAACATGTATTTATAAGCAATATGTGGCCTTTCATGCACCATGCTGTCTTTTCGACTGTAAGGAGATATCTCCTGTGCAGAGCCCTGATTCTTAGGAGATTTCTCCCTCTGGTTGAAATAACAACAATGTATATACTTCAAAGGGCTGCCACTTAAATCACAGCTGCAAGTGTCAATCTTACAAAACCGAGTCACCCCCGGGTTTTTTTACGACGCGTCCCCTCCTCCAGCTCAAATCTGTCGCAAAGCCGGTGCGCAGGGACTTCGGCTTTCAGCAAAATCTATTTTATAAAAAAGTCCAAGTCCCCTCTTTAAAGCCAATGCTACAGACTTGAACTAGATTCAAAATTTTCTAATAAAGTTTGTCTAATATATTTATTTTTGCCATTACAAATTAGTTTATGAGCAGTACCGGCAATATAAAAATTGAAGATTATAATTATCTTCTTCCTGATGACAGAATTGCAAAATTCCCTCTGCATGAAAGAGATATGTCGAAACTACTTTTTAAGTCAGGTAATACAATTGAGGAAAAATTATTTACGGAATTACCTCAATTACTTCCATCTAATTCACTTTTAATCTTCAACGAAACAAAAGTTGTAAAAGCCAGGTTGTTATTTAAAAAAAGTACAGGCGCAAATATCGAAATATTTTGTCTGGAGCCTGTAGTACCAGTTAATGATTTCCAGCTTGCTTATCAGCAAAAATCACCTGTAGTTTGGAAGTGTTTTATTGGAAATGCAAAACGGTGGAAAAGTGGCAAATTAGAATATAATATTGTAGCTTCCGGTAAAGAAACTACTTTGTTTGCTGAAAAAATTGAACAATTATCAGAAGGCTATCTGGTTTCTTTCCAGTGGGATAATGATAATCTGACTTTCTCAGATATTATTAGTAGTGCAGGATTTGTTCCGATACCTCCATATTTAAACCGAAAACCTGTTAATGAGGATAGTATCCGATATCAAACTGTTTATGCAGAGCACAAAGGATCAGTAGCTGCACCAACTGCTGGTTTGCATTTTACGAAAGATATCATCAGCCAACTAAAAGAAAGTGGTATAAAAACTGACAAACTTACATTACATGTTGGAGCAGGGACATTTAAACCTGTTGTATCCAAAACAATTGCTGAGCATGAAATGCATACTGAAAAAGTAGTTGTAGGTTTAAAAACACTAAAGCATATATTAAAAAAACTTGATGATCCCATTATTCCTGTTGGCACAACAAGTATGCGAACTATTGAAAGTTTGTACTGGATGGCCGTTAAATTACATAATGGAAATAATAGTTTTGCTGTGGAGCAGTGGGATCCTTATGAATTAATTGTTGACCCTGAGTTTAATTCTCACATAGCTTTATCACTGCTAATTAATTACCTTGAGAAAAATAAATTAACCGAAATAAAAGGCGAAACACGATTGTTGATAGCTCCCGGATATAATTTCAGAATAGCCACAGGTTTAATTACAAATTTTCATCAGCCCAAAAGCACTTTGCTGTTACTAGTCTCAGCATTAATAGGTGACAGTTGGAAACAGGCATACGATTTTGCTCTAAAAAATGATTTTCGTTTTTTGAGTTATGGAGATAGTTGCTTATTTTTGCCTTAGCGGTAATATTTAATAAATGTACTTTTGTTTTTAATCATTTTTTCATTCACTCATTAATTAATTAATATGAAAAAACCTAAGATACTTATCATACTAATAATCGGTCTAACTATATACTCATGTAGCACAGTTCCAATTACAGGGCGTAAACAACTGAATATGATTCCTGATAATGAGTTAATGACAATGAGTTTTCAACAATACAACGATTTCCTGAAAGAGAATCCTCTAAGTAGTAATGAAGAGCAATCTTTTATGGTTAAAGATGTGGGATATAGAATACAACGATCGGTTGAAAAATACATGAAAGATAATAATCTATCATATTTACTCGAAAGTTATGATTGGGAATTTAACTTGGTTGATAGTGATCAGGTAAATGCTTGGTGTATGCCTGGCGGCAAAGTTATTGTGTACAGTGGTATTCTTCCGGTAACGAAGAATGAAGATGGATTGGCAGTCGTAATGGGACACGAAATTGCCCATGCAATAGCTGGGCACGGCAACGAACGTATGAGTCAGGAGCTTCTTCGTTCTGCCGGGAGTATTGGTTTAATGGTAGCATTAAATGAGCAACCTCAGGAAACGCAATTACTATGGATGTCGGTTTATGGTGTTGGTACTGAAGTGGCAGCTATGCTACCTTACAGTAGACTTCACGAAAGTGAAGCCGATAGAATGGGATTAATATTTATGGCTATGGCAGGTTATAACCCAAATGAAGCCCCAGTATTTTGGGAGAGAATGTCAAAGGCATCTGGCGGACAAAAGCCACCCGAAATTCTCAGCACACACCCATCTGACCAAACACGAATAAACAACTTAAAAAGTTGGATGCCTGAAGCAATGGGCTATTATAATAAGTCGAAATAGTCTTAAGCTAATATTGAATCTTAGGCATTGTTTTTTCTCCAAAAATCACAAATTCAGGAGTACCCTGTGTTTTAATACCTTCATAAATATTAATATCACAGTTTTGATGATGGGTAACTGTTGAGATGGTATTTTTTGTTTCCGGATTCCAAACAACAATATCAGCATCTGACCCGATGGCAATAATACCTTTTGCAGGAAACATGCCAAAAATTTTGGATGCATTTGTAGATGTAAATGCAACAAATTGGTTCATAGATATTTTGCCTGTTAGAACTCCGAATGTATAGAGCAATGCAAGCCTGTGTTCAACACCTCCTGCGCCACTAGGTATTTTCCTAAAATCTTTGATCCCCATTTCTTTTTGCTTAAGAGTAAAAGGACAATGATCGGTGCCAATGGTTTTTATTGTTCCATTTCTTATTGCCTCCCACAACGCTTCGTTATCTTCTTTCTTGCGCAAAGGTGGGCTCATTACAAAGACTGCTGTCTGATCAAAACTTCCCTGGTATTTCGATTCATCTAAAAGCAAATATTGGGGGCATGTTTCTGCAAATACCTGCTGTCCTTTTTTTTGTGCTTGAGCAATATATTTCAAAGAATCTTTGGTAGAAACATGAACAATATAAAGTGGACATTTGGCTTTTTTTGCCAACTCAATGGCTTTTTTGACAGCTTTGGCTTCTAATTTTGCAGGGCGCGATAAGGGATGATATTTGAGGCTTAATTTATTTTCTGAAGCAAATTTATTTCTTAATACTTCAATGTCATCACCTAGTTCGCAATGTGCGGTTACCATTCCACCTGCCTTTCCAACAGCCTTCATTATTTTAAGCAGTACATCATCATTAAGACCAATACTATCTTTGTAGGCCATATAAACCTTAAACGATTTGAAGCCCTCATTATTAATGCAATCTAAAATTTCTTGTTCAATTGAATCTCGCCATTCAATTGGGCTTACATGAAATGAGTAGTTAGTGAGGCAATTTTTAGCTTCTTCTTTGCGTAACTCAATTGCTTCTGCGAGTAATTGCCCTTTTTTAGGCGTTACAAAATCAATAATTGTGGTTGTTCCCCCATACAAAGCAGCATTACTTCCAGTAAAAAAATCATCAGAGGAGTAGCCTGCCGGCGATGGTAAATGCATATGAACATGTGGATCGATACCACCCGGAAAAATATAGCAACCATCTGCATCAATAGTTTTCTCAGGGGCTGAATTGGGTTTAATGTTTTTACCTATTTCTACAATTTTGCCATCAATGCATAATACATCTGCTTTTTGAGAACTGTCGGCATTTATTATTATCCCGTTTTTAATTAAAATTTTCATTATCTCATTATTTAATGATACAATGGTTTATTATTCTACTACATTTTGCACCATTATACCAACTATAAATCTTTTTCAAATAAACCTTCTTCGTTTTTTTTAAACCCTAATTTCTTCAAGTAGCTATAGTGTTTAGGTGTACCTTCCTGAGTAATTATTTTCTCAAAACCATCTTTCTTGAAATGATCTTTTAAATGATGGTAAACATATTTTCCATTTTTATAATCTCGGTATTCAGGAATCACAAAGTCAAGACCAACTTTTAGAATATTCCCATCTTCCCTGTGAGCCAAAAATATTCCAGCTACTGCCATATTTCTAAGCACAAAAAAACTAATCGTATTCATTTCTGCTTTGTATTCAAATTTTGGAAAAAACTGTTGAATTTCAGTCTTATGAAAGTCTAAAAACTTAAGCAGATATTTATTGTCCCCTCTTACTTCGAGCGTATCAAAAAGATGATTTTTAGTGTAAATTTTAAGAAGATAATAAATATCAACTGTTATGATAAATCCATTGAGTGCCATAACCGGATATGCATCAATAAAAAAACCGTAAGTAGCGAAAGATGAAGCACCGACTAGATTTATCCACCTAAATTTTACTATCGAGTTCATTGTCATCGAAAGGGCAATTACTCCCGATGCAGCATAGCCTATCCACTGTAATATTTCAGTATCCATATTTTAGTTTGTAATGTTGAAAGTTTGTAAGTTGAAAGTTTAGAAAGTTGGTAAAAGTATATTTAAAGAGTTTTAATTAATCCAGATAACAATTTTGATATTTCTTCTGACAATGAATAGAGTTTGGTAAATTCATTTTCTGAAATTTTGTCGAGTTCTTTTGCAAGGTACAGCATAGATCTTACTTCACCGCATGAGCCCTTTGCTATAAATAAAAAATATTTGAACTCTTTATTGCTTTTACGTTCAAATCCTTCTGCAATATTGTTCATAATAGAAACGGAAGCACGTTGTATTTGGTCTCTAAAACCAAAGTCCCTGCTTTCCGAAAATAGAGAATAAATCATTACTGACAACTCTTTACTTTTCTGCCATGAGATAATATCCTCAAAACGTTCTATTATCATAAACTAAACTAAACTTTACACTTTTAACTTTTTAAACTTTCAACACGATTATAATTTCCTCCAAAGTCTTAACGATTGTTCTTTTGTAAAGTTATGTATTTTTTTCTCATCAACAGTTTGAATAATCCTATCTTTCACAATCATTTTTCCGTTAGAAATAACATGTATAACATGATTTGAGGTTAATCCGAAAAGGAAATGGCCTAAAAAATTATCTTCATTTATTTCTGTTGGGGTATCATAATCCAGTACCACTAAATTATTCTCTCCATCACCAGAAAAATTATTAGTACTTAAATAATTATGTACTTTTCTAATACGATAATAACTTGTTAAGAAATCGATTTCATCTTTACCCTGTCCAACAAAATAAGCAGCCTGTGCACTTCTCAACATGTTACTGTGCATGCCATCGGTGCCAAGCATTATATTGTCACCCAGTGACCTGGAATTAAAATAACCAACATTATTGTTCAAGTTACTCTCCGTATTCTGGACTACAAAAGCAGGAGAATTTCTAATAATGTTTCGCTCATTTTCATCAATATGTAAGCAATGGGCAAGTATTGTTTTAGAGGAGTCAAGTACACCAAAACCGTCTAATCTTTGAATAACTCTACTGCCATAATTTACAAGGCAGAATTTCTGATCATAGAGATCTTCTGCAACATGAATGTGTATACCTGAGTTGGCTTTTTCCATCAATTCAGCTGCCTTTTTCAACGTACTATCACCAACTGTAAAAGACGCATGAAGTCCAACAAGCCCTTGGTTCTCTTTCAAATAATTTTCAGTTTCATCTAACCCCTGTGTCGCTTTTTCTTTTCCATCTCTATCGGTAATTTCGTAGCAAAGCAAATTACTAATTCCCACTTTTTCAAAAGCATTTGAAATTACTTCAAGTGATCTATTAATAAAATTTGGTGATGCATGATGATCAATTACAAAGGTTGCTCCTGCTTTTGCGCAGGCCATTGCTGTTGCAAGTGCACTTGCCTCTATCATTTCTTTGTCGAGTGCTTTGTCGAGGTTCCACCAGATATATTTTAAAATTTCAAAAAAATCAGAAGGTGATTTTTTAGGTGCAGGCATCCCTCTGGATAACGCTGAATATGCATGGTGATGACCAATGGCAAATGATTTGGTTACAAGTTTGCCTTGGCAGTCAATTACTTCGTCATCGTTTTTAATTGAAATTTTATCAAACTCCTTAAAAAAAGATATTGTACCGTTTATCCCTATGCCTATTTTAATGTTAGTAACTGAGAATTCAAGTGTTCTCCAGTCTATAAATGTTGCGTTTTTTAGTATTATAGCCATATATAGTTACTGTTAATTAATCAATTTATTTGTTATTGTCATCTTGAACAAAGTGAAAGATCTCCAAGTTAGCATTATTGAGATTCTTCTCCGCCTAAAGCGGATCAGAATGACAAAAACACCATATCTCAAATTATCTCTTCAGTGGTAGCTTAAACCTCTTAACCCCATCAAAAGCAAAAAATGCATTTGCAACTGCAGCGGCAGTTGGAACTAATCCTATCTCTCCAATACCTTTAGCACCATAAGGACCAACCGGGTCTGCTACTTCTACCCCTTTAACAATAATTTCAGGTGTTTTGTTAGCCCTTAATATACCAAGTTTTCGCATTTTATCACTTATTAAAAATCCATCTTTCATGGGAAGATCTTCTGTTAAGGCATAGCCCAACCCCATGTGAACTCCACCTTCTATTTGTCCTTCAAAAAGCATGGGATTCATAATTTTGCCAGCATCGTGAGCAGCAACTACTTTTGAAATATTACCTTCTTCATCCAGTATACATAATTGGGCGGCATATCCATAGGAATAGTGAATTATTGGGTTTTCACTAGTAGAGCCGGGTTTGCATGTCCAATCACAAACAAATTCACCTTTATAAGTTTTACCCGAAAGTTCCTGCAAGCTACTGTTTTTCAAATCGTTTTTTAAACCTCTGGCAGCATTTATTACAGCAAGACCAACCAATGCAGTAGCGCGTGAAGAAGTTGTCATCCCAGTTTTTATTTGGGCATCCGTGTCAACAACAACTCTAATTATTTCAGGATTTATTTCTGTTTCTTCACATAAAGTTTGTAAAGCCATATTGTGAACGCCTTGTCCCATTTCCGTCCAGCCATGTTGTAGTATTACCTTCTTATCAGAAATAATCTCAATTATAACTCTGGATTCATCATTCATGCCATTGCCCACTCCAGAATTTTTTATGGCACATGCTAATCCGGCAAATCGGGCATTATAAAAATCGTCTTTAACAGCATCGAGGCAAGCACGAATACCAACTCCTTTTAATTTTTGTCCTGTTGATGTAGTTAGCCCGTCAACCAAAGCATTGTCGTATCGGAATTTCCAGCGATCGAAACTTGCCTGTTTGCATATATCGTCGATACAACTTTCGAGAGCAAAAGCCACTTGGTTAGCCCCAAAGCCTCGCATTGCACCGCTGGGAATATTATTTGTGTAAACTGTTTGAGCTTCAATGTCAATTTCAGGGATAAAATAACCTCCGGATGCATGGCCTGCAACCCGCTCCATAACCTTCATTCCTACCGAAGCATATGCACCGGTGTCACCAACCGCACGTAATTTTAAGGCAGTAATTTTTCCTGATTTATTAGCAGCTATATTAATATCCATAAAAACAGGATGGCGCTTTGGGTGCAAACGTATCGACTCTTCACGAGTTAATGTTAGTTTGACAGGCTTATTAAGCAAAAATGCAAACAAAGCAGTTTGTCCCTGAACACTTAAGTCTTCTTTGCCACCAAATCCTCCTCCGTTAGGAACAAGGGTAACACGCACTTTTTCTTCGGGTAAACCTAAAACCATTGCTACTTGCCTTTGGTCTTCATAAACCCCCTGACTTTGGCTAAAGAGTTCAATTCCCCCTTCTCCATCAGGACGTGCAACAGCAGCCTCTTTCTCCATGAATCCATGTTCAATTCGTTGAGTTTCATAGTTTCCTGAACTCACAAAATCTGCTTTTTTTATGGCTTTGTCAGCATCACCAATTGTGAACTGTGTTGTTTCAAAATTATTTGGTCTTTCCTTATGTACCCTTTCCCCATTGATTGCCTTAAAAACATCTGTTTCAGGTTTATAAACTTCATATTCAACTTTAATTAAGCTGATAGCTTCACGTGCAATTTTATCGGTATTAGCAACAACTCCTGCTAGCACATCACCAATATAATTTGTGGTTTCGCCTTGGGCTATCATTACCGGCCAATCTTGTAAAATAAGGCCTACATATTGCTCGCCAGGAATATCTTCTGCAGTATAAACACGATGAACACCTGGATGTTTTTCTGCCAAAGAAGTATCAATTTTTAAGATTTTTGCTTTTGGATGGTCACTAAATTTCAGCGCAGCAAACAGTATGTTTTTTAAAAAAATATCATCAACAAAGTTGCGCTTACCTATTGCGGTTTTGTAAGCATCATATTTTGGATGCGAAACGCCTATTTTACCGGAAGTTTTTTTAATTTCAAGATTTTCATTTTTACTGATAACCTCTCCGGCATAAACAATTGCTTCCTCAATTTTTTTGTATCCTGTGCAACGACACAAATGTGGTTTGATGGCTTTTTGAACTTCTTCAATTGTTGGATGAGGGTTGTTTTGAAGTAGCACTTTTGTACGGCTAATAAAACCAGGTGTACAAAATCCACACTGAACAGCACCTTTATTCACCATTGCTTTGGCAATAGTATCTAGTATATAAGGGGGAAATCCTTCAGGTGTAAAAATCTCAGCATCTTGTAGTTTGTTCATTTTTGTAACGCAAGAAAGCATTGCCTTACCATTAATTTCTACTGTGCAAGCCCCACATGCTGCCTGGCCTGAGCAACCATCTTTAACAGAAGTAATATGTTTGTCAATCCTCAAATAATGCAACAATGAAGTATCAGGATTACCATCGTAAGTTTGTGCTTCTCCGTTTAATGTAAAAGAAATCATCTTAGTAATTCTTTAAAATTATTAATTGTTGGTAAAATTGCGGTCGGTATACTTAAGACACTATTAACTGTCTTTAAATCCTTTAATCCACTTCCCGTAAGTAGAACAACATTTTTAGAATAATCAGATAAACTATTAGTATTATTGTAAGTAAGCATTCCTGCAAATGCCGCCGCCGCCGCAGGTTCAGCAAACAAACCAGTGTTTTTTGAAAGAATTTGCGAAGCCTCTATTATTTCTTGATCTGAAACCGAGATATATTCTCCGTTGTAATCTTCAAGATATTGTTTAGCCATATAAAAATTGCGAGGAATATCAACAGAAATTGAATCAGCAATTGTTGTGCTTTTTCCTATTTTAAAATCTATGTTTTTTATATTGCTAATAAGGTTATTACTGTTTTTGGCCTGAACTGCAACAATGGTTGGCATATGATCAATAATTTGAAGCTTTAATAGATCTTCAAAGCCCTTATAAACTCCTGAAATTATCACGCCATCGCCAACGGGCACAAATATCCTATTGGGAACATCATAATCCAACTGTTCAAAGAGCTCAAATGCTACGGTTTTTTTGCCTTCGATTGTTAGAGGATTAAAGGCAGTATTACGATTGTACCAGCCAAATTCTTCAGTTGCTTTTATACTCAGGTCGAAAGCATCATCATAAGTTCCTTTAACAGGGATGATTGTTGCTCCGTACATTAAAATTTGAGTAAGTTTCGCAATTGGTGCAGACTGAGGAACCAATATTATTGCTTTTTGCCCCTGCGAGGCACAAATTCCGGCCAGCGACGAACCTGCATTTCCGGTTGATGCAGCTATAATTGTATCAAACCCATTTTCTTTGGCATAGGCGGATACAATTGCAGAAGCCCTGTCTTTAAATGAGTAAGTAGGATTCTGTGAATCATCTTTTAAAAAAAGATTAAATGCTAATTTGGAATTATTGATTTCTTTTATGGAATAAAGTGGTGTATTTCCAATTTTAAGGTTTGAAAGGCTTTCGGTATTGTCTATTGGAAGTAATTCCAGGAAATTGCTTTTTTTAAGTTTGTTAAATGTAACGCCCTTTTTAATTAGTTCCGCGTAATTATAGATTGTTTTGAGTACTCCTTTTGGAGGTAGTAGGGGTGAATTTGTTTTGTTACAATCAGGGCATAAATATAATAGTTGCGACCCCATAAATTGAGTTCCGCAGTTTGTGCATTTGAAGATGTATTTTTGGCTATTCATTTTGAAACTATTTATTAATACACGATATTCAAAATATTGTTGCTGAGCCACTTGGTTATTAAACCTCTATAAATATTCCTTCAGCACTCCAGTTCTTTCATTAAATTCCATTATTTCCTGATCCCATTCTTCAACTTTGGCATAGCGTGATTTCCAGTAATTGTCGTCATACCACTGAGCATTTAATTCTTCAACGGTTTTGCCTTGTTGCTCAATCCATGTAAAATATTTGAGATTGTGCATCCGTTTTTTCTCATAATAATTCATCTCAATCATATGGTCGATGTTAAGTCCAAGTATGTCAGCATCAAAACTAATTGCTGCATCGCGGTTTGTAAATTCACCATGCAGTTGGTTTTCTTCCGATAATCGTGATTGGTACATCTCCATCGAATCGGTTGCAACTGAAAATACAACATCATTTTCATCCATTTCGTAGTATTTTGCTAGCTTAATAGACCCCATTAAGTTTGCAATTGAAGAAATACCAAGCAGGCTTAATTTTTCAACTAATCCGGCATCAATCCCAAGTTCGTTAATAAGGTAAGCTTTCCCAGCATCTTCATTAAACAATCGCATCAAGCGGATATTAGGATTATCATCGATGGCAGCAACCATATCCATATTTTTTATGTTATGAATCCATGGAACATGCTTGTCTCCAATACCTTCAATGCGATGTTCGCCGTAACCATTTTCCAGTAAAGTAGGGCATTGCAGTGCTTCGCCAGCACAAACTTTTATGTTAGGATAAATTTCTCGTAGATAATCAGCACTACCTAATGTGCCTGCTGATCCTTGTGTTAGGAATAGGCCTGTGAAGCGATTGTTATCTTTTTTTACAGAATCAAAAACTTCCTCCATAGCCGGGCCTGTAACAGCATAATGCCACAATGAATTTCCAATTTCTTCAAATTGGTTAAGGTTAACAATATCATCACCTCTTTCCGCAATAAGTTCTTTTACTTTATCGTAAATTTCTTTCACATTACTTTCGGTTCCCGGAGTGGCAAATACTTCAGCTCCTACTTTGTGCAGCCAGTCGAAACGTTCTCTCGACATACCTTCAGGTAGAATCGCAATCGATTCACAACCAAGTAAATATGAGTCGTATGCGCCTCCCCGACAATAGTTTCCGGTTGATGGCCACAGTGCTTTTTGCCTTGTAGGGTCAAATTTTCCGGTAACTAATTTTTCAACTAAAGGACCAAATGTTGCACCCACTTTATGTGCACCTGTTGGGAAATATTTTCCAACTAATAATATTACTCTTGCTTTTATACCTGTAAGCTCTGCTGGTAACTCAATATAGTTTACATCCCCAAAGCCACCACCTGAATTTACAGGTTCGTTTTTCCAGTTAATGCGGAACAGATTGAGTGAATTCAAATCCCATAATCCAATTCCTTTTAACTTGTTTTTTATCTTTGCAGGGATAAGATCAGGATTACGCATCTGTTTATATGTAGGTAGAATCAAGTGTCTTTCACGGCATCTTTGAATTGTATTTTCTAGTACTTTTTCTTTCGTCATGTTTTAAAATTATTTCTTCGGTTTATTTTATATTTAAAAAATCAATAGCACCACGCATAATTATTCTCATTTCTGCAGCTATTGTTAAATCCTCTTCAAAATTACTTTTTTCTTTAACTTCAACTTCAATTATTCTCATACTTTCATTTTCCAATTTTAGAATACAATTATCGGTCTCAAAATATATAACATCTATTATCTGAGTTAGGCTATACTTCTGTTTGTTGAAATACCGAATTAAAGTAGGAGCATCATTATTAATATCTAAAAAACAGCCATCTCTATCATTGTCAAAAGCTTCTTTTACAAGATATAAGTGAGGCTTATCCAAATAAGGAGATCCTGCAGAGGGGCAAAAAGTGTCACAATTTCCACATTGGTTACACCAGTCGGCTAAATGTATTATTTGATTTTTTTGTTCTATTTTAAACTCTTTATGTTCAGCTATTTCAATCACGCCATTAGTTAAGGCAATTTTTTGAGTATTATATGAAACAGGCTGAATTTCGTAAGAATGAAAAGCAAGATTAGGGCAAACAGTAGTGCAGATATTACAAACTTCATCACATAGTAAACAGCGAGAAGCCTCTTTCATTGTTTCTTCTTTTGTTAATACTTTTGTAACTAATTTGAAGTTTTGCCTATCGTTAAGTTCTGTTTCATAAACTTTTTGTGGTTGTTTTCTTTTTGTCTTATTAATCATTAACAGTTTAACATCCTGTTGGGTTCTTGAAATATCTTTTTTGGTATCGAAATCAATATTTGCTTTATCAATAATTTCCTGCGCGGCTTTTCTTCCATCACCAATGGCATTAATTGCTGTTGATGCCCCTCGCAATGCGTCGCCACCTATAAAAATATTTGGTAATCGTGTTTCATATTCTTCATTCTTTGTTGCTAGTTGTGAGGCGTTTGCAAAATCAATATCTATTTCTTGACCAATTGCAGGAATTAAGGTATCTAATTCAATCTCAAAATATGAGTTAGGAATTTCAATTGGCGTTGCCCTGCCGGAGCTATCTTTTCCGCCAAGTTTCATTTTTTTACAACTGACTGAGAATGCAACTCCATTTTTCGCATTAATTTTTGTTGGTGATACTAATTCAATAATCTCTATCCCCTCTTCAATTACGGCCTTTATTTCGCCTAAATCTGCAGGCATTTGTTTGATTGTACGGCGGTAAATAATAGTTACTTTTCCATTTTTCCCAACGAGTCGGTAAGCAGTTCGGGCAGCATCCATGGCTGTGTTACCTCCACCTATAATTACCACATTTTTACCAATCCCGCTATCAGTATTGTTTTTTACATCAAATAAAAAATCAAGTGGATCCAGTACGCCTTTTGATTTAATCCCATTAATATCAGGAATATGTGATTTGCGAGCTCCTGTTCCAATGTAAATAAAATCAGAATTATTTTGCAGTTGACTGAAAATTTGTTTGTTAACTTCGTAATCGTATTGAATAACTACACCAAGTTTTAAAATTGAATTAATATCAATATCAATTGCCTTATCTGTTAGCCTAAAGTAAGGAATTGCTCCCTGAACCATTCCACCGGCTTTACTTTTGCTCTCATAAATATTTACTTTCATTCCAGCTTTAGCTAAAAAGTATGCACAGGATAATCCTGAAGGTCCTGCTCCAATAATTGATACAGAAATATCATTTGAATCAACTTCTATATTCTCAGAATCAACTTCATTAATATAATTTTCAGCAACAAAGCGTTTTATTTCCCTAATTAAAAGTGGGCTATCGTAGTTAATTCTGGTGCATTTTGTTTGGCACAGATGATCACAAACCATTCCTGTAGTATGAGGAAATGGATTTGTTTGTTGAATTATTTCAGCTGCTTTGTTAAACTCTCCTATCGAAGTGTAGTATAAATAATTAGGAATATCCTGATTAGTAGGGCAGGTATCAATACATGGTGCATGAATACAATCGAAATAGTTAAGTTGTCGGGTAGTTTTAATACTGGGGTCGGTAAATCCAGCTTTTTTGTAAGCAGAATTATTCATAACCTCATTAGCATAATCCTTGAGTTTTTCAAGTGTTGAGGATTGAGTATCCGGTTTCTTACGGTTTAAAATATTTATATATTGATTGAGTCTTCCATAGCCTCCAGGTTTTAATAAATCTGTACAAACCGTAACCGGTGCAAGACCACAATTTACAATGTCGGCAACATTAAGAGCATCGGCTCCACCTGAAAAAGAAATATCTAGTTTTCCGTTAAAATCACTTTGCAATTTTGCAGCCAGGTTTATTGAGATAGGGTGCAGAGCTTTACCACTCATATACATCATTTCTTCACTTGCCTTGAAAACTTCCTTGTTATTAAGGCTTTCAAGAGTATTAGTTAGTTTGATACTAAACTGAAGATTATTTTTATTTGCTTTTTGTTGAAGATTATTAACGATTTGTAGTGCATCAATATACTTAAGGTCATGCTCAAAAGCAATGTCAGGAACCTGAGTTTCAAAGCCTGATTTTTTTAAAATTTCATGTAGTTTTTCTTTACCAAGCAATGTTGGATTTAATTTTATTGCAGTGTGAAGTTTTTTGTTTTCGATAAGATATTCACCAATAGTTTCAATTTCATCAGCAGGACAACCGTGCATAGTTGAAAGGGTGATATTATCAGAAATACAAGGATTTATGTTTAGATTAATAATATTTGGATAAATTAATTTTATACTTTCTGTTTTTTGTTTTAATTCCAAAGAAGCATCAGTCATCTTGGCAAAAAACCATTGCACATTTTTATTTAGTATTCCTTGCAGGTTATAACCCACACTCATATTAAAAATAACACCTGGCTCAGGCGAATTATTCCAGCCAAATTTATCTCTCAGAATGTGAATGATTATCCATGCATTTAGGTACTGCTCAAACGATTGATGAATTTTTAGCTCCTGTGACCACTCACAGTTATAGCCTTCATCTTGCATATCGATGCATGGTTTTGATACCTTAAGTTCATCAAGAGTTTGAATGGTTTTTAATTCAATAAATCTTGCGCCTGTAAGCCATGAGGCCACTATGTTTTGGGTAAGTTGTGTTTGCGGTCCGGCAGCAACACCAATTGGCGATTCAAGTAATCTTCCAAATCTTTTTATACTTAGTGCCTTATATGATTCTGGTTTAAAAAATAAATCTTCGGGAATCCCCCAAATAATCCTATTATTATCGTATTGCCTGAGAATAATAGCTAATAAATCGTTTAATGGAAGTATTGAAAAACTATCTGTCATAATTAGTTTGTAAAAAGGGGAACAAATCTAATTAAAAGAAGTCAAAGTTCAATATTTACCATATTTTTGAGAAAAATGAAATCATTATGGAAAGTGAATGTGCAACTATAATTCTTGCGGCTGGAAATTCGTTGCGTATGGGTCAGCCCAAATTTGCCCTTGCTATGCCAAATGGCTATACGTTTCTAGAGCATATTACTAATCAATATGCTAAATTTGGATGTCAAAATATAGTTGTTGTGCTTAATAGCAAAGGAATAATATTAATTAATAAACATCATCAAAATCTCCCTTCACAAACGCAGCTTGTATTAAACTCTAACCCTGATTTAGGTCGCTTCTCTTCAATAAAAGCAGGACTCAAAGAAATTGATGCTAATTTTGCATTTATTCATAATGTTGACAATCCATATGCTAATAGTACACTGCTCAAACAAATTTATAATGTTAAACAGGAAGCACATGTGATTAAACCGGTTACAAATAGTAGGGGAGGACACCCTGTTTTAGTTTCCAGAAAAGTAATAGATTGTATACTACAGGAAAAAGAAAACAATTTGAATTTTAAGGAATATTTAAATAAATTTCAACCAAAATACATTATGGTTCAGGATGAAACTATATTGTATAACATAAATACATATGATGAATATTTGGAGTTTTATAGAGGATAGATTAAAGGAAGAAAAGTCAGTTTATTTTTTGATTAACATTGAAATTCACGGAAGTAGTCCAGGGAAGCAGGGTTTTAGTATGGCTGTGAGTAGTGATGGTAAACTATTTGGTTCTATAGGTGGTGGCACTATGGAATTCAAACTTGTAGAGGAATGTAGAAGAATGCTGAGCACCGGTAAGCAAAAAATCTTTATAAAAAGACAAGTACATAAAGGTGATGTTGAGGAAGGGTCAGGTATGATATGTTCAGGGGAGCAAACTGTTGCATTTGTTCCGTTAGTACCACCAGATATTCAAACTGTTGAGAGGATAACCTCTTGCCTTAACAAAAATAAAACAGGAATTCTTAGTTTATCTGGTGACAGTTTTAAATTTGAACTGTCAAATGATTATCCTCTTTTACAATACCAATGCACAATTTCAAATAAAAATAATTGGGCTTATAAGGAATTAATTGGATTTAAGAATACAATTTATATTATAGGTGCTGGTCACGTTGGATTTGCTGTATCAAAGTTGTTTTCACAGTTAGGCTTTAATGTTGTAATATTTGATAATCGTTCTAACTTAAGTATGCTTATTAACAATGCTTACGCAGATGTTAAGAAGGTTATAGATTATAATAAGATTGGTGAATATATACCCAATGGCACTAACTCATACATTGTAATTATGACTAATAATCATACTTATGATAAAAAAGTACTTAGTTTAGTAATCAGAAAAAAAGTTAAATATATTGGTTTGATGGGAAGTGTGGAAAAAATAGCAGATATAAAAAAGTTGATGAAAACTGATGGCTTCTCTGAAAGTGAACTATCCCAATTACATGCTCCTATTGGTATATCAATCAGCAGTCAAACTCCTGATGAAATAGCAATTAGCATTGCTGCAGAAATTATAAAGGTTAAAAACTCATAAAAATTCAATATAAATCATGTTTTTTTCTACTCAATAATTATTTTTTGGTTTATAGGAATCGTTAAAAAATATACTATTTTCGTAAAATTGAAATAAACCTTTATTAACTATATTTTTTAGTATAGGCCCAAATAATGAAACAATTAATTATAGTATGTTTTATTCTATTAATATATCCTGCAATTTTATTTGCTGGTGTAAGCTCGTTTAATGTCGACTCATTAATCCGAATTAAAGAGAATACTGAAAACCAGTTAACAAATGATGAGCAAATTGAACTGTTATCTCAAATTGGGGATGCACTTAAACATAGTGTTCCCGACTCGTCTATCTATTATTATAATTTGGCAATATTGAAAGCAAAAGATATTCAAGATTATAATGCAGAAGCAGCATTGGTGAGTAAGATAGGTGGTGCAAAATACATTTTGGGAGAATATGATTTTGCATTGGATAATTTTGTTAATGCCCTTAATATTTGGAGAAATATTCAATATAAGAAAGGTATTGCTATTGGTTTAAATAATGTTGCGCTTATTTATAATGTGCTTGGCGATAATGAGAAAGCCCTTGAAAATCATTTAAATTCAGCCCAACTTTGTAAAGAAGTTGGTGATAGTGCTTTATTGGCAAAGAATTATTTTAACATCAGTATTGTAAATTTGGATTTAAATAATTTTGACTTAGCTTTGGCTTATGGAGAAAAATCATTTCAAATAAGTAGCTTGCTTCATATTGAAGGCGAATTATTAAAACTAAATAATTTGTTTGGAAATATTTATTTGAAACAAGGCAGATTCATACTAGCAAGAGAAGCTTTTTTAAAGGTTGTCAACAGGGTTGATTCTGATAATAAGTGGGAACTATCGTATGCATTAGCAGGTCTGGCTGCTGTAGAACAAAAATTGGGAAATTTGGATGCAAGCATCTCATATGGTCATAACAGCCTTAAGTTAGCTAAAGAAATTCAGGCAAATTGGGATATTCAAAATGCTACTAAAGTATTGTCAGAAAGTTATGCCCTGAATAATGATTTTGAAAATGCTTATGCATATTACAAAGAATATAAAAGTTACAGTGATGGTATTTTTAATGAGGAGAAAGAGAGAAGAATCGATTATCTTCTTTTAAAGCAAAATGATTTCGATTATATAATGCTAACAAAAGAAAATGAAGAACAAATCCAAAAAATCCATACAAGGAATATATTAATATTCTCAGCTATATTTGGTTTAATACTTTTAATGTTGCTAGCCATAATATTATATCGAAGTATTCGAAATAAAATAAAATTGAATACCCAATTATATATTAAGAATGCTGAAATTGATAATAAGAATAAAGAACTAACTCAACTCAACACAACCAAAGATACATTTTTTAGAATTTTAGGTCATGATTTAAAAAGTCCGATGAGTACAGTGGTATCATTTACAGATATGCTCCAAAATAATTATGATCAGTTTAGTAAAGAAGAGATACTTGAATACATAGGAATTACTAAAAAATCAGCACTTAATACTATTGACTTACTAGAAAATTTATTGGAATGGGCGAAGGTTCAAACTGGGCTTATATCAATTAAACTATTAAAAACAAATATCTTACAAATGATAAATGAAGACATTGATCATTTGCATAATGTTCTAATTTCCAAGAATATTATATTAAGAACGGATGTAGAAAGCAATATAACTACAATATTAGACAGGAATATGACAGCATCAATATTGAGGAATTTACTATCCAATGCTATTAAATTTACACCTGAAAATGGTGAAATTAAGATTAGAGCTCATAAAGAAAATAAAGGTGTGTTAATATCTATTACTGATAATGGCATAGGAATGAGTAAGGAAAAGGTGGATAATTTATTTCAAATTGAAAATGCGTCATCTTCATTGGGGACTAATAATGAAAAAGGTACAGGTATTGGGCTTTTGCTTTGTAAAGATTTCGCAAAAATACAGGGTGGAGAAATTTGGGTCGAGAGTGAGCAAGGAAAAGGAAGTACATTTTATTTAAGGTTATAGTTATTTTTAACAACCATCCTGATAATGAAAAAAGCCGGGAATAATAAACTTATTCCCGGCTTCAAAACTCAATTTATTAACTAAAGTTATCTTATAACTGATGCCTTATTTGTTACAATCCCTTTACTGGTTTGGAATGTGTAGAAATAATAGCCCGGTTGTAAGTTTGAGGCATCCCATACAATATTATGAGTGCCTACGGAATAATTATCATCAGCAATAACCGAAACTAATACTCCTCTAATATCAAATATACTCACAACAATCTTATCACTTTGCTCAAGTGTAAATTTAATGTTGGTTTTGGTACTAAACGGGTTAGGGAAATTCTGTGCTATTGAAACAATATCTTCGATTTCAATTATTGACATTGAATTAATATTAGCAGCGCCAGGTGTAAATTCAGGCATCATAAACCAATTATTAGTTCCATCAACATAACGTCCGTAAGAAGTATCAGCTATTTGCGCTGTATATGACAGAGTATCTATAACTGCCTGATCAGGAGCCCAGAATCCAATTTGTTCACCACCACCGCTTAATTTAAAGTCTAGGTTCATTACACTATAGTCTGGATCACCATTAGCATAAAAAACGAGAAATCCACCAGCAGGCACGGTCACTGAATCAGGATACATATCCGAAATCTGGAACATTGCAGCAGGATCGTCAAGAACATCAGCCATATAATAACCACCAAGCATTACAGGCTCAGTACCTGCATTATAAACTTCAACCCAATCTGGGTAATCACCTTGTGGTCCAGGAAATGCATAATCATTGCTGGCCATAAACTCATTAATGTAAAGTTCAACATCAGTTGGCCCAATATTTGGATTTGTATTTGAGGCTCCTGGAGTAATATCACTCATGAAGTACCAATTTTCAGTACCATCCATATACCTTCCAAAAGATGTATCTGTAATTTGTTCCTCATATGTAAAGCCCTCAATTAATTCTTGATCTGGATTCCATAAACCAATTTGTTCACCACCACCACTAAGTTTAAAATTAAGGTTAAGTACACTACTTTCCTGGCCTTTATTTGCATAGAAAAGAATAAAACCATCTGGCTGTACAGTTACAGAATCAGGGTAGGTTGAAGGAATTGGTAATGCTTCAGTTACATCAAGTGTATCGTACATATAGTAGCCTGCTAGATTAACTGCTTCGGTTCCTGCATTATAAATTTCAATCCAATCAGGATAATCCCCCTGAGGTCCAGGAAAAGAAACATCATTACTTGCCATAAACTCATTGATATAAAGTTCAATGGCTGCAGGAGCTGGATTTGAATTAGCTGAGCCAGGAGTAATTTCCTCCATAAAACCCCAAACATCAGTACCATCAGGATATCTGCCATATGAAACATCTGTGGTCTGTTCAGTGTAAGTTAATTCATCTAACACAACACTCTCTGGATTCCAAAGTCCGATAGATTCACCACTACCACTAAGTTTAAAATTCAGATTCATTACACTTGATTCTTCGCCCTTATTCGCATAAAAAACAATAAATCCTCCAGCTGGAACAGTCACTGAATCAGGATACATATCCGAAACCTGGAACATTGCTGCAGGATCATCAAGAACATCTGACATATAATAACCACCAAGCATAACTGCTTCAGTACCGGCATTATAAATTTCAATCCAATCAGGATAATCCCCCTGAGGTCCAGGAAAAGAAACATCATTACTTGCCATAAACTCATTGATATAAAGTTCAATGGCTGCAGGAGCTGGATTTGAATTAGCTGAGCCAGGAGTAATTTCCTCCATAAAACCCCAAACATCAGTACCATCAGGATATCTGCCATATGAAACATCTGTGGTCTGTTCAGTGTAAGTTAATTCATCTAACACAACACTCTCTGGATTCCAAAGTCCGATAGATTCACCACTACCACTAAGTTTAAAATTCAGATTCATTACACTTGATTCTTCGCCCTTATTCGCATAAAAAACAATAAATCCTCCAGCTGGAACAGTCACTGAATCAGGATACATATCCGAAACCTGGAACATTGCTGCAGGATCATCAAGAACATCTGACATATAATAACCACCAAGCATAACTGCTTCAGTACCGGCATTATAAATTTCAATCCAATCAGGATAATCCCCCTGAGGTCCAGGAAAGGAAACATCATTACTTGCCATAAACTCATTAATGTAGAGCTGGGCACTTAAGTTTGTAAATATTAGGAATGAAAACAGTATAATTGCAATCCCCCTAATTAGTAAGTAATTTTTTTTCATAATATCTGTTTTTAAGTTGAAAAATATATTTATTAGATTTTTTTATAAAAATACTGTATTTATTACAAATGTATTTATTTAGTTTGTCCAATAAAATATTATTACTATATTCAAACTATACAATTACTATCATTGATTGTATTGCAAGTTGAAATGATCAATAATGACCTCTACATGTTGTTTTATAATATACTGAATATAAGCTTATTAAAATGCCTCTTTACCTTTACACTTCCTAAATATTACTTTACACAAACTCAACACAACATTTTCTCCATGCTAATTTAAGTATCTTTGCAATAATTATTTTAAACTACATTTATCATGTCTCTCCTATATAAAAATGTAAAACAATTGGTTTTTGATATTGATGAGTTTATTGATGCTGTTGAACAAGGAGCGCTTGTTTTTAAAGAAGGTGTTGTGAATTATATTAATGGTGAAAGAGAAAGTTTTGCTGATAAAATAAAACGTATTAACCGACTTGAGGCAACAGCTGATAAGTTACAGCGCAAAATTGATGATCAGTTTTATCGGCATTCTATACTTCCCCAAAATGTAAGCGATATTGAAGGGATGCTTGATAAGCTTGATGAGATAATAGATATTTCCAAAGATAATCTTTACCAGTTTGATGATGAATTGCCTTTTATCCCAAAAGAACTAAAAAGTGACTTTATTAGATTGGCAGATACTTCTGTTGAGTCGGCTATGGCAGTTTTTCCGGCATCACGTACTTTTTTCAGAGAGCCATTGAAAGTGAAAGAGATGCTATCGAAAGTATATTTTTATGAGAAGGAGACCGACAAAATAGCCAGGAATATTAAGAGGAAGCTTTTTCATGAAATGAAAGACCTGCAACTAAGTCAGAAGATGCATCTACGATATTTTACTTTACACATTGAAACTATATCTGATAAAGCGGAAAGCCTTGCAGATTTACTTTCTATACTTGCCCTGAAAATGAGTATATGATTATTCTGTTTTTCTTATCAAGCGGACTATTTCTAGGTTGGTCGTTAGGGGCCAATGATGCAGCTAATATTTTTGGAACTGCAGTTGGAACACGTATGCTTAAGTTTAAAACGGCTGCTATTGTTGCTAGTATTTTTGTTATTATTGGAGCTGTTATTCAGGGTGCAGGGGCTAGTCACACTCTGGGTAAACTTGGTAGCATTAGCACTTTGGCTGCCGCGTTTACAGTTGCTCTATCGGCAGCATTAACGGTTTATTGGATGACACGGATGAGCCTACCGGTTTCTACATCTCAAGCCATAGTCGGGGCTATTATTGGATGGAATTTTTATACTAACAACCCCACTGATATAAGCATTTTAACAAAAATTGTTTCTACATGGATATCTGGCCCAATATTAGGAGGTGTTTTTGCAATCCTATTATTTATGCTTGTTAAGCTTATTATCAAGAAAGCAAGTGTTCACCTGCTTTTTAAGGATATCTTCATTCGATATTCTTTGCTTCTTGTTGGTGCTTTTGGTGCTTATAGTCTTGGTGCCAACAACATAGCGAATGTAATGGGGGTTTTTACAGGGGCAATCAATCTCCCCCCGCTAGATTTTGGTATAATACAATTTGATAGTACTCAACAGCTATTTTTTATAGGTGGTGTTGCAATTGCGATTGGAATAATTACTTATTCAAGGCATGTTATGGAAACTGTTGGCAATACCTTAATGCCTTTAACTCCTGAGGCTGCGATTGTTGTTATGCTTTCGCAAGCGTTGGTTCTTTTTATTTTTTCATCGCAAGGATTGTCAAATGCTTTTCAATCAATTGGGTTACCGGCCATACCATTAGTTCCTGTATCTAGCTCTCAGATTGTTATTGGTTCTATTATAGGTATTGGAATATATAAAGGAGGTAAAGAAATTAAATATAACATATTGGGAAGTATTAGTCTTGGATGGATTGCAACACCAATTGTTGCTGGTATAATGGTGTTTTTTATGCTGTTTTTTGTAAATAATGTTTTTAAATTAGATGTTGGTGGAAATAGGACATTTGTAACAAATACAGAAATGCTGCCACAAAATGAAATTATTATTGCAGATTCAACAATACAATTACAAGATTCTGTTATATCTCAATCTGATACTTTTATAGTTAGTTCATCGATAGAAGAAAAAGAATACCATATATTAACACATAAAAGCAACTCCATTTTGTTATTAATAGCAATTGTAGCTTTATTAATTGCGGTACTTGTATTGTTATACAATCTAAAACAGAAGAACAATAAATCCAGATTTAATTTAAGACAAGCAGAGGCTATCAAAAATAAATATCTGTTAAAAATTGGTCAGCTTGAAAAAAATATAGAAGAAAAAATTAGCTATCAGGATAATTTAGGCAAAGAGCTTAAATTCAGACAAAGCGAAATGGTAACAATGGCAATGAACATCATTCATAAAAATGAATTTTTAGATAATCTGAAAAGAGAAGTTGTTAAGATTAAATCAGGTGTTGATGATCAGGAGACCAGGGTGCTTCTTAATAAACTTTCGTTAATGATTACTCAGGATTTGTCGATTGATCGTGACAGGGAAAAATTTCAAATGCACATTAACGATCAAAATAGTAGCTTTATTCACAGGTTGGGTAGTTCTTTCCCTTCAATGACTGATAATGAGAAGCGTCTTGCTTCCTTGCTACGACTAAACTTAAGTTCAAAAGAAATTGCCTCAATTCTTAATATTTCACCGAAGAGTGTAGAGATGAATAGATACCGTCTGCGCAAAAAGTTAAAGGTTGAGCCCAAGATTAATCTCACTGATTTTATTAGGAATTTTTAAGTGCTTATTTAAGGAAACATTACAAGTCACTTTTCTTCTAAACGGGATGAAGCATTTCTCAGTATTGTAGAGATACTTCGCACAATGTTGCCAAATAATGCAGGTTATATATCACTATATATTTATGGTAGAATATATTTATTGAAATATGGAATTAAATACAGATTATATAACTTCTAGTTTATAGAGCAAGAAGACCTAAAGGGTATATGTAGCTG
Organism: uncultured Lentimicrobiaceae bacterium; assembly: GCA_964460905.1. Lineage (GTDB taxonomy): Bacteria > Bacteroidota > Bacteroidia > Bacteroidales > F082. The sequence goes on from CAYWRM010000003.1 coordinate 82,117, forward strand.
AACTTATGTACATTATATTCTTTGAGTGTTTCCTGTGCTGTTTTGTAGTGGTTAAGTAGAGGTAACTTTTCAACTACCAATTTGTAATTGATGTTATTTAGCAATCGAAATAAAATCAGTAATAGTATAAGTTGTTAAATTAATTTTAAAAGCAATTAAAATGAAAAAAAGTAATTTTAGTAAACTTTCACTTTTAGGTTTAATAATGTTATTCCTTTTTAGTGCAAATGTTTATTCACAAGGTGAAAATGTACTAACCGGTAGAGTGTTTCCTGCGGGGATGCAAACACCAATGAGAGATGTGTCTGTTCAAATCAAAGGTGATGCTTCCTCCATTGTTTTAACAGATGGTAATGGTTTCTTTAGTATCAACGTAGCTTCATTTCCTGTTGATATTGTCTTTATGAAAGGAACTTATCAAACACAGATTGTAAATGTAAAAAAAGCCAGTGACATTACAATTTATATGCAGGTAGCTGAAAAGGCTGTAAATGACTATGGGCAAGAAGTAGGTATGCGAGTTAAACTTAATCCTGAATCTAGGGATGGAATCCTTATGTTTTCATCAACCGACAACAGGTTTAAATACTGGTTTGACAACCGTGTTTATTTTGATGGCGCATTCTATATGGGTGATAATACATATCAGGGGTCAGAAAATAAAATTGGAAACGGAGTTAATATCCGGCGCATGCGTTTTGCTATGAAAGCGATCATATGGGGTCACTGGGGTGGAGAAATTGATTTTGATTTTGGCAACAATGCAGTTGATATTAAAGATGCTTATGTAAAATATATTGGAAAAAACTGGCAAATTAAAGCTGGTAACTTCAGAGAACCAATGTCGATAGAAACCATGACAACATCAAGATATATCACTTTTATGGAAAGACCCTATGCTACCGAGCAGGCCCCTTCTCGTCATCTGGGCGTTGCCTATAAAGTGTTTACAAATCATTTTTTCTTTGAAGGGGGTCTATTCTCAAGTAACATTGCAAATGACCTGATTAGAGATCAAAATAAGAGTAATGGAACAAATGCCGGATGGTCGGTAACCGCTCGCACAGCATATGCTCCTATTAAGAAAGAGAAAATGGTTCTGCATTTAGGTGTATCCGGATCGTACAGGGTTCCCAAAATTCAAGAACTAGGAGATCCTGAAAATAGCTTCAGATATGGAGAGAATGCCGAAACTGAAATTAATCGCAAGAAATATATTGATACCGATTGGGTACCCTATTGCAAAACTAAAACCATAATGGGCTTTGAAGCTGCATATGCAGTTAAGAACTTTCGTGTTCAGGGTGAATACCTTAGAACAGATATAACAAGAGATGCTGATAAAGTACCAGAAGGTGAAGATAAATATTCTATGGATGGCTTTTATATTATGGGTGCATGGCTTATTAATAATGCTGATTATTACTATAATATGGGTGATGCTGAGTTTTCACAAATTGATTTTAGAAACCAAGAAAAAGGTGCTTTTGAGGTGGCTCTAAGATATTCATTTATGGATGCAAATACATTTAAAGAAGGCGTGGATATTCCATATATGCAAGGTGGATCAGGTGAAAGTTATACTGTTGGTGTAAGTTATTATTTCAATTATAATGTAAAATTGATGCTTAACTACGCATACTTAAATCATGATCGTTGGGCTGATGGAAAAGGAAAATACAAAACCTATAATATTGATGATAACGGAAGCGATATTACTCCGGCAGGAGAAGGCGGTATTGACTTTAGTACCATTCAGGCAAGAGTTTTAATTGCATTTTAATTTTACAGACTAAACATTAAAAGATAGAAAAATGAAAAAATATATAGTTATAAGTATTATTGCTGCACTTTTTTTCTCGGGTTGTGTTAAGGATGATCAACCTGCACCTGTAGCTCCACCAGCTGAAGAATACGAGAATATTGTTATCAACGAACTGATAACAAAAGATTTAAGCGACCCCTATTTCGTTGATGGATTAGGAGAAGGTTCCGACTGGATTGAATTGTATAACAAAGGAACAAAACCTGTTAATGTAGCAGGTATGTGGGTTACCGATAATCCTGGAACAGAAGCTGATTATAATCGTATTCCGGATTCAGATGCTGCTTTCACAACGATTCCTCCTAAGGGATATCTGGTAATGATTTGTGGAGCAAAAGACGCTGAGGGAAATAAAGTAGAAACAAGTATAATCGATGGAAAAGTGTTTGTTGAAATGGGATTAAGCTCATCTAGTGATTATTTTGTTGCAATATACACTCCGGAAAAAGTTGAAATAGACAAATCCGAAGACTTTAATGGACTTGAAGATGGTAAGTCATTTGGTCGGGTTACAGATGCAGGTGATATATGGGCTGTTTTAACCACAAAAACACCCGGAGCTCCAAATGATGGAACTGCACCTGTTGCAGGCTCACTTATTATCAATGAATTTATGAGCAGTAACGATACTACTTACATACCTGATGGTGGCCCGGATGATTATCCTGATTGGATTGAGATTTACAATACTGGCGACACTCCATTAGATATAGGTGGTTGGTATGTAACAGATGATATGGCAGATCCTATACAGTATCAAATTCCAACAGATATTTCTGATCAAACAATAATCCCAGGACATGGTTATCTATTACTAAAATGTGATGGAACAGGAGAAGGATTACATACAAACTTTAAATTAGGTAGTGGTGGTGAAGATATAGGTTTGTCGAAAGATGGTGTTACGTTTGATGATTCAGTTTCATTTGGCGCTGGTGTTGGCGGCGGAACTCCTGTTCCAAATCCTGAAACAGATTTATCAACAGGAAGAGATACCGATGGTAGTTTTGTATGGGTTGTTTTTGATCCAAACACAGCAATACCTCCAACACCAGGAACATCTAATGGAAATTAATCATTATTGATAAAAAAACTTCCATGAAAAGAATCTCAATCATAATAATCATTGGTATACTGTTTTATTCTTGCAATAAGACAAACACACCGGGTCCTGTGATTGAGATTCCAATGGGTACTCTGGAATTAATTGATAGTTATGATGTTGATGTTCCGGAACCTTCTGGTTTATCATTTGGACCTGATATGGCTACATTACTTACTGTTAGTGATCATACAAATCAAATTTATGAACTTGATATGCAAGGTAATGTATTGAGAAAATTTGATTATGTAGGGAAAGATTTGGAAGGTGTATCTTACAATCCTGATAAAAATCTCATAGCTGTTGCTGAAGAAGCTGAGCGTGAGATTACACTAATTAATTATGATACAGGTGATAAAGTGGAATCTTATAAAATTGAAGTTTCATTTGGATCTGACAATAGTGGTTTGGAGGGTATTTCATATAATATAAATAACAAACTATATTATATTGTCAACGAAACTAATCCTGACCTGATGATACTATGGAGTCCTGAATATGGAATTATAAGTGAAGAGAAATTGAATTTTGCATCAGATTATTCAGGAATATTTGTTGACGATAAACAATCATTATTATGGATAGTTAGTGATCAATCAAGAAGTTTATACAAATGTGACTACAACACAAATGTTTTAGTCATATATAATTTGGATGAATTAAAATATGAAGGATTAGTCATTAATAATGATATTGTATATTTGATAAATGACGCAACTGCAAAAATGAATATTTATAAAATTAAAAAAGAAATATAGCATGGTAACATCAGTAATTCCAAGATATGAATTCAGAGTTTTTGGTAATGACTTTTCTGAATATGAGGGTAAAATTGAGCAGTGCTCTGAAAAAGAAATGACAAGAGAGATGGACTCGATTTACCTTTTAACTCCATGGAAAAGAAAGAATAATGTAAAAATAAGGCAGGGTGTTATGGATATAAAACACCTTGAACAGGAGCATGGATGTTTACAGCAATGGAATCCTTTTCTGGTTGGCTCATTTCCGCTTGTTGCTGATATAATTAAGTCAGTAGTTTTTCCTGCTCTTGGTATTGTATGCCCTGTTTTTGAGCGGAAAAAATATTCACTTAAACAATTTATTGAAGAAGTTATTTTAATAGATCCTGATATTGCAGTTGCTTATGTGTGGAAAAAACGTCATGCCTATACAATTGAAGGATGCATTACAGAGATCGCAGAAATAAAAGTAAATGGAGCTTCTATAAAAACAATTTGTATAGAAGCTGAAGATCCTGAAAAAGTAATAGCAGCAAAAGAGTTAATAGGTATTGGTAAAAAAGTTGAAAATGTAAACTACCCGTTAGCATTAAAAAGAATAATGGGGCTAACAGAATTACCTGAAAAATGGAATAATATTAATTTTTAAATTTAAATAATGGCAAAAGAAAAATTAGAAATAGGAGCAATTTCAAAACCACGTTTTGAATTTAGAACATTTGGAAGAAATTTTGAAGAAGCAGCATTTTTAATGTCAAGATTATCAGTTCCTGTACCCGAAAAAGTTTGGGAAAGAACTTCACAAGAAACCTATATCATCTCTAGAACAAATGATGTAAATAATACAAAAATTAGGGATGGTAAAATGGATATCAAAACATTTGTACAGGAAATTGATGGGCTTGAACAATGGAATCCCTTAATGAAAGGTGAATTTCCTATGAAAGCCTGTTTTTTGGAACAAGAAGTTTTTCCTGCTTTCAAAGTGGAAATGTCAAAGCTTAAAAAAGAGGAATATTCACTTGATGAATTTCTTGCAATTGTGAAAAAACATCCTGATCTACAAGCTATTTCTGTGGAAAAGGAACGTTTTGGTTACATGATTAATGATACTATTTGTGAATATGCAAATGTATGGATAAATGGAGCAATGGTTGTAACCGTAAATTCAGAATCAACAGAAATTGATGATATTAAGAAAACAATTGCTGACCTAGGTTTGGATGGAATTGAAAACATCAATTATCTTCAAGCTGCAAAAAGGGTTGTTGGTATGATTGATAAGAAATTAGCCAACTGACAATGCGGAAATGCTAAAATGATTAAATAAATAGGATAACATTCCACTACACATTTTATCATCAATTCATTTAAGCATTATATCATTAACACATTTAATCATTAAAAAATGCAAGAAATAGAAAGAAAATTCTTAGTTACCGGTGATTTTAAATCATATGTAATAAAGGAAACAAGAATTACACAAGGTTATTTATCATCAATCCCTGAGCGCACTGTTCGTGCACGAGTAAAAGGCGATAAAGGATTTTTAACAATAAAAGGAATTGGTAGTGCATCTGGTGCCAGCCGCTTTGAATGGGAAAGAGAAATTCCTGTTGCTGAAGCAAATGAATTACTTAATATTTGTGAGCCTGACGTTATTGATAAAACTCGCTTTATCGTTCCTGAGAAATCAGGATTAAGATTCGAAGTTGATGAATTTTATGGCAATAATAATGGTTTAACAGTAGCCGAAATTGAATTACCATCCGAAGATCATCCCTTTGATAAACCTGAGTGGCTAGGTGAGGAAGTTACAGGTGATGTTAAATATTATAACTCTATGTTAATGAAAAATCCTTATAAGGATTGGTAATCCCCCCGTACAATACATGATTTTAAGAAATGACTGTGTTTTTTTTCGCCTGAGGTAAAGAAAAATTGCCCAAGAGGATTGTTGTCATGTCGAGGGAAATGAAGCGAAGCGAAATGACGAGATATCTCCTAAGAAGGAGCCTTTATGCTTAGGAGATTTCTCCCTTTGGTCGAAATGATAACTCTCCTTTTGAGATTACTACTTAAATTGAAATACTGCATATTTAAACTATTGTTAAAGAAATTATTAATCTTATGTCCACCAATACTTCAATTGATAACAATGGTTTCGACCCATTGGATATGAACAACTACAAGATTGAGAGGCTACCTAAGCGTTCTAAATCTAAAGTTGAATCATTTCTGTCCATTATTGGAGGCCCTTTGGCGATAATCTCATTTATCTTAATTTACTTTGTCTTTAAGCCCGGATACCTTCAAGAAATAGATACTCAATCTCTTAGTGATTATGCCAAAAGTATATTTGATTTTCGTGGAGCTGATGAATTTTCAAGAATGAATATCGCCATGCTGGCTATTTTTATAGCTGGCATTGTGCTTTGGATGACAGAAGCTATACCTAATTACCTTACATCTTTAATAATAATTATCAGCTTGGTTCTTACAGGTGTGCTCACCGAACAGGAGGCATATGCTCAACTTGGTCATAAAGTAATGTGGCTCAATATTATGTCGTTTGTGCTGGCCAGTATGTTGGTAAAAACAGGATTGGCAAAGCGGTTTGCACTCTGGTTTATTGTTCATTTTGGGAAAAAGTCATCATCAATATTTCTTAGCTTTTTGGTTATTAATGTTGTATTGTCAGCGTTCATTTCGGCAACAACTGCAAAAGCTGCAATATTACTCCCAATTTTTATGGTTATAGCAGCAATTTATGGTGCCAGAGGAGGTGACAAGAAAAATAATTTTGGCAGAAATATAGTTCTTCAGAACCTATTTTACATAAACATTGGTGCCAGTGGCTTTTTAACAGGCTCTGGGGCTAACTTGCTTGCGGCAGCACTAATTACTGGAGCTACTGGAGTTGATATTTACTTTACTGATTGGATGAAAGGCAACTTTTTAGTTGCGATAATCCTAATGTTTTTGGGGTATATTCTAGCTGTTCGAGTTTTTTTCCCCTTAAAAAAGGAAGAACGTTTACCTCAAATACCAGGAGGGATGGAACGTCTAAAAGAGGAGCTCCATAAACTTGGAAGAATGAATTTCCAGGAAATAAAATCAGGTGTACTATTCATTACCATACTTGCTTTTTGGACAACTGATAAATATCATGGTATAAGTCCAACGGCAATAGCATTTTTGGGTGCAGTAATTGCACTTTTACCTAGAATTGGTATTCTTAAATGGAATGATGTGGATATTCCATGGCATCTAATGCTGTTTTCAGCAGGTGCTTACACACTAGGTGCAGGATTTAAAGTTACCGACCTGCCATCAATTTCAGTAGATGCAATATTTGATTCTTTGGGTTTAGGTGCTCAAACTCCCTTTTGGGTTCTTTATTTATCCTTAACTTTTGGTATGGCTTTTAGTGCTGTGATTTTTCAATCTAAAACCATGCGTACAATGATATTTATCCCAATTGCAATTGGTATCGCACAACGTTTTGGATTCGATGTTATAAGTCTTGCTTTGCCTGTAGCATTTTTAATTGAACATGTTTATATGCTTCCTTTCAACAGTAAACCGGCTGCACTTCTTTATGAAACAGACCAATATAGCCTTACTGACACTTTCAAATTTGGAATTACTATGCTAACTATTGGGTGGTTGGTAAATATATTGATGGGTGAAACCTGGTATCGCTACATAGGCATTACACCTGATGGGGTATTTGGTATATTTTAGGAGATAATAAAGAAATTGTTAGTTACACGCAAAAGGTGAGCAAATTGTTATTTTGGTTGTTGGGGTTTTGCTGCTTCTTTTCTAAAAATTCTTTTTCAGTGTTTTTTCAACTTCATCAGATAGCCTGTTAAATACTTCTTCTTCGGTACCGTCAGCATTTATCTTGCTGTTTTTGTTTTGTTTTTGATAGTAAGCAACTACTGGTTCAGTCTTTTCACTATATTGTTCCAATCGATTTACAATTAATTCGGTACTAACATCATATGGTCTTGCTGTATCCTTGTTATTACCTCTTTTGCTAAGTCGTTTAATAGCATTTAGGGTATTAAGTTTTAGCTCAATCATATTTGAAACTTTCATATTCACTCTTTGCAGTAGCCCATCAAGTATATAAGCCTGAATTACTGTTCGTGGAAAACCCTTGAATATAAATCCGTTTGCGTTGGCATTTTCTTTTATTTGATTAGCAATTAATTTAATTGGGATTTCATCAGGAACAATTTCACCTTTTTCCATAAAAGGTTCAACTATTTTGCCAATTTCAGTGCCATTAGCAATTTCTTTTCTGAGCAATTTTCCGGTTGATATGTAAACCAGATTATGTTTTTTTGCAAGCAATTTACCCTGGGTGCCTTTTCCAACACCTGGTTTTCCTAACAGGACAATATTTGTATATTCTTTATTTTTATTTTTTTCAATATGCTCTACAATATTGTCAAATATTTCATCTAACGATCCAACACCATTTATCTTATGGTATTTATTCTGGTCTTGATAATAGCTGGCAACAGGTTTTGTTTTATTTTCATACTCCTGCAGTCTTACTTTAATAATGTCGAGCGTATCATCAGTCCTATTTGAAGTTTCTGCTCTCAGAATCAACCTGTCAATAAGTTCTTTATCAGGCACATCAAGACTAATCATCATATCTAATGATGTGTTTAATTTAAGTAATAAACCGTCAAGAATATATGCTTGCACAACAGTTCTGGGAAATCCATCAAAAAGTATGCCTCTGGCATTCTCATTTGATTTAATTTTTTTTTCAATTATAGCAACTACAAGTTCGTCATTTACAAGTCCGCCTGAAGCAATAATATTTTTAGCTTTCAAACCTAGTTCAGAGCCTTCAGCAATTTCCGATCTTAACATATCACCGGTAGAAATATAGGTAAGATTATATTTTTCCAGTAATTTTTTCGATTGGGTTCCTTTGCCGGCACCCGGAGGTCCGAATAAAGCAATGTTAAGCATATTCTTGATATTTTGTTCTATTCAATTATCTTGTAAATGTCTTTTAAGTTTCTACCTTGGCTATCGTAGTCTAATCCATAACCAACAATAAAGTCATTGGGAATATCTATCCCAACATAGTCAATTTTATACGATTTTTGGAAGGCTTCAGGCTTAAATAATAATGTTGCTATACGAACATCTACAGCACCCATCTTTTCAAGCTGCCCTAATACATTTTCCATTGTTATCCCCGAATCAATAATATCTTCAACAATAATGATTGTCCTGCCAGTTATATCTTCGTTAAAACCAATCAGTTGTCTTACTTTTTCGGTGCTCTTAGTGCCAGCATATGAGGTGAGCTTAACAAAAGACACTTCACAAGGTACTTCAATTTTTTTAAGTAAATCGCCTGCAAACATGAATGACCCGTTAAGAATAACCAGAAATATTGGTACCTGACCTTCGATATCTTCATTAATGTTATCTGCTAACTTGTTTATTGCATGTTCAATTTCATTAAAAAGAATAAACGGCTCAAAGTACTTATCATGAATTTTAATATTGTTCATTTAAAGATGTTTTTTGTAATAGAGAAATAAAGGCCAACTATAATCAGTAAAAATAGAATGCACAAAGATAGAAACTAACACTTTATTACCAAATGCATTTTATTTATTTTTGTAGAATTATATTTTAATAAATTTAAGGAATATGAAAGCAATTGTTAGTATAATTATGGGCAGTACATCTGATTTAAAAGTGATGGAGAAAGCAGCTATATTTTTAAATGATATGGAGATACCTTTTGAAATCAATGCTCTTTCGGCACATCGTACGCCCGAGCAAGTTGAAGTATTTGCAAAAAATGCTGAAAATAATGGCATAAAAGTTATTATTGCAGGAGCAGGTATGGCAGCACATCTACCTGGTGTTATTGCATCTATGACCAATATTCCGGTAATAGGCGTTCCCATTAATGCTACTCTGGATGGAATGGATGCATTACTTGCAATTGTTCAGATGCCTCCGGGAATACCGGTTGCTACCGTTGGAATAAACGGTGCTTTAAATGCAGGAATACTGGCAGCTCAGATGATTTCAACTGGCGACGATGTTATTATGGAGAAAACCAGGAAATACAAGAAAACATTGAAGCTAAAAATAGTAAAGGCTAACGAAGAGCTCAAATTGGTGAGCTATAAATATAAGGTAAATTAGACCATCTTTCTAATTAATAGCAATCCGTCTCTTAAAGGAATCATAACCTGTTCTACATCTTTATCGTGAATAATATGGTTATTGAAAGATTGAATAGCTAGTGTTTCTTTATCTGGATTCTTATTGTTGAATACTTTTCCACTCCACAACACATTGTCAACTATTATATAACCTCCTGGTCGTAATTTTTCCTTTACAAGTGAATAATAATCAATATACTGTTCCTTGTTTGCATCAATAAACGCGAGGTCGAATTTGTAATTAAGTTTTGGTATTTCAATTAATGCATCGCCAATAATCAGATTTATTTGATGATCCATACCTGATAAATCAATATATTTTCTAATAATATCTTCAAGTTCATTATTTGATTCAATTGTGAAAAGTACACCATCTGATTTAAGCCCTTTTGCCAGACAAATTGCAGAGTAACCGGTAAATGTTCCTACTTCTAAAATTCTTTCGGGGTTAATCATTGTTGATATGAACTCCAGAAATTTACCCTGTACTTTTCCTGAAAGCATTCTTGGCAAAGTAGTTTTTAGGTTTGTTTCTCGATCCAAAGATCTTAAGATTTTACTTTCATCACTTGTTTGCTTTTCCAAATATTTCTCAAGTTCAGAATTAAACATAGTTGAAGGGTTAGTTACTATTTATTTTTTCAAAAATTAATTTGTAAAAATAAGCAAAGGAAGATAGATCAAATAAATTTTCATTTTTTGATTTTTGCACTGGCGTATTTTATATATTTGACCATGAATATTTTTTCGAAGCTTGTAAATGTTAAGATATTATCTACACGTAAGCGTAGATTTCAACATAGTCTTATTCTTTTTTCCTTTAATTTTATTTTCGTATTCATAATAGGATTGGCACCAAACAGTAAATGGATTCCAGAGTTATATAGTATTATTGTTTCAGGGATATTTTTCGCTGCTGTTGTAAGTATATCAGATAGACATATTCGTTATCTTTATTTGGCAGTTATACTAACAGTATTTACTTGGATATCAACATACTTGAAACTAGATCTTATTCTACATTTAACATCAATTATAACTATACTTTTCTTTATTTATATAATCGTAGTTTCAGTTATTAGAATATCTAAAAGCAAGGAAGTAGGAAGCCTGGAGTTTTTACGATCCGTTAATATTTACTTTTTAATAGGAATTGTTGGTGCAATTGTTTTCAGAACTTTGTTTACTATTAACCCGGAAAGCATAACTATTTTAGATAAAGATCCTTTAGAATCAACAGACTTTGTGTACCTTAGTTTTGAAACGATAACTACATTGGGTTATGGTGATATTACTCCTGATTCACCATCTGCTAAAAATCTTGCTGTATTCCTGAGTTTTGCTGGTCAGTTATATCTAACGATGATTATAGCATTACTTATGGGGAAATATTTAAGAGGTGCACAAGCGGAAGAAAAAAGTTCAATTGAAAAAGAACCTCCTAAAGGATCAGTCAACCCTCAGTAATAAATTTCGTTTTGTTTTATTTTCTTTCTTCAAGTTTGAGGGATACAGATTTAACCAAAAAAATTATTCCTATTACTGTAAAGCCAATTGCAACAAAAATTAGTAATCTGATATCGGAAGTAATAAATCCAAAATAATACAGCCCGTGAAAAAATGTTGCTACAAACAAACCAGTTGCACAATCTATAAAAGTGTTTTTTCTCATTTTTGCAATCCCAACAAAAAAGCCCATTGATATAGCAAAAACCAGATTAGCAAATGGCAATGTAAATAGAAACAAAGTAAAATTATGAAATTTGTCAGTTGAGCCAACTATCTCAAATGCATATAGCACAGAAGCAACCATTGTATAACCAAGGCTTATAAATATTGAATAAATTACACCTTCTAATGGACCGCTAAAGTTTTTTAATTTATAGAATAAGAATTTTAAAGGAATAAATTTTGCCAACTCTGAGCTAAATGCAATGCCAATAAAAACAAAAAACACCATTCGCCTCATGTTTTTATAATTACCATCCCATCTCAAATCAATAAGGTAGTTTGCGATAACCAATAATATTACGCTTATTGCTCCCAATATAATTGCATTACGAATGTTAGAAAAGTTTTTTATTGAGAATTTGTATTTAAGATAAAGAACAAATACAATTATTAAAAGTGGCGAAACTGCAAATGAAATGTAGTTTAGCGTGTTCATAAGAGAGTGGTTTATATGAAAAATAAATCAAAAATAACAATATGTTTGTAATTTAGTCATAAATTTGAATATAAATATTAAAACTTATTTTATATGTCGAAAGTAGTTATTAAAAAACTTAGTGAAAGCGATAAGAAGGAAAGGGGAATAAAATTGTGGCCAATTTGGGAGAAAGGAATATCTAGATTTAGCTGGAAATATTCAGGAGATGAACAATGTTATATTCTTGATGGTGAATTTTCAGTTGAAACAGATGATGGTGTATTTAATATTAAGCCCGGTGACTTCGTTGTTTTTAAAGATGGATTGTCGTGTATTTGGGATATTAAGAAACCCGTTAAAAAGCATTATAATTTTTTATGATAACAATCTTTACGGGCAAAGTAATAAAGTCTACAGGTAGCTGGTATTCAGTAATGTATGACAAAGGCGGTAATGTTAATTGTCGTTTAAAAGGAATTTTCAGAACCAAGGGGATAGTAGCCACAAACCCTATTTCTGTTGGTGATGTTGTTGATTTTACTCTTGAAGATAATAATGACACAGGCATCATTATTAATATTCATCCCCGAAAGAATTATTTAATTCGTAAAGCCACTAATCTTTCAAAAGTTACTCATATTATAGCTGCTAACATCGATCAGGTAGTAATTATTGTTTCATTAATTAAGCCACGTACTTCAACTGGTTTTATCGACAGAATTTTAACTACTGCTGAAGCTTATCATATACCTGCTGTAATTATTTTTAATAAGCTTGATTTATATAATGATAGTGCCAATAGTAAACTTGAGTTGCTAAAAAATACTTACGAGAATGCGGGTTATGGTTGCCTTGTAACATCGGTACCAGAAAAAATCAGGTTAAAGGAATTTCAGGCAATAATTCAAGGAAAGACAAGTTTACTATCAGGGCATTCAGGCGTTGGTAAATCTACACTTATAAATAGCGTTGATTCATCTTTAAATCTTAAAACTGGAGAAATTTCTGAATATCATAACAAAGGAACTCATACAACAACATTTGCCAATATGTTTCCATTAAAATTTGGAGGCTTTGTTATTGATACTCCTGGAATAAAAGAATTTGGCCTGGTTGAGTTTGACAGGGTTGAACTTGGGCAACGATTTCCGGAAATAAGAAACCTTATGCACAAGTGTAAATTTAATAATTGTTTGCACGTTAATGAGCCAGGGTGTGCAGTAATTGAGGCAGTTAAAAAGGGTGGTATTGTTGAATTTAGATATACTAACTATTTGAACATGTTGGACTCTATTTAGAAACTGATTTATAGTTATTGATGCTTATCATTTGTTATTTTTGAAATTTATTTAATTATTGCATTTTTATGGACAATACTGTTTAAAATACTATCTCATGATTGCATCATTATTAATAAATGAAGAGATTATGCCTCTTAGCCTAACAGATACTGCCAATGAGGCGTTAAGTAGAATGAATGAATATAAAGTATCACATTTTCCTGTAGTTGACAAAGGAATTTTTATTGGTGTTATTTCAGAGAAAGATATTTATAATCATGAAAATCTTGATATGGAATTGCAAAAAGAGTTTATATATTTTGATAACTATTATGTAAATGATCAGCAATATATTTTTGATGTGTTAAAATTGGCGAGTAATCAAAAGCTATCGTTAATACCTGTAATTAATAAAAATGGAATTTATAGTGGGAGTATTACTCAAAACGATATCATTAGTTTTTTTGCTGAAAGTATGTCAGTTGATTTTCCGGGTGGTGTAATTATACTTGAAGTTAGTGTAAATGATTACAGTTTAACTGAAATTGCCAATATTGTTGAATCGAATGAAGCCAAGGTTCTAAGCTCATATATATTATCCAAAGTAGATTCAACAAAAATCGAAGTAATTATAAAAGTAAGCAAGCTGGATCTTGGACCAATTCTGCAAACTTTTGAGCGTTTTGAATACAGGGTAGTTGCATCTTTTGGTGAACAGGTTGATTATAGTGAGCTAAAAGATAATTATGATTCCCTCATTAATTATCTAAATATTTAAGTTTGTGAACACCCTTCGTTTATTATTTGTAACATTAATAGTAACATTTAGTGGTAGTTATGCATTTTCTTTTGGTGCAAGTGTTGTTAATAACGATTCACTTGTAATAATTAATTCCATAACCCTTGTTGGTAATAAAATTACAAAAGACAAAATAATTTTCCGGGAGTTGGAATTTGAAAAAAGTGATAAGCTATCGATTTTACTACTTGATAGTTTGATTATAAAGAGCCAACAGAATCTAATGAATAGATCTCTGTTTAATTTTGTTACAATTACAAAATATATTGATAATGATTATTGCAATATTGAAGTGAACGTTGTTGAAAGATGGTATATATGGCCTATTCCAATTTTACAGTTTGCCGATCGCAATATAAATGCATGGTGGAACAAAAAAGACTTTCGTCGTATTAATTATGGTATTGACCTGCGAGTTGATAATTTTAGAGGTCTAATGGAGAATCTTAATATTGTACTGCAAGGCGGATATGATATACTATTATCTTTTAGATGGAGCTTGCCATATCTTACAAAAAATCAGGTCTTTGGAATGGGGTTGGGTGGTGGTGTGAAACTTAATCATGAAGTTGCTTATCAAACTGTTGATAATAAAGAACAATTTTATCTTTCTTTAGATGGTTTTGCACAACAACTTACATTTGTAAATGTAAATTTTACTCTTCGTCCCGAATATAATTATTTACATAGTTTTTCAGTTGGTTTCAATCAATATATTTTTCAGGATACAATTTTGAAGCTAAACCCTGAATTTGCATCTTCAGATACTAAATACGATTATTTCACTGCCAGTTATGGTTTTAAACTTGATTTTCGTGATTATACACCCTATCCATTGAATGGATATTATTTTGATGTGAGCCTGGAAAAAAAGGGCTTAGGTATTTTTAATGATCAGATTAATGAGTTTTCTGTTAGCGCAAATTTCGATCAGTACTTTAATATTTATCGAAGGTGGTATTTTGCCTATAATTTTGGAGCAAAATTTTCAAATCAAGATGTTCAATCACCTTACTTTATTACTTCAGGGCTAGGTTATTATCCAAATACTATTAGAGGCTATGAATTGTTTGTAGTTGATGGTCAGAAATTGGGAATTGTTAAAACAAACCTTAAGTTTGAGCTAATTCCTAAAACCGCATTTACTATTAATTGGATAAAATCAACAAAATTTAGTGAAATATTTTTAGCGATGTATGCAAACTTGTTTTTCGATGCTGCATATGTGGATGATATATACTCATATCAATTAAATCCATTATCAAATCAACTATTGTGGAGCACTGGTATAGGTATAGATATGGTAACATATTACGACCTTATATTGAGGCTCGAACTTTCGGTAAATAAGCAGAAAGAACAGGGCTTTTTTATAAGTTTTGTAGCACCTATTTGATAGCATTTTAAACTAGATGGACCGAAATCTCTATATAATAATGAACTGCATTATGTAAGAATCTCGATTTTGCAATATTTTGCTTTTATTCCCATGGTTAAAAAAAGTTAATAAATATTTGTTAGGCGTTTTTAAGTTACATTTGCCAGTTAAAATATCCTTGTTATGAAAATAGCATTATTCGGAAAGGTATATACTGAAGATCAGAGAGTTTATTTGCAGGAATTAATAGATGAACTTACAAATAGAGATGCTGAAATTTGTGTTTATGAACCATATTATAATGCTATTGGCGGAGATGTAAACTTTCGTCAGGAGATATCTTTTTTTAACACCTACCACGATATTAATAAGAATATAGATATATTATTTTCAATAGGTGGTGATGGCACTATATTGGATACGGTACCATTGGTTAGAGGATCTGGGATACCAATACTTGGAATCAATCTCGGTCGACTAGGTTTTTTGTCGAGTGTATCAAAGGATGAGATTGTATATGCAGTTGATAGTGTGTTTAGGGGAGATTATAAACTTGATAAAAGAACCCTTCTACAGTTAGATGAGCCCAAAAAATTATTTGGAAATGTTAATTATGCTTTAAATGACATAACTATTTATAGAAATAATACAACTGCTCTAATAGTTGTTCATGTATATATTGATGATAAATTTTTGAATTCATATTGGGGTGATGGGTTAATTATATCAACACCTACGGGGTCAACAGCCTATTCACTTAGTGTAGGCGGACCTATTGTTTCACCAGGCTCAAAAAATTTTATTATTGCACCTATTGCATCGCACAACCTTACTGTTCGTTCAATTATTATACAGGATACCAGTGTAATTAAAATTAAGATTGAAGGAAGAGAAGAGAAATATTTAATGACAATGGACTCAAAACATTCTTCCATAAGTAAAGAAGATGAGATAATTATTAAGCGATGTAAATTCAATGTAAATCTTGTGCAGATGAAGAATAAAGATTTCTACACAACGATTCGCGATAAATTACTTTGGGGTGTCGATAACAGGAACTAATAGTATGAAATAATATTTAATGAATAATTTAGTTTGTTATGTATTGATTTATACCTTATAGTACATGTTAAGCATAACTAAAAAAATGATATTTTTGCCGCTCAAAATTATAATGATAAAAAAATATAAGAAATATAACTTATTCCATTTAATACGAAAGACAGTATTTGCACTGTTTTTTGTCTTATTTGCACATATTTCTGGTGCTCAAATTCTTGAGGTTGGCGGTTTTGCAGGCACATCATATTATCTTGGAGAACTAAATCCGGCCTTGCCATATAACCAAACACGGTTAGCATATGGGGCGCTGGCAAGGTATAATCTTAATGAACGTTGGGCACTTAAGTTTTCTTATTATAGAGGAAACATTGAAGGCAGTGATGCTACAGGAGGTTGGGTTGAAGATCGTGATCTTGATTTTAAATCGAAAATTAATGATTTTTCTTTAGTTACTGAGTTTAATTTCTGGGAATATTTTACCGGTAGTAAGAAAAATTATTTTACACCTTTTATTTTTGGAGGGGTTTCGTTTTTTACTTTTAAGCCTATTTCATTTAGCGGTGTTGTATTGCAACCAGAAGGAACTGAGGGACAGAATGATAATTTTAATGATCGTAGCCCATATAATCAGTATAGTTTTGCAATACCATTTGGTTTTGGGTTTAAGTATAGTTTAACTGATAAATTTGGCCTTACTTTTGAATGGGGAATGCGTAAAACATTTACTGACTATATTGATGATATAAGTACTACCTATGCTGATGATCCTAGTGTTATTGCTGACCCTACTCAAACTCATAGTGCTTATATGCAACGTGGTGATGATCAAACAATGGATTGGTATAATTATACAGGGGTTACTATTACGTATAAATTCGATTTACGAAATAAAAAAGGCTGTAATAATGTAAATTGGAAATAATAACTTTATAAATGAAGAGCTGTAAAGAAAAGATAAATTTAGAAAAGCTACCTAAGCATATTGCCATTATTATGGATGGTAATGGAAGATGGGCAATACAACATGGTCTTGATCGTGTTGGTGGCCACCATGAGGGTGTTGATTCAGTGAGAGATATTGCTGAAGCAGCAGCTAGTTTAGGGGTGAAATATCTTACACTCTACACTTTTTCAACTGAAAACTGGAGTAGGCCAAAGGATGAAGTAGATGCACTTATGTCGTTGTTTGTTGAGACAATTGCAAAGGAATTGGATACTCTGAATAAAAATAATATAAGGTTAAATGCTATTGGCGACCTGAGAAGTCTTCCCAAAGAAAATTATAAAAAACTTATAGAGACTATTGAGGAAACATCTGAGAATGACCGGATGACTTTAACACTTGCTATGAGTTATAGTTCCAGGTGGGAGATAATAAATGCTGTAAAAAAAATTACTGCTGACGTTGAACTACAAAAGTTGAATAGTAATAATATAACGGAAGAATTATTTGAAAGTTATTTATCAACGTATAATATACCTGACCCGGAATTACTAATCAGGACAAGCGGTGAATTGCGTGTTAGCAACTACCTGTTATGGCAAATAGCATATTCTGAACTTTATTTTACAGATGTATTATGGCCAGATTTTCGTGAAGAGGAGTTATATAAAGCAATTGTTGAGTATCAGGATAGAGAGAGACGGTTTGGATTAACAAGTGAACAATTATTAAGCTAGTGTGTTGTATGATTAAAATTGTAAAGAGGAAAGTATTAGAATTACTCACTGTAATTAGCTTAGTATTGGTTGCTGGTATTTCAAATGCTCAAATTAGTATTGGTGATGATTTGTCAAGAATTAGTTATGAAGCACCAACTGAATATATTATTGGTGGTATTCAAGTTGAAGGTGTTGAAAATCTTGACAAGAAAGTTATTGTAATGCTTTCTGATATTGAAGTTGGAAGTCGTATAAAAGTGCCTGGAGATGAAATCACAAATGCAATCCGAAAATTATGGGATCAGGGACTTTTTGATAATATTAGTATCGTTGCATCCGAAATAAAAGCAAATAAAATATTCCTTAAAATTATTTTAAGTGAGAGACCCAGATTAAGTAAGTTTTCGTTTGTAGGCATCAGAAAAACTGAAGCAGATGATATTCGAGAGCAAATCAACTTAACCCGTGGCGATGTAGTTACTGACCATCTTGTTATCCGCACAGTTAATATTATTAAAAATTTTTATGCTGATAAGGGATATCTTAACAGTGATGTAGAAATAACCGAAAAAGTTGATAAACGTAACCCTAGTTTTGTTGACCTTACCATAAACATTAAGAAAAATAAAAAAGTTAAGATTAGTGATATAAATATTTATGGTTCAGGAGCATTTTCTGCAGATGCTATAAAAGCTAGTATGAAAGAAACTAAAGCACGAGGTTCTTTCACTCCTCTTGATAGCCTTGGACCATTTGTTATTAATGTTGCCACTGATGCGCTTACACTTAAGTTTAAGGATATGCGCGATCACTTTATTATGTATTATAAAGATCATTTTAAGATTAATCTTTTCAAAGGCTCTAAATTCATCGAGTCGAATTATGAAGAAGATCTGAATAATATAATTGCAAAATATAATAAAAAAGGATACAGAGATGCTCATATTGTTGCCGACACGATATACAAGGTTAATAATGAGAATATTGCAATTGACATTTATATAGATGAAGGAAACAAATATTACTTTCGTGATATTACCTGGGTTGGAAATACAGTTTATTCATCGTTGTTTTTAAGTGCAATACTTGGTATACGTCCCGGCGATGTTTATAATCTGGAGCTACTTGAAACCAATCTTCAATATAACCCTATGGGGTTTGATGTGAGTTCGCAGTATATGAATAATGGGTATTTGTTTTTCAATGCTACACCAGTTGAAACATATGTTGGAAATGATTCAATTGATTTGGAAATACGAATTTTTGAAGGAAAACAGGCACGTATTCGAAACGTGTCAGTTAAGGGTAATACAAAAACTAACGACCATGTTGTTATACGTGAATTACGAACCCGACCCGGTCAGTTGTTTAGTCGTGAGGATGTAATACGTACTACGCGTGAATTGGCAAACCTAAGGTATTTTGATCCACAAACGATAACTCCAAATATTAACCCCGATCCAGTTGACGGAACTGTTGATATTGAATATGAAGTTGAAGAAACATCTGCCGACCAGATTGAGCTTTCAGGTGGTTGGGGTTATGGTAGAGTTATAGGTACTTTAGGTTTAAGTTTTAACAATTTCTCGTTAAAAAACTTTTTTAAACCCGAATCATGGAAACCAATACCCTCTGGCGACGGTCAAAAGCTTTCTCTGCGGTTTCAAACCTATGGGAAGGACTATTTAAGCTGGAGTGTGTCGTTTACTGAGCCATGGTTGGGAGGTAAAAAACCAAATGCTTTTTCGGTTTCATATTATCATTCAATTTACTCAAATGGATTGCCCAAATCCGATACTATGAGGTCATCCTTTGTTATTGATGGTGTAACAATTGGTATTGGAAAAAGGCTTAAATGGCCCGATGATTTTTTTACTCTTTACCAGGCAATTAATATACAGCTATATAATCTTCAGAATTATGCTCAAATATTTTACATAGGATCAGGAACGGGTACATATAATAATTTGAGTTATGAAGTTATTCTTGGCAGAAGTTCAATTGATCAGCCAATTTACCCTCGACGCGGTTCCGATATCTCATTGGGTCTTGAGTTAACATTACCGTATTCATTATTTAACCCTGATAAGGATTATAGTATAATTGGCGATACAGAAAAATATAAATGGATTGAATATTATAAGTGGAAGTTTAAGGCATATTGGTATTTCGAATTAATGGATAAATTAGTTCTTGCTACAAAGTTCAGGTTTGGTTATTTAGGTGCTTATAATTCAGAACTTGGTGTTACACCATTTGAGAGATTTTATTTGGGAGGTGATGGTTTATCAGGAACCAATAATTTTGATGGACGTGAGATTGTTAGTCTTAGGGGTTACACAAATGAGTCACTTACGCCTGGCTTTTTTGAGAATTCAAATATTGGAGGTACAGTGTTTACAAAATACACGCTTGAGTTAAGGTACCCATTATCGTTAAATCCAAGTTCTACTATTTTTGCTCTTACATTTGTTGAAGCAGGACATTCATGGCTTGGGTCATCAGGTATCGACCCATTTGACATGCAGAGGTCGGCAGGATTTGGAGTTAGAGTTTTTCTACCTATGTTTGGAATGCTTGGACTTGATTGGGCATATGGTTTTGATCCGGTTTATGGAATGCCTGGAGCAAATGGTAGCCACTTCCATTTTTCACTTAACCAATCAATTGATTAACTTTGGCAATGTTTTTGCAATACTTTGCATAAATAAAAAATATGATTATGAAATGAGTATAAACTTTTTTAAGCATACAATACCGAATATGATTAAAATAAGTTTATGCGAAAAAGAAACGGTTGCATGGGTGAAGAAATTTTATATTAGTTTCATTCACAATGCAATATAAAATTTTAAACTCATGAAAAATAGAATTATTAATTCCGGTTTCTTCCTTTTAGGATTAGCATTACTCTTTGTAAGCATTTCTGCCAACGGCCAGTCACAAAAGTATGCATATGTTGATACTCAATATATACTTGATAATATTCCTGAATTTCAAGATGCCCAGGATGAATTAGATGGAATTTCTGCTAACTGGCAAAAAGAGATAGAAACAAGTTATGCAAAGGTTAGTGAGATGTATCAAAAGTACCAGGCAGAATCTGTTTTGTTGCCAGATGATATCAAACGGAAAAGAGAAGAAGAAATAGTCTCTAAAGAAAAAGAAGTTAAAGAACTACAGCGTAAGTACTTTGGGCAGGAAGGTGAACTTTATAAAAAGCGTCAAGAACTTGTTAAACCAATTCAGGAAAAGGTATACAATGCCATTGAAAGTATTGCTGCAACAAATAATTATTCATTTGTTTTTGATAAGGCAGGTGGCATGACTTTATTATATAGTAACCCAAAGTTTGATATAAGTGATGATGTACTGGATGAAGTAGGTAATGTTATGCAAACTGTAAAGCGTGATAGCCGAACCAGAACAGACAAATAGCTGTTAATGAAAGCTCTAATATTGATGGGTGTATTTAGCTTACCCTTGTTAAATTGATTCATATTGACTTTTCTCTAATAATAGATGTTAATATTTCTTAATAATTGCACACATAATTATTAAATCGTATTAGTGTTATTAATTTTTAATTAAGTTTGCACCCCTGTAATATTTTGAATATTTAACCACATTATAAATAAAAAAGATGAAATCGTTTAAAAAAGTAATTGCATTATTGTCTCTTGTTGTATTAATCTCAAGTGTTGGGTTTGCACAAACTGGGGCTAAATTCGGATACATTGACTCAAATGAGATTTTAACATTAATGCCCGAAACAGATTCACTTCAACAAGAACTTAAAGCATATGCTGATTATCTTGATGAGCAAATGTCAACAATGGCAATGGAGTACCAAACAAAAGTTGCAATATATCAGGAGAATGTAGCAACTATGTCTGATCTTATCAGACAAACTAAAGAAAAAGAAATTACAGATTTGCAAAATCGTATTCAGGCTTTTCAGCAATCAGCCGATCAGGATCTTGGTGCAAAGCAAGCTGAACTCTTTAATCCATTGATTGAGAAAGTTAAGGTTGCAATTACTGAAGTATCACGCGAAAATAACTACAATTATATTTTTGATGTAGGAACTGGTGCTGTTGTTTTTTACGAAACAGGAGATAATATTCTGCCCTTAGTAAAAGCAAAACTTGGTATTCAGTAGAAAGCAGCAATTATAAATAAAAAACCCCGAAAGGCATAAGCCTTCCGGGGTTTTTTATTTTGTTTGAGTTTAATTTAAACTCAAATCTTTGCACTTAATGAAATAGTGTATTAATATTTCAAATATGCATACCTTTGTAGTACTTACTATACCAGTAAACCATGAACAATTCATATATACCTAGTAAACCTGATCTTATAAATCTAGAAAAAGTACTTTCAGAGAAGAGTCCTGTTCTCAAAAAGTTTCTTCCTGGTTTTATGATAAATTATTTGAAGAGGATTATTCATGAAGATGCTATTAATTTGTATTTAACAAAATTTGGACACCTTAATGGCCTTGATTTTATTGAGGCTTTATTAGCTGAAATGAATACCAAGCTTGAAGTATCAGGTATTGAGAATGTTCCTAAAGAGGGAGGTTGTATTATTGCTTCAAATCACCCTCTTGGTGGACTTGATGGACTTGCTTTAATGCTTGCAGTAGGTAAAAAAAGAAAGGACATAGTATTTCCGGTTAATGATATACTTATGAATGTTAAAAACCTGGAGCCATTGTTTATTCCTATTAACAAACATGGAAGTAACACCCAGAATATTAAGATTATAAATGATACATTTGACTCCGACAAACTAATATGCTATTTTCCTTTTGGATTAGTATCCAGAAAAAAGAGAGGAAAGATAATGGATCTTGAATGGAAAAGCACTTTTATCTCAAAAGCAAAACGATTTAAACGTAATATCATTCCTACGCATATTGATGGACGCAACTCAAATTTCTTTTACAACCTTTCAAATTTCCGCAAAGCATTAGGTATAAAGGCAAACATTGAAATGTTGTACCTTGTTGATGAGTTTCTTAAACAGAGTAATAGTACTTTAAAAATTACCTTTGGAACAGTAATACCTTATGACACTTTTGAAAATAAACACACAAAAGCTCAATGGGCCGAATTAATGAGGCAGTATTCATATACACTTGGAAGGGATTCCAATGCACGATTTAATACGGAGTAGTTATTAACCCACAATCGAACTATTGACAAATCAAACCTTATATTATATTTGCAGTTAGGATCAATAAATTTTTGAGATGAAGACAATAATTCCGCCAGTTGACAAGAGATTGCTCGAGAAAGAATTAAATGGAGATAGATTTCTGCGAGATACTAATAATGGGAACAATGAAATTTACCTAGTATGTGATAATGACTCTCCTAATGTAATTCGTGAAATTGGAAGGCTTCGCGAGGTTACTTTTCGTGATGCTGGTGGGGGAACAGGCAAAGATATTGATCTGGATGTGTTCGATAAGGGTAAGCATGCTTTTAACCAACTTGTTCTATGGGATCCAGAGGAGAAAGAAGTAATTGGAGGCTATCGCTACATTCATTGTAGTAAGCTTGAGATTGATGATGATGGAGTTATTAAGTCACCAACAGCTAGTTTATTCAAATACTCCAATAAATTTATAGTTGATTATTTTCCTTATACAATTGAGCTGGGTAGATCATTTGTTCAGCCACTTTATCAACCTACATTCAACCTAAGGCGCGGAATGTATGCCTTAGATAATCTTTGGGATGGCATAGGGGCAGTAATTGTAGATAATGAGAATATTAAATATATGTTTGGCAAAGTAACAATGTATCCTGATTTTGATACATTTGCCCGTGACATGATTCTTTTCTTTTTGCAAAAGTATTTCCCTGACAATGAGCGGTTAATTTATCCTATTGATCCATTAGTTATTGAAACTTCTGATAAAATATTGAATAATATTTTTGCCGGCTGTAATTATGATGAGGATTATAAAATACTTATTCAAAAAGTGCGCAAGCTTGGAGAAAATGTTCCACCACTGGTAAATGCTTATATGAACCTGTCGGCTACAATGAAAACATTTGGCACTGCTGTTAATCATCGTTTTGGAGATGTTGAAGAAACAGGTATACTTTTAACTGTTGAAGATATTTTTCCCGGAAAGAAGGATAGGCATTTATCAACGTATCAAAAATCTAAATAAAACTGTAATTATTCATGAAGATTAATTATGCAAATTTTGTAACAAGTTCATCTGATGTTAGCCAATGTCCTAATTCTGATAAACCGGAATACGCATTTATTGGAAGATCAAATGTTGGTAAATCATCATTGATCAATATGTTAACAGGGAGGAGGAAGCTTGCAAAAATATCATCTACTCCGGGCAAAACAATGTTAATAAATCATTTTATTATTAATGAACAATGGTATTTAGTTGATTTGCCTGGTTATGGATATGCAAAACGTTCGAAAACAGAACGGCTCAAGTGGGAGAAAATGATACGTAAATATATATTAGATAGGGTAAATATGCTCACTCTATTTTTACTTGTTGATATTAGAATAAAACCACAACAAATTGATCTGGATTTTATTGAGTGGTTAGGAATATCTAATATTCCCTTTTCCATTGTTTTTACAAAGTCTGATAAACTTAAGACCATGCAGGTTGATACTAACTTTAGTAACTATAAGAAAAAACTATCAGAAACCTGGGAAGAACTTCCTCCTATGATAATTACATCAGCAACAACAACTTTAGGGCGTGATGAGCTTCTTAATTTTATTGAAACGACTAATAAAATCTTTTAAAATCAATCAATCTTCTTTATAATACATTAAACTATTATTTCAAAAAGAAGTTGATTTTTTGACACCATATCTTGTTTTTTAACATGAAGCTTTAACTCTCCATCCATTGGTGCTGTTACTTTATTCATCATTTTCATTGCTTCCAGTATAAGTATTACATCACCTTCCTTAACTTTTCTTTTTTGTTTAATAAGGATTTGGGATATTGTACCAGGAATAAATGCTAGTGACTTCGCAGGGTCAAGTTCAACATACTTTTTTCGTTCCTTGAACCTCTTGGTGAGAAGAGTTTTGTATTTTACACCATCAATGTCGATTAAGCTAAACCGTTGTTTTTTTTTCTCTTCCATTGTTTATATTTTTTAAAATGGTGGAATACCATGTTTTTTAGATGGAAGCTGAATATTTTTATCTTTGGAGATATCAAGAGCATGAATCAACATCTTCCGTGTTTCACTAGGCTCAATTACTGCATCAATATATCCATAAGCTGCAGCAACATATGGGTTGGCAAACTTCGATTTATACTCAGCAACTTTCTCTTTACGCATTTCATCAGGATTGGCAGCAGACATAATTTCTTTACGGAAAATAATATTTGAGGCTCCTTCAGGACCCATAACCGCAATTTCGGCAGTAGGCCATGCAAAAACGAAATCAGCTCTTAAATGGTGTGAACACATTGCAATATATCCACCTCCGTAAGCTTTACGTGTTATGAGTGTAATTTTAGGTACTGTAGCTTCAGAATAAGCATATAATAACTTGGCACCATGACGAATGACACCTGCGTGTTCCTGATCAACACCTGGTAAATATCCGGGTAAGTCAACAAGGGTTACAAGCGGAATGTTAAATGCATCGCAGTAACGTATAAACCGGGCAGCTTTATCTGATGAATCAACATCTAACACGCCTGCAAGATAAAGTGGTTGATTAGCAACAATACCAATGGTTTCCCCATTTATCCTTGAAAAGCCAATTACAATATTTTTTGCAAATAATTCTTGAATCTCAAAAAATTCAGAATCATCAGCTACTGCTTTAATCAAGTCACGTACATCGTATGGTTGTTTAGCATTTTGGGGCATTACCCCATCTATTTTAAACCGTCTGGTTTTGGGTGATTTTTTTGGAAATTTCTTTGCTTTCTTAATATTATTCCATGGAATAAAACTAACAAGTTGCTTTATCTGGTTAAAACATTCCTCTTCACTTTCAGCATAGAAATGGGCATTACCGGTTTCTTCACAATGAACTTTTGCTCCACCAAGTGCTTCCATCGAAATTTCTTCGCCAAGAACAGTCTTGATTACTTCAGGGCCGGTGATAAACATTTTTGTTATTTTCTCAACAGTAAAAACAAAATCTGTCAGAGCTGGTGAATATACTGCACCTCCAGCACAAGGGCCCAGAATAACTGATATTTGAGGTATTACACCAGATGCTAGTGTGTTTCGGAAAAATATTTCACCATAACCGGCGAGTGAGTTAACACCTTCCTGAATACGTGCACCTCCTGAATCATTGATTCCAATTAATGGAACTTTAAGCTTTAACGCATGATCCATAATTTTTGTAATCTTTTTGGCATGCATCCATCCCAGCGATCCTCCTGCCACAGTAAAATCCTGAGCATATATACAAACAGGATTGCCACTAATTGTACCAGTACCTGTAATAACACCATCACCGGGTAAGTACTTTTTATTCATGTCAAAATCTTTAGCGGCATGTTCTACAAATAAATCATATTCATGAAATGATTTTGGGTCCAGAAGTGCTATAATTCTTTCTCGTGCAGTAAGTTTGCCAATAGCTTTTTGTTTTTCAATAGCTTTTTCGCCTCCACCTTTTAAAGCTGTACGCATTCGCTTTTTCAGGTCAGTTGATTTTTCTTTGATGCCCATTATTTTTAAGTTTTGGGGTGACAAAAAAAGAGATAAGTAATAGCTCATTAGCTTTTTCAAAATTGAAATACTTATCTCTTAGATTTGCAAATGTATGTCAAAATAGTAAAAATGCAAGTTATTTTTTTTCATTTGATAAAGGAAATATAATTAACTTTGTGAAAATCAGTAAAATAATAAGTGAATAAGAATCCTGAATATGGAACCATGATCAGGATGCAGGAGTTTTGAGAATAATTAGTTTTATCATGGTTATTATTTACTGATTACTAAATTAATAAGAATAAAACAATGAACGTAGAAGACATTAGATTATACTGTTTGAAAAAGAAAGTTGTTACCGAGAGTTTCCCGTTTGATGATACAACATTGGTGTTTAAGGTGGCAGGAAAGATGTTTGCTCTTTTGAGTCTTGATAAACAAAGTGTTAATTTAAAATGTGATCCTGATAAAGCCATCGAATTTCGTGAACATTACAATGCTGTGTCGCCGGGTTATCATATGAATAAAAAACTTTGGAATACAGTTGTTTTGGATGGGAGCGTTGATGATAGCATAATCAGAGGTTGGATTGACGATTCATATATTTTAATTGTTGAAAAATTGCCAAAGAAAATACAGAACGAGTTTTTTTTAGTTTCATAATTCCATAATAGTATAGTAGCAAATTAAAAACTTATTTACATCACATCGAAATCTTCAAATATAAGGTTGGAGTAAAAGGAATGGCTCCGGCTAGTATATTAATCTCGTTAGTTTGGGTTGCCGGTATTCTTTCAAAACTGGAATATTTTAGGTTCTCAGTGTTTAATACATTTAACAAACTAATTCCAATTTCACCTTTAACTTTTCTATCAAGAAATTTGTAAATAGCGGATATATCAAGTCGACTATAGGTAAGGTCGATACTTTCACTATTTTGAGTTGGTATGTTTGGATATGGAAACCCAGAGCCGAAAACATAATTTGATGAGAAAAAGAATGGATCAAAATTTAACATTGCAGCCAGCTTAAGTTCATGTCGTTGATCCTGTGGTGCTCTTCTGGTGTCTTCATTACGGAAGTACGAAAAGTGTTCAGTTGTTTTGCTCAAGGAATATGCAATCCATGCCGAATGTTTTGCAAAATCTTTTTTTAGTAATAAATCAACGCCATAGCCATCCGATTTACCATAAAAAATATCCTGGGTTTCGAGTTTTGGGAAATAAACATAGCGTGTTATGCCAGTAGTGTTTTTATAATATCCTTCAAGGCTAAATGTGAAATTATTTTGGTGGTATGATGTTCCCAGAACATAATGTTTGGCTTCCAGTACTGGAATTTCCACATTATTACAAATCACCCACAAATATTTGTAATTACCAAGGTCGTCAACAATAGTGCTTAAAGTAACAAACTGATTATATACTCCGAAGGCTGCATTTATTTTCCAATATTCACCCAGTTTAATCGATGCTGAGATCCTTGGCTCTAAATATGCTTTTTTCAGATTAAAGGCATAATTCAATCTGAATCCGGCTTTTAAAGTAAAACTCTTTTGTATTGAAATATTATCCTGGGCAAATAAGCTTACTCTATTTGCTGTGGAATGATGAGAGGCTGTTAATGCATCGAATGAATATTCTTCTAATTTAACTTCGTTAAAATATATATTAACTCCACTTTCAATTGTATGTGTATGGTTGATTGTTATTATATTGCTATATTGTAATGATAACTCTCCCAGCTTATTATGACTAGTATCATCGGCCATATATCGGATATAATTGGTGGCTGGAAATATTTGTTTAACGTCATCGTAATAGTATGAGTTTAATCCTGAATAACTTAACCTGAAGCTATTAGTGTTCCCATTTTTTAATGTGTTGCCATAGTAAACAGAGCCACCAAATTGGGAAGTTTCTTCTCTGGTATTTTTGTCTAGAATCTTGTTCCCAATGGTATCATTAATTGCATACGAAAAATTATCCCAGCCACCATGTAGGCTTATATAGAAAAGATCGTTATCGTTAAATGTTGTTGAGTATTTTATATTAAGATCCCTAAATCTATAGTCCGGTATTATTGTGATATCAACATTATTTGATGTGTCAATATCATTGTTTTGTTTAATCAGGGCTGACATATCTGAAGGATTATACAGATTATAATATGTATGTCTGTAAGCTATTATCAATGAACCTTTTTTGAAGATAGGAATTTCTACCATTCCATTTAATGTCATGTTGTTTAAACTTACCGTAAAAGATGGTGATGCAGTGTTTCCATTTTTCCCAACTATATTTACTATTCCTCCAACCCGTTCACCAAAACGTGCATCATATCCTCCTTTATGAATCTCAATATCTTTTGCCAGTAGGGGATTAAATGCGCTGATGTTGTCATTAAAATTTTTTAGTCCGTAAACTGTATATCCGTCAAACATAACTTTGCTTTGTCCGGCATAACTTCCCCAAATAATCAGTTCGCTGGTTTGTTCACCCGAAGCAAGTATTCCGGGCATAAGCCTTATAAGGTTTAATACCGAATTGTCTCCATATCCGGGTAAAAAGTGTGCAATTTTATGATTTAGTTTCATTAATCCAGGGTGAATACCAATTTGTGTTGATTTTTCAACAGTTTTGCCTACTATTACTATTTCTGATAAGCCTATGCTTGAGGGAATTAGTGTAAAATCATGTGTAAGCCTTGTTGTTACCAAAGTGTCAAGCTTATAATAACCTAAATAAGATACCTGGACATGGATTAAACTATCTCCCGTAGGAATTACAGAAGAAAAGCTTCCCTTAAGATCGGTAACTGATGGCCAACCATTAATAATCACATGAGAATATGGTAGAGCTTCGTTGGTAATTTTATCTGACACACGGCCTGAGATAGTTGATTTTTGTCTAAGCTTTTCATGATTCTTTGTTGGGTATATTACCCAAACCCCACCAATTAATTCGTACGAAAGCGGTAGGTTGTTTAATAATCCGGTCAGAGCCGAATTGATTGAAGGGTAAACATTACTATTGGTAATTAGGAAGTGCGATAAACTTTTATCATCAAATGAAATGCTTACGCTGTATGAATCAACAATATTTATTAGTACTTCGTTTAGAGGTGTTTTAACAGCATTAATTTTTACCTCTTGTCCTACTAAAGAGAATAATGAAAAGAGGAGAAATAATAGTATTACTGATGTTTTAACAATAACTTTCAATCCTGAATTATTTCGAAATTGCTTTCTGATTTTTTCACAAATGTAAGACCAAAAGGTTTGCATAACAAGTGAAGCACTTCCTCAACCGGCTTTTGTTTTGAGAAAAACCCTGTATAGTAGTAATCCAGTTCTTTATTTATGGTTATTGTAACATTGTAGAAATGTTCAATTTCACTAATAACTTCGTGAAATGGAATTGAAGTAAAGTCAAACATGTTCTTCATCCACTTAGTGGCAAAGCCGGCATTATTATTTTTTGTAACCTTAATGTTACCGTCTTTAATTATTTCAGCATGGTAGTTGGGACTGAGAATAACCTGTTTGTTAGTTATTGAAATAACCTTTACTTTTCCGGTAACACACGCCACTCTGTACTTATCTTCACGTGAAAAAATATTGAAACTTGTTCCTAGCACAAATGTTTTACCAAGTGAAGAAACTACGTTAAAGCTGTTTCCTTTTTTAACGTTAAAAAATGCTTCTCCGGATAATGATACATTGCGGGAGAATTGCCACCATAATGGATAATAAGTAATTGTTGAATTTGAATTCATGGTAACAGTTGACCCATCGGGCAGGTTTATGCTAAGGTATCTGTCTTCCGGACTAATTATTATTGTGCTATAGTAGCGAAGTATCGAAAAAGTGCCTAGCAGAATCAACAATGTTGCAGCAATACTATAAAGTAGTCGAGGTTTGAGAACACTTGCTTTTTTTATGCTGATCTTTTTTCCCTGATTATTATTTTCTATTTTATAGTTTATTTGATCCCAAATTTCATCTTTCGACCTGGAGCATGGAATTTCAACATTTGTAAAAAAGTCATTATCAGAATGCTTATTATTATTTTTTATTTGATTGTTGTTATAGTTCATGTTAGTATGTGAGTTCATTCTTTAAAAATGAAAGTGCATATTTCATCCTTTTCTCTACAGCTTTTACGCTTATGCCAATTGTAGTAGCAATTTCGCGGTATTTCATGTTATCCATTCTACTCATTAAAAAAACGGTTCTTTGTTTTTCGGAAAGTTTGCCCAATGCCAATTCATAACTATTTTTTAACTCTAAAAATTGAATATTATCCTCGGGGGATTGATGCTCGATATTGGGTGCTAAATTCAACCTGAAAATTGCAATCACTTTTTGTTTTCTATATGTGCTAATGAATAGGTCGCCTGCAATTTTAAAAAGGAATCCTTTAACATTGTTATTATCATTAAAATTGATTTGCTTTTCCCATATTTTCATAAAAGTTTCCTGAGCAATATCAGTTGCCAGTTCCGTATCACCCGACCGATAGTAAATGTAATTTCGCACAGCATCAAAATGATTGTCAAAAATGTCTTTAAAAAACGTTCGTGTCAAAGAATTGGATTTTTGATTAGAGTAGAAATTCTACATATTTTCTTATTTGAATTTGAACAAGCTGAAGCCATCTCCCTTAATGAGATGGCCTCAAGCTCACACTAGTTTAATAACTTATTCTATCGTAGAAAAATTGTGTACGTAACTCCATTTACAAGTACAGTTGCAATATTGTCACATTCTCCGTTTCCGTAATCCAGTATTCTGAGTGGCAGGTCTTCAGGGCGAATTTCCATTGTCCCCGAAACAATCCACTTACAGCTAAGCTGAACACGTAATGGGTTAATTATTTCGCGTTCCCAGGTTTGACCGTTCGGTCTTATGCCATCTGCTGTTCCGGTGATTAGATAAACGTCATCCCAGTGATTAAAAATAGTAAATACACCTTCAACCCATTCTCTTTCTCGTGAAGAATTCCAGCTAAGAGTTCCTCCATTGTCTGGTTTTGTAATAATACCCACAATTTCAATGCTGTAATACAGATTATTGTTTTCGTTTAAGCCCATGTTGGTTATAACTTTAGTGCCATCAACATTATAGTCGTTCACATAATAATCCTCAAAACCATAAGTTATCACGGTACCCGGCATTCTGTACCTGCCCGTAAAAGTAACAATAATCTTACCTCTGCGTTCTCTACCATCTATACATAGGCAGTTCTCATCACCAAAGTCAATTGTTAACTCACGAGGTGTGGCTGTTGTGTCGAGCGTAACGGTAGCACATCCGCCAAGGAACTGATTTTCATCACTCGATTTTAAACCGCCAGCTCCATTATTGTAAGCCTCATCGGCAATACTTGTGGCATCCGTATAAATTCCTTCTGCCAATGCGTCATCAGATGAAATGGATGTGTCGTCAGCTACTTGATTTTCATCTTTGTTGCAGGATGTGGTTAGTGAAACAACCCCGGTAACCATAATCAATGCGATAATTAGATTCAGTTTTTTCATAGTATTAAGTTTTAAATTAAAATTCTGATTTATATCTGCATACCGCATCAGAATACAAATACCCTACCTTTATAAGTAGATTTTTATGCAAGATACACAAAAAAACTCTCACTTTAGCAGATTGAAAAAACTGTTTTAAAAGTACTTAAAAAAGTATAGTGCAAATTAATTTGACTTAAAGCTGAGCTTTTACAGCTTTTAAAAGTGCACTCTTCGATTTAACACCAACTAATTTGTTAGCTATTTTGCCATTCTTAAATATTATTATGGTAGGGATACTTCTAATGCCAAGTTCTCCAGCTATTTTTTTGTTTTCATCAATATTAAATTTGCAGATTGCTGCTTTGCCTTTTAACTCATCAGCAACTTCGCTAACAATTGGGCCTTGAATTTTGCATGGCATACACCATGGCGCCCAAAAATCAATCAGAGTTACACCTGAATTAATTTGATTTTTGAAAGTTGCATCTTTCAGTATAATCAAGTTAACGCTGTCTGCTGCATTGCTGTCGATATTTTTTATCATTTTGTATCGTTTGTAAAAAGATACAACAAGTAATGCTACAATTATCAATACAGGTATTAACCAATAACTCATATTATGTTTTTTTTAATTCGACTAATTAAATATTCTTTGCTTTCAATTCCGGGCATTTGCAGTATTTGCTTCCCTTTATTGATTAGTATTAGAAAAGGAATATTCCTGACTCCAAATTTGTCAGCTAGTACTCTGTTGTCACTAACATCTATTTTGCCAATCCGCAACTTGCTTGGAAACATTTGGGCTATTTCATTATAAATTTTGTCCTGGGCAATGCAAGCAGTGCACCATGGTGCCCAAAAGTCGAGTAATATTAATCCATCATTAACATATTGTTCCCAGTTAATAAAATTGATATTGATAAATGTGCTCTTTGTCATAGCCCTATAAATTTACTGGGCAAAGATATGTAAATGTTTATGTTGGATGTAAGAATTTGGAATCAAGAGTAAGGCTACAATAATGATGAATCTGTATTTAGATTAGTATACTGTATATTGCATTATTATTCAACTTATTTAAAATAAACTCTTGTTATTCCGGAACCACCATGCTCAATTGGAGCATCAGTAAACTTTTGAATTTCATCTATGCTTTGCAGATACTCACGAATAATATCACGCAGAATTCCGTAACCTTTTCCATGAAGTATACTTACTTCATTCATATTCAGCAGAATTGCCTCGTCAATATACTTCTGTAACATCGACATGGCCTCATCGGCTCGCTTGCCCCGTAAGTCGATGGTTAGTTTAAAATTAGCTGTTTTTTCATTAATTTCACTCACAATGTCATTAAAGCCTTTTCTTTTTATGGTTTTTTGTTTTGGCGCTACTGATTTAATAAGTTTTGAAATAGAAGTTTTAATCTTTACATTATTTACATTTATCTGAGCATCATTACCTTCAACTGCAATTAACTCACCAACAACATCAGTATTTTTAATTTTAACAAAATCGCCAACATCTACAGCTTCGTTATTAATTATTTCCGGCTTTGATTTATTTTTCTTTTTTTCTTTATACTTCTCTTTTTTCTTGTTGCGGTTTGGCTTAGGATTCTTTGTCAGCTCATCCTTTCTCTCATATAATTCTTTTCGTATTTCTTGAGTTTTAGTTTTATCAGCACCAGCCTCTTTAATATCGCGGATTGTTTTTTCAACAGCTTTATTAGAAGATTCAATTATAGATATTGCTTTATCATTGGCCTCCTTAATTATTTGTTTTCTTGATTTTTCAAGATTATTAATCAAGTCAGAATACTTTTCAATCATCTGGTTCAAATTAGCATCATATGAATCGGCTTTTTGTAGCTGCTTCTGCAATTTAATTTTATCTATTTCCAGTTGTTGAAGTTGTTGATCGAAACGAACATGTTTTCCTCCACTTTTCTTTTTGGCACTATTAAGTACCTGGACTGGAAAACCAATTTTTTTTGCAATCTCAAATGCAAATGAACTACCCGGTTTCCCTATTTGTAGCATGTAAAGTGGTTGCATTTCTTTGGAGTCGAACAACATGGCGCCATTAATTAGTCCTTGCAATTTTTCGGCAGCAAGTTTTATGTTTGTATAATGAGTTGTAATAACCCCAAATGATTGCTTGCTGTTAAGTTGCTCAAGAGTAGCTTCTGCAATTGATCCTCCAAGTTGTGGCTCGGTACCAGTACCAAATTCATCAATAAGAATAAGAGTTTTGCTATTTGCGTTGCGCAAAAAGTATTTCATATTCAATAAATGGGAACTGTATGTACTAAGATCATTTTCAATTGATTGCTCATCACCTATGTCAATAAAAATATTATCGTACAGTCGAAAAACACTATCGGGTGATGCACTGACCAACAATCCACATTGCAGCATGTATTGAAGTAACCCAATGGTTTTTAAGCAAACAGATTTCCCCCCGGCATTAGGTCCTGAGATGATAAGCATTCTGTTATCTGAGGAAAGTTCAAGATCCAATGGAGTAACAATTTTGTTTTGTTCCTTATGTGATAAATATAAAAGAGGGTGTATTGCTTTTCTAATATCAACAGGTTTGTTATTTGTAATTATAGGTTGTTCAGCTTTTGTTTTTATTGAAAACAGAGCTTTTGCCCGGATAAAATCTATTAACCCCAGAAAACGGTAAGCATTAACTAAATCCTGAATAAAAGGGCGTAGCTCATCTGTAAAACTTATTAATATTTTAATAATTTCTCTACGTTCTTCACTTTCCAGCTCACGTATTTCATTGTTGATTTCGAATGAGAGAGGGGCTTCAACAAACACTGTTTGACCAGTGGACGATTCATCATGAATAATACCTCCGATTGACCTTTTGTCGGATACTTTTAATGGTATTACCGAACGACCATTTCTAATCGTTATCTCCGCATTATCAGGTACTGATCCTAGTTTTTTTGCTTTTTCAAATGCTTTTTTCGTTTCACGGAATACTTGCTTTTGTTTGCTTGCAATACTTTGCCTAATTCTACGAAGCTCTACAGATGCATTGTCTTTAATATCTCCTTTTTCATCAATTATTCCGGAGGCTTCATGTAACAATTCGTTTGGAAAAAATACCTGACTTACAAGATTTTTAAGTTGAGGATAAGCATCTTCTTCAGTTTCTTCAAAATAAGTAAGTATCTCCTTTATGGTGAATAATGAAGCTTTTAAATTAAAAAGTACCTCCTGCTCAATATAGCTGCCCGGTGTTTTTAATTGAGCAATATCCTGCCGCAAATCCATGAAGTCCTTTGCAGGAAAAGATTTACCAATGGTGAGTAATTCAACAAATTCACTCGACTGATATAATAGCTTATTAATTACACTTATGTTTGATGAAAAATGAATCTTTTCCACAAAGTGCTGTCCCATAGTGCTAATGCACAAATCATTAATATGTTCCTTTATTTTGTCGAAGCTAATTTTCTGCTCAAAATTATCAGGGTAAATCATAACGGCAAAGGTAGGGAAAGGAGAGGTAAATCCTTTATGTATAGTTGATTTTTCTTAATTATGAAATATATCTTATAGTAGTGCGTCATGGTGAGTAGTCAACATTAGAAAGACTTGAAAACTGGCAAATCAATCTTAAACAGAAAAAAGAGAAATTTCTTTAATTAATTATTTTAACCTTAATTTATTTTAAATCAGATATCCCTCCTACGACTTTCTGTCATATCAAATTCTAGTTGGCTCAATTTATCATAATATAACAAGCTTAAAATTGCTATTGTAAGAAAGCATGCAAAAATAGTATTTAATAAATATTTTTATTTCTTAAAAAAAGTTTATTACATTTGCAAACCAAACGGTCGGTATGATGAATGAAGCTAAAGAACATATACTCAGAACTTCTTTATTATTGTTTTTGCAAAAGAGCTATAAAGAGGTTACTATGAGAGAGATAGTGGAGAAGACAGCTTTGTCAAAAGGTGCTTTTTATCATTATTTTTCGAGTAAGGAGCAATTATTTAAAGAGATTGTTCTAATGTTTTTTAGCATGGGCGCTATGGATTATTCAAGTTTCCCAATCAAGTCATTAAAGAGATTTATTGATGAATACCTTAAGCGAATCGACCAATCTTTTGTTCAGATAAATCAAATGATGGGTAATGAATCAAAGGGAGATGTGAGCTTTAATTTCTTCTTTATCATGTTTGATGCTATGAAGCGATTCCCAGAAATGATGATCCTAGAGGAGCAGCAATATAAAAACGACTTGAAAGTTTGGGAAAGTGTTATTAATGAAGCTAAAGCAGTGGGTGAAATCTATTCTTCAACCAGCAATAAAGAAATTGCAAATTTGTTTTTGTATTGTACGGATGGAGTCTTTATTCGGGTGGTCAATACCGAAAAGAAAGTGAAATATAAGGATCAATTAAAAAAAGCTTTTTATTCCATTTATGATAATTTGAAAGGTTAAATTTTTTTTTGCCCATGAACAGACCAAACGATTGCTATAAACATAAAAAATGAAAGCAATTATTCAATCCCAGAATCTTTCGAAAAGCTATAAGGGTTTTTTAGCGGTAAGCGAAAATAATATTTCTGTAGGAAAAGGAGAGATATATGGTTTTTTAGGACTCAATGGAGCCGGAAAAACAACTCTTATCAGAATGTTACTTGGCCTTATCAAACCTTCTAGTGGTAAGGCTTTTCTAAATGGAATGGATATTTCCAAACATCAACCTTTGTTTTGGAACAGGGTAGGGTATTTGGTGGAAGTTCCACATGCATATCCCAATCTTACAGTGAAAGAAAATCTGGAATTAATTTGCCATTTGCGGAGGATTGATAAAAATAAATCTATTGATCCCATCATTGAGCTATTAGATTTAAAGGACTATACTAATCGACTTTCTAAACAGCTATCGCTGGGAAATAAGCAAAGATTGGGATTAGCAAAGGCACTTATCCATCAACCAGAAATACTTATTCTTGATGAACCCACCAATGGACTGGATCCTGCCGGCATACATGATATTCGGGAATTATTGATCGACTTGTCTCAAAATAAGGGTGTGAGTATTTTGGTTTCCAGTCATATACTGGGTGAGATTTCTCATTTTGCACATCGGATTGGCATTATTCATAAAGGTAGAATGATAGATGAGTTTAATACCAACAATTTAAATGAATTATGCAAAAAACAATTGCTAGTTAATACAGATAATAATGAGCAGGCCATTAAACTATTACATCAAAAAGGATTTTCCGCCGAGATTTCAATGGAAAATGAAATTCTGATACATGAATCAAAAGTCATATTGAATCCTGAAGGTATAGCCCAGATGATTGTTTCAGAGAATCTTAAACTTAAGAAACTTAATATGGAGGAAGAAAATCTTGAAAGTTATTTTTTAAGAATTATTAAAGAAAAGGAGGTGTAATATGAGACAGATAGTACTTGCAATAAGAGCAGAGAGAATGAAACTCCGCAGATCAAAAATTTTATTGGTCACTTTTGGCTTATTCGTTTTCATTCCTTTGTTGATAGGTTTGATGATGTATGTGGCACAGCACCCGGAGATGTCAGCTAAGCTGGGCTTGGTAGGAGCAAAGGCACAGTTTTTTTCGGAAAATTCTTGGAAGGGTTATTTGGAAATAATCAATCAGCTGATTGCTGTACTAGGAGTGATTGGATTTGGATTTATAACGAGCTGGGTTTTTGGACGAGAATACATTGAACATACTTTAACAGATATACTTGCACTTCCTGTTTCACGCTCATCCATTGTTTTAGCTAAATATTTAGTTGTATTATTTTGGTGCTTGGGCTTGGCCATCACCTTGTTTTTAGTGGCAAGTATAATGGGGTTATTGATGCATATTCCAGGTTGGAATTTATCAGTGTTTCTCAATTTTGCATCTAACTATTTTCTCACAACTATATTTACTATATTACTTAGTACTGTTGTAGGATTTATTGTTAGTTTTTCAAAAAGCATAGTAGCTCCACTGGGTTTTGTTTTATTAATGGTAATCATGGCTCAATTTACTGCATTGTTAGGTTGGGGATCCTATTTTCCATGGTCAATACCCGGTGTATTCACAGTCTCAAATTCGGTAGAAGGTATGCAGTTGTTCCCTGTCAGCTATCTCATACTATTCTTAACCTTTTTGCTTGGTCTCTTTTCAACTTATGCATATTGGAAGTATGCAGATCATTGAAGGATGAAATAATGAACAATGTCTGCTAAGCTTTATGTCTGTCTTGTCAGCCAAGCCGGCCTTACATCTGACTTTTATAATTTAACTATATTTTAAGTTATATTTCGTTGAAATTTCTGCTTTTTCAGTATCATCCATATCTTTCATATATCCTTTCCATCCAGGACAGAAATTAATATGCCATCGCC
This sequence comes from uncultured Lentimicrobiaceae bacterium, assembly GCA_964460905.1. Lineage (GTDB taxonomy): Bacteria > Bacteroidota > Bacteroidia > Bacteroidales > F082. Next base: position 120,963 of record CAYWRM010000003.1, read on the forward strand.
AAAATCTGCCAATTAAAGATTTAGGTTTCTCATCATATTTCCTTCGTAAAGGACATTCTTCGCAATTGTGTTTTTTCATAGCCTCTTTATTAAAATCAGGTCAATTTACTATTTTTCTTTTGAATGGCAAATGACTCTACTGCCTATTCTATAAACTCATCCTTATTCTCAAATATATCAGGAGGAACATTAAAAAAAGACAATACCATTTTTTGATTTTGAAAAAGTACTAATGGTGAGGATCCCTCCTCTAAATATTTGTTTTTATTACTATCATCCACCTTTAGATACCGTTTACTTCTTTAAGGATATCTTCAATATCATCATGGCAGCTGCCACAAACTGTACTTGCTTCCGTTTCTTCACCCACTTCGTCAACTGTTTTCAGGTTACCTGTTTTTATAGCCTCAATAATTTCTCCTTTTGTAATTTGCATACAGTTGCATACTATTTCATCATTATCCATTTTATTAGATTTAGATATTAATTTTCTCCATCAATTAAAATTCTTCAGCATGAATTTGCCCCGGCTCCCTCTTTTTGTGATCTTTAAATCCATCAATATATAATAGCTCCTTCATGCCATCAACCATTCTTGGATTTCCACATAAAAATACATCTGTGTTTTCAGGTAAGGGTTTGAAACCAATTGTATTATCAACTAGCCCTGATTCCCATATATCACCTATAAACCTTGTATCGCCAACCCAACCCGAAGGTTCTTTATCGGGTTCAGTAATTGTTGGGTGATAGTAGAAATTGTCAAACATACTAGCTAATAATTTCAACTCAGAAGAATATCCTAAATCCCAGCTATTTGCTGCGCCATGTAATACCAAAATTTTACCGGTGCGTTTTAAAGCATTTGATCGCAGCATGCTCATGTAAGGTGCAACTCCGGTTCCTGTTGCAACTAATATAATATTTCTATCCTCTGGAATTTGGTCAAGAGTAAACATCCCTACAGCTTTTTTACCCATCCAAATTCTGTCTCCTATCTCTAAATTAAAGATTCTTGGTGTTAATTGCCCTGAGTGAACTAATGTTATGTAAAACTCTATGGCATCTTCAGTTGAAGAAGAAGCAATTGAGTATGCACGCCTTATTAACTTGTCAGCTTTTGGTGGCTCAAATTCATCTGTTGCTGCAGTGCAACGTGATGCATCGGGTGCTAATCCTAAAGCAACAAATTGGCCAGCCTTAAAATCAGGTAACTTCCACCCATCAGGCTTAACCTTTATTATTTTCATAATTGGTGATACTTGCACTGATTGGGTGATTACACAGTTTAATTGATCTTTAAGATTTTCGCTCATTATTGTAATAATTTAGAGGTGCAAAAATACAAATATCAACAACTCGTAAAAATAAAAATAAAGGATAATTCCGGAAAATAAATTTAGATATGCAATGATATGTTTAGAAATTTAAACCTGCAGTTAGATTAAACCCCGGCATGGACACTTTATCACCAACTGTATTTGCGGGATTCCAATAATCGCCATTACCATTTTTCAGTTTTAAACTGCCAATTTCATACTCAAACCCAAGCATAAGTATAGAAACTCTTACATTTATACCAAATGAGTACATCATTTGTACATAGCCTAAATGTGCTTCAATTGAGCCATCACTAATATCTTGTTGATTGTAATATACACCTCCAACCCAAACAGGGTTAATCTTTGCAAAAATGTCAAATGCTAATGCTTTAGCCGGTGAATATGTAAATGATGGGCCAATTTTTGAACCAACAAATAAATTATATATATTATCGCCTCCATTGAGATTGAATACCTGCGCCTTTAAGGAGAGAAAATCAGCGTTGATACCAAACCTTAATCCCGGGCCTATGTTTATTCCGTTAAGCATGTATATTTTCCCAATCTCAAAGTTAGCGCCAATCTTTGATTTTGCGTTAAGTTCACTTTTTAATGCGTTAGCATTTTTAAACCCATAATATGTCCATAGAGGAGTTGAATAACCCACTCTAATATAGAATTTATTCTTTAAATCACCCGATTCATAATCTTGTGAGTATACAGATACAGAGATTATTACAACTAAAAATAAAAGAATGGACTTTTTCATTTTTCTTAGGTTTAAATTATAAATAAGAATCCGGCAACTTACTGTCTAATTGTATTCTGCTAAATTATAAAAAAAATAGCAAAAAAAAAGCCGACTCAACTGAATCGGCTTTTTTTTGCAATAAAATGTTTCTTTATGCAAGAGCTAATCTTTTAAAATCGGTAACGGTTAATTCGTTTTCAACGTCATTTAAATACTGACTAACGTTTTTCTTGCTATCTTTAATAAATGTCTGATTTAACAAAGTATTTTCTTTGTAAAATTTGTTAAGTTTTCCCATAGCAATTTTTTCAAGCAAAGCTTCTGGTTTGCCTTCCTGGCGAGCCTGATCCATTCCAATTTCAATTTCACGTTTAACCATCTCGTCACTTACACTGTCTTTATCTAAAGCAACTGGATCCATGGCTGCAATTTGCATAACAACGTCTTTTCCGGCATTGTTAAGTGCATCACCTGATTTGTTAAGACCAGCAATGGTTGCAATACGGTTGCCTGGGTGGATATATGCATATGTGCTTTCAGCTTCAACAACTACAAAACGACCTAATTGAATTTTTTCACCTATTAGACCAGTCTGGTCAGTTATTGATTGATCAACGGTACGATCACCTAATTGCAGTGCTTTTAGTTCATCAGTATTTTTAGCTTTATTTGCAACAGCAATATCTAAAATACTTTGGGTATATGCAATAAAATCAGCATTTTTTGCAACAAAATCAGTTTCACAATTTATCATAACTGCGGCTGCATATTGTTTATCATCACTAACTTTTGAAAGTACTACACCTTCAGCAGCATCACGATCAGCACGTTTAGCGGCAACTTTTTGACCTTTCTTTCTGAGTACGTCAATGGCTTTTTCCATGTCGCCTTCAGTTTCAACGAGTGCATTTTTGCAGTCCATCATACCGGCACCGGTATTTTTTCTTAGTTCGTTTACCTGTTGGGCAGTTATCTTCATTTTTTTATCTTTATATACATTACCAATTAATTCTTTTTGGAAATAGTTTTTCTTTTGCGTTTAGGTTTACCTTCTGGTGTTGGAGTGGTTCCTTTTTCTGCTGACTTATCAGCTGCATCTTCAGCTATTTCAATTGCTTCAGATTTGGATTTAATATCTAGTTCTTCAACTTTTGCAGAAGCTTCATCTTTCACATCTTGTTTTTCTTTAGCCATCTTGCGTTCGCCTAAGCCTTCACCAATAGCCTGTACCATTGTGTTAACAATAAGGTGAATTGATTTTGAAGCATCATCATTTGCAGGAATTGCAAAATCAATTAAAGTAGGGTCGGTATTTGTATCTACCATTGCAAAAATAGGGATATTCAATTTTCTTGCTTCAGCAACAGCAATCTTTTCTTTGTTAATATCAACAATAAAAAGTGCTGCGGGAATACGACTCATATCTGAAATACTACCAAGGTTTTTTTCAAGCTTAGCACGTTCACGTGTAATTTGGAGTCTTTCTCTTTTAGATAGGTTCTCCCATGAACTAGTAGATGCCATTTTATCGATGTTATCCATTTTTCGCACGGCTTTGCGTATTGTTGCAAAGTTTGTAAGCATTCCACCAGGCCAGCGTTCAGTAACGTAAGGCATATTTACCTTTTTTACTAAATCAGCTACTAAGTATTTAGCCTGTTTTTTTGTAGCTACAAATAATATTCTGCGACCCGATTTTGCTATTTGCTTAATAGCATTCTGGGCTTCTTCAAGTTTAGCCTGTGTTTTATACAGGTCAATAATGTGAATGCCATTACGTTCCATAAAAATATATGGAGCCATATTTGGATTCCACTTTCTTCGCAAATGACCAAAATGTACACCTGCGTCAAGCATTTCGTCAAAACTAACTTTTGCCATCTTAATTTTTTTAATTTGTTTACATTCTCTTTTTCAATTACTGAATAGCTCCAATAAAGGAGGTTACAGTAATTTGGATACTAAACTCTTTCCAATGTATGTGAAAACTATCGTTTACTGAACTGGAATTTCTTACGAGCCTTAGGTTGTCCTGGTTTTTTACGCTCAACCATTCGTGGATCTCTCTTCATTAATCCTTTTGCTTTAAGTACGGGACGGTATTCAGGGTCAATCTGAACAAGTGCGCGGGAAATCCCTAAACGCAATGCTTCTGCCTGACCAGCATAACCTCCACCTTTAAGATTAACTTTTATGTTGTATTTGCCTATATTTTCGGTAAGATGAAGAGGCTGTTCAACAACATAATGTAGGATTGCAGTTGGAAAATAATCTTTATAATCACGATTATTAATAGTGATTTTTCCATCTCCATCCTGAAGATAAACCCTGGCTACAGCAGTTTTTCTTCTGCCTAATGCATTAACTACTTCCATGGTATATTATCTAATTGATTTTAAATTGATTTTCTTTGGTTTTTGTGCTTGCTGTTCGTGTTCGGAACCGGCATACACATATAGGTTGCGAAAAAGATCAGCTCCAAGAATAGTTTTTGGAAGCATACCTTTAATTGCTTTCTCAACCATTGCAGTAGGTTTTCTTTCCATTAATTCGCGTGCTGTTAGTGACCTTTGACCACCAGGATATCCACTGTGACGTATATACTCTTTTGCGTCCCATTTGTTTCCTGTAAGTCTTATCTTATCAGCATTAATGATAATCACATTATCACCACAATCAACGTGTGGTGTGTAGTTTGGTTTGTGTTTTCCACGAAGAATCTTAGCAGCAGCTGATGCCATTCTTCCCAATATTTCATTTTCAGCATCAATCAACACCCACTCTTTATTTACGGTGTTTGCGTTTGCGCTAACTGTCTTATAACTTAATGTATTCATCTATCTTATTGTTCCTTAAGTAGTTTACTTAATACGCCTTAAAATCGGGCTGCAAAAATAGAAACTATTTTCCGAACAACCAAATTTGTAAACAATTTAATGTGGATAAAATTTAAATTGTTTTAGCAGTGCTAATATCTGTATGCAATAGCATTAATATTCATACCGGCGCCAACTGATGAAAATAAGAGAAGATCTCCTTTATAAAGTTGGTGGTTTCCTTCGCATTTACCCTTACGTACCATGTCAAAAAGTATTGGTATTGTTCCTACTGAACTGTTACCCAATTTTTGGATGCTCATTGGTGCGATGTCTTTAGGGACTTTACGTTCTTTATATAATCGATAAAACCGTTTAATAATTTCATCATCCATTTTTGCATTAGCCTGATGTATTAAAATCTTATTAACATCATTAATTCCGAATCCTGATTTCTCAAGGCAGCTTTTCATGGCTGTAGGTACATTTGTTAGTGCAAACTCATAAATCTTATGGCCATGCATTTTTAGGTATCTTATATTTGGATCTGATTCATTTTTATTCCCTTTGCCAAGAAAAAGATAATGTGCTTCATCTTTAGTATATGATGCTGACTCAGTTCCGATTATTCCTTCTTCTATTTCACTTTCTACTGCTTCAACAATGCATGCGCCTGCACCATCGGCATAAATCATAGAATCGCGATCAAATTTATCGATTACTCTTGAAAGGGTTTCTGTTGATATAACTAAACATTTTTTTGCAGCTCCTGCTTTAATGTAAGCTTGTGCCTGTATAATTCCTTGTAGCCAACCTGGGCATCCAAAAAGTAAATCATAACCTACGCAAAAGGGATTCTCTATTTGAAGATTATGTTTTATTCTACAAGCTAGGCTAGGTACGGCATCTGTTTGTATAGTCCCTGATATTACATCACCAAAATTATGTGCAACAATAATTTGATCAATATCTTCCGGGTTAACTCCTGCATCTTCAATAGCTAGTTTTGCTGCAATACTACCCATGTCAGATGCTGTTTGGTTGTCATTAACATACCTTCTTTGCTCGATGCCTGTTATAGCTTTAAACTTTTGAATTATCTCATCATTTGGTGCTTCAATTAATTTACCATTGGGATTATAGAATTTATGTTTAGCAAAATGAGTATTTGTAACAATGTTTTCTGGCACATAACTGCCTGTACCTGTAATCATTACATTTATATGCATGTTTAACATTTTTGGTTAAATAAATAATTGCAAAAATAGTTTTTTAAACGATTAAGTAAAAACAAATGTAATTTATAATTGATGTTATTATGAAATGAGATTTAACCTGGTTAGCATTTTATAATTTAATAGAATATTTAACTACTTTTGCAAAATAATTAATTACCTCTATATTTAAAGGATTCAAATACAATTATAACTAATGGAATATAATACTACACGCGGTCATCTTATAATACCTGAATACGGCAGGAATATTCAGAAAATGGTTGATTATGCGATTACAATAGAAGACAAAGAGAAAAGAACGAAAACTGCAAAAACAATTATAATATCGATGGCTCAAATGAATCCTATGATAAAAGATACAATTGATTACACTCATGTTCTTTGGGATCACCTCTTTATTATTTCAAAATTCAAACTTGATGTTGACAGCCCTTTTCCACCTCCTTCTAAAGATAAATTGAATCGTAAACCTGACCAATTAGTTTATAGCGATAAGAAAATTGTTTTACGACACTATGGTAGACATATTGTTAATATCATAAAAAAAGCAACAGAATATGAAGAAGGGGAGGAGAAACAGGCTCTTATTATAGCTATTGCTAACCAAATGAAAAAATCCTATTTAAAATGGAATAGAGAATCAGTTAATGATATTACAATTGCTAAGCATCTTTTTGATTTATCCGGTAAAAAACTGAAATTACCAGAGGATGTACAATTAATAGCAATTAGTGATGTTATACAAAGACCCAAAAAGAATACCAAAAGAAAATCCAGTCAAAAATCTTATCAAAAGAATAGTAAGGATAACTATGGAAAAAGGAGAAAAAGTAATTATACTCCAAAAAACAATTAATACTTAGTTTATCTTTTGCTAATTAAGCATTTCATTTTCTTTTAAAATATTTTGAAAAAACAACCATAATTTGGTTGTTTTTTCGTTTATTTACTATAAATATACTGAATGATGCAGGTTTTATGAAGGTTGCAATTTTAGGCATTCAGTATTTTAAATAGAGGAAAATGGGATCTTTTAGAATTACAGGTGGAAAACCTCTAGGTGGTGAGATAATTCCACAAGGGGCAAAAAATGAAGCACTTCAGGTTATTTGTGCTGTACTGCTTACTCAAGAGATAGTAACTATTAGTAATATTCCTGATATAAGGGATGTTAATAGGCTTATTGATCTGTTGGAAGGACTTGGCGTAGTTGTGAATAAAACAGGTGTGGGCGAATATTCTTTTAAAGCATTAGATATTAACCTCGATTATCTTGAAACAGAAGATTTCTATAGCAAAGCTACTAGTATAAGAGGTAGTGTAATGCTACTAGGTTCATTGTTAGCACGATTTGGTCGTGGATACCTTCCACAACCAGGAGGTGATAAAATAGGCAGAAGAAGACTAGATACTCATTTTATCGGATTACAAAAACTCGGTGTTGATTTTACTTACGATGCTAATAAAAAGAGCTATAATGTGGTTGCTAATAATCTTAAAGGCAACTCCATGTTGCTTGAAGAAGCTTCGGTTACAGGAACAGCAAATATATTAATGGCGGCAGTTATGGCCGATGGTATTACTACCATTTTTAATGCTGCATGTGAACCATATCTGGTACAACTCAGTAAGATGCTTGTAAACATGGGTGCAAAAATTTCAGGAATTGGTTCGAATCTTCTCACCGTTGAAGGGGTGAAAGTTATGAATGGGACTTCACATACATTACTTGCTGATATGATTGAAGTTGGTAGTTTTATCGGGCTTGCTGCAATGACTCAATCTGAAATTAAAATTAAAAATGTAAGCTTACTCGACCTGGGTTTAATACCCGAGGTTTTCAAGAGAATAGGAGTAACAGTATCTCAAGTTGGAGATGATATTGTTGTTCCTAAATATGATAATTATTCAATAGAGACTTTTATTGATGGATCAATAATGAATATTGCTGATGCTCCTTGGCCCGGTTTTACACCTGACTTAATTAGCATTGTGCTGGTTACTGCAATTCAGGCAGAGGGTAGCGTGTTAATACATCAAAAAATGTTTGAGAGCAGGCTATTTTTTGTTGATAAACTTATTGATATGGGAGCAAGAATTATTCTATGTGATCCTCATCGTGCAACAGTTATAGGCTTGAATCATAAATATCCTCTCAGAGGTATTAAAATGAGTTCTCCAGATATAAGAGCCGGTGTGGCATTATTAATTGCTGCTCTATCCGCAGAGGGTACCAGCATTATTGAAAATATTGAACAAATCGACAGGGGTTATCAGAATATTGAAAAACGATTACAGCTGCTTGGTGCAGATATTGAGAGGATTGATTGATCTAATTAATAAAATTAATTGGACTTTGTTTCTTTTTCTTAAAGTTTTTCAATCCCGTTTTTAAAAATTTAACAAATGCATTAACATCCAGGTCGTAAGCTCTAGGTTGAGTTAGCATTTCTCCATCCGGACTAACCAGTACATAAAAAGGTTGTGCATTTACACCATACATTGCTTTTTGCAGATCAGCATATTTTTTACCAACAGTTTTCTTTTTCTTACCATCAAATTCACTTATATACCAATCCTCTTCTGGAAGTGTTGTTTTATCATCAACATAAAGAGCTGTTACAATATAATCTTTACTCAATAGGCTAAGGACTTTTGGATCAGCCCATACAATCGATTCCATTTCGCGACAGTTTACACAACCATGTCCAGTGAAATCAATAAATAAGGGTTTGTTTTGTTCCTTGGCACAAGCTAAAGCCTGGTCATAATCGAAATAACCTTCTAATCCATGAGGTAGGTGAAGGAAATCACTAAATTTTGGAGTCTCACATAACTCTTTCTCTTCACCCGAACTTGATGATATTGTAAATGCTTTTACATTTTGTCGAATTACCGAATTTAAATCAAAATCATGTGTGCTTTGCGGAGGCAAATATCCCGAAAGTGCTTTCAATGGTGCACCAACCATTCCTGGAATCAAATATGCAACAAAAGTAAATACGATTATTGCCATCATTAATCTGGGAACTGAAACAAATGGCACATCTGAATCATGTGCAAATTTTATTCTTCCTAATAAATAAAGGCCCAATAGGAAGAAAATAACAATCCAGGCTGCCAGATATACTTCTCTGTCAAGTATCCCCCAATGATAAGTTTGGTCAGCAATACTTAGGAATTTAAGCCCTAACGCTAATTCTAAAAAGCCTAATACAACTTTAACTGAATTTAACCAGCCTCCCGACTTTGGTAGTCCTTGTAATAATGTTGGGAAAAATGCAAATAAAGTAAAAGGCAAAGCAAATGCTAATGAAAATCCCAACATACCAATAATTGGTTTTACTACCTGCCCGCCAGCCGATTCAACCAGTATGGTTCCTACAATTGGTCCGGTACAACTAAATGATACAAGTACTAAAGTAAGCGCCATGAAAACGGGACCTAGAAATCCTCCTTTATCAGCGCTTGCATCAGATTTGTTTATCATCCAATGTGGTAGCGTTATTTCAAACATGCCAAAAAATGAGGCTGCAAATACCACAAATATTACAAAAAACAATATGTTTGGTAGCCAATGGGTGCTTAGCCAGTTAGCAATATCAGGTCCGGCAACTACGGCTAGCACTGATCCAATAAAAACGTAAATACCAATTATGCTAAAACCATAAATTAATGCTTGTACTTTACCTTTGGCTTTATCTTGACCATCTTTCATGAAAAATGATACGGTCATTGGTATCATTGGAAAAACACATGGTGTTAATATAGCTGCAAATCCGCCCAAAAACGATAGTAAAAAGAAACCCCAGAATGAGGCTTTTTTACCTGTAATATCTTCACCTTCAAACGAAGTAGTCTCATCTTGAATTTCCTGTGTATCAGTAATAAGTTCGCCCGTGCTACTGTTAAAAATTATCTCAAAGTCTTCGTAAAGGGCTACACATCCAACTTCATTACAAACCATGTATGCAATTTCACCTATTATGGGTATATTGCTATCATCCGAATTTAAAATAATGGTTTGTTTGAAAGCAGCTTTATTTTCAAAAAACTTAATATCCATTTCAAATACATCATCATATTCATCGATTGGAATTATAACTTCCTGAATAGCACCGTCTAAGTTGTAATTTACTGATTCTTCAAAAGTAAAAACTGTAGGTAGGGGGCCATCTTCCGGAATTGTAATCGAATACAAATGATATCCTTTATCAATCTCTGCACTAAACAATAATTCAACTGTGTTTGAATTTATTTTTTCAGATGTAATTTTCCACTTTACAGGTTCAAGTATCTGAGACTTAGGGACTCCTCCAAGTGTTGGAGCTCCAAGTGTAAAATTAAAATCAACTTCGGTAGGAGGTAAACATTTGGTGTCGTCGCAACTCATGAACTCAACTACACCTGCTATTGATGCTTTTTCGTTTGTTAATTGTACTTTTTGTTTAAAGATGGCTTCATGCGAATAGTATTTTAATATCATCTCAAAATTGGGATCATATTCTTCAATAACAACACTTTGTTCGGTTACATTGCCAACAAGCTTATATCCATCATTTTCATTGAAAGTAAAGTTTGTTGCCGGGGGTGACATAGGGATGTCTTGCGAGTATAGATGCCAATGTAAGTCGATGTCGGCTTTAAAAATTAGCTCATACTCTGTTTCAGTTATTTTATTTGAAGAGAAACTCCATCTTACAGGTTCAAGTATCTGTGCGGTTAACCCAAAAGTAAACAGCAGTAAAAATATTATGGTTGATAAACTACGTTTCATGTTTGTAATAATATTAAAAAAATATTTTGCAAAAATAGATAAATATTTATGCGTGTTTTTTCATGACACCATAAAATGTGTTAATGTTGCTTTTGCTTACCTGGGATTTTGAATATTGTTACTGATACTGCTAGTCAATATATGGCAATTGCAACTTCATAATTAGTATATTTTTTGTGGATTTTGTTATTCTAAAATAATTTGATGATCTGTGTCCAACAAGCCATATAATTATTTTTCCTGATTCTATAACAAATGTGTTTTCTTTTTCAAATGAATCAACTTTATTATCAATAAGAATATCACTTATTAGTTTACTTCCTTTCATCCCAAAAGGTTTAATTCTGTCACCTTTTTGCCACCTGCGAATTGATAGTGGAAAATTTAATTTATTAAGATCAAAATAGGCAACAGTATTACTTTTGTCGAAGGTAAACGTTGGGTGATTTTTATGATTTTTAAATATAATGTTAATGGGTTCAGTAACTTCTTTCTGATCAATAGATATAAGATATTTTCTTGATGATGAAGGCTTGTTAATTTTTCTGATTAATATATGATCACGGTCGATTAATAATTCATGATTAGAAGATAAAAATTTATGACCGCTTCTATTTTCAGCTTCCAATGCTATGCAAATATCATCAGTAATCTGTCGGTTAAACCCAAATTCACTAAGTAAGTAGTACATCCAAATTTTAGTTGGAGATAGCTTCTTGAGTTCCTTTATTGATACTTTATTTATGTCATTACTATGTGAAATATTTAGTTGATGTAATTTTTCACTAATAGCAGATTGTAATATTAAATAAGAGTCGTTTAAATTATCAATACTTTTAAGGGCTGCCTTGTTAAACCCCGGTGAAATTTCTTCAATTTTAGGGATTAAGTGATGACGAATTCTGTTGCGCAGATAATTATCTGAACTATTTGAGCTGTCTTCTCTAAATTCCAGTTTGTTTTCTTTTGCGTATTCTACAATCTGCTCACGTGTTGCAAACATCAATGGCCTGATTATGTTTTGCCGCATAACCGGAATACTTTTCAAGCCTTTTATTCCTGCTCCTCTTAATAAATTTATAAAGAATGTTTCTGTAAGGTCATCTTGATTATGTGCAACCGCAACAAGAGGAAAATTATTATATGAACATACTTTATTAAACCATGCATACCTGAGCTCACGAGCTGATTCCTGTATTGATATTCCTACCTTTTTTGCATGATCAGCAGCCATACATAAGCCAATAAATACTTCACTGCCATACTTATGTGCGAGCTGTCTTACAAACATTTCATCATCATCCGATTCAAATAATCGCAATTTAAAATTACAGTGTGCAACTGCATATTTAATGCCAATTTTATCAAATAAATCTAACATTACAACAGAGTCAATACCTCCGCTAATAGCTAGAAGTACTTCTTCGTTGGGCTGTATCAGATTATTCTGTTTGATGTATTTTTTAATGAGATCAATCACTGTACAATATTTTTACGCCCATTTATGATTAATTCGACCATAGTAAAACTCAAATCAGAAAATAATATTCCTGCATGAGCATTCCGTTCAATGTGATAGATTGCCTGGTTAAGGGCCTTATAGATTTCACTTTGGTTTGTTTTATTTATAAAAGGAGCAAACTTTTTTGAAAAATCAAGCTCTTCCCCTGCTTTTCGTACTTGGTTTCCATTGCTGTTATTATGCAATATTGAGTTGTGTATAACCTCTAGCCCATAGCTCAAAAAACTCTTTTGCTTTTCTCTTCCTATTTTAGAAATTTCCTGATTAAACTTAATTAGTTCAGTATAATCTTTAGGTTGAAAACATAATCTTAACCACTTTCTAAAAATTATAAAATTTGATTGTGTTTCCTCTGTGTTATTACTTATATCTTTTGCAGTATTCCAATTGCCATTTGATAAGATTGCAATATCTAAGGCTGTACTGTTTTCACATCCCTCTATAACTAGTTGGTTCGCAATGTCATTATCGGTTAGTTTGGGAACCTTAAAAAGCTGCGCTCTTGATCTTACAGTGGCAAGAAGCTGTTCATATTTCTCTCCAATTAAAAATAGTATTGTTTTATTGGGTGGCTCTTCAAGCGTTTTTAACAGTTTATTAGATGCTGATTCATTCATCCTGTCAACCATCCAAAGGATAACAATTTTATATTCTGATTCATATGCTTTCAAAGATACTTTACTAATTAGTTCACTAGCATCATCTTTTCTGATATAACCTTGCTTATTTCCAATACCTATATTGTCGTACCAACCATTTTGTGTAATGTACGCGTTGTTTTTGTTTAGGTATGTACGCCATTCATTTAAAAACAATGATGATTTTGGATCTTTGTTTACTGATTTTGTTGTAGCAGTAGGGAAATAGAAGTGAAGGTCGGGATGTGCAAATTTCTCAAATTTGATACATGATGCACAAATACCACAGCTATCATTATTGGTTTTACTAGTGCAGTTTAAAAATTGGGCAAATGCAATGCTAACAGCTAAAGCTCCTGATCCTTCGTTACCTAAAAATAACTGAGTATGAGCAATACGATTTTCATTATAACTGGTAATAAGTTTATTAATCAGCGCTTGCTGTCCAATTATTGATTTGAATTGCATTAGTTTTGGTTTTGTGCATCAAAAATAATTCTTTTCAATATGTACTACTAGATTTGTATTAAATATTTTTTAAAGGTTGGATGTTAATAAGTAACATTAAATTCGAAGAGTTGAGTAAATATAAAATATTTTATTTCTACAGAATAAAAAAAGGTAGCAACTTAATTAATGTTACTACCTTTTTTTGTTTTAAATTGTGATAAAACTAACCTATAGTATATTGTAGCTTATGAAATTTTTGCTGCCAAAAATTCTCTATTCATTCTTGCAATATTAGATACACTTATGTTTTTTGGGCATTCAGCTTCACAGGCATAAGTATTAGTGCAGTTTCCAAAACCAATGTCATCCATTTTAGCAACCATATTTTCAACACGTTGTTTTGCTTCCACTTTTCCCTGAGGAAGTAATGCAAGCTGACTGACTTTTGCAGCTACAAATAACATAGCAGATGCATTTTTACAGGCAGCAACACAGGCACCGCAACCTATACAAGCGGCGGCATCCATTGCGAGATCAGCATTTTCTTTCTTAATTGGAATAGCATTGGCATCAGGTACTCCACCTGTACTTACTGAGACAAAGCCACCAGCCTGAATAATTATGTCGAAGGCAGAACGATCTACAATAAGGTCTTTTATAACAGGGAATGGCCGTGCACGCCATGGCTCAATTACAATAGTCTCACCATCTTTGAACTTGCGCATATGAAGCTGACAAGTGGTTATTGAATCATCGGGACCATGAGGGTGACCGTTAATATATAAACTACACATACCACAAATCCCTTCTCGGCAATCATGATCGTATGCAACAGGCTCTTCGCCATTTGTAATAAGTTCTTCGTTGAGGATGTCCATCATTTCAAGGAATGAAGCATCTTCTGATATATTATGAACGGGGTAAGTAATAAATTTACCTTCGGCATTAGCATCAGCCTGCCTCCATATTTTAAGTTTTAAATCCATTATTCCGTTTTTTAACTTTTATTTATTTTATGCTGTTTTGTAGTTACGTTGCTTAACCTCAATATTTTCGTAAACGATCGGTTCTTTATGAAGCTCAGGTTCTTTATCATCACCTTTATATTCCCATGCTGACACGTACATATAATTTTCATCATCGCGCATGGCTTCTCCTTCTTCGGTTTTATATTCATCACGGAAGTGACCTCCGCAAGATTCTTTACGATCAAGGGCATCACGTGCCATTAGTTCGCCAAGTTCGAGGAAGTCGGCAAGACGCAGGGCTTTTTCCAGTTCGATATTCATTCCAGACTTTTCACCAGGTATGTAAACATTATCCCAAAATTCATTACGTAGTTCTTTAATTTCAGCAATTGCTTTTTCAAGCCCCTCTTTGTCTCGAGCCATTCCTACAAATTCCCACATTATCAGCCCTAATCTTTTATGGAAAGAGTCAACAGTTTTACTACCTTTAACTGCAAATAATTTGTCGATTATATCCTGAACATCTTTTTCAGTTTGGTCAAACTCAGCACCATCAGTTAAAAAGTGAGGAACAGTAATTTGATCGGCAAGATAATTTTGCATTGTATAAGGAAGCACAAAGTATCCATCCGATAATCCCTGCATTAAAGCAGATGCACCTAATCGGTTAGCACCATGGTCGGAGAAATTTGCTTCCCCGCCAACAAATAATCCGGGAATTGTACTTTGTAATTCATAATCAACCCATGTTCCACCCATTGCGTAATGGATAGCTGGATATATCATCATTGGTACTTTATAAGGATTTTCATCAACAATTTTTTCGTACATCTGGAAAAGATTTCCGTAGCGGGCTTCGATAACATTTTTTCCGAGACGTTTAATAGGATCTTTAAAGTCGAGATAAACGGCAAGACCTGTTTTTCCAACTCCGTATCCTTCATCACAGCGTTCTTTTGCGGCACGAGATGCTACATCACGTGGCACAAGGTTACCAAAGGCCGGATATCTTCTTTCGAGATAATAATCTCTGTCTTCTTCAGGAATGTTTACAGGGGAAAGTTCTCCTTTTTGGATTTTCTGTGCATCCTCTTTCTTTTTCGGAACCCATATTCTGCCATCATTTCTTAAACTCTCGCTCATTAGAGTTAGTTTGCTTTGATAAGCACCATGAACAGGAATACAGGTAGGGTGAATTTGTACGAAACTGGGGTTACCAAAATAAGCACCTCTTTTATATGCTTTCCATGCAGCACTACCATTTGAGGTCATTGCCATGGTCGATAAGTAATATACATTTCCGTATCCACCGGTTCCAAGCAAAACAGCATGTGCACCATAACGTTCCAATTCTCCGGTAACCAGGTTTCTTACAATTATGCCGCGTGCTTTACCGTCAATCTTAACAACATCCAGCATTTCACGACGGGTGTACATCTTCACAGTACCTTTGCTAATTTCCTCACTTAAGGCACTATATGCACCTAACAGAAGTTGTTGTCCGGTTTGCCCGCGTGCATAAAATGTTCGGGAAACCAGTGCGCCACCAAATGAACGGTTATCTAGTAATCCACCATATTCGCGAGCAAAAGGTACTCCCTGTGCTACGCATTGGTCGATTATATTGTTGCTTACTTCGGCAAGCCGATAAACATTTGCTTCGCGGGCACGATAATCACCGCCTTTAACAGTATCGTAAAACAAACGGTAAATGCTATCGCCATCATTTGGATAGTTTTTAGCTGCATTAATTCCGCCTTGAGCGGCAATGCTGTGTGCACGGCGTGGGCTATCCTGAATACAGAAAACCTTCACGTTAAAGCCAAGTGCGGCAAGGCTGGCTGCAGCAGCGCCACCGGCAAGTCCTGTTCCTACTACAATTACATCAATTTTACGTTTATTGGCAGGGTTAACAAGATTTTGGTGGGCTTTATAATTTGTCCATTTTTCGGCTAATGGGCCGGCTGGTATTTTTGAATCTAGCTTTGTCATATCTTCTATTTTGAAAAGTAAATAACCACAGGAATTAGTATATAACCAAGTGTAATTACAATTGAGTATACATGGCCAAATCCTTTAATAAAAGGAGTGTATTTTTTGTGATACAAGCCCAAAGATTGAAATGCTGACTGAAATGCGTGGTCGAGATGAAAGCCAACGATCAGTAAAGCAATAATATATCCAATTACATATATTGGTATTTCAAATAATTGCTTAACTACAATGCCCATATCTTCCATCCCGGTAGGTGTTCCATTTAAAATAAACTCGGGCACAGTGTGAAATGCTTTTGCTTTAAGGAAGAAATTTACAAAATGTATAACCAGGAAAACAGAAATTATTATACCTGTATAAATCATATATTTTGAAAATAAGGAATCTTCTGAATATCCCCTTATTTTATAACCCTTTGGTCTTGCAATCCAGTTTTGAATTTGTAACACTGCACCAAGAACTATGTGTATAGCAAACCCCGCAAAAAGCACCCATTGAAAAATCTGGATAGGAGGGTTTGTACCCATAAAGTGGGCTGTTATATTAAAAAGTTCCCGTGAGGGATCAAATAAGAGTAATAAATTAATGCCCAGATGAACTACCAAAAAAGTCATTAGGAATAATCCCATTAATGACATCCATATTTTTTTGGTAATAGAAGAATACGAAATATTCATAATATTAAAATTTTTACATGTTTTAGTTCAAAAAATAAACAAGCAAATATATAAAAGAATTCTATGTGTATTTTACCTTTTGCCTATTTAGAATAAGACTAAGTAATTGGGTAAGTTGTCGGGTTGATGGGTTGCTGAGCTGTTGAATTGATGAGCAAGATTACCGCCAGCATAAATACTACAACAATGGCTGCCGCGATAACAATAACAACAATAATAACCGAGACAACTTAACCATACATTTCAATAATGTTCAAAAAATAACACCTGCTAAAATTTTTACTTTAACTTTGCTGAATCTTAACTGAAAATGATAGATTATGAAGAAGTTATTGTTAGTATTATTTATTTTTTCAGGGATACAACTTGCAGCTCAGGTAAAAGAAGATTTATTTATACCAATTGACATTGAAACTAATAAAATAAAATTCCGGGGAGTTGTTGAAGAGGAAGGTGACCAATATGAATTGTTTAAAAGAAGTATCTATTGGTTAAATGGGTTTTATAAGGATCCTGTACGCGTTACATCTGTGCGAGATAAAGAGACCGGCAAGATTGTTGGTCGACACAGGTTTAGAATTTATTATTGGGATAAAGACAGTATAAAGCATGCTGGTGGTATGATATATTACACATTTACTGTTGAAATGAAGGACAACAGATATCGATATACAATAGATGAGATTATTCTGAAGTCAATTACTAGTATCCCGGTTGAGAAATGGTTAGACAAAAATGATCCTGCATACGATCCCAGATGGGATGAATACCTCAGGCAAATTGCTGATTTTGTAAATAATTGGAGTAGTACTCTTGAAGAAAAAATGAAACCCGAACCTAAAAAAGTTGAAGATGACTGGTAAGGGTCATTATAGATAAGGAAATTATTATTTAAATGCCAAGAAGAAGAAAACGTGATTTATTAATCAGAGGCTTTTCGAAGTTGCTGAAAGAGGATAAAGTAACCATTGTAAGTGAGCTGATGGATAATCAGGTTGAGGCAATGGAACTACTTAAGAGCTTTTGGCATACTGATAAATCTAAACAGAAAATTTTTGATGAATTTAGCGAAAATACGATTTCAAATTTTTATATTCCTTATGGAATAGCTCCAAATGTTGTTGTTAACGGCAATACTTATCATGTACCGGTAGTTATCGAAGAAAGTTCTGTTGTTGCTGCCGCTTCTTCCGCTTCAAAATTTTGGGCGGAGAGAGGTGGTTTTAAAGCAGAAGTTGTTAATATTGAGAAGGTAGGACAAGTCCATTTTTTTTGGAATGGCAAAAAAACTAAACTAGTAAAAGTTTGGGATGAGATTAAACTTTACCTTAGGGGTGCCGTCAAACAAACAACCCATAATATGGAAGAACGTGGTGGCGGTATTATTGATTTTGAATTGTTAGATTTTACCAATGATATTGAAAACTATTATCAGATTAAAGTAACATTCGATACTGTTGATTCGATGGGTGCTAATTTCATTAATTCGTGTCTTGAAGAATTTGCATCAGCATTAAAAGATTTTCTCGCTAACCATAAGCTTTTTGTTGGTGAAGAAAAAGAATGTGAGATTATTATGTCGATATTATCAAACTATACACCAAACTGTTTGGTAAGAGCATGGGTAGAGTGTGATTTTGCTGATCTTGATGATGCTTACAAATCGATGACAGGAGAACAATTTGCACATAAGTTTCAAACTGCTATTAAAATTGCTGAACTAGATATTAATCGTGCTACTACACATAATAAGGGGATTTTTAACGGAGTTGATGCAGTTGCTATTGCAACAGGTAATGATTTTCGTGCCATTGAAGCTGCCGGTCATGCTTATGCCTCACGAAATGGTACTTATACTAGTTTAACCAAAGTAACTTTAACTGATAAAAAGTTCAAATATGAATTAACCATGCCAATGGCCATTGGCACTGTTGGTGGACTTACATCATTACACCCATTGGCAAAACATTCGCTGGAGATGTTAGGAAAACCTTCTTCTTCTGAGTTGATGATGATAGTAGCCTCGGTGGGCTTGGCAAATAATTTTGCTGCTATTAGGTCGTTGGTGACTAAGGGTATACAAGTTGGGCATATGAAAATGCACCTTTTTAATATATTGAATCATATTGAGGCTACAAAAGATGAAAAGGACAAAGCGATAGAATATTTTGTTGATCACAAAGTGTCGCATGGGGCTGTAAATAAATTCATTAAAAACCTTCGGTTAATTTGATTTCTGATATGCAAACATGGTATTCCAATGGGAAGCTACTTATTACCGGAGAGTATCTTGTAATGGAAGGTGCTTTATCATTAGCATTACCACTTAATGTTGGGCAATCTATTTCAGCAGAAAGAAATAATAATAACCATCTTTTTTGGCAAGCAAATAAACCCGATGGAAATTGGTTTACAGCTAATTACGAACTGCCAACATTAAAACTGGTTGCTGATGATAATATTAGTCTTGCAGAAAAACTATTGGAAATTTTGTTGGCTGCAAAAACTTTAGATAATAACTTTCTTTCTGATGGCACAGGTTATGATGTAATAACAAACCTGGGCTTTAAGCCTGAGTTTGGATTTGGAACAAGCTCTACTTTAATTTCAAATATTGCAATGTGGGCTGAGATAAATCCATATCTCTTGCTTCAAAGAACTTTTGGGGGATCGGGTTACGATATAGCATGCTCACAAAGTAAAAGTCCAATTTTTTATCAATTAATAGATGGTGCACCTACTATTACAGATGTAAATTTTGATCCTCCTTTTGCAGATAAGTTATACTTTATATATCTGGGAAAGAAACAAAGCTCTTCAGAAGGTATCTCAGCTTTTAAAAAGCAAAGTAAATTTACATCAATTGATATTGAAAGC
The DNA here is from genome assembly GCA_964460905.1 of uncultured Lentimicrobiaceae bacterium. Lineage (GTDB taxonomy): Bacteria > Bacteroidota > Bacteroidia > Bacteroidales > F082. The sequence continues at coordinate 140,994 of CAYWRM010000003.1, forward strand.
ATTTCTGAAATTACAAACGAGATAATAGAAACAACAAATCTTACAGCATTTGAAAGGTTACTTACGGATCATGAGCGAATTATGTCGAAAGTATTGAAGTTGCCGACTGTTAAATCTGTACATTTCAATGATTTTCCCGGGGTAGTAAAATCACTAGGTGCCTGGGGAGGTGATTTTGTTTTGGTTACATATAATGAATCTGAAAATAATCTAAGGAATTATATGCAAAACAAAGGTTTTGATACTATTTTTAAGTATGATGAATTGGTTTTGAATTCTGCCAATTAGTAGACCCAACCCAATATTGCAAACCCAACAATATTCAATATAATTGGTACAGAGTAAATAATTATAAGAGTAATAACCTTTGCTTGTGTAGTTTTCCTGGATATAACAAACCATGCTCCAAGATAAAAATAGAGGTAGCCAAAAATAAAGATTAGAATCATCCCTGAGAAAGTGTTGGTCCAAAATGGATATTCCCATATTAGAAGATTTCCATTGTTTAAAAACCATTCTACAAAAACGCTGAAAACTGAATACCCAATTGCCCAAAAGAGTGGATTTGGAAGACCAAGTATTTTCTTTTTTTTGTCTACTTCAAGTGTGTGATACCAAATAATTCCGGCAATTAAAAACATAAACATTATTTCAATATTCCAACCAACCATTGTTCGTAAAGCAGTATCCCCTGGTGCTGTCCAGAAAGCAGAGCGATTCGTTAACATCAACACCCAACCATTCCATGTTTCGTTAAAGAAATCAAGTCCAAAAACCGTAAGTCCTGCAAATACTGCATCAAAATTTCCGGTTTTACGCCCTTCTTTTATTTCTTTCACATAAATATAAAGTACAATTGCAAGTAATGGAATAATATACCATTTCAGCATGGTAGTGTCTCTAATTCTGTATAGTGCTTCTAATGATGCTTCTGTCATGTCTATTATATTTTAATAGTTAGTAATATAATGTGTGAAGGTATAATATTTTCTATTATCTAAAGAAAAGATATAACTAATTTGTTTCAGGCAATGATTTAAGACAATTGCTTTTAAGTATATTTTGAGCCAAACTAATTATACACCAGTCGCAATATTATATAAATTTGCATCATTAAAATTAACTTCTTGTATCATGAAATCAAAAAACAAATATACCCTAAGTGGAAATATTGTTGATCTTAGAGCAAACGAAATTTATAAAGGAACTGTACATGTTGAAAACGGCATCATTACTAAAGTAATTAAAGAGTTAGTTAAAGAAGATAACTACATATTACCCGGCCTCATCGATTCGCATATCCATATCGAAAGCTCAATGTTAATACCGTCGGAGTTTGCCAAACTTGCTGTTGTGCATGGAACTGTTGCCACCGTCAGTGACCCGCACGAAATTGCAAATGTGCTCGGTATTGATGGTATTAAATACATGATTGCCAATGGCAACAAAGTACCATTTAAATTCTATTTTGGTGCTTCGGCATGTGTGCCGGCAACACCTTTTGAAACTTCAGGTTTCCAGTTTCATGAAGAAGAAATGGAAGAGCTTTTGGGTATGAAAGAGATAAAATACCTAAGTGAAATGATGAATTTCCCCGGTGTTATTAATCGTGATGCATGGGAAATGAAAAAAATTGAGATTGCAAAAAAACATGGCAAACCTGTAGATGGGCATGCTCCAGGAGTATCAGGAGAAGATGCAAAAAAATATGCAGAAGCCGGTGTTACAACAGACCATGAGTGTTTTACTATGCATGAAGCTCTTGATAAAATTTCATATGGTATGAAGATCCAAATAAGGGAAGGTAGTGCTGCCAAGAATTTTGATGCTCTTATTGATTTAATGAATGATCATTCTGATAAGGTTCTTTTTTGCTCTGATGATAAACATCCTGATGATCTTGTAAAAGGACATATTAACCAGATGATAGTTAGAGCGATAAAAAAAGGCCATGCTCCACTAAAAGTTTTTCGTAGTGTAATATTAAATCCAATTGAGCATTATGGACTTGAAGTAGGTACTTTGCAGGTAAATGATCCGGCTGACATGATTGTTGTAGATAATTTTGATAATTTTGATATATTACAAACTTATGTGGATGGTTTGTTGGTAGCCGAAAATGGCACAAGTTATATTGACTCAGTACCTGAAGATCAACCAAATAACTTTCATGCTTTACCTATTACAGCAGATAATCTAAAAGTTTCTCCGAAAGGAAATAAACTTAAAGTGATAGAAGCCCTTGATGGCCAGCTTATAACCGGTTTGTCTATTGATGATTATACAGTGGAGGACAATAATGTTGTTAGCGATGTTGATAGAGATATATTAAAAATGGTAGTTCTTAACAGGTATGAAAAAGCAGAGCCTGCTATTGCATTTATAAAGAACTTCAATTTAAAAAAAGGTGCCATAGCATCAAGTGTTGCGCACGATAGTCATAATATTGTTTCTGTTGGCACAAGTGATACGGCTATTGCAAAAGCTATTAATCTCGTAATTAAAGAAGAAGGTGGAATTTCGCTTGTAAATGGTACAGATGAGAAAGCACTTCCTCTACCTGTTGCAGGACTTATGTCGACGTGTGATGGCTATAGGGTTGCAACTAGTTATCATATTCTTGATGAAGAAGTTCACAAAATGGGATCGAAACTCCGTGCACCTTATATGACATTGTCGTTTATGGCATTGCTTGTTATTCCTGAATTAAAATTAAGTGATAAAGGTTTATTTGACGGCCTGAAGTTTGGTTTTACTGATTTGTTTTTAACGTAGCTTGAAAAATTCATCACGCAAAGATGCAAAAAATTGGATATGAGTAATTTTGATGAATAAATTTGTTTGGAGAAGTAAAATTGAGTTTTTCAGAATTAGCTTTTAATTTACTTGTTCTTTGCGACTTAGCGTCTTTGTGAGAGATTTTATGAATAATGAGGCTAACTCTTATTTAGAATAAGTATAAATGTATAGTTAAATATTTTGGGTTTAGCAATAAGTTTTATGGCAAATTTTAAGTAGTCACAATGTGTTTTTATGGTTTGTAATTCTCAATAATTTAACCCCCAAAGTGTTAAATTCAAATATATTCCAATATTTAAAAAGTTAATAATCAAATAATTCCGGATTGTTTACTAGCAAATTATTTTTGAGTCTTTATAATTTATTATTTAGTTTTATTTGTTATTTGTTTATTGATATTTCTGATTTATTATTTTAATTTGTACTCTAAAATAATAATAATTTAATATATGTACATATTTGTTTCCTTTCCATATGTTATATTTTATAGCTTTGCAAAAAACTTACCTACAATGAATAAAATTGACATTGATGTACATAAACTTGAAATGGCAGCGAGCAAATTGCGCGCCATCTCACATCCTATGCGAATAGCTATTATCGACTTATTATCGAAAGGTAATAAATTAAGTGTAACTGATATTTATAAAGCCCTGAATATTGAACAGGCTACAGCATCGCATCATCTTAGCATACTTAAAAACAAAGGTGTTTTAGTTTCTAAGCGCGATGGAAAGAAAATCTATTATTCTTTACGCAGTATTATTTTAACAGAGATAATTGATTGTGTAAATCGTTGTAACGAGAATTAATTGGAAATCAAGACGGTATACTAAAGAATCAGGATAGAATACTTAACTATTTTGGTTCTTGTATTCTGAATCCTGTATCTTTAGAATTCCCAGGTCTCTTCTATTTCCCAGTTGGCTCTAATATTAATTTCTTTTGTGAAGTAACTTACTTCTTCAGGTTGTTTTCTTGAGCCATAGTTTCCAACATCCCAACGATGGTTGTTGTTATTGTCAAATATTATTTTCAATTTATATTTTGCCGGTTTTAGATATGAAATAGTTAAAGAGGTATCTGCATTAAAATTAAATTCCTTTACTATTGCCTCTTCTTCAGTTAATAGCTGAAGTAAGTGATTTTGTTTATTCTCTGGAAAAAAATTAATAGTAAATATTCCATAATCAGCTAATGATAAGGTGCTAAAATTTATGTCAATAATTTCTGTATGAATGTTATTCCAGCTTGAGAATGATGAATCGGGAAAATAAACCCTGTATTTAGTTTCTTCCTGTAGATCATACGGAAACAATATTTTCATTTGTAGACTATCAATAAAACTAAATTCAGGATCCCAAATACTATCATTTCCAATCACTAATATTGATGAATCAACATCATTAAATCTAACATATGGTTGTGAAAACTGAATTTCAAGATGTTTGTTAAGGTCGAGTTTGTTACCTGATGTATTTGAGCTCCAAATAAGTTTTTCTTTTTTCTTTTCTTTCTCATTTTTTCTCACCCTAATACTTTTTTTGTCAATATCAAGTTTTAAATATACTGTTCCTAAAGTATCATTAAACTGAGTTACCAATAATTCAAGTGAGTCGATGGGGGGGTTATTTAAGTACCAATAAAGAGTATCTTTTTTCTTCGAGAAATCAACAACAAACAAAATACTATCAGGTGAATATTTAAGCGATTCAAATTCTACATTAGTTGCAGGTTGTGAAAATGAAAAACAAATGGTATTGTTTGCTATCACTTCTGCTTTTAATAATCTTTGAATAGTGTCGGGTGATAAGAACATAAATAAGTTAACACTACCCGTATCATCATATTGAATTGAATCCAAAAACAATGAATCTGTTTCAACAATTATTGAATCTTTTATCATTAATATGTTAGAAATACTGTCAGTATTTATTGAATCAATTTTTGGTTTTTCTATATAAATTGGTACTATTAGTGAGTCTAAAAAAGCAATTTGTTCTCCGGGTTGATCAAAAATATAGTTGCTATTTTGATCATTTATGGCAAATAGGAGATAATCATCGTTAGCTAATCCATTAAATTGAAACCTGCCAATATCGTTAGTTTTGCTAAGATAATATGGAACAACGTAATACGGAAGTGAATCAAATTTAATTGTGTCATTGATATCTTTATAAAGCATAACAAATGTTCCATCCACAGGTTTTAAATCAAGCGCATTATAAACATAACCACTAAGGCTTAGTGAATCTACAAAATTGCCTGTGGAAAAGATATAAGTGTAATTTGTTACTGGGTTGTTTTCAGTTATATCAACAATTGCGTCTCCAAAATAGACTGAGTAAGTTGTATTTGGTTTTAATTCTTCTTTAAATTTTACCAGTATCGATTTACCTTTTACAGTGAATTCAGGCATTTCATTCATTGGCGGTGATATTAAAGCCTGTTCCTGTATATTATCTAAAGACACATACTCATTAAACTTTATTGAAAACTTTTTAGTTGCGAAATTGGCGCTTCCGTTTTCTGGAATTGTTTCTATAATAATAGGGGGAGTAACATCTTTTGGTCCACCTGATGGAGTGACTGGATGGGCACAATTAACAACAATCATAGCTGTTAATATCAATAAAATAAACCACAAAATTTTAATCACAGAATTTTATTTTAATTGAACTACAAAGATGCAAAATATTGGTTATAGTTTGCCTGGTGATTTATTTTCCATATAAATCAATTATTTAATGGAAAAATAATATAAACCAAATTAATGAGGCTCCTAAATAGGGAGTCTTTTTTTAACTCCCTAAGATCCGCTAAGTCGCCTTGGACTTAGCGAATCGAAGGAGCAATCCCGGTTTTTTCAATACGCTGAAAGTTTGCCCTCCTGCGTCGAAGCAAAACTATTTAGCGGATTTTATCTTTTCAGATTGAAATAGTTATCTCCAATAATTAAACTTTTTATCATCAAACAATCTAAATTATTTCCTGAGTTTGTTAACCTGCAACTAGCCTAATAAAAAGCTTAGTCTGTCATATTCTGGCAATTTGTCTTATATTAAGTAAGAAGTTATGAAGTTAGTTGAGTATTAAAAGTTAACAGTAATGCCAATACCACTATTAGTGGCTGTAAGAGAAGCCTTTATGCTATTCTCAATTTTTCCCATTGCCTTCCTGTTGTTTTCAGCTTTTGCACTATTGGATATTGTTATTGGTGCACCTATATTGAAAAGAATAAATCCTGATATTAAAAGTTTATTTGAGAAGGCTTGCTTATTTGTTAAACTACCTAAAAGTAACCCCGAAACTACTGTTACACCACCAAAAATCATAACGATACTGCCTGTTGATGCATTTTTGCGACTTTTGTAATATTGGCTTTTATATTTGTCATACTGTTCATTGTTTGTAAACAATGAATCATTTTGAATAGTTGCAAAATTTAGATTGTCCGAAAGTTTGGACATAGTTGGCTTTTCAGAATGTGAATTTAACTTATAAGAATTGCTGTTTATTTCAGAAGCAGCTAATTTGTTATCTGATATGATTTGCGAATAGGCAAATACTGTAATGAGCATAGAGGTGATAATCAAAAATAGATTTTTCATGATGAATATTTGAAATCGTAAAGTTATAAATATATGCTACAATTATATTGCTTTGCATTAAAATTATCTTCTTAAATCCAAACTATTTCCTACATTTGTCCTCCCAAAATTTAAAGGAAATGAATGAACATATTTCAATGAATCCCAATCCGGTTGTTCAATATTTGAATAAGCCTGCCAACCAGCTTACAAAAGCTGATTTAATTAAATTTATTGAAGACAATGATATTGAAATGATAAATTTTAGATACATTGGCTCAGATGGAAGACTTAAGACTTTGAACTTTATCATAGGAAGTCGTGAGCACTTAGATAATATATTAACTGCGGGTGAACGTGTTGATGGATCAAGTTTACTACCATTTGTAGAAGCTGGTTCAAGTGATTTATATGTTATTCCACGATATAAAACAGCCTTTGTTAATCCATTCTCTGAAATACCAACTCTTGATATTTTGTGTTCATATTTTGATAGAAATGGAAACCCTCTCGACGGCGCTCCTGAAAATATACTAAAAAAGGCACATCAATCATTTAAAGATATTACCGGCTTTGAGTTTGAGGCCATGGGTGAACTGGAATATTATATCATTAGTGAAGATGATGGAGTATTCAAAGCTGATGATCAGAAGGGTTATCATGAGTCTTCACCCTTCTCAAAATGGGGAAGTTTTCGAACCGAAGCAATGAAACTTATTGCTGAATCGGGTGGTATGATAAAGTATGGCCATTCTGAAGTTGGTAACTTTACTAAGGATGGGATGGTTTATGAGCAAAATGAAATAGAGTTTTTGCCAACTTACGTAGAAGATGCAGCTGATCAGCTTGTTAAAGCTAAATGGATTATCCGTACACTTGCCGCACAATATGGAGTGACGGTTACGTTTGCACCAAAAATTACAGTTGGCAAAGCTGGTAGTGGCTTGCATATTCATACTCGAATAATGAAGGATGGTAAGAATATGATGATAGAAAATGGTGAACTTAGTGATATAGCAAAAACTGCTATTGCAGGCTATATGGAGTTAGCACCTTCAATTACAGCTTTTGGAAATTTAAATCCAACATCATATTTCAGACTTGTTCCTCATCAGGAAGCACCTACCAATATATGTTGGGGCGATAGAAACCGTTCAGTATTAGTAAGGGTTCCACTTGGGTGGACTATTCCAGTAAATATGATCCACAAAGCAAATCCTCAGGAAAGTGGTGATATTGTTGATTTTTCAAACAAGCAAACAGTTGAGGTTCGTAGCCCCGATGGATCAGCAGATATTTATTTACTCATTGCCGGAATTACCGTTGCAGCCCGTCATGGGTTTGAAATGAAAAAACCACTGGATGTTGCTAAAAAAACTTATGTCGACATCAATATTTTTGATGATGAAAATAAGAAAAAGCAGGAAGAACTTGCACAATTGCCAACGTCATGTGTTGAGTCGGCAGAACGACTTGAAGAGCAAAGAGAACTTTATTCGAAATATGATGTATTTCCTGATAGTGTTATCAATTTACTTCATAATATGCTGAGCAATATGAATGACAAAGGTTTGATAGCAAAAATTCAAGATGATGAAGATAAGGTAATGGATCTTGTCAACTATTATTTCAATTGTGGTTAAAATTATAGAAACACCTCGCGATGGATTTCAGGGCTTGCCCAAACTAATACCAACCAACAAAAAGATTGAATATATAAATCTATTATTGCAATGTGGGTTTGACACAGTTGAAGTAGGTAGTTTTGTTTCTCCAAAGGCAATCCCTCAAATGGCTGATACTGCAGAAGTGCTGGATGGACTAAAAATTGCTGGCAATAATTCGAAAATTGCTGTCCTTGTCGCAACTAAAAGGGGAGGTGAACGAGCAATGGATTTTCCACAGATTGACCAAATATTTTTCCCTTTTTCAACTTCCCCAACATTTCTTAAAAAAAATATTAATCAATCAATTGATCAAACAGAACGAACCATTGATGAAATACAAAATCTTTGTGTTAAGAATGGTAAAGAACAAATCGTTTATTTTTCAATGGGTTTTGATAGTGCTTATGGCGATGATTGGAGTTTAGAATTATTGCATAGTTGGGTTAGAAAAATGGTTACAAAAGGTCTGAATATATTTCCATTTTCTGATATTCTTGGTGATGCTTCACCGGAAATGATATCTAACGTTTTTCAAAGCTTAACTTTAGAGTTTCAAAATGTAGAGTTTGGTTTACATCTTCATTCGCTTGATTATCAGCGTATGGAAAAAGTGGACGCTGCATACAAAACCGGAATCAGACGTTTCGACACCGTAATTAACGGACTTGGTGGGTGTCCTCAAACAGGCAAAGAACTTGTAGGTAACCTGCCTCTTGAAAGTTTTTTAGAGTATTGTGCTCTAAATAATATCCCAACTAAACTTCATAAGAATTGTTTGAAAGAAGCAATTGAATTTCCTGTTTAGTTCTAATTGTTTTTTATATTTAGTTCAATTGACTTATAGTTAGTTGAAATCTATATCTTTGAGATTCATAAACCTTACTGATATGAATCGATCATTTCTTTTTGCGTTGATTTTCCTAATAGGTGTTAGCGCTGCTTTTTCACAAAACGATTGGGAGAACCCAAATATAATTGGTGATAACAAATTGGATCCTCATACTACTCTAATTCCTTTTCAAAATATAGAGCAGGCAATTAAAGGAGAAATCAAGCTTTCGCCATACTACAAATCTTTAAATGGAAATTGGAAATTTAGTTGGTCGATAAATCCAGAGGAAAGACCTGTAGAATTTTATTTACGTGATTTTAATGACAGTGGCTGGGATGAAATTCCTGTTCCGTCAAACTGGGAAATGCAAGGTTATGGAATACCCATTTATGTAAATCAGCCGTATGCATGGACTTATGATCCAAAGCCACCATACGTACCTCATGATGATAACCCCGTGGGCTCGTATAAAACAACCTTTAAAATTCCAAATGATTGGAAAGGTCGTGAAATAATTTTACACTTTGGAGCTGTTAAGTCTGCAATGTATCTGTGGGTGAATGGACAAAAAGTTGGCTATTCGCAAGGCAGTAAATTACCTGCTGAATTTAATATTACAAAGTATATTAATAAAGGAATCAATTCATTAGCAGTTGAAGTTTATCGTTGGTCAGATGGCTCGTATTTGGAGTGTCAGGATTTCTGGCGCATAAGCGGTATTGAGCGCGATGTGTATTTTTGGTCTCCACCCTTAGTTCATATTAGCGATTTCTTTGCCAATGCTTCACTTGATGAAAATTATAATAAAGGAAAGCTGGTAACTGATGTTAAAATTCAAAATTTTGCTAAATCGGATAAAAAAAGTTATTCACTCTATCTTAAACTATATAACTCAGAAAATGAGATTGTAACATCCTTGCACAAAGATTTTATTAATGATTCTGAAGTTGTAGAATTATTGCTTGAAACAGAAATAGAGAGCCCGCATAAGTGGACTGCAGAAACACCTTATCTCTATACTTTAGTTCTGGAACTCAAGAAAGAAAATAATGTAATTGAATATGAGAGCCACAAAATTGGGTTCAGAAATGTAGAAATGAAAAATGGTCAGTTAACGGTAAACGGAATCCCCATATTAATTAAAGGCGTTAACCGACATGAACATGATGAATTTGCCGGACATGTTGTATCACGTGAGAACATGGAAAAAGAAATTTCGTTAATGAAACAATATAATATCAATGCTGTTAGAACAAGCCATTATCCCGATGACCCATATTGGTATAAACTTTGCGACAAGTATGGAATTTATTTGATTGATGAGGCTAATATTGAATCTCATGGTATGGGATATAATCCTGATAGGACTTTGGGTAATAAGCCCGAATGGGAGAAAGCACACCTTGATAGAGTTATTCGAATGCTTGAGCGCGATAAAAATCATCCATCAATAATAATTTGGTCAATGGGCAATGAAGCCGGTGATGGAGTAAATTTTGATACAATATCTAGTTGGTTACACTGGCGTGATCCTTCACGTCCTGTTCATTATGAAAGAGCTTTAAAGCGTCCAACTGTTGATATTTTCTCGCCAATGTATGCGGGTATTAATTACATTGAATGGTATGCTAAGTCAGATCCATATCGCCCGCTAATTTTGTGTGAATATGCCCATTCTATGGGAAATAGTACAGGCAATCTTCAGGATTATTGGGATGTTATTGAAAGACATCCTTCACTTCAAGGTGGTTTTATTTGGGATTGGATAGATCAAGGACTGGCAAAATATGATGAAGCAGGAACTAAATATTGGGCATATGGTGGTGATTACGGCCCTGAAGGTACTCCCAGTGATGGTAATTTTTGCTTAAATGGTATAATTAATCCTGATTATTCGATTCATCCTGCTATGCATGAAGTGAAAAAGGTTTATCAGTACATAAAAATTTATCCCGAAGATATTGAACAAGGTAATTTCAATCTTATAAATCAATATGATTTCAAGAACTTGAACAATTTTAATCTAAAATGGAAAATAGTTGGAAATGGAGAAATGATCACTGAAGGCTCGTTGGGTAAGATTGACCTGACACCGCATGATACAATAAAAATTCAAGTACCTTTTGGTGATTTTGAGCCTGTACCGGGAGTGGAGTACTTCATTGATTTTAGTTTGCAAACAACAAAAGAAGAACCGTTTATACCTTTGGGTTTTGAAGTAGCCAAAGAACAATTTCCACTTGCATTCATTCCTTTTGTTAATACCCGACCAGCTAAACTGCCCAACGAACCTTCATTAACTTACTCTGATAATAAACTTATTATAAAAGCAGGTCAGCAGTTTGAAATAACTTTTGATACTGTCAGCGGGCACTTGATATCTATGAAATTGAATGATAGCGAAATACTTAAAGAAGATGTAACTCCTGATTTTTGGCGTGCACCAACTGACAACGATTTTGGAAACAGGATGGATCAAAGGCAAGCCATATGGCGTAATGCAGCTAAAAATTCCAAACTGAAAAGTTTTGTTGTTTATAATTCTGAAAATAATAATATAGTTGTCGAGTCAAATTATATTTTGGATGAAGTTAGATCGGATCTTACGATAAAATATAGCATATCAGGAAACGGCAATATTGATGTAGAAATGAACTATATGCCAGGGATTAAAGGGCTGCAAAATTTACCTAGATTTGGAATGTTATTTATTTTGGAAAATGCTGATAATCTAGAATATTACGGTCGTGGGCCACATGAAAATTATTGTGATAGAAATACGTCTTCATTTATTGGGAAATATACAGGGAGTGTTACGGATCAATATTATAACTATATACGGCCACAGGAAAATGGTTACAAAACAGATGTAAGATGGATGATAATTGGTGATGGAAATCAAGGTTTGTTCATTAGCTCAGAAGATCCCATTAGCTTTTCAGCCTTGCATATTCCGATGCCAATGCTTGACCAGCTTACTCGTCCTAACTACAAACATACAATTGATGTTAAGCAAACATCTGAAACTTATCTCCATATCGACATGAAACAAATGGGTGTAGCCGGAGATAATTCATGGGGTGCACGGCCACATGAGCCATATCAAATATCTCCAGAAGAATATGAATTTAAGTTTACTATTAAACCATGGAGAATGGGATACAATGGCTTTGATTTGTGGGGTAATTAGTTGACCCCGGAATAGATTTTTTAATGCATAATCCGGGTTGAATTTATCATTAAAATCAACACTAAATTTACCATAGTTTGTTGAGTATTTATAATCATAAAAATATGTTTTTGCTGTAAATTTATCTAGTGGTTTCTATTTTGATAAATTTAGTCTCATATGGTAATAAGTCAATTTTCTCTGATAATTGTTTTATTTTTTCTTCCAAGACATTAACCTGAGTAAATTTTTTGTTTTTTTCAATATTAAACAAGTTTGTAAGATCTAATGAAGCTGGTTTGCCATCTGTTTCTCTAAGGTGTAAAATAATTCCTTTTCCATCTTTTGTAGGTTTACTAGATACTAACAAGATATTTTGTGCATAAATATTCAATAAGCTTCCTTCCTTTAGAGGGTTGTTAGTCCTTCCTTTAGGCAATACTCTTGTAAGAAAAGGAACAGAAGAACTCCAGCTAAAACGCGTGGCAAATGCATTTGATGTATCATTATCGGAAGTGATATAATAACTCCAACGAAGTTCCCCTTCCTGGCTTGCTTTGAAGTTTGTTGTCCAGTAATTATTTAGTACCCAAGAGTAAATATGAGAGGTTTCAGGTTTATGTTTATAGTAAAACTGCCCTGTATTAATAGCTCCAAACTGAACAAGAGGAATATCAATACTCCCAAAAACAATTTGGGCCTTGTTATTTTTTACAGAAGCAAAATGTTGGATAACATTCCAGTCTGATGCTGTGCCCTCCAGTTGATTTACGCCTGGTTCAACTATTCCTCCCTGGGCTTCATAAATAAGTTTACTACCATCTAAATAAAAAGGAAAAGCAATGTATATGCTTTCGGGTGTTGTAACAGGGAGCTTAATCATACTATAATAGAATTCGATTCGTTTGTCATAATGATAAAGCCGTATCTCAATATTAACGCCATTATCATCAGTACAAGCAGGTAGTTTTCCATTTAAAAAAAGGCTCTTCCATATGGGTCCATTCTTCATTGATAATAATTGAACATTCTGAAGCATTTTTCTGCTGCCAATCAAAGGTAAATAAATAGTATCTATTTTGGAAGAAGTATATCTCTCCAGTTGGTGCCGATTGTCCAATTGCTCGTAAATAAACTGACCGGTCTTAATACTGTCTTTTATGTCGGTCAGTTCCAATTTTAATTCTTTGTCAAGAATACTAAGAATATTTCCAGTGCTACTATCAAGTTTGATATTATAATAGGTATTGCTAAATTCATAATTACCATGGCTTTCCATAGGAAGTTTGAGGTTTTCATCACTCACCTCAATCCGGTATGTTTTATATCCATATGATGGAATGTGCTCTACAAATAAATTCCAATAAGTTCCACCACCCTGGTTTTTTATGAACTGGGCTTTTATTTCATGATTATCTTTATCTATAATTCTAAAATTTTTACCCATGGGGATAATTTCATGATCAATAAAAACACGAACCAAACCATTACGGTTCCAATTCAAAGTATTGAAAACAATAATTGTCGGCACATCTGTTTTTTGAAAATAGGGTTGTATGAATCCCATTGCCGTCTCCTTAAGTAATCTTGATTTCATAACGGCATCCCATGCATATGATGATTTTTCAGCCCACTGTACCATTGAGTTTTCAGAAAACGGTGCACTGATGCTTTCGTCGGCCCCAAAAGTATGTTCATCATAAAACAGCATTGCATCCTGAACAGTATTAATAGAAGCCTGAATATGCTCTGGTAATGTTGCTCCTAATAATTTTGCCATAGATAACAATCCTATATTTGCTATCATATCTTCTTGGGTAATTCTGACAGCTTGTGTTTCACGCATAGCAGAACCAAATCCATCAGCCCACCAATCGGGCCATGCAACCCTAAAAACAGGCAGTTCATCAGAATGGTGCTCTTCCATATATTCCATAAACTCGCTAGCAACAGCCAGTCTTATTTTTGGCCACTCATAATTTTCATTCCATTGCTTTACAATTTCGCAAGCAACGGTAGATGGAGGTGCATTATCAGTTATTGAGCCTGAAAACTGGAAGGCAGTTCTAGAAAACGGATATCCTTTGTTGTCGAGTTCAGCCAGATAATTTGCTAATCCATCTTTAAAGGTATCAATATTACCAGATGTAAGTCCGAGCACATTGCCATGCATATAATGTTCACTTCGGTATGCAAGCAAACGTTTTCCAGAAGGAGATTCCCACCAGAATGCAGTTGGCATATTAAAAGGGATTCTGGCACGATGACCATGCTGTCCCATTAGAACATATTTTATACTTGTGTTCTCCGCATAATCAACCAGCGACCAGCCTATTCCGTTTACATCATCTTGCATTAGTGTTTTAACTTCAATACCAATTTCTTTAAAATCTGAGATAGGTTGTAATTGAGCTGCAAGGTTTGTTTCATCAATTATTTCACCATAATTAAATAACATACCTGTTACCTCCATTCTTCCTTCTTTTACGCGTCTAGCTAATCTTTCAATCTGTTCTTTCGGACGACTAACTAAGTATTCTTTTACAGGCCAAGAAGCTTCACAGGTCCAACGGAACTTTGCATTGTCAGGGTAATCATCGGTTTGATCACAATAATCCAGAGCATAGTCAATATACCGAAGGTGTTCGGGTAAAATTTCTGTTTGCGGTCTAGTGTAGCCAATATCAGTATGTGTATGCTCAACTATATATATTGTCCATTCTCTCACCGGTTTTATTTCAATCGTCTTAAACAATTTCTTTTTTTGATGAATATTTAGGTAAACAGTAACATTTTCAATGGAATCTGTTTTTGGGATTGAAACTTCGTAGGAATTGGATCCGGATAGTATCTCTACATTTTTGATAACATCATTAATACTTATTGTTCCAGTTGATTTTTCGCCGATATTAATGTAATCAATGCCTATCACATAAAATAGCGTGTCTGATTTTTTTGATATAAGATCTTTTTGTCCGACAGCAAACTCTTCTTCCAGTTTTTCTGTAAACGTCATATACCAGCTATTGCTATTTGCTTTTTCTCCTTCAATTTTTAAAGTGACAATTTCACCAGGAATAATTGAAGAATACGGCAGAGTAAGGCTAATAAATCCCATTTGATCTTTATGTTTATCAATTTTAGTGATATTGAATTTTAGTGTTGCCCCATTTTTTCCTTTTACTACCCACTCTTTCAAATCATTACTTATAGGATTTGAAAATGTAAAATATTTATCTTTATTCACATAAAGATTAAAATTTCGACTGTCAGATGTAACATCCATTCCATAAGCCCATAAAAACGTAATATTTTTTTGAGCGTAGTCAACTGGAGCTTTTTCTGTTGTCCATACTATTGGCTTATAATCTGCCTGTGCTCTTGAAAGCAAACAAGAACCATAATTTTTTATAGGTGTATGATAATAGAAATTGAATCCTGAAATACTTTCTTCAAAGCCCTGGTAAAATTTGATATCCTGACCTGAAACAATAAGGGTATATAGAAATGCACAAACAATAGTTGATATTAATTTCATATTAAAAAATTATCTCTTGCCTCTTCAGCAGAATTAAATAATCCACAGCCGGCAAATGCAAACATGGCAGCGCCAAGGACTGTTGTTTCTGTTTGAGTAATTGTTCTTATTGGCATGTCCAAAGCTTTTGAGCGCAAGTTATTCCATAATTTGTTTTTTGAACCACCACCAACTACAGTTATTGAAGTTGATTTAAACCCACAATTTTGTTCCAGTAAATCCAAACTTTTTTTGGTTTGTTTAGAAAGTGCTACTAAAGCAGCTTTGTAAATTTCTCCTCGTTTTGTACTGATATTCATATTGCGGATTTGCCCATTATTATTGAAGAAATCAGGATTAATCTCCACTGTAGTTTCTGTGATTGCCTCTGCTTCCTTTATCATAATGTCGTAAATATTTGGATTGTTCATTACATCTGTAAAGATATTATTTCTAATCCATTCAAGAATCCCTGAGCCCTGCCATTGAATTCCCGGATTGAAAAGTCCGGGGACAGCATCAAACTCTGTAGTTATTCCTGCGTTAAACGCCTTTTTATTTAACTTGATATTTGGGGTTCTTACCATTAATATTTCCCAGGTTCCAGAACTTAAAACAGGTTGGTTAATATCAGATCCAGATCCAAAAATGGCAAACTGAGTGTCGTGACCAGAAACTGTTACAAAAGTACCCATCGGTAATCCGGTTTCTTCTGAAACATTTTGATTTATCGTACCCACTATTTTGCCAGGTTCAAGCATTGGTGGAAATTTATTTTCAACCCCGATAGCATTCAAGATTTTAGTTGAAAACCCCCTTGTTTTAATATCCGACATCATGGATGTGCCAGTCATGGTGGTATCGGTAACAAATTCGCCGGTTAGTTTATGGATTAGCAGCGAAGGCATGAAAACAAAATAATCCATTTGATCAATGATTTCAGGTTTGTTCTCTTTAAACCAGATAAGTTTATTTATGGTATTGAAACTAAATGCATTAACGCCACTGATTTTGTATAATTTCTCTGGGTGAATATATTTTTCAATATTATTCATAATAGGAGTAGTACGTTGGCAAGCCCACGATATAACAGGATAAAGTATTTCACCAAATTTATTCATGGGAGCACCATCTACACCAAAAGTGGTTACAGTTATTCCAATAATTTCTTTTTTGTTAATTTTCAAAACTACTTCTTTTGTTGCTTTGGCAAGTTTATTCCAAATTTCATCAATATCCCATATTATTCCATTTTTATAGTATGGGTCGGAGTGAGTGTTATTGGGATAGGATTTTTTAGCAAGGATTTCCCCTTTTTCATTTACAGCAACTGAACGCACATTTGTGGCTCCACAGTCGAGTACTATAATTATTTTTTGACTCATTATTTTCTGATTCTTTGACAAATTCTAATTAGCTAAAACGTCTCCTAGCGCTTCCAGTTTAAACTTATCAATAGAAGATGTTGTATGTTCATTCTTCATTATCTCTTCTATTTTATTTACAATATCCATATGCTTTGCCGCTACATTATTTTCTTCTTTTATATCTTCATCTAGATTATACAATTCAATTTTCATATTCCCTTTTTTAATGTTTTTCCTGATTGCTTTCCATGGACCCATTCTAACGGCCTGCTGTCCACCATATTCTGAAAGTTCCCAATACAGAAAATCTCTATTTTTCTGATTTTCACTTAATAAGGTTGGCAGAAAGCTAATGCCATCCGTATATTCAGGTACAGGTATATTGGAAATTTCACAGAATGTAGGCATTACATCCCAGAAGGCAGAAATATGTTCACTAATGGTTCCGGCCTTTATTTTTTCCGGCCAGGAAGCAATCATCGGAACACGAATTCCTCCTTCATATAGATAACCTTTGGTGCGGCCTGTTACTGTTTGAAAAGGATTAGCACTTTTAAACCAGGTTGCATCAGCATCAATATAAGTTGGACCATTATCGCTGGTAAAGATGATGAGAGTGTTTTCGTAAACTCCCAACTCTTTTAACGTTGATACTAAGTCGCCTACTTGTTCATCGAGATAGGAAATCATTGCTGCATATGTTGCTCTTGGATAGCGATTTGGGTAGTAAGATGCTTTTGTCAAGGGTTCTTCATCACCAAACTTATTTACATAATAATCTACCCATTTTTGTGGTGCCTGTAGAGGAAGGTGAGGTATTGGTGTAGCATAATAAATAAAAAAGGGCTTGTCCTTATTATCTTCAATAAACTCTATTACCTCTGCGTGCATTATAGTTGGTGTGTAATCGTTCAAATTGAATTTGCTATAACTTGCTATATCGTAGGGGTCAGCATTTTCTTCCAGTTTAAGATGGGGTGCTATTGTATCATTATTTAAATATAACCGATTTTCATTTTTGTAAAGATGGATAGGGTAATATGTGTGAGCAATACGCTGACAGTTATAACCGATAAAAAAATCAAATCCTTTTTTGTTAGGAATGCTATTGGTGTGCGGTGCTCCCAGTCCCCATTTGCCAGCCATTCCGGTAACATAACCTGCTTTTTGTAGGAGGCTTGCTATTGTAATAGTGCTATCAGGTAAGGGATACTGGCCTTCCAAAGTTGAATCTGCTATCATTGCTTTATAGCTCCAAACATTGCCCCGGCTGTCCCATTCATGGTTTCCCCTGATAATGGCATGGCCAGGATGCATTCCGGTTAATAAATTGCAGCGTGCTGGAGCACAAACTGCCGAACCGGAGTAATGTTGTGTAAAGCGCATACCAGTTTCGGCTAGGTTATCAATGTTTGGTGTTTCGATTTTTTTTTGTCCGTAACAACCTAATTCACCGTAACCGAGGTCATCTGCTAGGATATAGATTATGTTGGGTTTTTTTGAAGCCTCCTGTTGTTTTGGATTACAGGCAGTAATTGTTGTTAATACAATCAGTAGTAAAACAAATCTATTTCTCATTTTTGTGTGCGTTTTAAAATATATAGAAGTAATATTTTGTATTTCTAATATTCGGTTATGAATATAATGGTCCATAATTACTGCAGGCACGGTAGTCCGCACCTTCGGAGTCCATACCGTACATTCTCCAAGCATGGGGGCGGAATATTTGTTCATGACTTATGTTATGCATGTTTACCGGAATACGTAGCATAGATGCAAGGCTTATTAAATCAGCACCAATATGCCCAAAACTGCTGGCACAATGATTAGCACCCCAGTTTGCCATTACTGAGTAAACATCCTTAAAAGCTCCATTTCCAGTTAGCCGTGGGGCAAACCATGTTGTTGGCCATGTTGGATTGGTTCTTTCAGTAAGCACGTTATTAATGTCTTCAGGTAGCTCCACTGTATAGCCTTCTGCAATTTGTAATACAGGCCCGAGGCCCTTAACTAAATTTATTCTGGAAATGGTTATTGGCATTTCTCCCTTTGTAAGAAATTCAGAAGAGAATCCACCACCACGAAAATATTCAGTTATTGCAGGACACCAAGATGTTGCGCTAAGACATTTGTCAACTTCTTTATCTGTAATTTCCCAAAAAGGTTTAATGGCAGGTTTGCCGTTTTTTGATTGTTGTCCGGTAAAATCGAGAGCAGATGCACCTGAATTAATTAAATGGATTAAACCATTTGCAGCTAATCCCTCCAGCACACTACCCGTAACTCTTTTTATGGAATCGGGGCTCCAGTAGGTTCTAATATCTGAAAACATTTGGGCAGTATTTGTTAGAAGGTAACCAAATAACATAACTACACCATTTAATGAATCGTTTTCAGTTGCAACTAAATAAGGTGCACGTTTGCCATTCCAGTCGAAGGAAGAGCAGAGGATGGCTTCAAGAAAATCGCCGTTAGGCTGATAGTCTGTCCAGTGACGCTGACCTTGAAATCCTGCTAAAATAGCATTATGACCAAGGCCTTCTTCACGGTATCCATTTTCTATAAGTTTTTGATTGCCAGTCATTAGGTCGCGAGCAATCATGGTCATTTTTATAACTTTTTCCCATTCAGCATCCTTCTTCTTTCTACTTTTTGGAGTATTATTATAATCTTTACCTTCATTACAATTTTCTTTCGTCCAGGATAATGCTTTGTTAAACTCTTCCTGATCAAAAATATTTTCATCAATCCTGCGAAGAAATTCTGTAAGATCAATGTATTCATTTCGCATTCCAAGGTATTCATTGAAGAAGTCAGCATCAATAATAGAACCTGCAATTCCCATTGAAACGCCACCCATTGAAAGGTATGATTTGCCCTTCATAATGGTAACTGCTAAGCCTGCTTTTACAAATCGCAATAATTTTTCTTGTACATCGTTAGGTATTGAAGTATCTCCTGCATCTTGAACGTCTTTTCCGTAAATTCCAAAAGCCGGAATTCCTTTTTGATTGTGACCAGCAAGGGCTGCCGCCAGAAAAACAGCTCCAGGTCGTTCGGTTCCGTTAAATCCCCAAATTGCTTTTGGAATACTCGGGTTCATATCTATGGTTTCGCTGCCATAACACCAGGCTGGAGTAACAGTTAACGAAACACCAACACACTCTTTTTCAAATTTTGATGCAGTGGCTGCTGCTTCAGCAACTCCTCCAATACAGGTGTCGGCAATTATACATTCAATAGCTTTCCCATTTGGATATAATAAGTTTGCAGACAAAAATTCTGCTGCTGATTTTGCCATATTCATTACTTGATTTTCAAGTGATTCTCTAACCCCACCTTCTCTACCATCAATGGTTGGGCGTATTCCTATTTTTGGATATTTCATAATTATCTTTTTTGGTATATCGTTAATTTACAATTATTTCGTCGATAAAAATCCAGGATGGGTTTCCATAACCTCTGTGCCAATCGGGACATGATTTTAGTGATATTGCTGAAATACGAAGATATCGAATATCAACCTTGCTTATTTTTAATGAAAAAGGGATACTCTTCACAAGATAGCTTCTGTCTTTATTGTCAGGATATATGGTTTTGATTATTTCATAATTAAGTCCATCCTTTGATATGGCTACTTGTAATGTTATTGGTAAAAAAACCCATGAATTTACTGCCTTAAGAAAGTTCATGTTTATTTCTGATATTTCAGTAGATTCAATAAAGTCAATACCCACAATCATATCTTCACCCTGAAATCCTAGCCAGTTATTATGAAAATCCAAGGAGCCAAATAGATTGTCATTCAGTGCTTTCGATCCTCCAACAGGGTAAGTGTCGCTATAATTGGTCTTTATTTTTATGGTAGTATTCTTTAGCTTATTTGGTATTAGCATATTATTCAGTTTGCTCATAACGTACTTACTATAGTCCACAAGTTTAAATCCCCTTTCATTGATTTTAATATTTTCTCTGCTGTTAGCGTAATTTTCCATGTTTTGCAGAAGACGAATTATCAATGGGTTAATTTCTTTTCCATTTTCACCATCAATAATGGCAGGCATTTGTTTAAAATTATTATTTATTGAAATATCAACAAAAGCAAAATCAATAGATAGGCGCGTACGTTTTATCCTATCAAGAAAGATACTGTCTTGATAAACTTCCTTTTCGGCCTCATCCATCAAGAAACTATAGTATATCATCAATTCAGGGGTCAAAAAAGAGTTAGTATAATCAGACGGAAAGCCATAAATATTCAAAAATTCATCATCTGAATTTTCTTGCATTTCCTTGTTTATAGATTCATAATATTTTTTGACATATGATCCGGCGGGGCCATAATATGAATCGATGAATTTATTAGCCAAAGAATCAACATTTACATAAGGATTCCACAAAAGCTTTGCTACTAAAAACTGCTTTAGTTCTAATAAATCAGACCAATTGCCATTACTGCCCTGCTCAAACATCATATCAACATTATTTTCCTTAAATAACTCAATATTTGGCTGTAATACAGGAAAGTTTGGAAATGGACATAAATAGTTTTTAAATTGAACAACATAATCCCAAACAAATATGTTCTTTGTCAGATTGCTCCATGCTTTCATTTCCTTAACAAATTTGTTACTTCGCTCATCAACTATTAATGGCATCCCCCTGTTGCACTCAATGGAGCAAAACATAATGTTTACATTTTTATCAGGTACTATATTTTGAGGCGCAGATCTAGTAAACTGATATGCAAGAGTAGATATTTGTTTTTCAGGAAAAGCTCTGGCAATTTTGTTTGCCATTTCTACATATACACCCGAAATAGAACCGTATTTTTCATATAGCTTCTTACAATTATCACACTCGCAATAATTGATAGCATCATTTTGAGATACCGACCAATATTTTTTCCCCGGTTTCTTAGCTATTTCCTTGCCCAGATTCTCTATTAGTTTATCAATTACCTCAGGATTACTTAGGCAGAGTTGTGCATCCTGCAGGCGTCTTCCATTTATCAATGAGTAATATTCAGGATTTTTTTCATAATATTTCTCAGGTGGCAATAGTCTATGAAAAGTGTGGACAAACATACCCCAATCGTCCAGATCTTCTAATTTATACCACCAACGGTATGACTCATTTTTTTGTCCAGGGAAAAGAGCTCTCCTAAAATCAAATGCAGGATTGTATGTTTTAAATGAGTTTTCAAATTGAACACTTTCCTTCTTAGGGATAAAATCCTCTGTATCTGAAAGTTTAATGCACCCAAGATACTCTTCCAAAAAAGTAGCTATGGCATACGAAGTGGCCTTGGGGGTTTTTCCTACGAGAAAAATGCTGTCTTTTTTTATGGAAATAATAAAACCATCTTCTTTTAAGTTAATTAAAGAATCTGTAAGAGGTGAAACTGCAAAGTCATATCCAATATATATTCCTGTTATGTTTGTAGGGGCTTTATTTAAAATTTCCAGATTCCTACCTGTGATTTGCATCCAATAATTTTTTAATTGATTAGATGCAATCAGAAAAGTACTATCAGCATTTTTAGCTAATATAATAGCAAAATCACGTTCTTTAACTTGCTTTGTATCATCAGCCTTTTTCTCAAAAATAGAACAACCAGTTAAAACAATTAGCAATAAAAACAGTCCCTTTTTCATTTGTTTAAAATTTATTAATTACCTGAATTTAAATTAATTAAAAATTTGTGCACATCTGCAACCGCTTCGCTTTCGCATAAACTTATTTTAATCATTTTCTGTATGGTATGCTTAAAAAAGTTTATGCTCATTTCATATCAATTATTCTTTAACATTAATAATTTCTCTTAACCGAATATCATTTGAAGAAGCACCAATCATAATTTTGAATTCTCCCGGTTCTACCGTTTTTTTTAAATTAATGTCAAGCATAGATAATAATTCAGGGGTAATTTCAAATGATAGTTCTTTTGATTCGCCTTTTTTTAGAAAAACCCGTTGAAAACCTTTTAGTTCTATAACAGGACGGGCGACAGAAGCAAATAAATCTTTAATGTACAATTGCACAACTTCATCGCCATCGTAGTTTCCTGTATTTGTAAGTTTGAATTGTATGTTTAGACTTTCGTTTGAATATATTTCTTGTTTGTCGAGTTTTAAATCACTGTATTCAAAGTTAGTGTAACTTAATCCAAAGCCAAAAGGAAACATTGGTTTTCCAGTAAGGTTTAGGTAGTCGTCACCTCTTCCAGTTGGTTTATGGTTGTAATACAAAGGTAATTGTGATTCGTGGATAGGAAATGTGATTGGCAAACGACCTGCAGGGTTGTAATCTCCAAATAGTACATCAGCAATAGCATTGCCGCCTTCATCACCCGGATACCAAACATCAATAATTGCAGGGACATTGTTTATCCAGTTAGTCATTGTAATGGCGCTTCCTCCAACTAGTATTACAACTATGGGCTTTCCGGTTTTAGAAATTTCATTAATCATTTCTTCCTGATGACCTGACAGGCTTAAGTAGGCCCTGTCTCTGAACTCACCTTCTTCAATACCCACAGAAATTACTGTAACATCACTTTTTTTGACAGCGACAAGAGCTTCCTGAATCTCTTTTTCCCACTTTTCTTCAACACCCATATTCCAGATAAGTTTAAACCATACATTACCTACAGTTTCATAAAACTCAACTTTAATATTATATTCTTTTCCTTTTTCAAAGTAATAATTGCTTGTAATTTGCTGATGTGTTTGTTTTTTCCAATTATCAATGATCAAATCATCATTCAGATAAAGTCTATAACCATCTTCACCTTCTATCCCAATATTAAAGTTGCCGGTTTTTGATGCAATCAATTTTCCTGTCCACCGTGCAGAATACCAGTCATAATTAATTTTTTCCTGATCAGGAGAAAATAGCGTCCATCTGAAATTAATTTGAGGATCAACTCTTGTTAATGCAGGTTTCCCTTCCAGATTAGTATTGTTGAAATATTCACCTTTTAGTCCATTTTCCTTTTTTCCATTTTCATTGAAATAGATATTTTCAGTAGGAATAGTCTCAAATTCTAAACTTTCCCTACTGCAACCAGGCGCATAATTTATTTGGCATGATTTACCTATTTTATTTTCAATTCCCTTAAGAATACTCACGGGTTTAATCCCTGGACCAGAATATCCTCCAAGCCTTGCCTCTTCTGTCTCTGGTCCAATTAAAGCGATGGATTTTATTGTTTTATTTAAAGGCAGTGTATTAGAAATATTTTTCAGTAAGACAATGGATTCCTGTGCTGCTTTCTTTGCCAACGTTCGGTGCTTTATGCAACCATTCCATTTTTCTGTTTCATTAGTATCTACATATGGGTTTTCAAACAGTCCATACTTGAATTTTGCGCGAAGTACTCTACGAACAGCTTCGTCAATATCAGCTTCATCAATTATACCTTTTTCAAAAGCTTCATAAAATAAAGGATAATGATCATATGAAGTTTGTAGAATCACATCTAAACCATTTTCTATTGATTGCTTAGTTGATTCGGCATAATTTTTTGCAGTAAAATGCAATACATTTGCACCACCGGTTGCTCCAGCATCAGAGATCACAAAACCTTTGAATCCCCATTCATCCTTAAGCTTTTTATTCAGAAGCCAATCATTTGCTGTACATTGTCTTCCATCTAATGAATTGTAGGAGGTCATTACCGAATTGCTACCCCCTTTTTGCAAACAAGCTTTGAAGGCAGGGAAATATATTTCTTCCAATAATCTTTTATTAGTATGTATTGGATAGCTATCACGACCACCATCCCCAACATTAGCAATAAAATGTTTTGGAGTTGTGATTATACCTTGTTTCTCGAATTTAGAGATAAAAACAAAAGCCATTTGAGTAGTAAGAAATGGGTCTTCCCCATAGGTTTCTTCTGTTCGACCCCAACGTACATCCCGAGCAATATTCAAGACAGGTGATAATACTTGTCTGATTCCTCTTGTTTTTGTTTCTTTTGCAATAGCAGATGCTACACTGCTCATTAGGTTTGTGTCCCATGTTGCTGCTAAAGCAATTGATTGAGGGAAGGCTGTTGCTCCTTTTCTAATCAAACCATGTAATGCTTCATCAAAAGGGATAATTGGAATCCCTAATCTTGTTTGTTCAATAAAGTATTTTTGAGTTTCGTTGATTAGTTTAGCAGTTTCTTTAGCAGTAGTTCCAACTGAATAATCCATTAATTGTTCGGATTGGTCTCCTGATTTTCTTTTGGTTGCAAACTGAAAACCAAATATTCCGTTTTTGTATTTTTCCTTATCAAGAGATAAATCTATTGGAATCATAAACAATTGCCAGAATTTTTCTTCTAAAGTCATTCTGGATAATAGGTCATCAACTCTTTCTTCTATTGGAATAGATGAATTTTTATAATTTTTCTTATCATGAGTTTGACACGAAAAAACTAGAGCAAACAAACTTGCAATAAGAATTAATTGATAAATTTTTGGACTTATTTTCTCCATAATGATTATGTTTTTAAACATGAACCTTCAAAGTGCGATATCCATACACGGCAATTACGATAAAACTAAAAAATGGCAAAATGAACGAGAAATTCACTGCCGGGATTCCAGCAACTGTATCTAAATCGATAATTGCTCCCTGCAAAGGTGGCATTAATGCTCCACCTACTATTGCCATTACCAAACCAGCGGCGCCAAGTGTAGTATCTTTGCCAAGACCAACTAGTGCAATTCCGTAAATAGTTGGAAACATTAACGACATAAATGCCGATGTTGCAATAAGACAATAAAGCCCAGTCATTCCCTCAATAAATATTGTTCCCAGAGTTGTTGCCATTCCGCCCAAAGCGAAAATTGTTAATAGTAATCGTGCATTAATATATTTCATTAAAAATGTACTAACAAACCTACTTGACAAAAAGATAACCATAGCCATAATATTATAGTTCTGGGCCTCTGCCTTTGAAAGTCCTAAATTATCAGCATATTGAATAATAAATGTCCAACACATAATTTGGGCAGCAACATAAAACACCTGGGCAATAACACCTTCTCTGTATTTTAAATTAACTATCAATCGTTTGATGGAATCTAAAGCATTAATTGTTTTTTCTGATTTCTTTCGTTCGGGCATTTTGGAAATTGCAATGATTACTAATATTAGAATCACTGCAAAACCTAACATCACGTAAGGGTCGCGAATAACTGCAAGATCATGTGTGCGAATGCTTGCTTTTTCAGCGAGCCCTAATGTGGGAAAGATTAGATCTCCGGATTCAGTTCTAATGTCAGACTCTAAAGAAGTAAGAATAAATTTAGAAGCAATGAACATTCCAAATAATGAACCAACAGGATTAAATGCTTGAGCCAGATTCAATCTTCTGGTGGCTGTTTCTTCATCGCCCATGGATAAAATATATGGATTAGCAGTGGTTTCAAGAAATGCCAAGCCGAAAGTTAATATGTAAAGTGATCCTAAAAAGAAGCCAAATATTTCAAATTTTGCTGCTGGATAAAATAATAGCGCACCGGTGGCATAAAGTGCAAGACCTAGAAGAATACCTTTTTTGTAACTGAATTTGTTAATAAAAAGGGCGGCAGGAATAGCCATAGTTGCATAGCCTCCATAAAAAGCAAACTGTATTAATGCGGCTTTGGCATTCGACATTTCCATTACAGTTTTAAATGCTGCAACCATTGGATTTGTGATATCATTTGCAAAACCCCAAAGTGCAAAGAGGCTGGTAATTAGGATAAATGGAAACAATATTTTTCGAGAAACAACTACCGTTTTGCTCTTTTGCATAATACTTAATTAAAAATTTGCAGCTACTACTTTTAATGCTTCTAACTCTTCATCGCTAAGTCCTTCAGGATTGTAACCGGCACTTTTTGTAAGAAAAAATATTTTTGCGGATTTAGCAAGAATATCAATTGTATCGAAAGTGTCGAAAACAGATTCTCCAATAGAAAATACTCCATGTTTTTCCCATAAAGCCACCTTATGTTTCTCAAGCACTTTTAGCGTTTCGACGGCAATATCCTCAGTGCCAGGTGTAACGTATGGAACAAAGCCAACACCTTGCGGAACAAATACCATAGTTTCGGGATGCATTCCCCATAAGAGTTTATTCAGTTTTTCCTCGTTACAAAACTCTTTTATTTGTGTAAGGGCAACTAGTTCGTTGGCATGGGTATGCATTACTACTTTCTCGTTAGTTCCTCTTTTAATAATAAGTTGATGAATTCCAAGGTGAGTGGGTAACTCAGAAGTTGGTTGGAAATTAGTCACTGAATCTTTTTTTATGGATATAATCCAATAGCCGTTCCCTTTATCATTTAGCTTTATTAGCAAAGCGTTATCTAGTGGTTTGCGAGCTAAATCGCGCATGCGTCTGCCTGTTCCACTAACAAAAAAGTACTTTCCTGAAAGTTCAGCATAATTATTGTTAAGTTTGAAAAAAGGAAAATCGTCCAACTTATTTATATTTTCGGTAATTAGATGGCTGATATTAACAGAGATATTTCCTGCATTCCGTTCAGCCCAACCTCTCTGCCAAAGATATTTAGCAACTTCAGCTACTTCAAGAATAATCTCTTTTATTGAGGCATTTTGATTGATAATTTTCATATTCTATAGATATTAATTTATTATTCCAAAATCAATTCAATTACTGGAATTTCAATATTAGGCTTTATCATTGGTAATATCAAAATTATATCATCTTTGCTTTGTACTTCCTGATGAGTGACATTACTTCTCGGTTTTCCAAATAATATTTCCGAACCATCATGCAGGAATTGGGCATACTTTACACTCCCTTGATATCCTTCAATGGTAAACCATTTCATAGGGTAATCAAGTAGATGGATATACAATCGATTTGTTTCAGGATTGTATGTTAGAAGGCAGTTATCGGGAACCTTAAATTCAGGAGGGGCTTCGGTACATCCGTAAATTGAACGGTTGTTATATTTCATCCATTCACCCATTTCTTCCAGTTTTTCATTCGCACGATAATCAAATGTGCCACGAGCTGTTGGGCCAACATTGAGCAGTAAATTACCGCCTTTGCTCACTGATTCGATTAATAAAACCAATAACTGTTTTGTATCTTTCCAAGTTGTTTCATCACGGTAATACCCCCATGATCCTGAAAAAGTTTGGCAGGTTTCCCAAGGTACTTTTATGCCTTTTTTTTCGGGCCATTTGGATACTTTGTATTGTTCGGGTGTAGTAAAATCCCAGCCGCCCTCTACGTCCAGTAAGTCGAGGCGATCATTAACAATAATATCAGGCTGTAATTCGCGCACCATTTTGAGGAGATTTTCTGAATCCCAATCATTTCTACCTTTTCCATGTTTGCCGGTAGGAAATGAATAATCTAGCCAGATAATGTCTATTTTTCCATAATTGGTCAATAGTTCCCGCACTTGATCTTTAATATATTTACGGTACACATCCATATCTTTGCCTTTGTTGGCTTCATCGTATTCTTCATCGGTTTTTTTGCTTAACGGATGATTCCTGTCAATGGTATAATCAGGATGATGCCAATCGAGTAATGAATAATAAAAACCAACTTTTAAACCTTCGGATCTGAATTCTTCAACCCATTCTTTTAGTAAATCCTTTTCAATTGGAGTGTTGATAGACTTGTAATCAGTGTATTTGGAGTCAAATAAGCAAAATCCTTCGTGGTGCTTGGTTGTGATAACCGCATACTTCATTCCGGCTCCCTTGGCTGTTTTTGCCCATTCTTTCGGACTGTACAAATCGGGATTAAAAATTGCGAAATACTTTTCATACTCTTCATTGGTCATCTGCTCATACCTCTTTACCCATTCGTGGCGGGCAGGAGAAGCATACAATCCCCAGTGGATAAACATACCGAAGCGATCTTGTGTCCACCACTCCATACGCTTTTGCTTTTCTTCAGGAGTTTCTTTTGGTAATTGAGAGAATCCATTTTGCACGAATGCTGATAGCAGCATTAAAACAACAATTAATCTTATTTTCATTTTTTCTAGTTTTTAAACTCTAATTATATAAAGAAAGCTGTTATGTTCTCTTTACTTTTTTCAAATTTCTTTTTTTCAAAACGATATAGCATGGCAGGTTTATGTGCAACGCCTTTTTGTTTTTCTCCAAGTGAAACAATATAACCAGCTTTCCCTATTTTTTTTCTGAAATTCCTTTTATCGAGGCTAGTTCCCAAAATAATTTCAAACATAGATTGTAACTGATTCAATGTAAATTTTTTAGGAAGTAATTCATATCCCATTACATTTTGAAAAATCAGGTCTTGACGTAAAGCTGCAAGAGCGTTAGAAAGAATAAAAGAATGGTCAAAGGCTAGGTTGTTAGCATTGTCAACATTGATCCATCGCACCTTATCCTTTATTTTTATTTGATCAGGGTTTTGTTTGTCGATGCGGATTAAAGCATAGTACGCTATTGTAACCACACGGTTTATTTTTATTCCGTAATGCCTTTCAGACCATTCCCTTTCTTCGTGGTACTTAATTCGGGCCGGGTCACCAAACGCATGAAACTGTTTCAGGCAAATATTTTTCATGCCTGTTAATTCATTGAGTGTGCGATAGGCTGATTCATCCAGATTTTCATCTTCAGTCACCAAATTACCTGGGAATTTCAGGTTTTTGTTACCTGATTGATCATCTGGGAAAATATCCCGTTCATATACCAGTATTTTTAATGCTTGTTCATTCGTATCTAATCCAAAAACAACACAATCAACAGATAAAGAAGGGTTTAATTCATGCATTTAGTTAGTGTAAAATAGACACTAACAAAAGTAACTATTTATTCTAATATACCTATTGAAATATTTAAATAAATTACACTAACAGTCCAGCTGTCCCTTCCATTGAATCTTTCAACTCTGCTGCCTGCAATAGGAATGTATCAACATCCATTTCTTTGTAAAAAATTAGGCCATGTGTTGCCCTTAATTTAGGATTTTCGTTTTCGTAAAAATATGATTTTCCGAGTAGAAGCCTGATAGATTCATATTGTTTCGTCCATATTTTTTGAGCTAGTTTACTGAATTTTCCATCGTGCAAATAACTTGGGAAAGAAGCATTAAACTGCGATAGATAACAATGACTGAATGACTCATCGAAGTTTGATAATGAATTAAGAGAAACAGGAACGATAACATCAGCCTCAGCCGGGTTAAAACTATACCAAACATTTCTATAGCCCATTATCCTGAGATTCGACAAATCTTTCTCTTTTCCCCAAAGCCGCACAGCCTCAGCTATAGCCTGCAGCACTTTATAATGTGTATCAGGGCCGCTTCCTTCCGGGTCGAGGGCCAAGCTAATAATTGTTGGCTTAGTTTTACGCATCATTTCCAAAATAGGCATAACATCTCTATGAACTTCTGGTTGTTCAGTAAAGACATCTCCTGTATAAAATCCCAATCTTAAATGATGTACATTTTTAACCTGAACGCCATAATGTGCCCAAACTAACTCCTCCTCAAACTCCCTGATCATACCTTTGAATTTCTGAATATCGGGCAAATTTTTCTTTCCGTCATAAGAATTTCGTAAAAGGCAAAGGATTTCATCAATTTTAAATTTCAGATCATTAATTGAACTGAACTTATATATTTCTGTTAAAATACGCACTATCCTATGACTTACGGCCCTGATTCGTTCATGTGGTTCTCCTGAAGCAACTTTATTCAGGTAATGATAAACATCCTTGTCCCATTTAAATTTATATCCATTTTCAAAAAAATCGGGATAGTTAATCATTTCAATTTTATCTTCATTCAAAAATCCCTTTACATCTTCTAGTAAGTCGATAACGAAGGTGTTAGTTACGGCAGTAAAACCTGAAGTAAGTATAACAAAGTTAAAACGACTGCTAACTTCCCTGAGTTCCTGACTAATTTCAGGTAACAATCCAAGTATAATATCATCATGGTGAGGGCCAGTGTGGAAAAAGTTCTGATTTTTCTTTTTCTTAAGTCCCAGATCTATTTTGGATTTAATTTGTTCTATGACATTATCAACGGTATTTTCATTAAGGTTGGGAATTAGTTTTGCATATTGATCAGTTTTTAAATCTTCCATTGTAATGTTATGCCCATACTTATCCAATTTCGAACATAAATCGATAATGATCTTTTGTGTTTTCTCATTTGTCCAGTTGTCTTTTTTATAATAGTTATTCAGGCTGTCCTGCAACTTTATCCCGGCGCCTGTAGTAAGATAGAATCTGCTATTTTTAACTTTTTGCAAAATCGTTGCGGGGAATATGTTGGAAACTTCATTTTCCAAAGTGTCTTTAATTACTTTGGCTTTTGCTTCTCCTGCAGCAATAATAATGGCAACAACATCAGGATTACTAATAATTGTTTTTAGTCCGATGGTGATTACTAATCGATTTCTTGAGATTTCTATTCCACCCAAATCGCCCGCTGCCACAGCCTGAGTTTCAAAATTTGTTGCTGTTAATCGAGTTGTTGAATTATGATCAGAACCTCTTACGTTGAATGCAATATGTCCATCGGGACCAATACCTCCAAGGAAAAAGCCGATTCCACCTTTTTCCTGGATTTTTTCTTCATATTCGCTACACCATTGGTCGATTTTATAGATGGACTGTTGTTGAATAAATTCTTGCTTCGATTGACAGTCTTTATATCTAAGTTGCAGATCAATCATAAAGTCAGGGAAGACTTCCTGGAAATTTTTACCATTAAATAGTGGAATATCATCAGCATTAATAAGCAAAGCCTTTTTTTCATCCAAACCAAATCCGTTGATATAAAAATCACGCAAATAATAATTAAAACTATTGTGTTGTTTTGAACTGATGGGATAAAATTCATCTATTTGGACAAACTGAAGACCTCTTAACTCAGGTTTTTTGTGAAGATTTAGTCCATATTTTTTTCTGATAGCGTCAATGGATTTGTTGTTCCAATTTTGGAGTATATATTTTGTCCACTTGATAAAATATTCTGGTGTTTTTCCGGTTGGAAGGCTAATTACACCATTAGGATTTTCAGCAACCCATTCTAAAAACCTAAGAGAAGTCAGTAATCCCAACTTGGGAAAATTGTTTACCGTTATGTAAGGGATTTTCGTACTTTGTTTTTCAAACTTCAGATGATTGTTAAATGCTAATTCTACCTTGGAAAATTTATATTTCATTTTAATAAAGTTTATCGTTTAAAATAATAATATCTCCTTTTTTCATATCTATATTTATCATATTGTCTTTATATTTCACTTTGCACTTATTATCTGTTTTGGAGTAAATAGTGGTAGTGTTCATTACTCCATTTTCCCATTTGATGTCGACCTCAAAACCGCCTCTGGTGCATAATCCTTTAACTTCACCAGTAGGCCAGGATGAAGGAAGTGCTGGCAATAATTGTATCACGTCATTGTGACTTTGAAGCAGCATTTCGGCAATACCGGCAGTCCCTCCAAAGTTCCCATCTATCTGAAAAGGGGGATGACTATCGAATAAATTACTTTGTGTTGATTTTCTTAACAAAGCCATTACATGTGTATAAGCTTTATCAGGTTCGTGCAATCTGGCAAAAAAGTTGATTATCCAGGCACGGCTCCACCCCGTATGTCCGCCTCCATGATTTAGTCTTTTTTTTATGGTGTTTTTTGCAGCTTCAAACAATTCAGGAGTTTCTGGTGTAATTTGTGCAAGAGGATACAAACCCAGCAAGTGTGACATATGCCTGTGACCGGGATCCCATTCTTGGTAATCTTCAATCCATTCCATAATTGTACTATCATTGCCGACTAATACCGGTGGTATTTTCGAAGAAATGTCTTTCCAATTTTGATGTAAGTCATAATCAATTCCTAGTACTTCACTTGCTTTGATACAATGATCGATATGTGCCTTTAAGATTTGATTGTCAATTGTAGCAGCATAAGTTAATTGACAGGGATAATCCTTATCATCAAGGATGTAGGCATTTTCGGGTGACATAGTAGGGTTGGTTACCAGATAGCCATCTTTCTCAATCAAAAAATCACATACAAACAACATTGCTTCTTTCATTATGGGATATGCCTTAGTTTTAAGGTATTCTTTATCTAGAGTAAATTCAAAATGCCTCCATAATGGGAAAGTCATCCAAACTCCACTCAGGGGCGACATTCCCCACCTCATATCGGCATTCGGGACTGTTTTTCCAAAAATATCTGTTGCATGATGCATGGTCCATCCCTCAGATCCATACATGTCTTTTGCTGTTACTCTTCCAGGCTCTCTCCATTCATCAACAATATTTGTGAGAGGGTCAACTGTTTCAGGAAGGTTACAAATTTCAGCGTGCCAGTAATTCATTTGCAAGTTTATATTAGTATGATAGTCTGAATTCCAGGGTGCATTAAAATGATCATTCCAAATACCTTGTAAATTAGCTGGCAACACCCCCGGATCTCTTGAACTGCCTATTAATAAGTACCTGCCATATTGAAAATATAAAGCGATAAGAGCAGGGTCATCGTATCCATGTTTAACTGAATCTAATCTTATATCAGTTGGAATTGAGGTAAGTTGTTCTCCACCTAAATTAATTTGAACACGATTAAAAAACTTTTCATGATTTTTAATATGTGACTCTTTGATCTCAACGTAGGGTTTACATTCAGCTTTTGCCAAAATATTATTACAAATAGTAATGGGGTCAATATTTCTGTCGTAGTTTAATTTTTCAAGATTATAATCAGTTGCTGCAGTAAAAATAATGGTTAGTTCATCAGCATTTTTAACCTGTAGTGTTGAGGAATCAGTTATTAGCTCCCCCCCTTCATTTATGGCCAATAATTTTGCAGCAAACCTCATGTGTTCACCTCCCGATCCTTGAGTATCTGTTGTTTTATCGACAATTTGACCTATTAGAATAAGTTGATTTTTATTTGCTTTTACAGAAGCGTCTTGTTGCCGCTGGATGGAAAGTGTAGTGTTTATCGTCCCGGGAATATCAGCACTTAAATGAATGGTAATAATATTATCAGGTGCAGAAGAAAATACTTCCCGGGTGTAAGTTATACCACCACTAGTAAAAACAGTAGAGGCAATACCTGAATTTAAATGGAGTTCACGAGTATATTCTGTAACTGGAGATAAACTGTCGAACGACAAATAAATATCACCTAATGTTTGATAGGAGCGAAATTGAGGAGGAGTTCCCAATAAACTTTTGTTACCAAGCTCGTAGGCTTTTTTAATTTCTCCGTTAAAAATCAATTCCCTGTTTTTCTGCAGATCTTTTAATGCGTTTGGATTATTGGTGTTAAAACGTTTACCGGCCCAAAGGCTTTCTTCATTTAACTGAATGCGTTCGTTAAATACCCCACCAAAAACCATTGCCCCCAGACGGCCATTTCCAACAGGTAATGCCTCATCCCAAATTTTTGCCGGCTGCTTATACCATAGCTTATATTCAATTATTTCTGAATTGTCATTCGAAATGCTTTCAATATTTTTCATACAAGAAATGGAGGAAATGATTATAAATAGCCCAAATATTATTATTTTCATCGTAAACGAAATTTATTTATAATTTAATCACCAAGCTATTTTCTTATTACTTTTCCTTCACCCTCCAGTACCCTTATCTCAAGCATTAACTTTGTTTCTTTCCCTCCCATGAAATTACAGTCCAAGCTAACGGAGGTCTCTTCTGAAATTAAGACTACAGGATTTAATTTTATTTCATTTATTTTTTGCCAGTTTTTATTGTATACCATAGCTGTGATTCCATCTAAGAACTTTATGGTTTCTCCCTCTTTCAAAATGATAGGAATTATTATTTCCTTATAATTATCAATTTCTAGCTTAATATCTTTAACATCCCCGTCAATTGCTGATAGTATGAAGTTTAGGTTCTGCTTTTCTGATGGATTAAGAAATGTCACTTTTGAAAATAAAGGCTCTCCGGGTTGCCTTTCTTTTTTTGAATGTTCAAGTCTTACAGGCATAATCTCTATTAACTTCCAAGAAGTATCAGTAAGCATTTCGAGGTGGAATTCTTTTTCTGTATCTTTAAATTGTTCTCTGGTTTCTTTATCAAAAGCACCATCTAAACGTGCTTGCTCCCAGACTTTTATCCGTTCCAGAATTTCATCTGTTAATCCATTTTCCTCAAAAGCTTTATAACTACTCGTAAGCCCAAATCCTGCATTGTATCCTGCTGCTTTGGCTAGCAACCATTCAATATCCTCAAGGCTTGTTTGATTAGTCATTAGGAACCAGCCCAACATACCAGGCATAAGATTACGTTTGAAGTATTTCTGGTTTTTGAAGCGATATTCAGTCTGGCTTTCGCGGAAGCCGGCATACCAGGGTTCACCCCAGTTCATTCTTGAATAAATGTGCCAAAAATAATGGGATGTCCGGCTGGCATCGGCAATTAAATGACTTTTAATATTTTCATCCAGATTATCGTACCAAGTGGTTGTCATTAATATTTCACCATAGTTTCCCATACCTGTTGAGCGATTGCCTTCCAGCCCATCAAATGATATTTGGCGAAGTCCAGTTTGGTTGAATAGCTCGGCAATATTTATTGCTACTTCCTTTGTTAATTCGGCGTTGGTCAAAAATACTTTGTAAGCATGATCGGCCAACAAAGCAATATCTAACCCAGACTTATGATTAGCAGGATTTGTTTCGAAAGCCCCACGCTGGCAATCAAGTAATCTCCAGGGTTCTTCTTCAGAAACACTTCCATACCTTATTAACTCTTCATTGATAACCACCGTTTTCAGATTATTGTTACTGGTTTGCCTAAAAATATTGGGTGATTCGATTATTATTTCTTTCTGTGAATTATTTATATCGCCTATTATTTTACTGAAGCCTACTTTTGCCAATCGTTTATCAGGAACTGGGCTAACATAAGGGTCATTGGTTGTTATAAAGTTAGAGAGAGTATGAACTCCTAAATGGACCCCTTGACTCTCAGCAGTTTCAACACAGTTTTTCAATCCTAAATATCCATTAGGGAATTGTTTATTCAGTTCAAAATGCCCCCAGGTTATAAAAGGGCCGGGATGATCTAAATATTTTAATCCTGCCATCTTGGTGTATTTAATTGCCTTTTCAATATCATCCTCCCCAAACCCCAAAATCAGATAGGATGAATTTGCTGTCCGGGCAGTTTTGCCCCATTCTTCATCTATTTTGGGATGAGGCAATCCCTCTGCAATTTCAATCTTCCCAATAAAATCCAAAGTTTGTTCAACAGGACATCCAAAAAGGGCTATCTTGGAACCTATTACACCTCCATCATCATAGGCTGGAGACTTGTATTTTTTATGTCCCCAGTTTTCGATTTCCCTATCTTTGTTTCGGTTTCGACAGTATGCTTGAAGCGTACTTCCAAATTCTTCAGGTTTAGCTGCTTCAACACGATAAAGAACATATCGTTTTCCTTCTTCGCTTAAATCCGAGAAATCATCATTTTCGAAAATATCCAGTTGCGGCATGCAATCATTTTCATTCCACGGATAGCCACCCAGTGTTTTTGGGTTTAGTGCCTGCAACCCAATTGCGTATTCTTGACCTCTTACAACTCCTATTGTTTCACCTATGCTTTTATTTATGATTGTTGGATAAGGCCCCCAAATTATAAGTTCAACATAACTATTAGGTTGAACATCAATTATCTCAAATTTAATGTGAGTTTTTTTTGCTTTAGCTTCAATACGTACTATGGTTTCAATTGAATCAAATTGAAATATCAGTTCTTCATTATTGTGGTCCATAGAAATGGGTGAAAGAATTTTTCCATCAACTCTTATCGATAATAATGGTGAAGACATTTCAGCTGCAATATAATCATCACCTACCTTGTTATCCAGCATTTGAGTGATATTTCCATTTTGATCTATGACAATTGTGAAGGTGTCTGTTGAAAATTTAATATTGTTTACCGAATTACAACTTGCAATTAATATTGTCACCAGAAATATTAGAACTGATTTGTATTTCATTATCATTTTATTTTTGAATGATTATTTTTTGACTTAAATGATTAAAAATCACACAACCTGATATTTATCTTGTCTGGTCCTGAAAAATTAAACTTTGAAGATTTATGATATAAATAGAAAAACACAATCAATAGAGGTCAATCTCTCCATTCGCCAAACTAAGTGCAATTACAGTAATATATTTGTCAAGGACATTATTTGGAATATCTATAAAAACAAGGCCGGGAGTTTTGCTCCACCATGCTTTCATTTTTATATCATGATCCAGTTTAATGCCACTTCCAACTACCCAGATGCTATTTATTTTATTCTTCAAACCTTTGAGCATAATTGGTCCGTTTGGTTTGCCTGTAACAAAGAGATAAAGTATTTTCCCATCTTTTGAGAGGGTAGTAGGCCCATCAAAATATTCTTTTGGAATGCCGGCATTTGTTCCAAAGATTGCCTGATCATTTTTTTTTGTCCATTTGCCAAGTTCCTTTAAAATGTGGACTTGTTTGTCAGGTATTGTTCCATCAGCTTTTGGTCCTATGTCAAGTAGTAAATTGCCTCCAAGAGAAATGACATCGGCAAATATTCGGATAATCTGGTAAGGGGTTTTATAATTTTTGTCATTACCCTGATAGCCCCATGAATCATTCATGGTCATACACAATTCCCAGTATTTTTCTTTTGGTTTGCGAATAGGAAGGCCTTGTTCGGGGGTGGCATAATCACCGTAACCTTGCAAACGGCTGTTTATTATTATGTTTGGATTTTTTTTGAGAAGTAATTCACGAATTTCTTTTGCCTGCCATTTTTCAGCACTTTGTTCCCAGTCGCCGTCAAACCAAACCAAATCAGGATTATAATTAGTTATCACTTCTTCAATTTGCCCAAAATTAAATTTCACAAATTTCTCCCAGCGAATAGTATCATTTTCATAGCGTTTTTCGTTTCGTGTGAAATTTGGGTAGTTGGGATGCGACCAATCCAGTAGGCTGTAATACATGCCTACTTTAATTTTTTCTTTTCTTAGTCCCTTTACAAATGGCATTAATAAATCACGGCCTGCAGGTGTTTTTTTAACAACGTTTAAATCGCTGTATTTGCTATCCCATAAAGCTACTCCATCGTGATGTTTAGAAGTAATAACAGCATACCTTGCTCCGCTCTCTTTTATAATATTAGCCCATTTCTTAGGCTTGTAATTAATAGCATTAAAGCCATTTAATTGTTTCATGTAATCATCATGTGAAATATACCCGTTATAAAACGACCATGATTCGTCAATGCCATTAACGGAGTAAATTCCCCAGTGTATGAAAATTCCAAGTTTTGCATCACCAAACCACTCGAGTCGGGTAGTATCGGTTTCAATATTTTGTGCGCAAACACTGTTAAATTCAGTTAGAAGAAAAATATAAAAAGCAGATATAAAAATTAGATAATACTTTTTCATTTTGAGTGAATTAACTATTTTATGTTATTAATTTTTATTACCCATGCATAATTACATGGTGGCTTTTTTTGGAGATTTTCCGGAATATAAACAACAAAACCACTACCCGCTGTTTCCCACTTTAGCTCCTGATTATCACCCAATAAGATCATTTTAGTGTCAACTGATGGAGTTATTGAGGATAGCCATATTTTGGAAGGTATCTGTGTTTCATTTTCTTCTGCAAGATATATTGCATATATGGCGTCATCTTTTTTGGTTAAACATACCTTACCTTCTTTATAAGGTGCTATGGCACGGGTTTCATAAATGGCTTCACTATTTACATCCATCCAGTTTCCAATTTCTTCAAATAATTCATAAGCCCCATCATGCCATTTTCCATCCGGGCCAGGTGCTACATTTAAAAGAAGATTACCACCTTTAGCAACTATATCCACCAACAACTGAATTGCTTTTCTTCCACTCATATATGTTGCATTTGGAATCCACGACCAGCTTCCCCCTGCAATTATGCATGATTCCCATGGATAAGAGAGCGCCTCTTTGGGAACACGGTTTTCGGGAGTTAGATAATTTTGGTTTTTGCCCGGAACCGCACGGTCAACAACTATTAAGCCGGGTTGTTTTTCGCGGGCTTTCAAAACGAGCTCATCCATACGAATATCCTGGTTAACTATTGTGCTTTTTAAAAAGCCGGATTTTGTGTCCATAGCTTTTTTAATATACCAATTACTCATATTTTCTTTTGATTCTTTGGCAACCCAACCACCATCAAGCCAAAGTATATCTACTTCTCCATAGTCAGTCATTAATTCCATTATCTGATTATGGGTAAAGTCGACATATTTCTTCCATTTTTCAGGATATAATTCAGGGTCATAATTTACGTTTCTGTCCCTTGGCGGGAAATAGGGGTCCCAGTAATTATCGTTGTGCCAATCGGGTTTAGAAAAGTAAGCTCCTGCCCATAATCCTTCAGCTCTAAATGCATCGAATATTTCTTTTGTAATATTCGATTTTGGATTAGAATGAAAAGCACATCCCGTATCAGTAACTTTATAATCAGTTTGCTGGGTGTCGAACATTGAAAATCCATCGTGATGCTTTGTTGTAAAGACCACATATTTCATTCCTGCATTTTTTGCTGCTGCTGCCCACTTTTCCGGATCAAAATTAACGGGGTTGAATGTTGATTTTAAATTTTCATATTCTTTTACATATTCAAAATAGTTATCATAATTTTTACCTTTTTTGCGCTGACACCAGCCATAATCCTCAGGACAAATTGACCATGATTCCACTATTCCCCATTGGCTATATGCTCCCCAATGCATTAACAAGCCAAACTTCATGTCTTGCCATTGCTCCAGTTTCTCCAATACAAGAGGATCAGTTTCAGGGACATATTTTTGTTCTTCATGTTGTGAATAACCAGATATTGATAACAAAATTGCAACAAGTGCAATAATATACTTTTTCATTATTAATTAGTTTTAAAGTTTGTAATTTCTCACACAGTAATACAATGCTAATTTATACTTTTTTCAAATTGGTAAGACTATGATTTTGCGATCAGAATCATTAAGATGAACTCCCGCCTGCCAAAACTGGCAATGCAGGTCGGTATCCCTGGCGATTTCTAAGGAATTAAAAAAGGTTTACACCCCGCACCTTGATGTGCACAATTTTTTTTTGCTCCATTGATTTACCTTTAAAGTTTGCTGCTTGGAGTTTTAATTTAATTAATTATTAATTTCTTTTTTGATGTCACGTTTTTTGATTTAATTTCAACCATATATATTCCGTTGTTTAAATCACTGACGTTTATTTGTTGTTGATTTTCTTTAACCAATTCCGTCTTGACTAAAGAACCCGTTATATTATAAATTTTCAGTGTTAGAGAAGGATTAATACTTGGGTCAATTATTACTGTTATCATATCAGAAGCGGGATTAGGATATATGTTCATAACACGGTTTGTGGAAGAAACATCATTTATACCAACAAACTCTGATAAAGGACGTTTCCAAACTGCACTACCATTAGTTCCCGCAAAAACAGTTGTTTCGCTGATGGCTAATGCATTGATAGTAATATTAGTTAAGCCATCATTCATTTCAGTCCATGATGTTCCATTATCAGTGGATAAAAACACGCCTCCTGCAGTTCCTGTAAAAATATATTCTCCACTTATAACTATTGAATTGATGAAATAATTTGTCAAACCACTATTCGCTGCTGTCCATGATGTTCCATTATTAGTGGATACAAAAACACCATCATATGTTCCTGCAAAAACAGCTGTTTCACTTACGGCTAAAGCAAAGATATAAGTATTTGTTAAACCATTATTAACTTGTACCCATGATGTTCCATTATCAGTTGATAAAAACACGCCACCACCAGAAGTGCCAGCAAAAACACTTGTTTCGTTTATCGCTAATGAATTGACAAAAAAACTTGTCAAACCATTGTTAACTTCTGTCCATGATGTTCCATTATCATTGGATAAAAACACACCACCATAGGTTCCTGCAAAAATACTTGTTCCATATATGGCTAATGAGGAGACATAATCATTTGTCAAACCATTATTAACTTCTGTCCATGATGTTCCGTTATTAGTGGATAAAAATGCGCCACCATAACTAGTCCCTGCAAAAGTATTTGTTCCACTTAAGGCCAATGAAAGGACATAATTATTTGTCAAACCGTCATTCACTTCTGTCCATAATGTTCCATTATCATTGGAAAAACACACACCACCACCATCTGTTCCTGCAAATACACGTGTTTCATCTATAGCTAATGAATTGATAGTAGTATTATACAAACCATTATTCACCTGTACCCATGATACTCCATTATCATTGGAAAAAAATACACCACCTCCATATGTTCCTGAAAAAAAACTTGTTTCGCTTATGGTTAATGCAGTGACCTCATTATTTGTCAAACCATTATTCATTTCGTTCCATGACGTTCCATTATCAGTTGATAAAAACACGCCACCACCAGAAGTGCCAGCAAAAACACTTGTTTCGTTTATCGCAAATTCCCTAACATAAAAATTTGTTAAACCATTGTTAACTTCTGTCCATGATGTTCCATTATTAGTTGATAAAAATACACCTTCACCAGATGTTCCTGCGAAAACATTTGTTCCACTTATGGCTAACGACATGATATCATAATTTGTCAAACCATTATTTACTTGCGTCCATAATGTTCCATTATTAGTTGATAAAAACACACCACTACCTTGTGTTCCTACAAAAACAGTTGTTCCGCTCACAGCAATTGACCATACATAATTATATGTTAATCCATTATTAATCTGTGACCATGATGTTCCATTATCAGTTGATAAAAACATACCATCACCATATGTTCCTGCAAAAATATTTGACCCGCTTGTAGCTATTGCCATGATAATACTATTTGGCAAACCATTATTCACCTCTGTCCATGATGTTCCATTATCATTGGACACAAACATACCACCGTAGGTTCCTGCAAAAATATTGTTACCACTTATGGCTAATGATCTGATATTAAGATCTGTCAAACCATTATTCACTTCTGTCCATGATGTTCCATTATTAGTTGACAAAAACACACCACCATCATATGTTCCTGCAAAAATATTTGACCCGCTTGTAGCTATTGAAGCTACCTTTCCACCATAAGGTCCGTTTGCCAGCTGCCATTGGGCGTTGGTTGTCATTGCTATTGTAACTAAAACTGATAGGATAATTGTAAACTTTTTCATTTTATTTTTGTCAGAGTTTATCATGCTGACTCCGCACTTTTAAATTCATTATTTATTTCAAAGTTCGTTTGTCATTTCTACTGGTTGCATATAACGATGG